>CBDCNU010000025.1:30000-216362 GCA_965219475.1 Opitutales bacterium | reverse complement strand
TCGATGGCCTGGACGGACTGCTCCACATTACCGACATGAGTTGGGGCCGGATTTCCCATCCCAGTGAGATGGTCAAGATCGGGGAGCTGATCGACATCATGATTATCGAAGTGGACCGGGTGAAGGAGCGTGTATCCCTTGGGCTCAAGCAACTGACCGCGAATCCGTGGGATGACATCGAAATACGTTATCCGATTGGCGGCAGGGTTGAGGGCAGGGTGGTCAACCTGGTGCCTTACGGCGCCTTTATCGAACTGGAAGAAGGGGTCGAGGGCCTGGTTCACGTCACCGAGTTGTCCTGGACCAAACGCATCACCAAGCCGGGGGATTTGCTTCGCGTGGGAGATACGATCGGGGCGGTTGTATTGGGCATCCAGAAAGAGGATCAGAAAATCTCTCTCGGGATCCGCCAACTCGAAGCAAATCCCTGGGATATGGTTGTGCACAACTATCCGGTAGGAGCGCGGGTTCGCGGGATGGTTCGCAATATTACCACCTATGGAGCATTCGTCGAACTGGAAGAGGGAATCGATGGAATGGTGCACGTTTCCGACATGTCCTGGACCCGCAAGGTCAATCACCCCAATGAAGTCTTGAGGAAGGGCGAGGAGTTGGAGGCCATCGTGCTCGATATAGTCCCGGATCAGCAACGCATCTCTCTCGGCATCAAGCAATTGTCAACCGATCCATGGGAGAGCATCGAAACCTTTTTCCGAATTGGAGACGTGGTTGAGGGCAAGATCTCCAAGATCACTTCTTACGGAGCATTTGTCGAACTGCGGGACGGCATCGACGGGTTGGTTCACATCAGCCAGATACACGAAGACCGCGTGGAAAAAATCAAGGAAATCGTCTCAATCGGTCAGGTCGTAACCGCCCGTGTCATCAAAATCGACCACGAAGAGCGTCGCATTGCCCTGAGTATCAAAGCGGCCAGCTACAGCGTTACTGAACTGGCTGCGGAAAGGGCCGCGTTCGACGCGCCCAAAGAAGGGGTAGACCTCATGTCCCTGGGGGATATACTGGACGAGGCGACAAAGGAGGACTGATCTTAGCTCGCAATTCCCGCCGGGGTCAATCTGCGCCCGCTCCGTCCGAGCGCTCGATTCCGTCTTTTGCTTCCCTTTCCCTGCGCTTGGCATCGAAGAATTCCTTGAGGACCCTCATGCGGCGGCGTTGACGTTCCTTTTCTTCGAGTTCCCGGCGGGTCCGCTGTCTATCCCTTTCGGCCATCACCCGGCGCATTCTGATGAGGGAGGCATTCTGCAGTTGACGTACCCGTTCGCGGGTAATGCCGAAAACCCTCCCCACTTCTTCCAGGGTCCTGGGTGATTCGCCATCCAACCCGAACCGCAAACGAATGATCTTCTCCTCCCGTTCATCCAGTTGCCCGATGGTTCGGGAAATTTCCGTGGCCAGGGATTTGTTGTGCAGGTTCTCAAATGGGCTCAAAGCATTTTCGTCGCCGATGATCTCGCCAAAGGAGATGGATCGATTTTCTCCAACCGGCGCGTCCAGGGAAGCGGGCCGGATGCTGACGCTTTTCAAGTGAGCAATCTTATGGGCGGGCAACCCCACCTGGGCAGCCACCTCTTCCTCGGTGGGATCGCGCCCCAGCTCCCCGGAGAGCTGAAGGGTAATTCTTCTGATCTTGGCAATCTTTTCTACCAAATGAACGGGGAAGCCGATGGTTTTACCCTGCCTGGCCAGAGCCCGTCTGATGGATTGTTTGATCCACCAAGCGGCATAGGTGCTGAATTTTCCTCCCTTTTGGGGGTCGAAACGGTCCACCGCTTTTATCAGCCCGATGTTTCCCTCGCTGATGATATCACCCAGAGGGAGGCCGAAGTTGGAATAATCGAAGGCGATTTTTACCACCAGGCGCAGATTGGCCTTGATCATGAGATGGCGGGCCGGGGTATCTCCCTCCCGGATCTTTTGGGCCAGTTTGACTTCCTGCTCCGGGGTGAGGAGATCGATCTGGCCAATTTCCCGCATGTAGATCTGCATCCCGCTCAGTTGGGATTGGTCCATTGGCCCAGCCTTCGGCGTTGCCGCCGGGGCGGACGAAACCTCCCTATTTGCCCTCTCTCTAATTATTCAACCGTGACCGATTTGGCCAGATTCCGGGGTTTATCGACGTCGCAACCGCGTTCAACAGCGATGTAGTAGCTGAGAAGTTGCATGGGAATAGCCGCTAACAGGGGCATTATCGCTCCGTGTGCGTCCGGAATGACAATTTCATCATCGGCCAGGCCGTCGGGCAAGAGGCACGAATCATTCCGGACCACGATAACCTCTCCATTGCGGGCCTTGACCTCCTGGATATTGGAAATCACTTTGCTGAGGATATCCTTTTCAGTGGCAAAACACAAGGAAGGACAGTCTTCGCTGACCAAGGCAATGGGCCCATGTTTCATTTCTGCGGCCGGATAACCTTCGGCGTGGATGTAGGAAATCTCCTTGAGTTTCAGAGCCCCTTCCAAGGCGATGGGGAACATGCTCAAGCGGCCCAGGAACAAGAAGTCATTTTTGTGGGCATATTTTAGTGCGATGTCCTCGATTTGGCTGCATCGTTGCAGAATTGCCCCGGCTTTTTCCGGAGCGGTCTTGAGCCCCTTTACAAACTCGACCCCATCGTTGAAGCTCATATCCCGCAGGCGCCCCAGGTAGAGAGCCAGCATGGCGCCAAGGAGAAGCTGGGAAGTAAAGGCCTTGGTCGATGCCACCCCGATTTCCGGACCGGCATGTTGGTAAATGCCTCCGTCGGATTCCCGCGCGATGGAGGACCCCACTACATTCGTGATAGCCAGGGAGGTGTACCCCTTCCTTTTCGATTCGCGCAGGGCCGCCAGCGTATCGATCGTTTCCCCGGACTGACTCACCACCATGAAGAGGGTATTTTTATCCAGCGGCGCGTTGCGGTAGCGGAATTCGGAGGCGTATTCCACCTCGACGGGGATGCGGGCGTACTTTTCGATGAGGAACTCCAAGCTCAGACAGGCGTGCCAGGCCGTGCCGCACCCGCATAACATGATGCGGTCGATTTGCCGTAAATTCTGCGGAGTGACATTCAAGCCGCCAAATTTGGCCGTACTTTTGTCCATGGAGAACCGGCCACGCATGGCATTTTCCAGCGCTTCGGGCTGATCGAAAATTTCCTTCAACATATAATGCGGAAAATGGCCCAGGGCGCTCTCCGACACGTCCCAGTCCACCTCGTTGATGACGGGGTGGATCGCCTCGGCATCCAGGGTGGAAATGGAGAAGTCTCCCTCGCGGATGTGGACGATTTCCCCGTCGTTCAGGTAGACCACCTTAGGCGTTCTACTGACCAGGCCGGCCACGTCGCTGGCCAAGAGGATCTCCTTACTTCCCACTCCGAGAATGAGGGGGGATCCATTCCTGGCCCCGATTATTTCACTGGGGCAATCCGCACAGATGACGGCTATTCCGTAGGTGCCCTCCACCTTTAGCAGGGCTTTGCGGACGCTTTCGAACAACCGGCTGGTTTCTCCGTAATCCGTTTCCTTACGGTAATGATAGGCAATCAAATTGGAGAGAATTTCGGTATCCGTCTGGGAAGAAAAGGTATAGCCTGCGGACTGCAGAAATTTTTTGATGGGGGCGTAATTCTCGATTACCCCGTTGTGGACCAGGGCGATCTTGCCGTCGCAACTGAGGTGGGGATGGGCGTTTTCTTCGGTCACCCCGCCATGGGTGGCCCAGCGGGTGTGGCAAATGCCCAATTTTGCCCGGCTGGGTTGGCCCGAGACCGCTCCAACCAACTTTTTCACCCGTCCAACCCGTTTGGTAATCTGCAGGGAGCCCCGGTTGTAGGTAGCCAAACCGGCCGAGTCGTACCCCCTGTATTCCAGCCGCTGCAGCCCCTCCAGCAAAATGCCGGTGGCATTCCGTCCGCCCAGGTATCCAACAATTCCACACATTTTTAGATTGTCCTGAATTAATGGCTCGAAATGATGCCCTGTGGAAGCCAGAAAACAACTTTCTTATGTCCCCAAGGATTTTATCGGTAGTCATGGGCGGTGGCCGCGGGGCGCGTCTTTACCCCCTGACCAGAGAACGCTGTAAACCGGCCGTGCCACTGGCGGGGAAATACCGTTTGGTCGATATCCCCATAAGCAACTGTTTGAATTCGGGCCTGAACCGGATCTATTTGCTGACCCAATTCAACACCGCATCCCTCCACCGGCACATCCGGGAATCCTACAAGTTTGATCATTTCGGAGGGGGGTTCGTCGACATTCTGGCTGCCGAACAAACCTCCGAGGATGCCAATTGGTATCAGGGGACGGCGGACGCGGTAAGGCAGAATCTCCATCATTTCGGCAATTTCGAGTTCGATTACCTGCTCATATTATCGGGCGATCAGCTTTACCGGATGAATTTCAACGAACTTATCGCCCAGCACATTGAAACCGGAGCGGAGGCGACCATTGCGGCAAAAGCCATGCCGATCGGCCAAGTGCGAGGCCTGGGACTGATGCGGGTGCAGGACGATTTGAGTATTATCGAATTTGTGGAAAAACCCACCGATCCGACCGTGATCGAAGATTTGGCCATCGGCCAGGCCCTGGAAAGAAAATTTGACCGGAAGGTTGAGGAAAAACACTGCCTGGCTTCCATGGGCATATATTTATTCGACCGCGAGGTGCTTCGAAAATCCCTGCAAAACGACATGACCGACTTCGGGAAAGAGGTGATTCCTTCCCTGTTGGGAAAGCGCAAGCTGTGCAGTTTTATTTTCGATGACTACTGGGAAGATATTGGGACCGTCGGCGCGTTTTTTGAGGCCAATCTCTCCTTCACTCGGGAGTATCCTTCCTTTAACTGTTTTGAGAACGATTTCCCGGTGTATACGCATGCCCGATTCCTCCCGGCCTCAAGAATCAATAATTGTGTGATGGATCATGCTATCGTGGCGGACGGGTGTATCGTGCGCGGGGCGCAATTGAAAGAATCCTCCATCGGGGTGCGTTCCATCATCAGGGAGGGGTCCACCCTGGAACGAACCGTGATGATGGGTAGTGATTACTACGAAACCCCCGATGAAATCGAAGCCAACCGCGCCCGGGACCGCCCCGATGTCGGGGTGGGCCGCAATTGCGTCATTCGCAACGCCATTCTGGACAAGAACGCGCGGATTGGGGACAACGTCCATATTTCCCCGTATGGGCATGCAGACGGGTCGAAGGGGGACGGTTATTTCGTGCGCGACGGGGTGATCGTGATCCTGAAGAACGCGGTTTTGCGGGATGCCACCATTGTTTAGGGCCATGGGGGATGGCCGGGCCGGATCCATTATCCGGGGGGTTGTGAACCCGATCGTTTCCGGGCCGAGTAAATAATGCCGAGGCCGGCCAAAACCATGAACAGGGAATAAAAAATACCCCTGTTCATACCCAGGATCAACCCGGCATCCGGTTCTCGGAATAGTTCTCCGACAATGCGCAGCAGGCCGTAGAGCAGACAAAATTCCCCGCATAAATGCCCTGGATAAAGGCGGACAACGGAACTCCTCCAGAAACGCAACTGGAGATAGATGATGAGAAACAGGCCTTCCAGCGCGGCTTCGTAGAGTTGACTGGGGTGGCGGGGAACTCCAGAGGGAGATGCTGCGGGAAATACAGCGGCCCAAGGGACCGTGGAGATTTTCCCCCACAACTCTCCGTTAATGAAATTTGCCAGCCTGCCAAAAAATATGCCGGGGGGACCCAACGTAACCACGATATCGGCCAGTTTCGTTTTGGAGTAACCGTGCTTGCGGGCCAAATACCAAACCGCGAGGGCCAAGCCGGCGATCCCCCCGTGGCTGGCCATTCCCCCTTCCCAGACCTTGAAGATCTTCCAGGGGGCCAGGAGCAGGGTGTTCAAATCGTAAAGGAGCATGTATCCGAGACGGCCGCCGGCCAAGGTGGCCAGAATGAGAACGACCAGGGCATTGAAACGCCGTTCCTGATCCATGGGCGACCTCCCGCGCTTGTAGTAAAATCCCAACAACCACGAAGCGGTGAGAAATCCCAGGACATAGGCCAATCCGTACCAGCGGATGCCCCAAGTTTCGGAAAATTGGACCACGAACGGATCCCAATCGTGGCGCCAGTATTGAGAACCCTGATACGAGACCGTCATTCCTGTGATCTGGCCTGGTTCGATGTTACCACCTATTGCCCCTTTCCCAGCTTCCGGGCATTTTTTGCCCGGGCCAATTCCCGCATGTTGACCGCCACATCGTCCTTTTCGAAAATTTCCCTGCCCAGGATGTGCTCGATGATATCCTCCATGGTGACAACCCCGGTTACGGAGCCGAATTCATCCACAACTATGGCCAATTGTTGCTGCTTGGAAAGAAGCCGTTGCAGCGTATCGGCGCCATTGGCGGTTTCGGGCACAAAGAGGGCCGGTAGCATCAATTCGGAAACTTTTGTGTCCTGGCCATCGCCGGCCATGGCCTGCAAAAGGTCGCGTCTCCGCACCATGCCTATGACCTGGTCGATGGTTTCTTCGTAAACGGGAATGCGTGCGAAGGGGATGTTTTTATACCCCTTGAAAACCTCGGCCACAGTCCAGTTTTTTTCCAGAGCGAATACCACTGTTCGCGGGGTCATGATGTCGTCGATAGCCACGTCATCCAGGGTCAGGGCGTTGCTGATGACATCCGCCTCGGCGTGACGCAGCTTCCCTTCTTTGGCGCCCTTTTCCGCCAACAGCTTGATTTCCTCTTCCGCCTGTTGGCTGGTCCCATGCTGGTCTTTCACCAGCATGCGGACGAATTTGCGTGTAAAAAAAGTGACCGGTTTCATCAAAAACCGGATGAAGCACAAGAGGTGGACGGAGTAAGGCTGAATCCAACCGCGATAGGCAACCCCCACGTTTTTGGGAATTATTTCCGAGAAAATCAAAATCAGGAACGTCATTATCCCTGCCGCAATGCCGGCGGCGGCGCTGCCAAATTGAGCGGCGGCGAGAGTTCCCACCACCGTGGCGCCCGCCGTGTTAGCGATGGTGTTCAGGGTCAAAATTGCCGAAATGGTTTCGTCGATTTCCCCGATCATTTGCCCCAGCAAGGTTCCACGATTGCCGGCTCGTTGTTTGAGGGATTCGACCTCTGCGGCAGTAGTGCTGAGAACCATGGCCTCCAAAACCGAACACAGTGCGGAAATGACGACGGTCAGGATAACAGCAAGGATTAAGGGAGTCATGAATGGTTTGGCCGAGAGCCCATGCGGTTATCAAAATGGAAAAACCGGAGAAATGAGTCAGCTACTTTTTGAAGCAGTAAATGCCAACGGCTCGGGCCAAAAAATTTTCATATCGCTGCCAGATTGAAGAATTTCGGGAAAAATTTCAAGCGTTTGATTTTAGCCCGCATTTCTCACAAAATTCGTCGCGAGCGAACGGAGATCGAGTGCTGGTGTGGGCTTCGGGCAGAGGCGCGGATGTAGCTGTGCTTGTCCGGCCGTAGCCCTTGGGCGAAGGCGGATCGACACCCCGCGAGTCCCGTCGGGGTCATTCTTTGCAATCTTGACGTCGTTTGCGATGTTGAGATTCTAGGTTTGACCCCTTCGAATGTACTCTTATATCCGGGATCTCTCCCTATGCCCGGCCGTCTGAAAAAAACTTCTCTGCACGCCTTCCACCGGGCCAACGGCGCCCACATGGTCCCCTTCGGTGGTTGGGACATGCCGGTTCGGTACACCACCATTTTGGCCGAGCACCGAGCCGTGAGGGCAAAGGCCGGTTTGTTCGACGTGAGCCACATGGGGGAGGTTTCGGTGCGAGGCCCTGAAGCGGGTCTGTTTCTTGACCATCTCGTGACCAACCGCATCCGCAGCATGACGGACGGGCGCGTGGTCTATACCCCCATGTGTTACAAGGGGGGGGCCGTGGTAGATGATCTGCTGGTATACCGCAGGGGAGAAAACGACTATCTCCTTTGCATCAATGCCGGCAATACTGCAAAGGACCTCGACTGGATAACCCGGAAGTCGGCTCCCTTTGCTTGTCGAGTGCGGGATGTGTCGACCCAATATTGCCAGTTGGCTCTCCAGGGGCCCGCCGCCCAAAGGATCGCCGCCGGGCTCACCTCCGTAAATTTGGCCGAGTTGAAATATTATCATTTTACGGAGGAGAAATTTGCCGGCTATTCATCCATCATCAGCCGCACGGGATATACCGGGGAATCGGGATTCGAGATCTACGCGCCCTGGGAGGCGGGACCGGAAATTGCCCGGTCCGTTTTGGAGGCCGGCGGCGGCCTTGGACTGCTCCTGGCCGGATTGGGAGCGCGGGACAGCCTGAGATTAGAGGCCGGCTACCCGCTTTACGGACACGAAATCAGCGATACCATTACGCCCTTCGAGGGCGGGATCGGTTGGACGGTGAAATTGAAAAAGGAGGCTGCCTTTGTGGGCAAGGAAGCTTTAAGGGAACAGAAAATGGCCGGCATTTCCCGCCGGGTCCTCTACTTTACCGTTGAAGACCGCAGAATCGCGCGACCGGGAACCCCGGTATTCGTGGGAGATGACGCGGTCGGAAAGGTGGTCTCGGGCACCCAATCGCCCATTCTGAACAAGCCGATTGGTTCGGCCCTGATAGGAGCAGAATACCTCTCTTCCCCGAACCTCGAGGTAGAGGTAAGGGGTAACCGGTTTGCCATTCGCCCGGGAAAGCCTCCCTTGCACTTGAACGGCAAATAGGTATTAGAGGGAATAAAGGATAAACTTGGCCAAAAAGCGCATTCGATCACATGAACAACATTCCGGACGAACTCAAATACAGCACAGACCACGAATGGCTCCGTTTGCTGGACGATGGGACGGCCCAGGTGGGCATAACCGATTTTGCGCAAAGCCGTTTGGGCGATATCACCTTCGTGGAGTTGCCCGAGGAGGGAGAAGACTTTGCCAAAGGGGAAAGTTTATGCGTCGTAGAGTCGGTGAAAGCCGCCTCGGACGTTTACCTGATGGCGGCCGGAGAGATCCTCGAAGTAAATTCGGCATTGGAGGATGAGCCCGAATTAATCAACCAGGACGCCTATGGGGAGGGATGGATCGTTAAAATTCGCCTGGCCGACAGGACCGATTTGGATGATTTGCTCTCCGCCCATGATTACGCCCGCTTGACCGCCTGATTCAAATGGTCCCAGGCATAAGAAAGAAGGAAGGCATCACTTTTCCACGGCCTGATCCCGGCTGGCGCCATGCCTTATGCCCTCAATAATCCCGCTTAACTAAGCGCGATTCAGGTTTGACCCCTTGGGCCCCCCGTTTCAAATTTCGCATTCAATATGCAAACCATACCTCATAATATTTTTCTCGAGCATTTCGCCCAGGCTTCCGGCAACGGCGGGATGATGATGCTTTTGTTCTGGGTTTTGATCCTCGGAGCCATGTGGTTCTTTCTCATTGCTCCCCAGCGCAAAAAGCAGAAGCAGCACAAGCAGATGATCGAAGAGTTGTCGACCGGAGATAACGTCATCACCGCTTCCGGGATTTTTGGAATCATCACCAACGTCAAGGAAGACCGGTTCGTTGTCCGCATCGCGGAAGGGACTAAAGTGGAAATCCAAAAAACCTTCATTCAGGGTAAGGTTTCTCCGGATGGGACGGTAGAATCATCCCGCTGAACCCTCCCGGCTTTTTGTCCATGTCTGGTAGCACGCTTTGGAAATTCCTTCTCTCCGCCGTCATCGTCTTTACGGCGATTCTCTATCTCAATCCAATCCGGGACACCCAATTCAAGGAATACCTGCTGGAGGAATGCAATGGCGCCGAAGCCTTTATTTCTCTGCTAGGGGAAGCGGAGACGGCCTACGGAAACGACGATTATTCCAGTATCTATCTCGCTCTGCGCGCCATCGCCTTGGAGCGGGAAATCGATCTGGCCCAGTATTTTCCCCATTTGACTCTGGAATCCTCCATGCGCAATACGGAGCGCCGCAACCAGGTGTTGCTCGATGCTCTGCTGGATGCTTCCAAATCGCGGCTTCAACCGGGTCTCGATTTAAAGGGGGGAGTGGCCTTTGTCATGGAGTTGGATTTATCGGAAGCGACCGACTCCTCCGAGAAGGAAACCGATCTGGAGCAGGCCATCGACATAGTGGGCAACCGGATCAATTCCCTGGGGGTGACCGAGCCGGTCATCCGCCCGGTGGGAGAAAACCGTATTGAGGTTCAATTGCCTGGGGTATCCACCACGGAAAATCCCGAAGTGGTTAATGTCCTGAAGAAACCGGCCCGGTTGGAATTCAAATTCGTCCACCGCACCCGGACCCCCACCGGACCCTACGACACGACTGCCCCGGTGGGCTACGAGGTCAAGGCGCTCGATCAGGAAGCCCCTGACGGGGCCATTGCAACCAGTTACCTGTTTGTAAAACGCCTTCCGGAAATGACGGGCGAAGCCATCGCCAAATCCAATCCCTCGGTGGGGGAGTTTGGCGCTTACGAGATTCAAATCAAATTTACCTCGGAGGGAGGCGACCAATTCGCCGAACTCACCCGGGAAATAGTCCGGGGGAACACGACCAACATTCCGGGCCGGCTGGCCATCACCTTGGACGGGGAATTGCTCACCGCTCCCAGTGTTCAGGAAGTAATTCCGGGTGGATCGGCCCGGATTACGGGTTCCTTCACCTTGCGCGAAGCCCAACAGGTTTCCAACGGATTAAACAATCCGCTCGACATACCGCTTCGCGTGGCGGAGATGTATGAGGTCGAGCCCACCCTGGCTCGGGAATCGATCGACTCCGGGATCAAGGCCTTTTCCATAGGCGCAACCGCCGTGGTCCTTTTCATGCTGGGGTATTACCTGGTGGCCGGGTTGGTGGCCCTGATCGCAGTGGTGGTCAACCTGATTATTGTTCTGGGGACGCTGGCCAGTATCGACGCCACCCTGACCCTCCCGGGAATCGCCGCATTGGTGCTCACCATAGGAATGGCCGTCGATGCCAATATCCTGATCTTTGAACGTATGCGGGAGGAACTGCGCACCGGCAAGACCCTGCCCAACGCATTGCTTGGCGGGTTCGACAAAGCCCTGTCCACTATTTTGGACGCCAATGTCACCACCCTCATCACCTCATTTATCCTCATTTACTTTGGCACGGGTCCGGTAAAGGGGTTTGGCGTCACCTTGGCCATCGGGATCGGCGCCACGCTGTTTTGCGCGCTCCTGGTCAGCCGTTTCATCCTCGATCTGTTGGTGAACACCGGCTTTGTCCAGCGCATGTTCACCATCGCTTTGCTCAAGGAACCCAAAATCAATTTCCTCAACTACCGGAAATATGCCTTTGCCACCTCCTGGATCATCGTAGCAGTGGGAATCGCCGGCCTGATTTACCGGGGGGAAGACATTTACGGAATCGATTTTACGGGAGGAGATGAAATTTCCTTTCACTTCGAGGAGGACCTGACCCTGGGCGAGGCGGAATCAGTGGCCGGCCAGCTCGGAATTGAGAATGTCAACCTGACCCGTCAGACCCCTTTGGGAGCGGGCGGGAAGACCATTTTGAAAGTTCAAACCAATTTTGAACAGGGGGACATTCTTTCCAGAGCCCTGGTGGATACGTTTCCCGGGAAGGGTCTCGAGAGGATCGGAAACAACATGATCGGCCCATCCGTGGGAAAGGAAATTCAGTTTAACGCGTTTTTGTCCATCGGGATCGCGCTGATCTGCATCCTGCTCTACGTGGCCTTGCGATTTGAAGTCGGTTTTGGCGTCGGAGCGGTGGTCGCCACCATCCACGATTTGTTCATGACCATCGGTATCTTCGCTCTTTTTGGCAATCAGTTCTCCGCCCCCATGGTGGCGGCCTTGCTCATGATCGTGGGATACTCGTTGAACGATACCATCGTGGTATTCGACCGCATCCGGGAAGAACTGGACCTCAACCCGGGATTGAAATTGGGGCAATTGGTCAATTTGGCCATTAACAAGACCTTGTCCCGGACGATTTTGACCTCCTTGACCACCTTATTGGTGACGACCTCCCTGCTGGTATTCGGGACGGGAATCATCCGTGATTTTGCCTTTACCTTTCTGATTGGTATCCTTACCGGAACCTTTTCCTCGGTCTTTATCGCCAGTCCGGTATTTTTCTGGTGGCACAAAGGCGATCGACGGCACGTTGAATCTCAAAAGGAACGCTTGCCCAAGTACGAGTGGGAGGCCGGATCGAAACCGAAGACCAAGTCCAAGTCTCCCGCCTGAGGGCTCATGGTTTGGCGGAAGTCAACGGTTTCCCGAGGCCGCGTCCGGGATTTGGCCAAAGCCTTGGGTGTCTCACCCCTGGTGGCTCAGCTTCTGACCCGGCTCCCCCTGGCCACCATCGAAGAAGCCAAAGCCTTTCTCCATCCACGCCTTCGACAACTGGACGATCCCTTCAGGATCACTCATCTTCGGGAAGCGGTGCGGCGCCTTCGCCGTGCCATGGCCGAAAATGAGCGCATCAGCATAATTGGAGATTACGACGTCGATGGGGTAACCAGCACCGCCTTGCTGGTCCACACACTCAACCGGTTTGGAATTTTTCCACACTACACCGTCCCTCACCGGGTGCGAGAGGGTTACGGCCTTTCCCGGGCCGTCATCGACCGGACCCTGAAGTCCGGCTCCCCCGACCTGGTTATTGCCGTGGATTGCGGAACAAACTCCATTGAGGAAGTCGACTATCTCGCATCCAGAGGGGTGGATGTCATCATAATCGACCATCACCACTCCACCTGCGACCGGCCGGCCCCGGCCATTCTGATCAATCCCCACGTCAACGACGAGGATGGTCGGCCCTGGAGAGACCTGTGTTCGGTGGGACTGGTTTTCAAGTTGGCCCACGGCCTGGTAAAGGATTTGAGAAACGAAGGCGATCCTACCGCTTACAAAATGAATTTGAAGGACTACCTCGACCTCGTGGCCATGGGTACCGTGGCCGACGTGGTTCCATTGACGGGGGAAAACCGCATTCTAACCAGTTTTGGCCTCAAAGCGCTACGGTCCACCCAACGGAGCGGGTTGCACGCATTGTTTAACGTGTCCGGGATAGGGCTGGGAACTCCCATTACCGGGTCGGACATTTCTTTCAAGCTGGGTCCGCGCATTAACGCCAGCGGTCGTCTGGCCAATGCGGAACTATCGGTCAGGATGCTGTTGGGAAAAAATATCGAGGACTGCCTGGATATGGCCGGACAGCTCGACCGGATGAACAGCGAGCGACAGAATATTCAACGCCGGATGATGCGGGAAGCAGCCCGATACATTGAGGGGAAACTGCCCGAGGCTGGCGGGTACGTCTTGTACAACCCCGAATGGCACCACGGCGTGGTCGGAATCGTAGCGGGTCGATTGGCCCGTAAACATAACGCTCCCGCCATCGTTCTGGGGAAGGAAGGCCCTTTGGCCAAAGGTTCCGGTCGAAGCGTGGAGGGAGTAAATCTGGTGGAGGTTTTAGGGCAATGCAGCGGTCTTCTGGAAAGCTGGGGAGGGCATCCCATGGCCACGGGGGTGTCCCTGCCCATCCACAACCTGCCGGCCTTCCAAGTGGCCTTCGATCGGGCCGTAAAACGGGCTCTGGAAGGCGACTCCCACGAGCCGGACCTCCAAATTGCGGCTTATGTGGGGGTCGATGAAATAAACGAGGAACTGATGGCAATGGTCGATCGGCTCACCCCTTTCGGCGAAGGGAATCCCGTGCCCGTATTCGGCATCAAAGGAGTGCGCTTGGCCGGGCCTCCCCAAGTGTTCGGAAAGAATCATTTTCGTTTCTCCTTGATAAAAAGGAATGGCGTCGTTCTGAACGGTGTGGCGTGGAAGAAGGCCGACCAATTACCTCCCGCAGATTGCCCGATCGACCTGGCGGTCAAACTGGCCTGGAACTCTTTCAACGGCCGCCGTTTCATCCAGATGGAACTGGTGGATTGGCGGGGAAGTCGATAGCTGCGAAACGACCCCGAGGGTGGCATGAGCGGGCCCGATTTTCCCCAAAAAAAGCCGGCCGGCGAAAAAATCGGGGTTCAGATTCGTTTAGAAGCTGAAGGTGTTGGTGAGGTAGATATCCATCGGGTTGGGGTTGCGAACCACCGACAGGACACCGGTCGGATGATAGTGCACCGGGATATACTCATCGTCTCCCAGGAGGTTGCGAATGTTGAGCTGAATCCTCCAATCGACATTCTCGTTCAGGATAAGGGGGAATTTACCCGTGTAGTTCACCCAGGCGTCGGCATTCCATACGTTGGGGCCGAAGAAAGGTCGGGTCACGTCGTCGATAATGGTATCGGTCTCGGGATTGCGAATTTTGGCGTAGCCGGCCGCCACCTTGCCCTGCCAGCGATAAGCGCCGCCGACTCCCCATCCTCTCAGGGTACCTTCGGTAAAATCGTAGGCCGTAATGATGTTGACGCGCTTATTGCGCTGTTCATCGGAAATGGTGCCGTCCCGGGCTTTAAAATTGAGCAGCGGATTGAGAACCCAGTTCTCGAACACGTCGCCGATGGTATTCTGCGAATCCATAGCGGGATTGGGATCGGCTTGCAAGTTGTAGAGATTGAGGTTCCTCAAATTCTGTTGCGCCTGCAAGACGACTTCCAGTGCTGCGGGAATCGAATTGTCGATTACGGTTTCCTGTTCGCCGTAATTAAGGGCTACCCGCCAATTGCTGGTGAGATTCCCCACCAGTTCGATTTCAGTTCCCTCGGAAACCACCTCACTTTGGGTGGAGATATTGGGAATGCGATTCACCGTGAAGGTGGCGCCCGAGTCCGGAAGTGCCGGCTCGAAACGGGGATTGCTCAGGCCTCTCAACGGATCGGGGAGATAAGAACTCAGGGCATTGAAGACATCCTGGTAAGAGGAGAAATTCCCCGTGTTGCCGAAGCGGGCCGACTGGGCGTAGGCCTCGTCAAAATCAACTCCCTGAATCATGGCATTGGCCCATTGCTGGTTTCCGAGCCCTCCGTCCAAGACTCCCGTCAAGCGTTCAATTTCGGAAGACCCCCTGTTAGAAGTGCTGAATACCACCATTTCATAATCGGATAGGCGGAGGGAAAGGTTGCCTTCGAGGAATTCGAAGGTCACCCCCATTTCTTCCGTGGTGGCGTTGGGCGGGGCCAGTATTTCCCCGCGGATATTGCGCCGCGAAGGAACGGGTTCAAAGCTTTCCGACTCGTTGAAGTGGAGGCTTATGCCAACCTGATCTCCCGTCCAGTTTTTGGGAACGTGCACCACCAGACTGGCCGTGCCGGTATCTCCTTCAATTTCCGGGTCGTTCGGACCCAATTGATACTGAGCCGGCAGGGGAAATCCCTCAGAGTCGCGCGCGGCGCCGTCCAATTGGGAGGCGGAAAGGGATTTGTCTTTTCTCCAGCCGAGCAATCCAACGACGTGACCGTCGAGCCATTTGCTTTGCCAGGCCAGTGCGGTGGTTTTTATGATCTGCCGGTTTCTCGCGCCGACTTGGACGGTGATATCCCGGTTTTTAAAGTTGTTGTAGAACAGGGGGTCGCCCATTCCAGGCACGTATTCGATTTGCGGACCGTCGGTGTCCCCCCCCGGAGCATCCCGCCAGCCGAGTAACCAATCGGTGTTGTCACCGGGGATTCGCGCGCTGGTGTATTGGGTGAGCCTCACATCTTCAAAGCGGGAAACGCCCCTTAAATCGGGACCGAGATAGTATTTTAACAACGCGGCACGATCTCCGCTCCGGGAAATGAGGCCCCCGCCAAAGATGTCCCTTACGGTATGGGTGGGGGGGGCATTGCTGTCGGCAATACCCCAGCGATTGCGGTTATCCAGATCGAGGAAATTGATTTCCTGCTGGTTCCACAGGCCGGTAAAAATTTGTTTGCCCAGCCAAGCCAGGGCTCCTTCCTGTTCGGTGAAGTCAAATTCATAGAAGGCAGTTACGCGGTTGGCTTCCCGGTTCCATTTATTCTGCCTTTTTTCTATTTCGGCGGCCATGACGGGCCGGCCCACGTTGGGATTGGGCTGTTCATTGGGAAGGAACTCCATGACGTCGATTTGTATCCCAAACCAGTCCCCGTAGGGGAAGAGGGATTTGTTATAATACTCCTGTTCATCGTAAGCGAATTCGATTCCTCCCTTGCCGTTGAACAGTTGTTGTTCCAAGGTGATATTGGAGGCATCGAAAGTGCTGGTAGAACGATTGAGGTTCCCACCCAGCAGAACCTTGGTATTGTCCAGGACGTTCCGGTCATTCAGGGTGGGGACGCCAGTGTTGTTGGGACCGTAACCCTTGCGCCAAGGTCCATCGCCGCCATTTCTGTAAATGCTGTCGGAATAGGTGTGAATGTAATTGTGTCCCCAACCATTCCAGGCAACGTATTCGAAAACCCCGTGCACACCCGATCCATCCCCGACGGTCGGATCGGGGCTGTTCATATCGGCAAAGGTGAGGCTGGCACCCCAACCGCCAGCTGAAAGCGCCGCCCCCCTGCCATGTCCGCAGCAGGGAGAGGGGCCAGTATTGTCATGGGTATATTGGGAAATAAAGGTGCCGTCCTTATCACTTGAGCTATCGACGTAGTCCGGAATGTCGTATCCGGTTTCGGCCTCGATTTGCGCCACGTAAGGAGCATGGCGGGAGACACTCCACCAGTCGCTCATCTGGTCCGGGGGCGGCAGAACCTTCACCGGAGTGCCGTCCAAATCAGCCGTTTCAATATTTGCCCGTAATACGGTCGGTCCAAACACCTCGGAATTCTCGTTTTCCAACAACACGGCGGTGAGAGCGGCAAAAAAGCGTTGGTCTTCCTGGTAGGCCGGTCGCTGGTGAAATTGCTGCTCTTCATTCAACAGAGCCACCCGCAAGGCTACCCGGTCTGCCACCAGAACCGCGTTGTAGTCCAGGGATTCCCTGTGCGATCCATTTTGTCCGATGCGGAGCTTGATCTCACCAAAATTTTGGGAGGTTGTGGCCTGAATAGTGGCGTTGTTGATAATGCCTCCGGCCTTACCCGTGCCGAAGAGCAGGGCGTTGGGACCACGGTTAATGGTGACCGCGGTGGTGTTGTAGGAATCGAAGGGCATATCGGTGATGAAGAAATCCCTCGTCAGGGTGGCCGCACCACCGGGACCGGGCAATCCGCGGAGCCGCTGGGCTGAGATATGAGGTTGTTTCGACGACACTCTGCGGTCACCTACTTTTTGTCCGAAGTTTCCATGCTCACCCAGGGCTTCGGTGTTCAAGCCGTAGGAGAGGAGGGTGGCCCCATCGGTGGCGCCCGTGTCCTCCAGAAATTGCTCGGTTATCACCTGAATGGAGGCGCCTACGTCGCGCAGGTCCGTTTTAATCCGGGTCCCAGCCAGGGTGGAAAGGGCCTGATAGCCTACCGCTTCATCTTCCTGAATGGTGAAGGGAGAGAGTTCGAAGATGCTATCGTCATCCTCATCTTGTGCGTAAGTGACAGTAGTGAGCGGCAAAGCCACGGCCAAGAGGCCAAACACCGCCCGTTTTAAGTAAAACGGCAACTCGTTCATAACGTTTCTTTCCTTAGAAGTTTGTTTAACCTGCCCGAAAAAAGGCGTGATCTTCTTCCGTTTAGACTGACGGAGAAGTGCCGTCAACCCTTTATTTAGTCGACCCTGAAAAAGGCATTATTGTCCAAGGTGGACAACCAAAACATAAGGGATTCCTTTTTCTGGGGAGATCGTGGCCCAGTTCAATTGCCGAAAAACACCAGAGAGCTTCATAAGTTTGACCAGGTTTTGGGCTGAATTGCACAATTACCTTGTCAAATAAAAGGGGTATTGGCAACAATAAAATGTTGTATAACAACAAATTATGGAGTTTTCAGGGCCGACTATTTACGCTTTCACGGGGCTGAAAAGTGTAACTCGCGGACGGGCTAGAGGGTGGGAAGGGGGGCCGGGGGCTGAACCCTCAGGTTTCAGGCTATTGGCCTTCGGGCACAGGGGCAACCTCGTGCACGGTGAATTCGAAGAGCAAGGCCGAATCAGCGGGAATACCCTGGGTTTCCTCGCTGCCGAATCCGAGCTCGGACGGAACCCACAAATTAATAATACCGCCTTCGCGCACGTATTTGAGGCCTTCGCGAACACCGGGAACCATATTTTCCAACACCAGCGGGATGGGGCCGCGCCCTTCAGTGGTTTCAAAGACGGTTCCATCGATCAATTTGGCGGTAAACTCGGCATTCACCACGTCGGTGTCGGTAGGGAACTTACCCGTCCCTTCACTGATCAATTCGTAGAAAAGCCCGGAGGGTGTCTTGACCACCTCGTCCCGGTTGGCCAAATCGGCGAACAATTCAACGGTTTGGGCTTTGCGCTCGCGCTGGAGTTGTTCGAAGACCGGCTGCCACCGCTCGTCCATAAGCTTGCGGACTTCCGGCATCCTATCCTCCCATCCGGTCAATGAACGCTTTTGCAGGCCCAGGTTGATACCCACGAGAAAGGCTTGTTTCTCCTTTTCGCTCAGTTCGATCATATCGATACGGTTGGAAAACACCAGGTACCAGGCGTAGAGAAGGAAAAGCTGTTCCTCCCGGTTGAAAATGGGTTTCTGGTCTTCCTCCGAGGCCTCCGCCTCGGGCGAAGAAGGGGATTCCTGGGCCACGGGGGGATCTTCCGCTTGGCCGAGGGCGGGAAAGGGGCCCACCGACACTCCAAAAACAATAAAACAGACGAGAAATCGAATGGAATTTGCAGCCATATGCAACGTGAGGGAAATTTGAGTTGAAATCAGACTCATAACCGAATGGGTCCTGTTAGCCAGCTTTTTTTGAAAGGTGGCAGAGTTGCCCCGGTTGGTCGAATGAAGCGGCGTTGCGGGGCATGGAAGAAGCCGATGGATCCGTGGCCATGAAAACGGCGGGATCGTTTTTCGTTGTGACCGGGATCGAATCGGGCATAAGGGGGTGGACCATTCTCATCCTTCAACGCGCAAACTTACCGGTTCATGAGAACAATTGATTCCCAAGCGGACGAGACATCAACTTCCCGGTCGCGCCAGAAATACTGGCGGGCAAACCTGAAAATCCTCCTTCTCCTTCTGGGGGTATGGTTTGGGACATCCTATGGTTTGAGCATCCTTGCGGTGGACGTGCTGGACCGGTTCAAATTCGCCGGATTTCCCTTCGGATTCTGGATGGCCCAGCAGGGTTCCATTCTCATTTTTCTGCTCATTATTCTGGTCTACACCGTTTGGATGAACCGCCTGGACAAGGCATACGGAGTGGAAGAGGAAGGGCCGAAAGCCGGCCGTGACGCGAGCTAACCCGCTAAGGAAGGACCGTCGACCATGGGCATTCAGGGCTGGACCTACCTCTTCATCTTTATTACCTTTAGCGTTTACGTCGGCATAGCCATATGGTCGCGCGTGATGAGCACGCGTGGTTTTTACGTTGCCGGGGGGACGGTGCATCCCTTGGCCAACGGAGCTGCCACGGCAGCGGACTGGATGTCGGCGGCGTCCTTTATTTCGATGGCGGGGATCATCAGTTTTCTGGGCCGCGATGGATCCGTCTACCTGATGGGATGGACCGGAGGCTACGTGCTGCTGGCCCTGTTGCTGGCGCCGTATTTGCGGAAATTTGGCCAATACACCGTGCCGGACTTCGTGGGGGAGCGCTATTATTCCAAAACAGCCCGGCTGGTGGCGGTAATCTGCGCCATATTCATCTCCTTCACCTATGTGACCGGTCAGATGCGCGGGGTCGGAGTGGTCTTTTCCCGGTTCTTGGAAATTGAGATCTTCTGGGGGGTGTTCATAGGCATGGTGGTCGTTTTCACCTACGCGGTGCTGGGGGGGATGAAGGGCATAACCTATACCCAGGTAGCCCAATACTGCGTGCTGATATTTGCCTATTTGTTGCCCGCCATTTTCATCGCCATTACCCTGACCGGAAACGTGATCCCTCAGATTGGATTCGGGGCCGAGGTAAAGGGGGAGGAAGGCGTGTTCCTGCTGGACCGGTTAAACGGATTGAACAGGGATCTCGGTTTTTCCGCCTACACCAGCGGCAGCAAGAGCACCATCGATGTATTTTTTATCACTGCGGCTCTCATGGTCGGAACGGCCGGTCTGCCGCACGTCATCATTCGATTCTTCACCGTTCCCAAAGTATCAGACGCGCGGTTATCCGCTTTTTGGGCGCTTTTGTTTATCGCCATCCTCTACCTTACCGCCCCCGCCGTGGCGGCATTCGCCCGCACCAATTTTCTGCAAACCGTCTCCAACACTGCCTACAGCGAGGCCCCCGAATGGTTCAAGAACTGGGAATCGACCGGGTTGATCAAGTTTGAGGACAAGAACGGGGATGGAATCATGCAGTATTATAACGATGAAAATCCCGCCTATGCTTCCAAGGCTCAAAGCAACGGATGGAAGGGGAATGAAATAACGGTTGACCGGGACATCATGGTTTTGGCCAATCCGGAAATTGCCCGACTTCCCAATTGGGTCATAGCGCTGGTAGCGGCCGGCGGACTGGCCGCAGCTCTTTCCACTGCGGCAGGGTTGCTCCTGGTTATTTCATCGGCCATCTCCCACGACCTGCTCAAACGCATGCTGCTGCCCAACATAACCGAATCCCAGGAGTTGACTGTGGCGCGCATTGCGGCGGGAGCAGCAGTGGTGATTGCGGGATATTTCGGGGTGAACCCGCCCGATTACGTGGCCAGCGTGGTGGCCTTTGCCTTCGGGCTGGCCGCGGCGTCGTTCTTTCCCGTCCTGGTCATGGGAATATTCTCCAAACGCATGAACCGGGAGGGAGCCGTGGCGGGCATGTTGGTGGGCCTGATTTTCACGGCCGGCTATATCATCTATTTCAAGTTCATCAATCCTCAGGCCAATACCTCCGAGAATTGGTGGTTCGGCATTTCACCCGAGGGGATCGGCACCCTTGGCATGCTCCTGAACTTCGCCGTTTCCCTTTCCCTGGGAAAATTTTTCCCGCCTCCGCCGGATACCGTTCAACAGATGGTGGAGGAAATACGCGTGCCCCGGCGGGATCATGGGGAAAGACGCTGAATCTTCCATTGGGAAGCGCCGATTTTCTCGTAAACGAACCGGTCGTGCAACCGGTTGGGTCGGCCCTGCCAGAATTCAATGCTGCGGGGCACGATGAGGTACCCCCCCCAGAAGTCGGGCCAGGGCACCGGCCCATCCCGGAATTTCTCCTCCATTTCAGCGATCTTTCTTTCCAAAACCGACCGCGACGGAATGGGGCTGCTTTGCCGCGAGGCCCAGGCTCCCAACCGACTCCCCCGAGGACGGCTCAGGAAATACTTCCGGGAAAGGGATGGCGGGGCCCGTTCCGCCATGCCCCGGATGACGACCTGCCGCTCTAATTCGATCCAGAGAAAGAGGGCCGCAACGTTGGCATTGCCCTTGATGTCCCGGCTCTTGGGACTCTCGTAATTGGTGAAGAAAACAAACCCGCTTTCATCGCAGTCCTTGAGAAGGACGGTGCGCAGGCTCGGTTTTCCCTCTTTGGAGACGGTGGCCAGGCTCATGGCGTTGGGCTCGTCGATTCCAGCTTGGCGAGCCTGTTCCAACCACCCCTCGAACTGCTTGAGCGGGTTGCCATGCAAATTGGCCCGGCCAAGCCCCGACCGCATGTACTCTTCTCTCAACCTGTCAATATCCGCCTTCATTGGCGCCGATAAAAAGCATCCACTTCTATTGAGAAAATGGGCATGGAGCAAAACCTACCGGCTGTCCCGGAAGGGTCAACTTTACAAGCAATCCAGGCTGAAGGGGCTATGACCCGGATGCCCCATTACGGGCGATTCACCGCTTGCCCCGAAGCGAGGCCGGGGAGAAAATTCATCCCCTTGAAACTCATCATCACAGCATTGCGCCAAGAGGCCCGTCCCCTGATAGAAGCCTTGGGCCTGAAACAGGATACCGGCTCCCGCAAGTTCCCCGTTTACGTGGGGGAGGACGCCATGCTGGTGATATCGGGGATGGGTAAAGTGAGGGCGGCCATTGGCACCACCCATTTGATGCATTTGGCCCCAAGGCATGACCGGGTCTGCCTGATCAACGTGGGCGCCTGCGCGGCGGTGACGGATCAGTTGGCCCTCGGGGATGCCGTTCTGGCCCACAAGATTTGGGACCGTGCCACCGAAAGGGAGTTTTTCCCCGATATGCTCCTGAAACACTCCCTGCAAGAGGTTTCTCTGGGGACTTTTGATAAACCCGTGACGGGGGTGAAACAACCAAATCTGCCATGCCAGGCGGTGGATATGGAGGCTTCCGGGATTTACCAGGCGGCCCATCTTTTTCTGGCTCCGCACCAGATGATGTTCCTCAAAGTAGTGGTCGATTTCGTGCAAGCTTCCGCCTACGATCTTTCTGAAATGTTGAGATACTACACCGGTTCAATGAAGGATTGGATGCCTCTGATAACGGAGGCCTGCGTCTGGGAAGATTCCGCTCCGGCCGTGACGGAAGGGCAGGAACGCCTCCTGGCGGAAGTCGCCGCCCGCATGCGTCTGACCCGAACCCAGACCCACCAACTGGAAAAAGCCGCTCAACGCTTTATGGTCAGAGGAGGGGAGAATCTGGATTTGTTGAAACCTCACCTTCAAGCTCGACCCCAACACAAGGCCCGTCGGAACCAGATCTTATCATCGATTCTCGCGGCCTTGAACGGTTCCTGATCCATGTGGCAGAAGCGATTCTCCCATATTTACCTGGAAGACGGGGTGGAACCCTATTCCCTGACCCGGACCATTCTGGACCGTCTGCCAGGGGCAACCCGGGTAAGGGTGGCCGATTATAAACACGTATTCGCCCGGAGACGGCAAAACTTTCAGGCGCAAAAACGCAGCCCCAAACTCATCCTGGCCAGAAAAAAGGACAACTGGATCTACCCGGGGCCGAGCCAGAGTCAGGATTTCGGCTACCGGAATTTCTACTATAACTCCCTGTTGCTGAATTGCATTTACAATTGCGATTACTGCTATCTCCAGGGAATGTATCCCAGCGGGAATCTTGTGGTGTTTGTCAATGAAGACGACTTTTTTTCCGCCACAAAGCGAGCTATCGAAGGGCGGCCGTTTCCAGAGGAACCCCTATATTTGTGCATTTCCTACGACACGGATCTGTTGGCCTACGAAAATGTCGCCCCCTACTGCGCTCGCTTTATCGAGTTCACGCGCAACCAGGAAGAGTTGCTCATTGAAATACGCACCAAAAGCGCCAACTGGAACGCCTTGGCGGAGGTTTCACCCTGCCCGCGGGTCATCCTGGCCTGGACCCTGTCTCCCCGGTCCGTGATTGATAAGTACGAAAAACAGACCCCAAGCCTGGAGCACCGCATCAGGATCATCAAACGGTGCCTGGATCGGGGATGGCAAGTGCGGCTCTGTTTCGACCCGGTTCTGAGAATCGATGGGTGGGAGGCCACCTACAAGGATTTCTTCCGGGAGGTATTTCGCGCCCTTCCGGCGCGTTCCATTCGCGATGTGAGCCTGGGCCTCTTCCGGATGAATGCGGGCTTCTTCAAACGCATCAAAAAACAGAGATCCGACTCCGACATTTTGTATTACCCGTTCGAAAGAAAATCCTCCCTCATAACGTATCCCCAGGCGGAAAGAGGGAACATGCTCGACTCCCTGCAGGAGGAACTCGCGGCTTACCTGCCAAAGGAGAAAATAGAAACCTGGGCCTAGTGGGCGGCGAGGTTTTACTCATTGACCGAAACTACTCAGGTATCTTAAACAATCGTCCGCATGGATGTTTTATCGATAACCTATTACGAAACTGTAGGAGGGGGTTCATCCCCCGATTGCGGTTTATGCCCCTTCCTCCACCCTAAATCTTATTCACGATCATGATAGTTATCATGATCCTGATCCCCATCTCTCCCCCTTTCTCCCTCCTAATTAACCTCTCACCCTTCACATGAACCGGGTCTACATCAAAACCTACGGCTGCCAAATGAATGAGCGGGATTCCGAGGCGGTAGGAGCCATGTTGCGCAATCGGGGTTA
Source organism: Opitutales bacterium (assembly GCA_965219475.1). GTDB lineage: Bacteria > Verrucomicrobiota > Verrucomicrobiia > Opitutales > UBA2995 > JAABVD01. Next base: position 192,362 of record CBDCNU010000025.1, on the reverse strand, counting down.
TTCGATGGTTTATGACGAGTTCGACGCGGACGTGGTGCTATTGAACACCTGCTCCGTGCGGGACAAAGCGGAACAAAAAGCCATTGGAAAGACCGGTTACCTGGCCAAACGCAAACGCCAGGAGCCGGGCTTCATTCTGGGCATCATGGGGTGTATGGCCCAAAACCGCGGAATTGAACTGCTCGACCGCCTGCCCGACCTCGACCTGCTGGTGGGCACTCAAAAATTTCATGCCGTGCCCGACTACCTGGATCGCATTATCGCCAGTCGGAAAGGACTGGGCCCCAAGCCCGCCACCCTGGTGGACCTCGAGGCCGAGGAGGGATCACAGAACACCATACGGGAACACCTCCACCAGGAGAGAAAAGTCAGCGCTTACGTTTCAATCATGCAGGGTTGCAACATGCATTGCACCTTCTGTATCGTTCCCAAAACGCGGGGCCCGGAAAGGGCCAGGCCCATAGCGGAAATCGTCGAGGAGGTGGAGGAACTCGCCGCCTCCGGGACCCGGGAAGTCACTTTATTGGGCCAGATTGTCAACAGTTATGGCAGAAGGGAAATTCCCATCCGCAACAGGAAGTCTCCCTTCGTCCAACTCCTGGAGAAGATCCAGGAGGTCAAAGGGATCGAACGCATTCGCTTTACCTCCCCGCATCCGGTGGGGTTCAAACCGGACCTGGTCGACGCTTTCCGAAACTTGTCCAAATTGTGCGAGTATGTGCACCTGCCCGTTCAATCGGGCTCGAACAGGGTGCTCAAACGGATGAATCGCCCCTATACGGTGGAAAGATACCTGAAGATCGTAGAGGCCCTGCGCGCTGCGGCCCCGGGCATGTATTTTTCCACAGATATCATCGTCGGTTTTCCCGGTGAGACGGAAGCGGATTTTCGGGCCACTTGCCGCCTTTTCGACGAGGTGGCCTTCGACATGGCCTATATCTTCAAATACAGCGTCCGGTCCGGAACGGCCGCCGCCGCCATGCCCGATCAAATCCCCCGGGAGGTCAAGGAGAGGCGCAACCAGCATCTACTGAGTAAACTTGAGGGCATCTCACTGGCCAGGAACAAGACCCTGGAGGGAACTATCGAGGAAGTGCTGGTGGAGGGGAAGGCACGGCACGGGGATCTTTACCGAGGCCGAACCCGCGGCTTCCGATCCTGCCTCTTTCCCGCCCATGACCGCTTGGTCGGGCAACTGGTGAAGGTCAAAATTTCCCGGGTCACCCCGAGCACCCTTTATGGACAAATGGTCTTGAAGGGGGTTGATACCGAAGCGGTTGAACGGATGCGCCTCCAGCCCTCCTTTTGAGCAGGTCCCATGACCTTATTCACCGCAACCCTGCTCTCCGCCCTCCTGCTGTTTCTCATCGGAGGCGTCTTGATCTGGAACGGGGAAAAGGTCTCCGCCATCGCCCGCGAGCTGCCCCGGTCCAGGCGATTCACCGTTCTGGTTTTCGGTCTGGGCGCCGTCTGGTTTCTCTGGAAGGTTTCCAACCTGGGGGAAGCTGATTTCGGAAACTACCGCACGATTTTACTGATCGCCTTCGCCGCCATCGCCTTGCTTTCCTACTTCTTTGTGCCAGACTTTCTGGCCGTTCGGGGGGCATGCGTAGTCGCCTTACTGGCCAGCGGAGAGTTATTGGACGCCGCCTTTTCCCTCTATGACACTCCGGCGCGATTATTCCTCGTGGTTTTCGCCTATCTCTTGATCTGCCTTTCCATGTACCTGGCCGTGGTGCCCTACAGGGTGAGAGATTTTTTCCAGTGGTTATTTCAAACCCCGGGCCGGCCCAGGCTCATCGGCGGACTGGTCTTGTTCTACGGTCTGATCTTGAGTATCGCCGCCTTTACCTATTAATCGGACACCATGGAATTGCCCCCGCAGGATCCCGCCCTGCTCATGATCTTGGCGGGCCCCACCGGAATTGGAAAAAGTACGCTTTGCCGACGCCTGGCCCAAACCCACCCATCCATTCGCCGCGTCATTACAGCGACCACCCGCCCGCCCCGTCAGGGGGAGCAACACGGCCTGGACTACTACTTCCTCGGTGGGGAGGATTTTCAGCAGCAATTGGAGGCGGGAGCTTTTTTTGAAAGCGCTGTCGTGCACGGCCATCGTTACGGCACGTTGAAAGAAGAGATCCTCCCCCAGCGCGGCCGGGAACGCGATCTGATCATGAACGTCGACGTCCAGGGGGTCGAAGCCTATCAAAGAGCGGTTCGGGACGATCCCAAGCTAAAGAAAAAGTTGGTCACCATCTTCCTCATGCCCCCAGGATTGGAGGTCCTCCGCCATCGATTGACGGGAAGGGGGGAAACGGATGAAGCGGACATTCGAAAGCGGCTTGAAACGGCCAAAAGGGAAATGCCTCGCTGGTCGACCTATGATTTCTGTCTGGTTTCCGGCACCAAGGATGAGGATTTCGAAAGAGTGGAAGCCATTTGGAAGTCGGAGAAACTCCGGGTAAGCCGGTTGATTCAGGGAGGGGAAGGGAGTGATGGAGAGATGGAGTGATGGAGTGGTGGAGTGGTGGAGTGGTGGGGAAAATTGAACACGGATGAACCTGGGAGGGGTCACGGCTGAATGGCGCTTAGATAAACGGAGTTTATCGTGATCGTGATCCTGATCGAAAAATGCCAACCTACGAATTTTGTGAGAAATGCGGGCCAAGATGTATTCGGGTCAGGTCTTGAAAACCCCCTGAAATCAGTGATTCCTGAAGTATCCCAAACATAAGGAACTTTTGACCCGGCGAAAAAATGCGTTTTTATTGCAACCAGTATCCCGTTCCCGAACGTAAAAATAGTCATCGTTAACTCACACCTATCCCCGAAATGAATACCATCAAGAGACATATTCCGTTACTTTGGGCGCTTCTTCTGGCAGTGGGAGCCCCGGCTTATTCTCACGGCCAAGCCGCGGGAGACGAGGAAAAGGAGACTTTTCTGGTCGTCGTCGTAGATAGCCTCGTTCAAGGATTTCGCGCCTGGAACGACCCCGAGGAGATGTATCAGCGGATCAAGATGAACTTTGGAAAGGTTTTTGAGGAGCAGGACTGGCCCGTGAACCTCAAATTTGCCCGTTGGTCGGCCAATATACCGGAGGATGGCCTCCAACTGCGCATATGGTTCAAAAGCCTGGAGGAGGAAACCATCGGCGACCTGGTATTTCGGGCCTGGATCACCTTGCGGGAAAACGGGGAGGATACGTCCGATTTCGGCATCGTCAAGGTGAGAACTTACCCGAGGATGGGGCGGAATATTCATGACAACCTGGATGAAATTATTACCAAGGCGGCTGAAGAGGTGGCCACAAAACTGAACCAGGCACAATTTGGCCCAAACTGATGGAGGGTTGTTCTCCCGGGTTCTCCCGCCACCTTCCCAAACTCCAATCGACAGGTGTCACCAACCGGGCATCAAGATTCTGTTGCCGAGGAGGCCTGCCTGCTGGGCCAAATTGCCACTGGCGACCAGTCGGCCTTCGAGCAGCTTTACCGGAAATATTCCGGTCCGCTCTTTTCTCTCGGCCTGCGCATGCTCGAAAACGAAAAGGAAGCGGAGGAAGCCCTCCAGGACACTTTTGTCAAGCTGTGGAATAAGGCCGACAGTTATGATGCCCGCAAATCACGTCCCTTTACCTGGTCCGTCACCATCATGCGGCGGACCTGCATCGACCGGATTCGCAAGAACAACCGCAGGCCGGTTGCCACCACCCTGGAAGAAGCCCGGGCCTCTCAATGGGCCGTACCGGAAACGGTTCGCAAAACCACAGAACTCAATGACGAAGTAGATCGGGTGAACGCGGGCCATGCAAGCGATCCCTCCCCATCAGAAACGGGCTTTGGAACTTGCCCTGTTTTCGGGCATGACCCACACAGAAATTGCAGAGAACCTGAAACAACCGCTGGGAACCGTAAAAACCTGGCTCAGGCGCGGACTGTTTCAATTGAGTTCCTCATTAACCGAACACGCCAAATGAATGTCACAACCGAAGAGTTGGCCAGCCTCTACGTCTTGGATAAATTGGACCCCGGGCAAAAGCGCGCCTTCGAGGCGCGTTTGCAAGCAGATGCCGATCTGCTGCAGTTGGTTCGTGAACTGGAGTCGGTCCTGGAAGATCAGATTCGGGCCCTGCCCCAGCTCGAGCCACCGGGCTCCTTGTTCGAGCGCATTACATCCCGGATCTATCCCCGCGAACCCGTCCCCTTGAAACAAAAGGTCGTATCCATCCCATGGATAACCCTGATGGGATGGGGCATGGCAGCCATCCTCCTTCTCGGGCTCGGACTGACCTTTTTTCTGACCTCCGGAAGGCATCTGCCCGCTTCCGGCAGCAACTCGTTGGTTCTCGTCGTGGGCATGGATGCCCAATCCAATCAATGGAAAACCATCCCCCTGGCCGCGGCGGCGGACGCATCGGAATCCTTTGCCCAACTTGCCTCCCTGGCCGAAGAACTTTGGAAAAACCCGGGCCACCTGCCCGGCAATACCAATGAACCCAATCCCGCCAACACCCGTAGCAGCGGTTACACCGTATTTAATCCGGCCAACAAACAAGGATTCATTGCCATTCAGCAATTGCCCCAGCCAGTGGCCGGAAAACATTATTACCTTTGGGTGAAGGATCCCTTTTCCAACCGGCTCGAGTGCGCCGGCCTCATTCCCCTGCAGGATGCGAACCACGGCCTCTATTCCTTCGCCTTGCCCCAGGATTCTGAAATCACGTCAGATCAGGTGGTATTTTTTATCACGGAAGAGTCCTCGGCCGACCCGGCCGCGACCCGGCCCCGGGGCCGACCGGTTTTGGGAACCGATCACATTTAACCCGCATTTCTCACAAATCTTCTACTGCGCTTCGGAATCCCGGCACTGGTGCGGACTTCGTTGAGCCCCGTCGGGGCTTCGTTCCCTCGCTACGAATTTTGTGAGACATGCGGGATTGAGAGCGGCTGGCTTCCCAGCCCAACATTACTTTCTTGCGGGGAAGCCCCCATCGGTATCCACCCAGATAACCGCCCTTGCGAATGACGCGGTGGCAGGGTATGAGCCAGGATATCGGATTGTCTCCAATCGCGCTTGCTACCGCCCGGGACGCCTTGGGCCTTCCGATTTTTTTGGCCACGGCGGAATAGGTGGCCAGACACCCCGCCGGTATTTGCAGAAGCGCCCGCCAGACCTGAACCTGAAAAGGGGTGCCCCTTACAAATAAGGGTATTTTCGTGGTGGATACGATACCCCGCTTTCCAAAAAGCTTTTCGGAAAGCTCCCGGGTAACGGCATTATTTCTCTGGGCACGCGCCAGGGGCCAGTATCCCCGTAGCGCCCCTTGCGCCAGTTTCTCGTCCGGTTGGGAAAGAAAAAAACAACCGCACATTCCCCGTTCGCACTGGGCCAGTACCGCCCAGCCGAAGGGTGATGGATGGATGCCGAAGGAAATTTCCAATTGCCTTCCGCGCGCCTTGTATTGACCCGGGGTGACCGATTCGAGTGACACAAACAGATCGTGCAACCTTCCGGGTCCCGAAAGTCCGCTTTCCAAAGCCGAGTCGAGGACGGAGTGGTCCTGATCCAGAAGGGATTTGGCGTACTCCAGGGTCAGATACTTCAGGAACTGCTTGGGCGACAATCCCACCCAGCTCTTAAAGACTCGCTGAAAATGGTGCGGGCTCATTCCCGCCAACTTGGCTAATTCTTCCAAGCCGGGTTGGTCCTGAAAGTGATCTCCGAGGTGCCTGATGATGGATTCGATCTGCTCGAACTGCGTCACGAAAGGTAATGTATCACAATCCCCACGTTCCCTCCACCCGATTCTTGCGAAAGTCGTCAGGTCGCGGGGAAGGGGGAAAGCGCCCAAGGGCGCGAATTAGGAATTAGGAATGAAATTGCAGGGAGAATTGCCCACGGATTACACGCTCGCCACTAACCACTAGTCACTAGCCACTTCTTCCTTTCCCCTCAGTGCTCTCTGTGGTTTACCAAGCAGCGGCATTCGGATCAAACCTCGCATTGGGGCCGGTCGGGGTCGGGCCAATCCAGATGGTAAAATTTTCCGCCTGGCTGGTCCACCCGTTCGTAGGAGTGGGCCCCAAAAAAATCGCGTTGTGCCTGCAGTAAATTGGCTGGCAGACGGGCCTCGCGGTAGCCGTCGTAATAGGAAAGGGCGGAAGCGAAGGTGGGGACGGAAATTCCATGGGCAAAGGCGGCCGATACCACCTTTCTCCAGTTGGCCTGGGCGGATTCGATTTCCTGCAGGAAATACGGGTCCAGAAGCAAATTGGCCAGATCGGCATCCCTGGAACAGGCCTCGGTAATTTTTTGAAGAAAGCGGGCCCGGATGATGCAACCGCCGCGCCAGATCTGGGCGATTTCGCCGAAATTCAAATTCCAATCATATTCTTTTTGGGCTTCACGCATGAGCTGAAATCCCTGGGCATAGGAACAGATTTTGGAGCAATAAAGCGCATCATTAAGGGCCTGGATAAACGAATCGGCATCCCCGTCAAACTTCGCTTGGGGCCCTTTCAGCATTCCCGAGGCGGCGACCCGCTCCTCCTTTATGGCGCTCAGGCAACGGGCGAAAACAGCTTCCGCAATGGTAGGCGCCGGGACACCCATATCGAGGGCATTGACCGATGTCCACTTGCCCGTTCCCTTCTGACCGGCGGTATCCAGAACGATGTCGACAAAGGCCTGCCCTGTGATGGGATCGGCTTGCTGGAGAATATCCGCCGTTATCTCGATCAGAAACGAATCGAGCCTCCCCCGGTTCCAATCCTGGAAGACCTTCCCAATGGCCGAGGCTTTCATGCCCAGGAGATTCTTCATGAGCAAATAGGCCTCACAGATCATCTGCATGTCCCCGTATTCGATGCCGTTGTGAATCATCTTCACGTAATGACCGGCTCCGTTTGGGCCAATGTAGGCGGAACAGGGAAATCCTCCCCGCACCGGCTTGCCCGGTTTCGCTCCTTCAAGGGGACGGCCCGTGTCGGGATCGACCTTGGCGGCTATGGCCTGCCATATGGGTTGCAAATGCTCCCAGGCCTCGGGGTCCCCCCCCGGCATTAAAGAAGGACCGAACCGGGCGCCCACCTCGCCACCCGAAACACCGGACCCGACAAAGCGAAGTCCGATTTTTTTCAAATCCCTTTCACGCCGGATCGTATCGGTCCACTTGGCATTGCCCCCATCGATGATGATGTCCCCCTCGTCCAGGTGTGGAGTCAATTGTTCCACCACCGCATCGGTGGCGGGGCCGGCCTGAACCAGGATTATGATTTTGCGGGGCAGCTTGAGGGAAGCCACAAATTCTCCTGTGGTGGGAAAGCCGACAAGCCCGCCGGGGGTGTCGGGATGGGCCTTGACAAATTCTCGCATCCTGGAAGTGGTGCGGTTGAAGACCGAAATTCCAAAGCCGTGATCGGCGATATTGAGGGCCAGATTCTGGCCCATCACGGCCAACCCGATCAGGCCGATATCAGAGGATTCTTTAGACATATTCCAACTCGCGGTTGATAAAAAAGGAGGAAAAAACCACAGGGATTATAGCTAATCAAGATCGAAGCCTTTCCCCTGGAAAAAAACTTGCTCCACGGGGGTCGGCCCGGGATTATCCGTCTGGTGGCAGGCCACCCAATAGTTGTCGCCGCTTTCCAGGTATTCCTTCTTCCAGATGGGCACCCGTTTTTTGACCTCGTCGATGATGTAGCGACAGGCTGAAAAAGCGTCCGCCCGGTGAGCCGAAACCACCCCTACCCAGACGGCGATATCGCCCACGGTCAGGACGCCGACCCGGTGTGCGCAGCGGCAGTCGATGATGGGCGTCCGGGACCGGGCTTCCCGCAATATTCGCAATCCCTCGGATTGGGCCAGAGGAAGGTAGGCCTGATATTCGAGCCCGGTTACGGAAAGCCCGTCGTTGTGGTTTCTCACCCGCCCCTCAAAGGTGACGACGGCCCCCCCGGCCGGATGTGGCAAATTTCCGGCCAATTGGGCGACATCCAATGGGTCTGTGGCTATGGAAAACATGTGCTGGGGCGGTTTTTCTATCCCTATCCAAGCATGGGCAAGCTAATTTGGAAAGTATTGGAAAATACCCTGTTTTGTGTCTGCATGAAAGGTCCCCAAAGGGGTCAATCCTTGAATCGTCGGCTACGCAAGCTTCGTCAAGATTCCAAGGAATGGCCCCGGCGCCGACAAGTAACTATTCCCCATGCCGCTGTTTAAACCTCCCACGACCGAAGAAACCCGGTCCTATTATAGAGAATTGCGGGAAAGAAAGCGCAATCCACTCTTCTGGGGAATCCGGCGATTCGATCCGGAAAAGGGTTTTAATTCTCCTTCGCTGAACACCCATTTTCAAAGGGTGATCGATCCCCTCATCCACCCCGGGGACCGCGTGCTGGACCTCGGGTGCGGCTCCGGGGTGTTTCTCCCGGCCATCTACAAGCATACCAGGGATATCCACGCGGTCGACACATCTGCCGCTCTCCTTGGACAGGCGGAAGGACTGGTTTCGGCATACGGATTGGAGGGCATTGTGGTCGTGGAAGCCGACGCGGAAAAACTGCCCTATGGCGACGCCCACTTCGACACCTTGATCGCGGTGGATGTCCTGCATCATTTTCAACGTTTCAATCGATGCCTGAAGGAAATGTGGCGCGTGGTGAAACCGGGGGGCAATCTGATAATCCTGGAACCCAACAAGCTCAATCCCCTGCTGGCTCTGGGATGCCTTTTGGACCGCAATGAATGGGGCCTGCTGGCCTTGGGGCGACCGGCCCTTTACCGCCGGAAGCTCAGTCCCCTTTTCAACATTCGGTCCTTGCAGCCCAACGGCCTCATCATTGGCCCGGATTGGAACTGGGTCGTCCGCATAGCCGATCTCATCACCCGACCCCCCTGGTCGAAATTTTTGGGTTGGTTGGCTCCTAAAATCCTTATTCTGGCCGAAAAACCCCAGCCTTGATCAGCTCGATGTCCCGCAAATCCCCCTGGCAGGTTTTTGAGTCCGAAGGTATGTTTTTCTGGCTGAGTTGCCTTGGGTTTCTCTTCAAATATTGGCTGGTTCTGGGGGAGGAGATGGAACCCTTTTTCCGCCCGGCCGACGATCTCAACTACATCCTGTTGGGCAAGAGCTGGTACTTCTGGGCTGATTACAATGTCCACACCTTGCTCCGGCAACCGGTCTATCCCCTCTTTCTGGCCTTGGTCAATGTGAGTGAAATTCCCCTTCGCCTGGTCCAGGAATTTCTGCTTTGCGGTTCGGCATTTTTCATGTTGAACGGCTTCCGCAAAGCCGGATTGAATGCGACCCTCGCCGGCCTGACCTTTGTCCTGGTAATTCTGCATCCGGGATGGTTGCTGTTGGCAAACAGAACCCTGAGGGAGTGTTTCTATACCTCGATGTGGTTGATTGCGGTGGGGGCGCTCATACCCGCGACGCTGGAAAAGGTATCGGCGCTCAAATGGAGACAGGTTCTTCCGGGAGGGGTGGCGTTGGCCCTCCTCTGGCACACGCGGGAAGAAACCCTATTGGTGGGGCTTTTTCTTCTCGGTTACCTGTTCCTGTTCTGGGTATTGCCGCGGGAACGGCGGCTGTGGAAAATCAGGGGAAAGCCGCTGGTCGTCCTCCTCGTGGGATTGATCGCGCCCATTGCGCTGACCAACCTGACCATCCGCAGCATGAACTTCTTCCAGCACGGGATGTTTGTCAGCCATGAGCTTCAGGACTCCGGCATGAGGGATATGTACAAACGCCTGCAGCAGATAAAACCGGAAAACCCCAAACCCTGGGTCAACGTCGAACGGGAATGTCTGGAAAAAGCTTACGCCGTGAGCCCCACCCTGTCCTCGATACGGGAGGCATTTTCGGAACGGGTGGGCCCCCGCTGGGGGGCGGTTACCCAACACTTGGCCCGAGATGAAGAGGAGATCGGGGGCGGGGCATTTCTGATCGGTTTGCGCGAGGCGGCATCCGAGGAGGGAGTCCATGCCAGCGCCCTCGAGGCGCGGGAATTTTATGGCAGGATCGCGGAGGAAATCGGGGAGGGCTTCGCCTCGGGGAGGTTGGAAAAACGATTCGTCTTTCACCCTTATGTCGACCCGGAAATTTCGGATTACCTGCCGCGCTTTCCCGGGGGATTTCTCCATGTGGGCAAATTCGCTTATGGGCCGCTGAAGGATACGGACATGCGCATCTATTATCCGCGTCATGAAGTTTTCACTACCTTGGAGGCTTACGATGAGGTGGCAAATCGGCGGCATCATATCGCTTACCGCAAAGTGCCCGTGGCAAGGGGATGGGCCTTTCCGGAAGGAGACCGGGTAAACAGTGTCGAACTGGTCGACCACAGCGGCATAATCCTGGAATCGACCACCGACATAGCGGATCGGCCGGATGTGGTGGAAGCTTTTCGAGAGCAGGATGCTCCCCTGCAATCCGGCTTTATTCTGCCCCTTCCCAAAGCGGACTATCCGAGCCAGAACGTGACCGTAGTTTTCAAGACGGATGCCGGAAACGCCTTTTCCCTCCCCGCGTCCCGTCTCCTCGCCCTGGGGCAGGTTCAAGTTACGGACGACAAGGGGAATTTATTGCGCGTGACCGTAGACGAAATAAAATCGAGCAGGGATGCCTTCCGGGTCCAGGAGCGGGTTCAGGCGTGGTTATGGATTCACCACGGAAAGTTTCACGTGCTATTTTTCGCCGCCGCGTTGCTTTTGTGGTCGATTCGGCTGATTATTTCCGGCCCAGGAGGATTGAGGGGCGGGCACATGGGATGGATAGGGGCGCTGGGCATCATTATCGGGACCCGTTGGTTATTGATCACGCTGATTCAGGTTTCCTCGTTTCACATCGATTTGCGCTATATTTTTCCGGCCCTCGTATTCGTACCCGTCCTACTCGCCTTATTCATGCAGCAGGCTGTCGATGGCATACCGCGGAACAAGGTTTGGCCGCCCCGTTAAATGCCCCAAAAAAACTCACAGCCCTGTCGCATTTGCGACTTGCCCACCTTCCGGAAATGGAGGAGTTCTCTCCTTCAACCCCCGAATAGCCGTTCCTTTGCCATCACTGATTTCAACTACGGCCGGATCAGCGCCCTCTACCAATGCGGCACATGCGGATTCCGGCAATGCCACGACTTGTCCGACGTGTTGTCCTTCTACCAATCGCAGGTGGATCCCGCATACGAGGACGGAAGAAAACAGCGCAAACTTCAGGCCCAGGCCCTGTTGAAGCGCCTGGGACAATATAAGCGGAAAGGCCGGTTGCTGGATGTGGGCGCGGGTTCCGGGATTCTGGTCGAGGCCGCCCGAGAAGAGGGATTCCAGGCGCGTGGCGTCGAACCGTCCCGATGGCTGCAGGGACAGGCCGAGAAACGCGGCCTCCCCGTCCGGGCGGGTTTGTTGGAGCATACGAAAAGCGAGCCGGGATGGGATGTGATCACGCTGGTAGACGTCATTGAACACGTAGAAAATCCGGTCGGAATGCTCCAGGAAATGGAAAAGAGACTGACCGGCGACGGTGTGGGCATGATTGTGACCCCGGACGTCAAATCGTTCATGGCGCGGCTGCTGGGTCGCAAATGGTGGCACTACCGGGTGGCCCACATCGGATACTTCGACGCTTCCACCCTGGAACTGGCATGCGGAAAGGCCGGGTTGCGGGTCGTTCACAAGAGCAGGCCCGCTTGGTATTTTACGGTCGATTATTTATGGGTAAGGATCATGCAATATCTTCCCGGGTGGCTGAGAATTCAACCCTGCCGGTTGATGCGTCGATGGACGGTCAGGATCAATCTGAGGGACTCCCTGCTGGCCGTGGTTCAAAAAAAGGAGGTCGCCTGTGCATCCCGCTAATTTGAAGGATTACCTCTCCGCCGCCAGGGTGGACCATTGGTCCAAACAGATCTTCGTTTTGCCCGGGGTGGTGACCGCCTGGTTGCTGGGCGGGGTTGAAGGAACGGGATTGCACGACCTCATCGGACCTGCCGTCCTGGGAATCCTGGCCACAAGCCTGGTGGCTTCTTCCAACTACCTGTTGAACGAGTGGCGGGATTCGGCCTTTGACCGGCATCACCCGCTGAAGTCAAACCGCCCCTTTGTGGTAAGGATGCCCAATCGAATCTGGTTATGGACCGGATACACTTCCCTTGTGGCGGGGGGGCTATTGGTATCAATGGTTCTCAACCCGGGGGTTTTCTGGACCCTGGTCGTCTTCATGGTCAGCGGATGGGGGTATAATCTGAAACCGGTGCGGAGCAAAGACATTCCCTTTCTCGATGTCATCACCGAATCGGTCAACAACCCGTTGCGCTTCCTCGTCGGTTGGTTTCTGGTAACCGATTCAGCCATCCCGCCGACGAGTATACTCATCGCGTTTTGGACGGCGGGGGCGTTTCTCATGGGCATCAAGCGCTTCGCCGAATACCGGACCCTGGAGGCCAGAGGAGGGTTGGAAATGCTGAAAGCCTACCGCGGGGTGTTTCGCATCTATACGGAGCACAGCCTCCTCATTTCGTCGTTCTTTTACGCACTCATGTCCACCTTCATGATGGGAATCTTCCTGATAAAGTACCGCATCGAATACCTGCTGTTGTTTCCCCTCATTTCCGGATTGTTCGCCAGCTATTTGCGGGTGGCATTGAAACCCTCCTCGAGAGCTCAAAAGCCAGAAAAGTTGATACGCGAAAAAACGCTGTGGATCATGGTGGTTCTCTTGATGGCGCTATTCCTGATCTGTTCCCTTATTGACATTCCACAGTTGCACATCCTCATAGATCCCTACCTGGGATAGCCCCGTATTTCATAGTCATGACACCAAAAGGATTTACCTGCCTGGGGAAAAAAATCGGTATCAAGGAAGACGCCCCCGACTTCGCCTTGATATGCTCCGCAGTTCCCGCCGCAGCCGCCGCCGTGTTCACTCGCAGCACTTTCTGTGGAGCTCCGGTCACTCTGGGCCGGGAATTGATCAAAAAAGGTAAAGCCCAGGCCTTTTTAATCACCAGCGGGGTGTCCAATGTGGCCACCGGAAAAGAGGGATTGGCCAATGCGCGTCTTGAAATGGAAACCTTGGCCAAGGAATTGGCTATCGAACAGGATCTCGTGCTGCCCTTTGCCACCGGTGTGATCGGCGTCCAATTGCCCATGGAGAAAATTTTACCGGCCATTGCGGGGGTCAAAGACGAACTTGGCCCGGATCAATGGGAACAGACTGCCGAAGCCATTCTGACCACGGACACCAGGATCAAGCTGGTGCGCCGGTCCGTCGGAAAAGCCGTATTGGTCGGCATGGCCAAAGGTGCGGGTATGGTGCAACCCGACATGGCGACCATGCTCTCTTTCTGGGTGACCGATGCCGACCTTTCCCACGAGGAATTGCAATCCATGCTGAAAAGGGTGGTGGACCAATCCTTCCATCGTCTCAGCATCGACACGGATACCAGCACTAGCGATGCAGTGGCCGTCATGGCCAACGGCTTGGCGGGAAAGGTAGACCTGGCCGCATTTGAAGAGATCTTCACCGAAGCGGCGGTGGACGTGGCCAAGCAGATTGCCGCCGACGCCGAGGGCGCCACCAAACTGATCGAAGTCGCGGTCGCGGGCGCCTTGGACGAGATGCAGGCGCAAACCATGGCCAAAAGCATCGCGGGTTCCCCCCTGGTGAAAACGGCTCTCTATGGCGCCGACGCCAACTGGGGCAGGGTAGCCATGGCATTGGGTAAAACCTTCGATGAAAGGCTCGACCCCGCCTCCCTGCGGATTTCTTTTGGGGAACACACGGTCTACCGGGACGGCAGGCCGACCGATTTTTCGGATGAAACGGTCAAAAAATACTTGAAAAACAACGATGAAGTGACCCTTACGGTGGATTTGGGATTGGGGAATTCGTCCGCGACCGTCTGGGGATGCGATCTGACCGAGGGGTATATCCGCATCAACGCGCTTTACAAAACGTGATCACCCGCCCGAAACGGGAGGAATGAATACGACGTCATCCCCGTCCTGAAGTGGGGTCGACCAATCGACAAACTGTTGATTCACGGAAACCCTTAGAGTGGTCTTTTCCAAAGTAAAGCCGTATCTACGGGCCAGAAACCGGTAGAGCTCGCCCACGGTTTGAGATCGCACTGAAAGGGTCTCTTCCAACTCTCCGCGTTGATCGCGAAGAATGGCAAAGTATTGCAGATGAACGGTAATCATGCCTCAGCCAGATAATCGCTTTTTCCCCCGGTCTTGGAAAGCAGCCGCGTTTCCAATATGCAAATGTCGCGGGAGAGGGATTTGCACATATCGTAAAGGGTCAGCGCCGCTACGGAAACTCCGGTCAACGCTTCCATCTCCACTCCTGTTTTGTAGTCAGTAGAAACAACGCAATCTATAACCAATTGGCAATCAACATCTTGTTTTATTTTTATCTGACAATCGCTTAAGGGGAGGGGGTGACAGAGTGGTATCAAATCACTGGTCCTCTTTGCCGCCATGACCCCGGCCAGAATAGCGGTCTGAAAAACAGGGCCCTTTTTATTGTGAATGTCCCCGTCTCGAAGAAGGGCGAGAATCTCCCGGTTGAGCTGAACCCGGCACTGGGCCCGGGCCGTTCTATGCCCAACTTCCTTGCCGGAAATATCGACCATGGAGGGTCGATTCGATTTATCCAGGTGTGAAAACTTCGCCATCTATTTCTCACCAAGGGAAAAATCGTGCGGGAAAACCTTTGGGAAACACCTGTTTGTCCTCGGGCAACTCAATAAAGCCATCGCTCTGAGGGAGTCTGGTCAGATCTCCCGAGTTTTGAGGCGGCACGGGTTCAACCAAGAGTTGGCCGCCGGGACCGTATTCAAGGCTGGCCGGCAAAAAAAGTGTGAGCGTCTTGTCGAAGGCAAAGGGGGATTTCAAAAGCGCCACTCTTTCATGACATTTGGATAATCCGGTCATTTTATCGCTCATTAACGTCACATATCTATGGAAACAGGTCAAAGTAGAGTTTGGGTTTCCGGGAAGGGCAAAAACAGGCGTCCCGCGTTTGCTCGTTCCGAACCACAAGGGTTTTCCCGGCCGTTGCCGCACCCAATGAAAGTGTCGCTCCACCCCGGCCAGTTCCAGCAACGCTTCCATAAAATCATACTTTCCCTTGGAAATGCCCCCGGAGAACAATACCATATCCGCGTCTTCCAATAGGGAAGGGATCTCGGCCGCTATGAAAGCCCGATCGTCCGGAAGGTGGCGCAACCGGGTCCGAACCGGGTAACCCAGGGCCTGGCAAGCCGCTGCCAGAGCGTAGGCATTCGATTTTCGGATCTGATACGGGGCCGGAGTCTGGTCGACCTCCACCAATTCATCTCCGGTAGATACGATGGTTATTTCGGGCTGAACGGTTACGCTTACCCGTGTATAGCCGCAGGTGGCGACCACCGCTATTTCCTTCCCCCCCAGCAAGACCCCCGGCTCCAGGAGGGTGTCTCCTCGAAGCTTATCGGAACCTTGGCCGTGAACAAACTGGCCGGGCACGGGATCGTAACCCTTCTCCAAGTGAAAGACATCCCCTCGGGCATCCACCTTTTCGACCGGTATGACCGTATCGCTACCCACCGGTAGAACGGCTCCGGTCATGACTTCGAAACAGGTACCGGGTTCTTTCAATGCGGCCGCCTCAACTCCGGCCCGCTGCGTCCCGACGGAACGAAAGGCGCGAACCTGGCGGGCAATATCTTCCCCGCGGACGGCGATTCCATCCATCATGATCCGGTCAAACGGGGGAAAGTCCCGATCGGCCCGAATGGGCTCCCGCAATACCCGCCCGTACGCCTCACGAAAAGGAACGTTTTCGGTTTCCAGGACGCGGGCGCTTTCCCTTATCAGGCTATCGGCCCGTTCTGCAGAAATGGCTGCCATCGTAACCCGACTAAAGCAAGAGCGATAACCTCACCGGTCAACTCGATTATTGATCCGATTGCCATAGAGGCAAAATAAAGGATGAACGAGAGTAACCTTCCCCATCCGTGCTTATCCGTGAAATCCGTGGTTATTTCTCCCCGCACCCATCCGTGGTTTACCCAAGGGCTATAATCTGCCATATGTGTCCTCTTTCCAATGCGTTCCGTGAGAGACCAACTGGGTCGTCCGCTGCGAGACCTTCGTATTTCCGTCATCGACCAGTGTAATTTTCGATGCACCTACTGCATGCCGGAAGCGGTATTTGGGCCCGATCATGCTTTTCTGAAGCGGGAACAACTGCTCTCCCGCTCCCAAATTGCCCGGTTGGTCCGGGCATTTTCCGCTCTCGGGGTCGACAAAATACGCATCACCGGTGGCGAGCCGCTGCTGCGCAAAGAAGTGACGTCCATAGTGGAAGACCTGTCCCGGATCGATTCCATCGCGGATATTGCCCTGACCACCAACGGGTGGCTTTTGCCACACTACGCCGAAAAACTCAAGGCGGCCGGGCTGCATCGTATCAACGTAAGCCTGGACTCACTGGAGGATGAGACCTTCATGAAGATGAACGGGAGGGCAAAGTCGGTCTCCGGGGTGTTGAAAGGGATCGATGCGGCCGCCGCGGCCGGTCTTCCGATAAAGATAAACATGATGGTCCAAAACGGCAAAAATGTCCGGGACATCCTTCCCATGACGACCTATTTCCGGGATCGGGGAATGACCCTCCGGTTTATCGAGTACATGGACGTGGGCAACTTCAACCACTGGGACCCGTCCCGGGTGATCACCGCTGCGGAAATTGTGAAGATGATCGGGGAGCGGTTTCCCCTTGAACCCATTGACCCGAACTACAGGGGGGAAGTGGCAAAGCGTTACCGTTTCCTGGACGGGAAAGGAGAAATTGGATTGATCAGCTCCATTTCCCAACCCTTTTGCCGGGACTGCCATCGGGCGCGATTGTCCGCCGACGGAAAGCTCTATACCTGTTTATTCGCCACCCGGGGGACCGACCTGAAACCGCTTCTCCACACCCTGAAATCGGATGGGGAACTAATCGAGGCCCTGGGAAGGATTTGGCGGGGCCGCCATGATCGCTACTCCGAATTGCGCAAGACGCGACTTACGACCGGCACATCTTCAAACAAGGTGGAGATGTCCTATATCGGAGGTTAGCCCGCATTTCTCATAAATTTTCTACTGCGCTCCGTGCGGAGGAAGGGGTCAAGCCTTGAATCGGTTGACTCCGCAAGCTGCGTCAGGATTACAAGGCATGACCCCGACGCCAGCACTCGATCTCCGCTCGCGACGAATTTTGTGAAAAATGCGGGTTAATAGGAATAGGATATTCCCAGGTAATTCAGCATCCAGATTTCCTTCCAAACGCGGTAACGTCCCTCCCAGGTGATCTTCCCGAACTCCTCCCGCTGGGCTATGGGAAAAAGGAATCCCAGATCGGTATTCACGCGCTCCAGGGTCTTTTGCTGGAAATTGACGTCGTCCAGGGGATCATCCTCCCAGTCGACAAATACTTCCTTGGTATTTTCCAAGCGCCTCAAGTGATGATGGTATAATCCCATCAAGTTGCGCGCCAGTGGTTTGCGTTGGAGATACCAGTTTTCCGGGTAGAAGCCCCCAAAGGGCAAAAACATATTGTCGGTCACAAACCGCGATTTTTCCACGGTTTGGGATACGATGGTGAAACACATGTTCACGGCGCCGTGGCGCTGAGGGATGAGCAAGATCTGGATCCGGTGTTTATGGTCGTGGCTCTGGAAGACGTGCATGCGCAAGGTGACGTCTGAAACGAGCGCCGCCTTCAGGGAACAAACGGACTTGAATTCATTGTCCTTGAGCCATTGGCGCAGGGCAAAAATCCGCTTCTGGCTGGGCCACTCCTCCCCTTGGGGATTGATTTTAAATGCGGGAAAGAGGGGAACGGAACTCTGGCTCAGCGCTTTGATCGCGATCCAATGGTAAATCGTTTCAACCAGGAACCAACCGAGAAAAAACACCAGGACCAGGGTCCAAAAGGGTTTGGCAAACCATTCGGCGGAAAAGGAAAGAAAGGCCGCAACCAGAGAAAAAGTGATCCAACGCAACCATCGGTTCAGAATGGCCAGCAGCAAAGAGGCCTTCCGTCCATTCCACCAGGTCAGCAGCAAGGTGGCGGCCAAAAACAGAGGAATGACCACATTGTGCCACTGGACATCTGCCGGGATCAAATCCATACAATCTTATAATGCGATGAACGGGAAAAATTCGGGTCCGGGTTCCTTGAGGTAAATTTCCGGAAACCTAATGGATCCGAATAGGCATGACCACGCAAAGAAAACTTTCCAAGGTGCGAAAAACACCAGGGCTCAATTCATCCTTGAACTCGAAAAAGACCTCGTCCTTGGTCAAGTTCCTCAAGGGGTCCATCAGGAACTGCGGGTTGAATGCGATCTTCACCTCCGGGCCCTCGTAGGGAATGCCGCCGAGCGATTCATGCGATTCCCCCAATTCCGGACTGGAAGCGGTGATCTCTAACTTGTCGTTATGAATTTTCAAAGTGACGGAGTTGTTTTTTTCGTTGGTTACCAAAGCGGCACGGTGAATACAGTGCAGGAGATCTTCGCGCCCGATTTTGACCCGGTGGTGTGTTTCCTTGGGAATGACCTGGTGGTAGTTGGGGTAATTGCCCTCGACAATTTTGGAAATCAGGTAGATGTGGTCCTTCAGTCCTTCCTTTCCTTCCTCGGTGCCGATTTGAAAGGCGACCTGGCGATCGCTGAACCAAATTTTTATTTCATCCGCTTGACCGAGGAGCCGCAACAATTCGATAACGGATTTTGCCGGCAGAATCAGGTTGCCGGGATTTAAATTCTCAATCTTCAACTCCTTGCTGATGAGGGCCAGACGGCGCCCGTCCGTTGCCACCAGGGTCAACTTGTCCTTGGAAAAGTTGAAGAAAACGCCGTTGAGAATGTAGCGACTCTCATCCGTGGATTGGCCATAAGCCACGCTCCGGAGCATCGTAGCAAGGGTTTCCTGGGAAAGAATGAATTGCCGATCGTCGCTGAAAGTGGGGAGAGAGGGAAACTCTTCCGGACCAATCCCATTGATCAGAAAATTGGAACCCCCCGAGGAAATTTCCGCCTGGTGGTCGATTGACCGCACCCCGACATCGAGGTTGGGCAATTCCCGGATAATCGTAGCCAACTTGCGGACCGGCAAGGTCAAGCCCCCGACCTCGCCCACCTCGGCCTTGATGCGGCACCGAATCCCCATGTCCAGATTGGTGGTGGTCAGTGAAATATGTCCCTCGGCGGCTTCAATCAAAACGTTGCTGAGAATGGGCATTGTCGCCCTGGTTCCCACGACATTGAGGACCTGTTGCAGCCCATTGGAGAAGTGATCTCGGTTAATGGTGAACTTCATGAAGGAAGACGAAATGATTCTAGGTGTTTACATGCCCAATAATATGAGGAATGTACATTTAACTGTATTCATATTATTAAGGGATGTGAATAATTTATACAAGTTCCCTATATAGTTGATCGGCGACAGTTTGGAGTCCTTTTTCCCATCCAATAATCGTGTGAATGAAACCCATCTTGTTGAGACCGTCCACAAAATAGGGGACTTGTTGGGAATTACCAGAGTCAATTGCAACATAATTCACAGACTTATTGGTCGGGGGTTTCCCCGTTTGGCCGGTAGCGTCGCCGCAGGTGGAGGAACAATCCGTAAAACAGGTAGCCGAGGAATATCAGCACAATGCCGATTTCCCGAACGATGGCCAAGATGCTGACAATGACGATAATGAGAATGAAGAAGCGGAAATTCAACCGCGTGGTCCAGCCGATGTACTTGAAGCTCGGATAGTGGATCGGGCTTATCATCATAAATGCGATCATGAGCATGAGGATGGGTAGGGCGATGGAATACCCTTTGAGATCAAACTTGTTGAGGAATAACACCAGGGAGGAAATCATTCCGGCTGCGGCTGGCGCGGGCAGCCCGATAAAATGCTTCGAGGCGGGCAACTCGCTCTCACTGATCAAGGGATGGGTGACTACGTTGAACCGCGACAGCCGCACCGCCACACACAACAAGTAAATAAAGCCGATGATCCATCCGATATCCCGAAAGAAGGGATAACCCTGGGTGGGGGAAAGGATGAGAAAAAAGACCATGAGTGATGGCGCCATTCCGAAGGATACCACATCGGCTATGGAATCGAACTCCTTGCCGAAAAGGCTTTCTCTCCCCCCCAACCTGGCCAATCGCCCGTCCAGGATATCGAATAAAATGGCGGCGAGAATCAGCCAAACCGCTTCGGTGTACAATTGCTGGGGGGATTTCCCGAAATCGTCCGCTACGAAGCGCGCCTGGATACAACGAATCACCGCAGCGAAACCGCAAAATAGATTCAAGGCAGTAGCCAGATTGGGCAGGAAATAGATTTTACTGGCTTGATCCGGGTCTGTGTATTTCGGATCCATGGAGGGCTCGCTCATCCGGGTCAATTACTTCATGAGGCTTTCCAGGTACTGCCAAAAGGATTGGTGCTGCTCGATTGCCTGTTCTTCGCTAAAGGGGAGTTTGGTTCGAAATACGAAATCGGCCATCGAGTTTTTGTCCAGGATGACGTGGCTGAACAGGATATCGTCCTTTACTTCAAAGTAGATACGGTATTCGCCGGTTCTCAGCCGGTAATAGGTTTTCCCTTTCCGGGTGAACTTGCTCAACGCGTCCTCCACCTCCTCCAGGGCATGTGGAGTCAACCGGGTAATTTCCTCGATCAGGGCCATCTGGCTCAAGGTGTCCAACTTATTGAGCTCCCGCATGCTTTGGTCACTGAAAGTCACCTGATACATTCCGCGAAAATAGGGTTTTTAGGCAAAATTTCCCCAATTAGATGCATAATGAAGGAAAAAAGGCCACCACCGAGGCTATCGATTTTCCCCGGTTGTCGGGGGGAGATGGGGATAGGGGTCGTTTTCATCGCCCGTTGAAGGTATTCAGAATCAGGTAGACCAGGATCCCGGTCACGGACACGTACATCCATATGGGAAGGGTCCACCGGGCTATGCCCTTGTGGGAGACGAACCGGCCGCTCAGGGCAAAGTACAAGGTCAACAGAACCAGGGGGAGGAGCGCCATGGAGAGGAGGATATGGCTGATCAGAATAAAAAAGTAGAGGGGCCGGATAAGGCCCGAGGCCGTGAATGGAGTATCCCCGAAATAATAGTGGTGCAGGATGTATCCGGCCAGGAAGGTGACCGATGCCAACGTCGCCGCAATCATCATGGCCATGTGCAGGCCCTTCCTTCCCGCCTTGATGGCAGCGAATCCCATGAGCAGTAAAGAGGCAGCCAGTCCGTTGAGGGAGGCGTTGACAGTGGGCAGGTGGCCGATCCAGTTTGCCGCCGCCGGGGCGGGGGTCTTCCCGTAGATGACCCAGAATAGAAAACCGAGAAGGGCCACCGTGATGAGACCGGTTATCCGGATGGCCCGTTTAGGGCGCTCATTACTTCGCATATCCTGGCCGGGGGAAATTGGAGATAGGGAAGCAGAAATTTTCGTAAGCCGTCATTCACCCGCAAAATATTGATCAGGCAAAAGGTTGTGCAACACGTTGTGAATCAATTTCAATCCCAGATTGCCCCGCAAGGTCAGGATCGACTCGGGGTGAAATTGAACCGCTCCATAGGGCAAGGTCTTGTGCTGGATGGCCATAATGGTTCCATCTTCGCTCTGGGCGGTGACATCCAGGCATTGGGGAAGATCGTTCCGCCTGGCAAATAGCGAATGGTATCGTCCGGCCTGGAACCGGGGTGGGAATCCGTTAAAAATGCCGCGTTGATTGTTGGATATTCGGGAGGGTTTTCCGTGCATGGGATGATCCAGCAAATCCAACCTCCCACCAAAAGCCTGCACCATGCCCTGAAGGCCCAGACATACCCCAAAGCAGGGAATCCCTTTTTCCACACAATGGGCCACCACCCCGGGAACGCCGAAATCCTCAGGGGTTCCGGGACCGGGCGAAATGAAGACCAGGTCGGGTTCGTATTGGTCGAACATGGACAGGGGAAATCCGGCCCGGATCGTGATGACCTCGGCTTGGGCTTGCCGGAAGTAGTTTGCCAGGGTGTGGACAAAGGAATCCTCGTTATCCACGAAAAACACCCGCGGTTTGAAATCTTCGCGGGGGGGAACGATAAATCCCGGATCGGATGGGGGGGGCCGTCCGGCCAATATGTCGAGAAAGGCGCTGGCCTTGGTGCGGCACTCCCTGTCCTCGGCTGACGGGTCCGAATCGCACAGCAAAGTAGCTCCCACCCGGAATTTTGCCAGGCCGTCCTTCAAGTGAATGGTTCGGATGGTGATGCCGGTATTCATATCGCCATTGAAACCGATAAATCCGACGGCTCCGCCGTAATACCCGCGGGGTGAATTTTCCAGGTCCTCGATTTGTTGCATGGCGGCCGGTTTGGGGGCGCCGGTCAGAGTGCAGGCCCACATGTGGGACAAAAGGGCGTCTATGGCATCGAAACCGTCCAGCAATTCTCCTTCGACGTGGTCTACGGTGTGAAATAGGCGTGAATAGGCCTCGATCAGGCGACGGCCTATGACCTTGACTGTGCCCGGTTTGCAAACCCTCGACTTGTCGTTGCGGTCCACGTCGGTGCACATGGTCAATTCGGCTTCGTCCTTTTTTGAGGTTATGAGTTCAAGAATGCGGTCGGCATCCTCGATGGCGTCGTTGCCCCGGGGGACGGTTCCCGAGATGGGACAGGTCTCCACGCGGTTGCCCGCCACCCGGACAAACATCTCGGGTGAAACCCCGACCAATTGTTCCCTCCCCAAATTGATCAGGAACTCGTAGGGACTCGGGTTGACGGACCGCATCTTATCGAACAATTCTCGCGGAGTTTTTCGGAAACCCGTGGAAAAGACCTGGCTCAACACGACCTCGAAGAAGTCTCCTTTGCGCGTCCCCTCCCGTATGGCTTCGACCTTGCCGTCGTACTCACCCGGTTTGTGGTCGGAGCGCTGCTCCCGGTTTTTCGGCCTGGGCAGTTCAAAATATTTTCCCTCCCGGGGCATGCCCGCCGTTTGGTGAGAGCCCATATGGAAATCGTAATTGCGAACTTCCGCCGTCTCCTTGCGATGATCCGCCACGAATATCTGGTCGGGGAAAAACAAGTGGGCGTCGGCGTAATCTTTCGGTCGCGGATGCCGCAACCGGATCGGTTCGAATTGAAAGACGAGATCGTAACCGAAAGCCCCGAACAATCCCAGATAGAGGTCGCTGTCCGATCCGAAAAACGCGCACACGGAACGAAGGACCGAGAACAGGCCGGGTTGCTTGCTGCGCTCCTCCTCGGGAAAGTAATCCGGCATCGCAACCACCTCCCCGAAAAGAGCATCGGGGCCGGCATCCAAACTCCGGATGTAGGATTGCCCCTGCAAAGCGGGGCGGATCATTTGCAAGATGCGCTGTCCGCGCTCATTGAGGGCGTTGATCTCGAATTTGCGGTTCCGCCCAATGATCTCCACCGGTGGTTTAATGATACCTATATCCCATCGGCTGTACCTTCCCGGGTATTCGTAGCCACTGCAAAAGAGCGCTCCCTGGTGATGGTCGATGGCGTCAAAGGCCTCGTCCAGCGCCGCCGCATAGGGAAGCTTCACCACGCTACGCGTCACCGTAGCTCCTCCCGGGGTTTGGTATTCGATTTTGGACATGGTGATGAAGTGGTTTTGTTCCACACCCGAGAAAGTCAAGGGCCTTCTGCCGCGGCCGGGACCAATCCCCCCGTGATCCCGTCACCAAAAAGGCCTCCCGCGGCGCCGCGGGAGGCTCCCGTTCCGGTTGGATCCGGGGGGGCGGGAGCAGGGAAACCGCATTGCCTTGACGGAGCCGCCCGCCCCAATCAGTCTCCGGGAAGCTTGCATTGAGATGGTTACCGTCAAACTGGAATACACCGGCGATTTGCACACCGTGGCCACGCACGAACCATCGCGTGCCACCATGGATACCGACGCGCCGGCCGACAATCACGGAAAGGGGGAAACCTTTTCCCCCACCGATCTTTGCGCTACGGCCCTGGGATCCTGCATGGTGACAACGATTGGGATCAAGGGGCAATCCAGGGGTTGGGACTTGACCGGGGCAAAGGTTCGGGTGGACAAGATCATGTCGGCCGACGCGCCCCGTCGCATTGCTCGATTGGATGTGGATCTCCAATTACCGGACCGGTTTAACAAGGCAGAAAAGCGCGAAATAGTGGAAATTGCCCATACATGCCCCGTTTACCTGAGTCTGAATCCCAGCATCGAGATGAAGGTCAATTTGAGATGGATTTGATACATTCAGCTCCGGGGTGGGTCACGAGAATGGGGCTGCTCCTGGCGGGAGCGATTTTGGCCGGTTCTATTTTCGGATGTGGCCGGGACTCATCTTCGGGTGCGGCCCAAACAACCTTTGTTTTCGCCCGGGGGAGTGATTCCCAGAAACTGGACCCCGCCGACGTGGAAGACGGTGAATCCGTCAAAGCGCTCAATCAGGTTTGCGAGGGCCTGGTTCGTTTCAAACCCGGCACCCTCCTGATTGAACCTTGGCTGGCGGAATCTTTCCAGGTTTCGGAGGATGGATTGAGTATCCGGTTTGAACTGCGGGAAGGGGTGCGGTTCCACGACGGCACGCCTCTCAACGCCGAGACGGCCGCGTTCTCCTTTCGACGGCAGATGGACCAGACCCACCCCGGCCATCTTCCGGGGGCCTTGTTCCAGTATTGGAATTACCTCTACGACGATATTACAGAGGTGGAGACAGCCGGTCCCATGACCCTGCGTTTCGGCCTGAAGCAACCCAACGCGACCCTTCTCTATTCCCTCGCCTCCTTCCCCGCTTACCTGATCAGCCCTCAGGCATTGCTGGATTACGGGGAGGACATGGTCCGGCATCCCGTCGGAACCGGCCCCTACAAATTTGTCAATTGGGAACCCAATCAGGCCATCGTTTTTGAAAGGTTTGAGGATTACTGGGCCGAACCGGCCGGTTACGAGCGGCTGGTGCTCAAAGTAGTGCGGGATAACGCCGTGCGTCTTCTGGAGTTGAAAGCGGGCAAGTTGGACGGTCTCGACGGCATGCAGCCCTCGGAACTGAAACCGCTATTGCAGGACCCTGCCTACCGGGTTTATCACGAACCGGGCATGAATTTTGCCTACATCTGTTTCAACCAGGCGGCGGAGCGTTTTGCCGAACCGGAGATTCGCCAGGCGGTTTATCAGGCCATAGACCGGCAGAAACTGGTCGAGGTCGCTCTCGATGGTTGGGGCGAGGTAGCCCATTTCCCCCTGGCCAAAGGAATGCTGGGACAGCCGGCAAATTTTGATCCCGTTCCCTACGACCCGGGGGCGGCCAGGGCCGTGTTCGAAAAATACGGTGATCGATGGGAAAAACCTGTTTCCATAAGCGTAATGAACGCGGCCCGGTTATACGCTCCCGATCCGGTAAAAATCATTTCGCTGGTCAAGGAGGATCTCAAGCGGGTGGGCATCGCGGTCGAAGTGGATGTGCGGGATTTCAAAAACCATCTTCACCACACCCGCAACGGGCGTCACGAACTCGGGTTTTTGGGCTGGATGGGCGACAATGGGGATCCCGACAATTTTCTCAGCATTCATTTGGCCAGTTGGTCTGCCAAAATGGGGGCCGCAACCAACATCGCCTTTTATAAAAACGAGGAACTGGACGATCTTCTTCTGGCCGCCCGCAAAACCGGCGATCTCGACCGACGGCAAAAACTGTATGAAGCCGTATTGGAGATTTGGCGGCGCGACCTCCCCTACATGCCCTGGTTCACGGGGAGGACGTCGTAGTCCTGAAATCCGACGCGGCGGGGTTCACCCTTGCCAAAACGGGCGATATATTTCTGGGCCCCGTCCGGCCCTCTCACGAGTGATTCTTCCATGGGCCCCTGGCGGATCAGCCCTTTATTATTCGGCCGTGCGGCCTTGAAAGCCGCGGGAAATGGCGCATCCAATTGGAAGTGGGATTTCTGATCAACAGCTTGCGCAAGATCGGCGTTATTTTCGGGGTATTCCTCGGTGGAAGCCTGGTGTTGTTTACCATGATCCGCCTTTTGGAAGGCGATCCCGTTTCCTTGCGGCTCAAGAATCCCGATCCGGAATTGGTGGCGCTGGAGCGGGCCCGGTTGGGGCTGGATGATCCTCTGCCGGTCCAATACCTCAATTACCTCGGGCGCTTCGTCACCGGGGATTGGGGGCGCAGCCTGATCACCCAGCGACCGGTCGCCGAGGACATTGCTTCCCGGCTCACTGCCACGTTGGAACTCACCTTGGCCGCCATGGCGCTGGGGGCGCTCTATGGAATACCCGTAGCGCTGCTGGCCAGTTCCGGCAAGTCCTGGTGGTTGCGCAAGGTGAGTCACGGCCTGGGGGTCATCGGGGTAGTCATTCCGATCTTCTGGCTGGGGTTCATTCTCATTGTAACGGGCAGTGTGTGGCTGCAGGTGTTTCCGACCGAGGGCCGCTTCGATTTTACCTACGACAAGCCCCATGTAACGGGCTTCTTGTTGCTCGATGTGATACTTACCGGAAGGCTGGAATTGTTCGGACTCGTTCTGCGCCATTTGTTCCTCCCGGCCCTCTGCCTGTCGTTTTATCCGGCCGCGGTAGCGGTAAACGTAATACATCCCCGCTTGCAGGGCCCCCTGGTGCGAAACCTGGCCGTCTCCCTCAAGGCCCGCGGATTGAGTCCGGTCCGCCTATGGGGAAAACACCTGCTCAAGCTGACCAGCCCCCCTCTGATTACCGCCCTGGGGACAAATTTCGGCGCCCTGTTGGGTGGAGCTGTGCTGACGGAAACGGTTTTTTCCTGGCCGGGTATGGGGAGTTACCTGATCGACGCCATATTGGAAAAAGACCTCTTCGTTATCGAAAACGGGTTCTTGTTTGTGATTGTAATGGTATTTACCGCGGTTTCCCTGACCGACAGCCTGGCTCACAGGATGGATCCGACCCTGAGAAAGGACGATAGGTGAAGGCTTCCCGAATATTCGACTATATCTTGGGGGCCGTGTTGCTTTGGGCTTGTATCGGGTTGGTTCATACACCCTTCGACCCGCTTTCTCAGGCCTTTACGGCGGAACGCCTGGCCGGGCCCTCCACGGGGCACTGGCTGGGGATCGACGGACTCGGCCGCGACCTTTACAGCCGAATCTGGCTGGGAAGTGGAAATTCCATCTCGATGGGCCTCATCGCCATGGCGGGAAATCTGTTGCTGGCCGGGGCGCTCCTGCTCGTGGAGCAAAGGGCTCCGGGTTGGTTGAGCCGGTTCATTCTCTCCACCATTTCCGGTTGGCTGGCCATTCCCGTATTGTTTATCGCCCTGATTTTATTGATCTATTTCAAGCAAGGACCGTCTACCCTGATTTGTGCGGTGGCTCTGGGCAACGTGCCGTTTGCCTTCCGCCAGTTGCGGGTGCTCTGGTTGCACCAGAAAGAGACCCTCTACGTTCAAGCCAGCAGAGTCTTGGGATCGCGCTCCTGGATGTTGTTTCGAAAGACGATTTGGCCCAACCTGCAGCCCGATGTCGTCGGCTTGGCCAAACTGGTCTTTTCGTTTTCCGTTTTGGAAATCAGCGGCCTGGCCTTTCTGGGCCTCATTGGGGATCCCGATTTTTCCGAACTGGGATCCATCCTGCGGCAAAACAAGAGCTACCTCCTGGCCGATCCCCTTCAGGTTGTGTGGCCAGGGGTATTTTTATCGGGGATTCTATTGCTGGTGCAACTTTCACGGAGCCGGACAACTTGATTTTTCTCGTGGTATGGGCTGGCCATCTGCCAACCTTTCTTGCATTTCCCTATATCACTTCCATGATTCCCCATGGCTATGAGCCGATTTAGATCCCTTACCTTGCTCCTTCTGTCGATTGGATGGTGTTTCCAAAGCGGAGTTGCCGACGATGGCTCGAAGGAGGAAGGTTCCGATGAGGGCAACGGGCTGAAATCCCTCCAGGTCCCGGATATTTCCAAACTTTCCAAGCGGGAGCTGATTCCACCGGTTCAGGGGTTTACCCTCCCCGAGGATTCAGCCCTGCAAGTGGCGGTAATACCGGTGCGAACCCAAATTGGAAGACCCAGCCTCTACGTGCTGCGGAGGAGTATGAAGGAGGCCATCGCCCAGGGCGCCCATATGGTAATCCTCGACATGGATACCCCGGGGGGCCAGTTGGATTCGACACTGGAAATGATGGAGATTCTGCACAATTTCAATGGGAACACCGTTACCTTTGTCAACGATGAGGCCATATCGGCCGGCGCCATTATCTCCTCCGTGACGGATCACATCTATTTTTCCCCGCTGGGGATCATGGGAGCGGCCGCTGCCGTGGCCGCGACCGGGCAGGAAATTCCCGATACCATGCGCCATAAGATCCAGAGCTATCTGGATGCCCGCATTCGTTCCTACGCCCAGAACAAGCGCTACCGCAGCGAAGTGTTGAAAGCCATGATGGACAAGGACTACGAACTGACCATCGAAAATACCCTCATCAAGAAAAAGGACGCACTGCTTTCTCTCACCGCGGCGGAGGCCATCGTTCCGTTCGGGGATCCCCCTCAACCTCTTCTGGCGGTCGGAATCGCCCAATCCATCGATGAGATTCTGGAGTATGGATTTGGCGTGACGGATGCCGTGGTCAAGGAGTTTGAAGTATCCTGGTCCGAGGAACTGGCTTCATGGATTGAGATGATCACGCCGGTTCTTTTTGGAATTGGCATCATCATGTTGATTGTGGAAATCAAAACACCGAGTTTCGGATTGTTGGGAATTATCGGCCTGGGATTGATATTGTTTGCATTTTTTGGCCACACAGTTGCCGGCTTGGCCGGGTACGAGGCCCTGCTGCTGCTGCTGGGAGGGGTCGTCCTGATCGCGGTGGAGCTGTTTTTTTTACCGGGGGCCCTGGTCTTTGGATTTCTGGGAATCATTTGTGTCATGGGCGCCATGGTATGGTCGTTGGCGGATGTCTGGCCGGTCACTCCCGAGCCCGGAGAGGAGCCGTTGGACTGGAGGATCAACCCGGATTCCCTGGTGGCGGGGGTATACAATTTATTTTGGAGCCTGGTTATTGCGGTGGGGGGCCTGGCCTTGATTTGGCGTTTCCTCCCGAAATCGAAACTCCTGCACCGCGTCGTGGTCGAGTCCACCGTAGCCGATCCCAGTCCGGTCACCGGAGTAGGGGGGAGTGTCATCGCCGGGGGCGGTTTGCCGGACGTGGGCAGTGTGGGAACCGTGACGCGGGATCTCCATCCTCTCGGGGAGGTAGTCATCGAAGGAAAGCTCTACGAAGCCGGCACCGCCGTGGGCGCCTTGCGAAAAGGTGATCCCGTGGTTGTAATCGGCTATAAAAGCTATTCGCTTCTGGTGGAGAAAAGGACCCCATCATGATGACCTACGTAGTTGCCTTGATTCTATTGGCCCTGCTGCTCTTCTTTCTGGAAATTTTTGCGCCGGGAGGGATTTTGGGCATAATGGGAGCGATCGCTTTGGTCGTCGCGGCCATTCTCGCCTACGAGGATTGGGGCATGTTGGGGTCGGCCGCCATTCTTCTAGGAGGCGCCCTGGCCGGGATCCTGCTTTTTTTCCTGGAAATCCGGCTGATTGCCCGCTCGCCCTTTGGGAAACAGTTTCAGCACCACCACGCTCAAAAAGCGCAAACCAAACCGGTGGGGGGCGATGATCTGGTGGGGAAGCGAGGCAGAGTGTTGACCACGATGGCTCCTTCCGGCAAGGTCATGATCGACAACAAATCTCTTGAAGCCGCCTCGGAGGGCGGGCTCATTAAAAAGGATGCCACCGTAGTTGTCATCCGGTCCGAACATTTAAAACTCATCGTTAAAGAAATATGATACCAGTATTCGCAGTAGATTTGAGCTTCATCATAGCCGTAATTTTCATCGTCTTTGGGATAATTGTGGCCTTCATCTTCCTGTCCTTTATCAGCGTTTGGTTGAAGGCCTTGTCCTCCGGGGCGCCGGTTGGGCTGGTTAACCTGGTGTTCATGCGGTTTCTCAGGAAGTTGCCCCATGGACTCATTGTGGAGGCCCGCATTACCGCTGTGAAAGCGGGCATCGATCTTCCGATTGCCCAGCTCGAAACCCATTACATGGCCGGAGGCGACATTATGCTGACCACTTTGGCCCTGATCAACGCCCAGAAAGCCGGGTTGCCCTTGGACTGGGATCAGGCCACTGTGATCGACCTCGCCACCAAGGGAACGGAAAAATCGGTGGTGGAAGCGGTGCGGACTTCCATCAACCCAAAAGTGATCGACTGCCCCTCTTCCGACCAGGGCAAGGCCACTATCGATGGCATAGCCAAGGACGGAATCCAGGTCAAGGCCCGCGCCCGGGTGACGGTTCGCAGTAATTTGGAGCGCTACGTCGGCAGCGCCCAGGAAGAAACCATTATCGCCCGGGTCGGAGAGGGCATCGTGACCACCATCGGGTCTTCCGAAACTTATAAATACGTGTTGGAAAATCCCGATACCATTTCCCAGAACGTGCTCAACCGCGGCCTCGACGTGGGATCCGCTTTCGAAATCCTGTCCATCGACATTGCCGACGTGGACGTCGGGGAAAATGTGGGGGCTCAACTTCAGACGGCCCAGGCCGAGGCCAATAAGAAATTGGCTCAGGCCCAAGCGGAAATTCGGCGTGCCGCGGCCGTGGCGCAAGAGCAAGAGATGTCGGCCAGGGTGGAAAAAATGAATGCCAAATTGGTGGAAGCTCAGGCTCAGGTGCCCATGGCTATTGCCGAGGCTTTTCGCAGTGGAAACCTGGGCATTATGGATTATTACCGCTTGGAAAATATCCAATCCGATACCTCCATGAGGCGCTCCATCTCCGATAGCGACGAAAACGGCCAGCCGCCGCCGACCGATTAAATCCGGGATACTCCCATGGAATGGGTTTTTGACAACCTGGAGAACGTAATTGTCCCCATAATAATCCTGATCCTCTACGGATTGGGAAATGCCGCGCAGGGAAAGAAGAAAAAAGGCAAGGGCAAGAAGCCCGCCCGCCACGCCAAGAGGGTATCCGAGGAAGCCCGTCGGGCCCGGGAGATCAAAAAGGAAATTCAACGAAAAATCGCGGAACGGTTCGAGGGCACCGCCGCCCCTCTTCCCCTTGAGGAGCAACCCCAACCCGATTGGCTCTCCCCCGGCCGCAAGCCCTTTCCAGTCGGCCGGGAAATGTCGCAACAAACCGAGGAGTTCCCCGAACACGGCCCTTCCCCCGTTGCCGAACCCGCTCCACTCCCTGCACGCCCTGTCCCCACCGCCTTGGACACCCAAATTCACCTTGAGGAAATCGAGGATAAATTGCGCCGGGTCCGGGCTCTCGAAGCCAACCTGAGGAAACGGGCCGAGCCGGTTGCAACGACACCCCGATTGGCCCCGCTCCTCCTGGCCAAAAGTTCGTTGCGCGGTCAACTCTTCCGCGATCTGGCCCACCCCCTCGGGCAAAGGAAAGCGATACTCGTATCCGAAATCCTGGGAAAGCCTCTCGGGCTGAAGGGACCTGTCAACCGGCGGGCCAAATGGTGACCCGCATGAGTGGAAATGCGGGTTAAGGCACCGTCATGCGGCCCAGGCCTTGGCTTTTGGGTTGAAAGCGTTGACCACCTTTTTCGTATTCCAGAAAAGCTCCCTCACTGAAAGCGATGGTCACGGGGCCGGTCTTGACAATTTCCACTTCATCCCCTGCGGCCAAGGGCCCTCGATAAAGTTGCTTTTCAGTATTCTGTTCGATCACCAGAACGTCCACGTCCCCCGATGCAACCAACAGGATCGTTTCCTCGGTGGGTTGGACGATCTCGGTTTCGGTAGTTTCCGGAAGCGGCGCAGGTGTCTCCGCTGCTCGAGGATTGAGATCCGGCCCTGGTTTGGTGATGACGCTCCAAATGATATAAATAAGGAGGACGAACACCGCAACTACCGCTGCTCCCGCGAACCCCAATTTCCAATAAATGGAGTAATCCACCTTGGATTCAGCATCCAAAGCGCTGGATGATTCGGCCGATTTAGGCCCGGCTGGCCCGGAGGGAAAGGCCCACGACGACGCGGCCTCTTCCACCTCGGAGTCCCTTTCGGAGGATTCCTCGGTCGTAGAACCGGGATCGGGAAGATCCAGGCGGCCGAGCAATTCCCGGCGATCCCGCCTGGCAAGTTTGCTTTCCCCCATTTTGTAGGCGCCGTAATCGCTCCGAATCCTGGCCGGATCGATCTCCAGGAATTTCGCGTAGTTGGTCAGGAACCCGCGCACAAAAATTTCGGGCAATCCTATTTCGAAATGGTCGTTTTCAAAGCAATCCAGGATGTTCACACTGATCTTGAGCGAGTCGGCAGCCTCCCGAAGGGAAATTCCTTTCCTGTTGCGCGTCTCAGCAAGTCTTTCCCCTATGGATCGCATAGGAAACTAATCTGGGGATTCAGATACAAAATGCAAAGAAAATGATGGATCGTCCAAGGAAAGGTAGGACATTTTTCGGGGAATTTTGCCGGAACTCGACCGAACCAAGCTAAATTGTTTCCAGGTCCACCAGAATTTCCCGCGGCTGAGGGCCGTTTTCGGGACCGACGATTCCGCGGGCTTCCATCAGCTCCATAATCCTGGCCGCCCGGTTGTAACCGATTTTCAATCGCCGCTGCAGGATGGAAGTCGAGGCCCGGCGGCTTGATCGTAGCACCTCGACGGCATTGGGAAACAGCTCGTCCACGTCTTCCTGCAGCGATTCCATATCGTCGCCGGACTTCATTTGTTGTTCCACTTCCTTGGCAAACTGCGGCGGTCCGTTTTGTTTGAGAAACTCCACGATTTTATTGATTTCATCGTCGGAAACAAAACAACCTTGAGACCGGATCAATTTTCCGGACCCGGGTGGGTTGAATAGCATATCTCCCCGGCCGATCAATTGCTCGGCTCCCATTTCGTCCAGAATGGTCCGGCTGTCCACCTTGGAACTCACCTTGAAGGCGATCCTGCAGGGAAGGTTCGCCTTGATGATACCGGTGATGACATTGACCGAGGGTCTTTGCGTGGCGATTATCAGGTGAATGCCGGCGGCTCGGGCCAGTTGAGCCAGCCGCGCGATGGAGGTCTCGACGTCCTTTTGGGCCACCATCATCAGGTCTGCCAGCTCATCAATGAAACAGACGATGTAGGGAAATTTGTCGGGGATCTCGATGTCCGCGTCGCGGGGGACCTCGATGGCCGGCGCTTGGGCCTCCGGAATGTTGTCCATGCCCAGGGGATCCTCCGGGGGCTTGGCGCCCTCCAAGGCCAGTTGTGCGGCCCGTTCTTTTTCCTCTTTGCGCTTTGCTTTCTGCTTATCGTTGAAACCGGCGATATTGCGCACTCCTACTTTGGCAAACACCTGGTAGCGGCGTTCCATTTCCGAGATCAGCCACTTCAACGCCCCGGGAACTCGTTTGGGCTCGGTCACCACCGGAATCAACATGTGGGGAAGATCGTTATAGACCTGCATTTCCACGATTTTGGGATCCACCATGATGAACCGCACGTCCTCCGGGCTGGAATGGTAAAGCAGAGAGGCGATAATGGCGTTGATGCATACGGTTTTCCCCGATCCGGTGGCGCCAGCCACCAGCAAATGGGGCATCGTAGCGAGATCTGCGATGAGCGGCCGCCCGCTGACTTCCTTTCCCAGAGCTATGGGAATATCCGCCTTGGATCTGGCCCAGTCCTCCGATTCGATGATATCGCGCAGGTAAACGGACTCCGGGCTTTTATTGGGCACCTCGATCCCCACCGTTCCCTTTCCCGGAACCGGGGCCTGGATGCGAACCCCCAACG
Organism: Opitutales bacterium; assembly: GCA_965219475.1. Classification (GTDB taxonomy): domain Bacteria; phylum Verrucomicrobiota; class Verrucomicrobiia; order Opitutales; family UBA2995; genus JAABVD01. Next base: position 158,516 of record CBDCNU010000025.1, on the reverse strand, counting down.
CCTTCAAGCCCAGGGCGATATCGTTGCTCAGGCCCAAAATCTTGCCGACCTTGACCCCCTTCTTCGGAACAACCTCGTAGCGGGTAATAACAGGGCCGTTGAGGATTTCTTCCAGAGTGACCTCAACGTTGAAATTGGCCAGGGTCTCGATGAGGACGCTGGCTGTTTTTTCGTGTCCCGACTTGTCCGACTTCTGGTCTCTTTCGGGCGGAACTGCCAGCAGTTCTTGGGTCGGAAAAATGAAGTTTCCCCGTCTGCCGGGGAGGGATTTTTTTCTCGCTTTGCGCGTCTTCTCCCCGGCCACGATTTTGAGTTTTAATCCCTTCTTACCAGTGATACCTTTGGATGACGCCTTGCGCGTCTTCTTCCGGGCCGCGACTTTGAAGGGGCTGGACCGGTCCCCTTTTCCTTCTTTGGACTTCCTGCGGGGTTCGCCTTTTCCACCTTTGGCCCGCTTGAGGGACTTCATGCGCATGGCTCGGGTCCCCTTGGAGGAGTCCTTTTTGATTTGCCGGTCTTTCTTCCTCGCAGTCTCGCGTTGATTGCCCACACGCAGGGCCAGGCGCTCAAACAAGGCGCCCAGGTCGGAGGTGAACAGGGCCAGGAGGCTGATAACCAAGACTGCGCCGTTGACGATAATTGTGCCACCTTCCCCCAACCAGATTTTCAGCCCTTTACCATAGAGCAGGTTTCCCGCCATTCCGCCCAATCCGTTGGCAAAGTTCCAGTCGTTGTAGATGTAGGGGCTATCCTGAAAAAACATCTCCTGGGCCAGGGTCCCGAAGATGGAAACGGAGAAAGTGAAAACAATAAGGGATAAGATTTGGGGCCACTTCAAAAGGTGAGAGCGCCGAAAGAGATACAGGTAACCCATCAGGAGGAAAGCAATTGCAATCACCCAAGCGGATAGGCCGAATCCCCACAGGATGTAATAGGGGACCTGTTCGCCGAATTTTCCAAAAAAGGAATCTCCCACGGTTCCTTCGGATGTTTTGAAAGGGCTCTGGTCGAGATCGAAGAAAATGAGGGAGAGCAGGAGAAGCGTTCCCAGGACCAGGAAGAATAATGCGGAAAAGGGACGAGGTTTTCCCTGATAGGAGCCGAAGGTTGCCTTTGGCGCCGGCTCGGGGGATTTTTTGGTTTTTGCCATGGGGGTTAATCGGAAAGTGGGTTGCAATATCACAGCATAATAAGATTTTTTCCAATGAAAAGAATCTTATCCAACTGAGGCTGATGTCCTATCCGATTTTTTGCAGGTCCATCCATATGGAACGGGTATGGGGCGGGAGAAGCCTGGAGTCGAAGCTGGGCCGCAGACTTCCCCCGGGCCAAATGATCGGAGAGAGTTGGGAAGTTGCCGATCGCCCTGGCGCCCGATCCGTGATCGAAACCGGTCCCTATGCGGGCCGGACGCTTGGACAGGCCATTTCCGGCCACGCTGAATTGATCATGGGGCCGGAATATCCGCCCGATCATCCGTTCCCCATTCTTGTCAAATGGCTGGATTGCCGAGAGACCCTCAGTTTGCAGGTTCATCCCCCCGCCGAAGTGGCCCGCCAGCTTGGAGGGGAACCAAAAACCGAGATGTGGTATATGGTCGAGGTCGATCCTGGAGCAGAATTGATGGCGGGATTGAAGGCCGGTGTTACCCGGGAGCAGTTTGAAACGGCCTTGCACATGGGCGACTTGGAGCCGCTCGTCCACAAAATTTCCGCGGCCGCCGGAGATGCCCTATTTGTGCAGAGCGGACGCCTCCACGCCATAGGAAGGGGAAATGTTATCCTGGAAATCCAGCAAAACTCGGATACCACCTACCGGGTCTACGACTGGGGGCGGGCCGGACTCGATGGCATGCCGCGCCCGGTCCATGTGGACGAAGCCCTGCAGTCCATAGATTTTTGCGATTTCGAGCCCGAGCCCCAAAAGAATACGCGTTGCGGAGATCTCCTGGCCGACTGCGAGGCGTTTCGCATCCGCAAAGAGGGGTTCGCCGGTGGAGAAATCCGGCGTTACCCGGCTTATTCCCCTCCCGTTCTGATCAGCGTTGTTTCCGGGGCAATCCGGGTGCGAGGATCCGAGACGCGGGAGTACCTCCGGGGGACCAACCTGCTGCTGCCCTACGATGGCGATTTTCAGGTCTCCGGGGACTGGGACGCGGAAATACTGGTAACGGACCAATTTTCCCGAGGCCCTCGTACCAAAAGGGAACCCCGAGGCTCTTCCACGCCGCCGGACGAAAAGAACCGGCCAACCTTTTCTTGAACTTGTGGAGAATACCCCTTTCCTTAGACCGTTTAAAAAATGATAGCCGAGGACACCGAAAACACCAACATGGAAAAAGCTCCCGAAGATGAGGTTGCCCAAAACACGGCCGGGGCAGAGGGAGGCGACGGGAAGACCTCCACCTCAACCGTGGAACCCGCCGCGGAAGAGCTATTGCAGCAATACCTCAAAGATAGAGAAGAGTTGTACGAAAAAGTTTTGCGGGCCACGGCCGAGTTTGAAAACTTTCGCAAACGCAGTCTTCGGGAAAAGGAAGAACTTCGCAAATACGCCATTTCCGGCTTGATCGAGGATCTTCTGCCCGCGCTGGATAACCTGGATTTGGGGCTGAAAGCAGCGGAAACTCATCCCGAAGCAAAACCGATAGCCGATGGATTCTGCATGGTTGCGGGCCAATTGGTTTCCATTCTGAAAAACAACGGATTGGAAACTGTGGAACCCCAGGGAGAGGAATTCGATCCCAATTTCCATGAAAGTGTCGGGTCTCAACCGAGTGATGAGGTTGAAGATCACAAAATCCTGGAGGTTGTGCGCAAAGGTTACGTCTTGAACGGCAGGGTTCTCAGGGCTGCCAACGTCATAGTCTCCACTGGCCCGGCGGCGGAAGGAAAGGGCGGGGACGGTAGCGGAACCGGGAAGAAAGAGCAATAAACATGGCGGAGGATTACTATGATTTGTTGGGCGTCGGTCGCGATGTTTCGGAAATTGAGCTGAAAAAGGCTTACCGCAAGAAAGCCCTTCAGTACCATCCCGACCGAAATCCCGGGGACAAGCATGCCGAGGAGCAATTCAAGAAGGTATCCAACGCCTATGAAGTCTTGAAGGATCCGGAAAAACGAGCCCTCTATGATCGGCACGGGCCCGAGGCAGTCCGCCGCGGCATGGGAGGTGGCGGAGCCGGTGGATTCCACGATCCGGCCGATATTTTCCGGGAGGTATTCGGAGGCAGCACGGGATTTGGCGGGATATTCGATGAACTCTTCGGAGGCGGCCTCAACCCGGCCCGTCCCGGGGCAAACCTGCAATACGATTTGGAACTCACCTTGGAAGAAGCGGCCCGGGGGGTGGAAAAGGAGATTTCCTTTCGCAGGGCTACCAGTTGCGACCGCTGCCGTGGAGATGGGGTGGAACCGGGAACTTCCAAGAGGGCCTGCCCCAACTGCGGGGGCGTCGGGCAAGTGACCAGTTCGCGCGGTTTTTTCCGCCTTAAACAAACCTGCTCCAAGTGCCGCGGAACCGGATCCATCGTGGAATTTCCTTGTAAGAAGTGCTCCGGGGAGGGGCGGGTGATGACCTCCTGCAATCCAAACGTCAGGGTACCCCCGGGGGTTGATACGGGATCGCGGCTGCGCCTGGAGGGGTTGGGTGAAGCCGGTATTGGCGGCGGTCCGACCGGAGACCTCATGATTCTCATCCACGTGCGAGAGCACGACATTTTTGACCGGGATGGAGATGACCTCTTTATCCAGGTCCCGATCAAGTTTACCCTGGCTGCTTTGGGAGGGGCCGTCGAAGTGCCCACCCTGACCGGTAAGGCTACCCTCAAGATCCCTGCCGGGACACAGTCGGGAACCCGGTTCCGCATGCGGAAAAAGGGCCTGCACTCTCTCCAGGGAGTCGATTTGGGCGACCAGTATGTAACCGTGCACGTGGAAGTGCCCCGAAAACTCAAACCCAAGCAGAGGGAGTTGCTGGAAGCCTATGCCCGGGAATCGGGCGATGATCGGGATCCCGACGGCAATTCCTTCTTCGAGAAGGCCAAGCGTTTTTTCGACGAGTAGCCAGTTTTGTCCGTTTAATTCTTTTCCTGCTCCACCGGGTTCATAAATCCTTCCACCACCACCGTCACATCAGCCAGGTTTTTTATGCCCAAGTCATCCCGAACGGCCCGGGTGATCTGCTTTTGCAAGTGGCTGGAAATATCCGGCACCCGCGTCTTTACCCCCAGCATCAGCCGAACCTTGATATGTATATAACCTTTGGACTGGCTTAGATAGCTTCGGGCACGGCCCACCTCGATAAATCGGTCGCAGGTGCGCTGCACCACTTTTTGAATGGCCACCCTGGAAATTTCCACCCGCCCGTTCTCGTTGTTGAAAATCAGAAGAGTGGGCTTCTTCCATCTGGAGAAGAGCATGACCAATCCGGCCGTAATAATCGCCAGGGCGATTACGATCAGGAAAAGAATCGGAACCGGTGCGTCGGCCAGTCTATCAAAGCTGAATTCCACTGCAGCAGGTTTTCCAGGGGGGGATAATTATGCGCCTCCAAGGGGATTGGGGAAATGCGTGGGAGGGGATTGGTCTGCGCGCGCCACCACCCGGCAGGGTCACATTACTCCTCATCCGACAACGAACCATCGCCGGGCGCCCGTTCTTCCCCCGTTTTGACCCCGTCAATGACTACATCGACGCGTTCGACCAATTTCCCCGTCATTTTTTCTACCCGGTCTTTTACCGAAGCCTGCACCAGGTAGGCACACTTGGCCAATTCGACGCCGTAGTTTAAAATGAGCCGGATTTCGATCCGGTAGTACCCGCTTTCGCTTTCGGTTATGCGTACCCCGCGCTCCGAGGCCTCCTTTTTGGAAAAGATCTCCGTGATGCCATCGACAAAGCTCCCCCCTACGGCAAATACGTCGGAATTTTCCAGAGCGGCCAAACGCACAATGTTGGCCACCACGGAATGGTTTATTTTTATTTCTCCCAAAGAGACGGTTTCCTCCGAGCCGATGGATGGCACCACCTTCCCGTCCTTTTTATCGGTCTTCATAATGATTCCAGATTGTGGTTGGATTGAACAAAAGCATCGAGGTTTGAGCGGGAAAAGAAATCTTCCACAAAGGAGGTGGAGGCCTTCCCGCTTCTGAAAACGGGATCTTGAATTATCGCCTTAGAAAAGGGAATGGTAGATTTGATCCCACTGATTATAAATTCACTCAAGGCGCGGGACATTCGGTCCAGGGCGTTTTCCCGATTCTGGCCGAAGGTGATGAGCTTCCCGATCATGCTGTCGTAGTAAGGGGGGATGGCGTAGCCGCCGTAAATGTGGGAATCGACCCGGACGCCATGTCCTCCCGGCGGATAATACACATTGATAGTGCCCGGACTGGGGGCGAAATTGCGCGATGGGTCCTCCGCGTTGATGCGGCATTCAATGGCGTGGCCATTGATCCGGATATCCGATTGTTCCAACTGAAGGGGCTCGCCCGCGGCGATGCGGATTTGCTCCTTGACCAGATCGGTTTCCGTCACTTCCTCGGTGACCGGGTGCTCCACTTGAATCCGCGTATTCATTTCAATAAAGTAGTAATTGCCTCTTTCATCGACCAGGAATTCCATGGTGCCGGCATTTTCGTAGCCGGCCGCTTGGGCGCCGCGAATGGCATCTGCTCCCATTTTCGTACGTAATTCTTCCGTCATGAAGGGGGAGGGCGCTTCTTCGATGAGTTTCTGATGCCGCCTTTGCACCGAACAGTCACGTTCCCCCAGGTGGATGGTTTTTCCATTCTTGTCGGCCAATATCTGGAACTCGATGTGACGCGGGTTTTCCACCAGTTTTTCCAGGTAAACCGAAGGGTTGCCGAAAGCCTTCTCCGCTTCGGCCCTGGCCATGTCGTATTCCCTGGCGAAGGCGATCCCGTTGCGGGCAATGCGCATCCCCTTGCCGCCGCCCCCGGCCACAGCCTTGATCAAAACCGGGTATCGAATGGCTTCGGCCGCTTTGAGCCCTTCTTTGACGGATTCAACCACCCCCTCGCTGCCGGGAACGGTTGGGACACCGGCTTTCCTGACGGTTTCGATGGCCAGGGCCTTGTCCCCCATCTGCCGGATAACCGAAGAATTCGGGCCAATAAAATTGATCTTACAGGTTTCGCATTGCTCGACGAAATCGGCGTTTTCCGCCAGGAATCCGTACCCCGGGTGAATGGCATCCACGTCCGATATTTCCGCGGCGCTTAGGATCCGGTCGGACTTCAGATAACTTTCCGAGGGTTGAGCCGGGCCGATACAAATGGCTTCATCGGCCAGTTGCACGTGCAGGGATTGTTCATCCGCCTCCGAATATACGGCCAGGGTCTTTATTCCCATTTCTCGACAGGCGCGGACGATGCGGAGGGCTATTTCGCCGCGATTGGCGATGAGGACCTTGTTGATCATGACATGAACCCGATCAGGTTTTTTTCACCTTGAAAAGGGGTTGCCCGTACTCGACCGATTCCCCGTTCTGGATCAAAATCTGCATGATTTCTCCGGATACATCGGCCGGGATCTCGTTCATGACCTTCATGGCCTCAAGGATACAAACCGTCGTCTCGTGCCCTACCGTATCTCCTTCATTGATGAAGGGCGGGTTTTCCGGCGAAGGTGAACGGTAAAAAGTTCCCACCATGGGCGATTTGATGAGGTGGAAATTCTCTTCTTCCGCTTCCTCGGCTTTGGATTCGGAGGACGGGGAGGAGGGATCGGGCTGGGGTGAAGGGATAGGTGGAACCGCCCCGGGATAGGTTGGCGCCGCCTGCACAACGGCCAGATTCCCATTCCCATTGGGACTTCGGCAAATGCGCAATCTAAAGCCCTTCTCCTCGATCTCGAACTCCGTCAGCCCGGAGCGTTTCATGATTTCGATGATTTCCTTTATTTCGTTAAGATCCAAATCGAAGCCAGGTTCAGGTTAACGTGCGCCAAGGAGAAGGTTTTCAGGAAAAAACGCGAAAACATCGAATATATGCTCTTTTTCCATTGAATTGCCAAATGGGTATTCGTTGAAGACCTTGATTTGAAATGGGAAGAATACGAGCCTTCCCAAGGTTCCGGGGCGTTATTCACAAAAAAAGGGAATGCGAATAATGATGGATATTGCCGCCATGGCAAGAATTTCGTTTACCGGGCGAATTCGTACTCCAGGATAATCGTATCCAGGGGTTTCGGCCGGGGAATGGTTTTCGGGATGAAGGGGTTCAATGGATTGAGGGCAAACTGCCACTGCGGCTTGGTTAATGTCCCCGTCAGGTTGACCTCCGCAATGTGGCTGAGAGGATCCAGAATGGGCATGACCAATTGGGACAGGATGGGAATTCCGGCCTCCCGCAACAAAAACACCCGGACCTGAAAATCGAGAAAGGAACCATCCGGATAGTAGTCGCCTTCCCCCTCCAGCCTTGCCGTATTTCCGGTCATGACCAGATCGGGAAAGGTAATTTTGCCGGCATCCCATTGAAAGAAGGCGGAGGCATCGCCCAACTTCAGTTTGGTAAAGAATATTAAACCGGACAAGGGCCCGAACAAGGGTATTTCGGCCAGGGTTCCGTCCCGAACTTCCACGTTGCCTTGGGCAAACACCTTATCCAGTCCGTAGCCGGCTGGGGAAATGCCGGAAGCCTGGATATCCAGAACTCCCTTGTATTCTTTTTCGCCCCTTCCCTGGCTCGGTTGGTCCGCGCCACTGTTGCGGCGGAATTGCCCCACCTTTTTCAGAGCTTGGCCGAGATGGGCCCCGATCAACTCGAAATCATAGAGCAAAAAGGCGTTTTCGTCCTGGTGTATATAGGAGGCGCTGCCCGAGCCCGATCCTTCGGCAAACCGGAATGCGAGCTCATCCAGGTAGACATCGCCCCGGTCGTAGCGGCACCTCGCTTCCAGGCTGTCGACGGGGAACCCATGATAGGACAGGGGGGAGTCGGTGGCAATCCCGATATCCAATTCCTGCCAGTGGGTTGGCTCGGAAAAGTTGAATTCACCCCGCACCGTCAGGGTGGGGTGTCCTTCCCAGGTGTAGGGTTCAAGGATTTTTCTGCCTCCCTCTCCGAAGAGACCCAGGGACGGTTCCGGGTCGAGATTGGAGGTGGCATCGACGCGGATGTATTGAAGGGCACCGCCCTTTAGTTCGCACTGAAGTTGCCCCGAGGCTGAGCCTTCCGGCCTGTGCGCATTCAGTTCAAATACGTCGATATAATTGGGGCGAATAAACATTTTCGAGGCAATCCGTTCGAAGCGCATACCGCCCAACTCCACCGTCTCGCCGCCGGCGTAACCGTGAAGCGTAAGGCGTTTTTTGTAATAAAATGAATTACGGATGGCCAAGTCGAGATAGGGAGGTTGATCGATGATGTTCAGGTGTTGGAAGGTCTCCGTCCACCAGCTTCCCCACCAGGCGTTGACATCGTGCGGTCGAAAATTGCCCGCCATGGAAAATCTGAAAAACTTCTCCCGCAGGTCTTGCCGGAAAGCACATTGGAGGTCGTTGCCATTGCCGCCCACGTCGATTTGGTGCAAATCCAGTCGGGTTCCCCTCAGGTGGCCACGCAAACGAGCCCATTGGAAAGGAGCTTTTATCATCTCTACATCGCGCGTCTCCAGACGAAACTGGGCGGCCAAGCCATCGAGGTTCCCGGGGTAACTGAAGTCGAGATCGAAATAGGCGGGTTGATGCTGTTTCGACCAACGCAGCTTCCAAAGGTGATTGAATTCAGGCCGGCCGACGATCGCTTCGCCGTTGAAATGGCCCCGAACAGACCCCCTTGCCGTCCTGGATTTCAAATCGGCCCGCAGATGGGAGGTCAAAACACCTTGAAGTGTTTCCGCACTGATCGTTCCCTCGACCTTTCCACCGTCCAAAAGAGATCCGGATATTACCAGGTTGTCGAATGGGGTGTCCCGATAGATCAAGGTGGAGGTAGAGGCTTCGAACCGAAAGGGGAACGGAGACTTCAAGTCCTCGATTGGGCCGTTTTTGAGGGCCGCGATGGAAACGTTCTTCAGACGGATTTCGGGATTTTCCATCGTTACGGTTTGGGCCCCGATGCGAACCGGTTGTAAAATGCGAACATCGGGCGCCAATTGAAAGGATCCGGTGTGGGTGAGGCCTTCGGCCGAGGGCCATGACGTGGAAGAAAAACGTGGCGCCGTGAGCCGGGAGGAAACCGTGAATTGCCGGTTCGCAGGGGTGGCAAATGCGAGCTCCAAGTGCGGGGCATGCAGGGCGTTCAGTGTTTTGTATGCCTCCATGGCCAAGCCGGACAGTTTGAGGTATTCCGGATAGAGGTCGGGTTTTTCGGAATCCCCTTTCCCCGCCGCCGACAAATGGGGAACCAGGCCGGTAAGGTCTCCGCTGGCCGATAATTGCAGGTGCCGGAAATTTCCGGTCAGAAAGGGCATGCTCCATCCACCCCAGTGCCGCCTCAGGGCGAAGTGCAGATCCCGCACCAGGTAGTCAGTAGCGCCCGATGGCGACACCATGGCAGGGCAGTACAACGTGGCGTTGGAGACCCTGACCTTGTCGATGGACATCCGGTCCAGCATCAGGGCCGCGAAATTGATATGCAGGTAGACCAGGTCGGCCTCAAGGACGGGTTCATCCGATTTCATGAAGGACAAAGCCATCTTGTGCCCCAAAAGGTTTCCCCTGAAGTCCAGGGTGACTTTTTCACATGCGAGGTTCAGCCCCTGCGATTCCAACTGCCGCTCGATCCGTTCCATCAGCCGTGGCGGAATGGGGATTTCCTCGTAGAACATGCTCAATACCACTACGGCCGAAAGCATCATGAAGGAAAGGGCAAGTCCCAACAGCGCCAGGTTGTGGCAGCCCATGAGGAGGCGCTGAACAAAGGTTCGATTCTTCTTTTTCAGGTAGGACATGGGCCTGAATCCTTGCGGCGAACTCTGGCTGAGCAACCGTGGCCAACTGTTATGCCATCCATGAAACCGAGGAATATTTGTTCAGGGACCAGGCGGAGCATCCGGCGGGGGAGGGCCAACGGAATGTTCCCCCCGGGGGGTTGCCGGTTCGGGTTCCGGCCCGGGATCAGCCCTGGAAATGGTAAGGCCGAAAAAAGCGTCGATAAACCTCTGGGGCGCATAGAAAACACGCTCCTGCGAGCGGAACCCCACAATGGTGCGCGTGCCGCTAAACCGCTCACTTACCCAAAGGCTGGTGGTCCAGGAATCCACCTCCGCTTCTCCCCTGCGCTCAAACTGGAAGTCGAGCCGATACTTCCATTCGATGGAGTCGAAAGCTTCATCAATATAGGATTTTGCTTCGATCATTCTGGCTTGGTCCACCAGCGAAAGCAGGTCTTCCCGGGCGGCGCTTTCCACTGCAAATTCTGCCGCGATGGAAGCCCAGGTTGGAGTTTCCTCGTTCAAGGCCGCGCCGTAAACCACTTGATCCCTGTCGGCTTCATAAATGGTGAGTTCGACCAGCTTGGCTTCAGTCGGTTCCCGGTGAACGAGCCGGGCCCGATAATCCAGAGGCCGGGGGTGAAACTCCTCCAAAAGGGATCGATCCACTTCATAAATGAAGGGCTCACTTTCCAATTTTGCGTAGGCGTGCCGGGGGTTTCCGGCCACCAAATCTCCCACCTCCAGAATGATGTCCCTATCGGCCTGGAGCTGTATCACGCGTTGGGGATCGGTGAAACCATAAACTTCCAGATCTGCTTTGGAAGGAGCATCTGACACGAAATTCTGCGCCCGCAGGGTCTGCAAGCTGGTGACCATGGCGGCGACGATAGCGGGGTCCGCCACGTGCGCCACCATGCTTCCATCCTCCTCTCTGCTGAATACCTGCCATTCTCCGGTCTCCAATTTTTGCAGGGAAAGGGCCTGATTCCCTCGGCTGATTTCCAGGGCGCTGATGGCGCTGGGATCGAAAGGAACGAATCGCCTTTCCCGCAATTCCTCCTGCGCATTGTTGAGATGCTCGTCGAAGAGCCTCACCGGAACGGTGAAAACCGTATCGTTTTCACTCAGTTTTGCGTAATAATATTCATCCCCTCCCTCCTCGGTATACTTGGCCCCAATCAGGATCGATTGGCGTTTGTCCTCCGCTTCCAAGGTCAAACGCATCTGAGGATTGATCAGGTTGTAAATGCTTGGATCGGGGTCGGGATTGTCGATAAACGAATGTACAGCCAAATTGTTTAACCCGTTTACCACGGTTTCCACTTCAGCCAGATCCGCCCGAGTCTGAATGGGCGTCTCGAAGCGCCACTGATGGTCGATTTTCGAAATGCGAATGCGCAAAGGGGAAGGATAGGACTTTTGAATGCTGAGGGTTTTCAATTCGAACAGGGGTATTTCGAAGACCGACTGGCTTTGGAGGTTTCCAAGATCCACCAACAGGCTGTCGTAGAGGCCGCGTTTAATGACCATGATTTCCTTTTGGTCGGGGGAAAGTATGTAGACGCGGTTGCCGATTTCGGTGGGCGCTCCGATGGCAATGGCCGTGCGTTTGGCGCCCTTGCCAAACTCCAGCCTGAGCTGGGGGTTATCCAGGCCGAAGTTTGACAGATCGCGTTCCGCATCCTTGAGATCCTCCACCAGAAATCCCGTTTCCTTCTCCAGAAAGGTGATCTGGTTGAGGATGCGGCTCACTGCAAAAATATTGGCCTGCCATTCCATGGGGGAGGCCAAGTCCCACTGCGTTTCCGTTTTTTTCAGGATGCGGTCGGGGCCTATCGAGTCCCCGGAGATCCGAATATAGTCAATGCTTACCGCTTCCTCATGAAAAATTTTTTTATCTTCACGGGCAAATCGGTCCTCCTCCCGGATTCCTTTTTCAAACCAGTAGAAAACGGCCAGCACCACCAGGTTCATAAGAATGAGGATCAGGGTGAGTTGTTTTCTCATGGGGAAAGGGGCGCTTAACTTCGACGGATCCAGTAAGTTATCATTCCCAAAATGGCCGCGCAACCCGGCAGGATCAACAACACAACCAACCTCAACTCGATCATTTCCTCCCGGCTGAGCGTGATGTGCAGTCTTTCGATGGGCCTGGGGGCAATGGACAGAAGGTTGTTGCGGTCCAGGGCCCAGTTGATGGTGTTGAGGAAGAGGGTGAAATTGCCCAGTACCGTCAGGCGGCTATTGGTGATGAGATCGGAGGAACCGAATACTACCATGCGTCCGCCCGGAATCTCGATACCCAAATCGGAGGAGATACTTCGCTCCGAAACGGCAACGATGCTGACCGGGCCCTGCAGGTCGACATCCGAATGGAAACCGATCAGGGATTCGTCCCGGTAAAACCGTTCTCCCCAACTGGTTTCGGAACCACCCACAATAGGGGTGACCGACAGGCGGTCGTCCAAGGGAGCTCCGAGATCGGCCCGCACCGGGCGGGAAAAGCCTACCAGCACGGACAGGTTGTTTTTGGCCAACGACTCGGTGATGGGGTGCTCGGCGTCGAAGCGCCTCAAGAGCAGGTCTCCCCCGTTCATCATGTAATCGGGCCCACTGTCCAGGACCACCATGTCCTCCGCCAGGATTCCCCACTGAAAGAACAATTCGTCCAGGTTGTTTCTTATGGCGGGATCGATGAGGAGAATCAGGCGGCCGGCCCGGTCGGTGAGGTAGTCTTTCAAAGCGCTTACCTCGCGGTCCAGCAAGGGGTGTTTGGGCCCGGCCAGGATTAACAGGTCGGCGTCATCCGGAACGCGTGTCCCGGGAGAAGCCAAGTCCAGGCTGGACAATTCGAAATTTCGCTGACGTAGTTCCTGAGCCAATTCCGATAACCCCGAAATGGGATCGACGCTTCTTATGTCGCGTTCCCCATGCCCCGTCAGAAAATAGACCGTATGCCCTTTGGGGCTGGAAACGTCCAATAGCGCGGAGGTGAAGACCTGCTCGCCCCGGAAGGCGGTTCTCTCCAGACTTTCGGAAATGTAAACCTCCTCCGGGGTGATGACCCGGTGTTTATTTTTCGAGGTGATGATGATGAGATTGGGCCGGTCGATACCGAATTCCTCCACCAATTCCTGCGCCAGGCGCCGTTGCTGAAAAACGTTGATGAATTCCGACTGAATGGGGCCGGACCCCATTTTTTGGGCAATGTATTCATACTCCTTTACCAGGTTGAGGAGATCGGTTTCATAGGAGTGGAATTCACTGCCCCCATTGTCGGAACTTTTCGTGACAATGATGCGGATGGGTTCGGTCAATTTGGCGATGTAGGAAACGGTTTCGGCGGACAGGGCATATCTGCGATCTCCGGTCAGGTCGTATCGTTCGAAATGGGTCAGCCCAATCATGTTCAAACCCAAAAACAAGGTGACCACCAGGGAGAACTGGAAGAGGGAATGCCCCGCGTGGAACCAGCGGCTGAATTTGAAATTATCCAGTTTCGACATGCGCTTTGCCTATGGTTTGTGGTCTACCGCCAGCACGGCCAAGCTGAGCATCAAAAGACTCCCGCTTCCATAGAAGAAAAACGGCCGGGTATCCAGGACGCCTCGCGTGAAATCCTCTACGTGGTGGTATATCTGAACGTATTGTATAAAGGCGCGCAGGGTGGAGAAATCATCCAGATGCACAATGGCCAGATCATTCAGGTATTTCCCTCCGGCAATCAGCCCGAACAAGAGGGAAAAGCTGAAGATCCCCGCCACCAACTGGCTGCGGGCCATTGAGCTGGCAAAAATCCCGATGCTGATAAAGAGCCATCCGCTCAGGCAGATAAAGGTGTAGCCCCCGGTGAGGCTGGCCCAGTCGACAATCCGTTGGTCGGGGAAGTAGTAGTAGGTGATAGCGGGGTAGGCCAGCGTCAGCAGGTAAAGGATGATGTAAAACAGGTAGGCGGCAAAAAATTTGCTGCCGACGAGCTCGATCGAATTGATCGGGGTCGCCAACAAACTGTCCATCAACCCCAAACGGCGTTCTTCCGCAATACTGCGCATGGTCAGAAGGGGCACCAAAAAGAAAACCGGGATGAAGAAGGCGTTGAGGAATATATTGGAAGGGAGCAGTTCCTGGGGATGCCTGTTAAAACTTTCCAGGACGAACTGGTAGAGAAAGCCCATTACAATGAGAAAAAAGAAGGAAGCCAGGTAAGTGGCGGGGCTCAACAACAGGCTTCGCAGCTCGTTCTTCAGCAGTGTGAGAAAATGCTTCATGCTCGACCGCCAAGCTTACTCCACCGCCGCTTCCTCCCTCGGATTCGAGGGTTTTTGGGCGCTGTCATCCGAAAAATCCGACAATACTTCCCAGGATCGCTTGGTGGCTGCCAGGAAAATGTCTTCCAAGGTGGGTTCCTGGTGAACGAGGGAGAAGAGCCGTATCTCCGGTTGGCCGGCCAAGTCGGCGATAAGATTTTCCCCGAAATGGCCATCCCAGGGACCGGACAAGGTGACTTTGCGCAATCCCGTGAACTCGCAACTCCCCTCCGTAAGCAGGGAAAGTTGAGGGTTGATCGATTTGATCTTGTCTCTCAGGGCTTCTATCGAGCCCTTCATTTCCAGGTGATAAACGCTGTCCGACAGGAATTCCTCGCGCAGTTGGCGGGGGGTTCCCTTGGCCACTATGAATCCCTGGTTGATGATGATTACCCGGTCACAGGTGAGCTCGATTTCGGGGAGAATGTGGCTGGAGATTATTACACTCATGCGGCCCTTCAGGCTACCGATCAAGTCGCGTATTTTCAGTATCTGGTGAGGATCCAGGCCAATGGTCGGTTCGTCCATTATGGCGACTTCGGGATCCGATAAAATGGCTTCGGCAATACCGATGCGCTGACGGTAACCCTTGGATAAGGTCCGGATGACCCGTCTGCGAGCCCGACCCAGTTCACAGAGCTCCAGGACGTATTCGATGCGCCGGCGCAATTTCCGCCTGGAGATTTCCTTTAATTTGCCTCGGAAACGAAGGTATTCCCCTACCCGCATATCCAGGGGGAGGGGATTGTTTTCGGGCATGTAGCCGATCTTGCGCTTGATTTCCTCGGGATGGGTGGAAACCGGGATGCCGCATATGAAAGCTGACCCGCTGTTGGCCGTGAGCAGGCCAGTGAGGATCCTCATGGTCGTGCTCTTTCCGGAACCATTGGGCCCCAAAAACCCGACGATTTCCCCTTTTTTCAGGGAAAAGGATACATCCTGGATAGCCGCTTTTCGCCCATAATACTTGGTGAGGTGGTTTACCTCGATGCTGTATTCAACGTCGGTGTCCATTGGGGCAGGCTTCAACGACCTATGAAGGCAGGCCAGCAGATATTTGCAACGGCGATTTTCCCATCCTCCCAGCTAGTCTGTTGTGGTAAGGCGCACGTTTCCGGCATTCAATGTGACGAGTTTTCCCGATCCCGTTTTGACGATGAGGGAACCCCCGTCATCCAATCCGGAGGCAATCCCCGAGTGGACCTCCCCGCCCATCTCTGCTCTGACGGACCTTCCCCGCAGTGCATCCAAACCGGGCCAAAGGTCTTCAAACGGTCGGCGAATGGACCCGGCGACAAAGGGCCCGTATGCGGACCAGACAGACTTGATCAACCGGGCGTTGGCCCGATTGAGATCCAAGGATTGTCCCATGATCTCCCGCAGGCTGGTGGCGGAGTTGCCCAGTTCCGCAGGCCAGTCCTCCCGCCGCTGGTTTACATTCAGGCCGACCCCGAAAACCAGTTGCCGCACGGTATCGGCATCGCCCCTGGTTTCGGTTAGCATGCCTCCCAGCTTTCTGCCCTCATAATAAAGATCGTTGGGCCATTTCAGCCTTATCTTCACCCTCAGCCATTGGCCCAGGTCACGGGCTATGCACGCTCCCATCCACAAGGTAAACAGCCTTATGCGATCGTGGTTGACCCGGGGGCGTGAAGCAAAGGAAAGGTAGAGGTTTCGGGAGGGAGGGCTGTGCCATTTCCGCCCCATGCGACCCCGGCCCTTGGTCTGCTCATTGGTAACCACAAAAAAGGGCGCGTCGTAGTTGTGCGCCAGCAGGCGGGCGGCGTGATCATTGGTGCTGTCGATGGAGGACAGGAAAATCAACTCGGGGATTTCTTCCTGCCCAACGAGAAAGGCGGCGGTTGCCCAGGGGTTCAGGGAATTTGGTTTTCGGGTCAAGCGATACCCGCAATGGGCGACCCTCTCGAAGCGGAATCCTTCGCTTCGCAATGGTTCCAGACGGCCTCGGATGGTCCCTCGGCTGGCGCCCGTCTTCCGGGCCAGTTCTCTGTCCGAGACATACCCGTCCCGCGCCGTCAGGAGCGTTTTTAAAAGGGCTGAGGTTGTGGGATCAGTCGCGGACATCGGCATTTTCCAGGGTTGAAACCATCACCTTTCCGGGGAAGCCCCCGAATTCCAGTCCAGGCCGATATCCTTCCACACCGCTTTGTGCACAAGGGCCCCGGTCGATATGAAATCGAGCCCGATTGAACCGTACTCGGTCAGGTTGTCCAAGGTCACCCCTCCCGTCGCTTCGGTACAAACCCGCCGGCCAATCAGGGCAACCGCCCGCTTTAATTGGGGAATGGTGAAATTGTCCAACATCAACTTGTCGGGGGCCGCCTCCAAAGCGGCTGGTATCTGGGCCAGGTCGTCGACCTCCAACTCGATTAAAAGTTTCGGATTACGCCGCCGGGCTTTGCCGACCAACTCGGTCAGAGCCTGGCCCGAGCGGGCGGAATTTGCCGCCAGGTGGTTGTCTTTCAACATCACCCGGTCGAACAATCCCAGCCGGTGGTTCCAGCCGCCTCCACAGGCCACCGCATATTTTTGCAGCATGCGATAGCCGGGGATAGTCTTGCGCGTGTCGAGCAAGCGGGTAGTGGAAGGGCCCAGGGCATCGATATAACTTCGCGTCAAGGTTGCAACCCCCGACAAAAACTGCAGAAAATTCAGTAAAACCCGCTCGGACATGAGCAATTCAGGGGCCGGCCCCGATGCTTTTCCCAGGCTTTGCCCCGACCCGACCCGGTCCGCGTCCTCCACCTCGGGCTGGAACGAGAGTTCTTCGTGGTAAGCTTGCAGGATAATGGGTATCAATGGAATGCCGCAGGCGATGAGGGATTCCCTGGCCACCAGAGTGGCTTCACCACCCAAGCCGGGAATCAATAGTTTCGACGTCACGTCCCCGGAGGCTCGGGGAGGGGTGTCCAAGCCGAGCCCGGCCAAGTCCTCATGGCGCGCGCCTCGGACCAGTCGCTCCAAATATTCACGCGACAAGTCAGAGAATTTAACCCGCTGCGCGAACCGATGGGCAGGACAACGAGGGGGAACCCCGGAGTCGTCCTTGGGCAAGGCAGGTTCAGGATGAAATTTCACACCTTATTCCTCCATGTTGGGACTCGCATCACCGAGCGTGGCCGGGCGCCGTTCCGACAGGCCTGCGGGACTCTTCGGGAATCAAATCCAGATAGGTGGAGGCGGTTCTGGTATGCAGGGCTTCCTGGAGCAGGGCATAGAGGCGATCTTCAATGGCGGGATACCTGAAGTCGTTCGGATGGACGGCCAGGCGCAGAATGGAGGCCTGTCGATTCCATTGATAGAAAAATGGTATCCAGGCCCGCGAAATCACTCTGTGGGGAGCGCTTCGGGAACCGTATACCAGGGTGGGCGCCGGAATGCTCGCCCCTGACTGGAGCAACTCCACCCTGCCCCACAAGCTGTGATAAAGAAATCCCGACTCGATCAGAACTTGCCTGGCCGCATTGCTGATCAACCAGGCCGGGGCGGTGAACCCGTAAACCGGCAGCTTGGCTCGTTTCAACAAATGCAACCCGTCCGAGACCCTTTGCTCGGCCTTTTTGGCCGAGATTTGGTAAAAT
Organism: Opitutales bacterium; assembly: GCA_965219475.1. Classification (GTDB taxonomy): domain Bacteria; phylum Verrucomicrobiota; class Verrucomicrobiia; order Opitutales; family UBA2995; genus JAABVD01. Next base: position 140,702 of record CBDCNU010000025.1, on the reverse strand, counting down.
TCGCCTTCCCGGTTGGTATAGTAATTCGCCACCATGCGCTCTTTGAATCCCCCGGATATGTTCTCCGCTTTGTGATGGTAGCCGTGCAGGCAGATTTCGTAACCCCGCTCGGATACTTTGTTGAGCCACCTGACGAAGGCCCGGTTTTCGGTGAAGGGGGGCTGGCCGTGGTATTGGGGAACCAGAAGCAGGGACAAGGTATTGGCTCCGTAGCTTCGACAGCGTTCCAGGAAGCGGCGGCAACATTCCCAGGATCCGGGATGAAGATCGTGAAAGGAAATAATCAACTTTTGTCCGGGCCCCCTCATTCCATCTGGGGCATGGGATCGCCCCGTCCTTCAAATGCTTTGTAGACGGTGGCCACCCACACCGGTTTTTCCAGGTAGTCCTCGAATTTTGTTATTTGTCTCTTGTCCACAAATTTGAAGCCGTATCGGTTGAACGCCTTTTCCGCACGCCTGCTTTCATAGACCTGGATTTGGCCGTAGACCCCTTTGTGCCCCAGGTTGGCCAGGCGGTTTACGAATTGGAAAATCAACCGCCTGCCGGCGACCCCGGTCCGGTACTTCTCCAGGAGGTTGACGTGAAAGTGGGCTGCATCGGGAATGGACTTCGGGGTTTCCCTCGCCGCGCGGAAGAGAAACCAGGCCAGAAATTTGAGGGAAGGTTTATTATAGCGGAAAGTCAGGATACGGAGGGCTACTTTTGGCGCCGTTCGGGAAAGCAGGAGCCACCATCGCCTGCGATCACACCGATTATAATCCAAAGCCCCCAACAGGTAACCCACCACGGTTTCGCCATCCAAGGCGACCAATGCGTTTTCCGGTTCCAAGTCGGTATAGTATCGCGTAAAAAAATCGGCAAAGGCATCCCGGTCACGGAAAATCGGATCGATCGGCCTTCCCATGAAGCCCGTATCGCAGCATATGTCCCGAACGGCTCGCCGGTCAGTTGGTGAATAAGGCCGGATTTGCAAGCTCATGCTTTCGGGGGTCTTCTGGCGCCTCCTTGCCGGTGAGGGTCAAGTAGAGTCGGTCGAGCCTGGAGAAGGTGGAATTCCAGGAAAAGTGCCGTTCCATGTTGCGCCGCCGCGCATTTTTTTCCACTTTTGTTTCCCCGACTTCCCAGATTTGTCTCACCGCGTCAGCCAGGGCCCGGCCCGAAATATCGCGCGCCATAATCAGGGGAACTTCATATTGCAAACCCTCCTCCAGCCCGCCGCCTTGGACCGCCAGCACGCGGGTGCCGCAGGCCAGAGCTTCCAGGGAAACCAGGCCGAAGGTTTCACAATCCCCGGCGTGGACCAGTAAATCGGCCGCCGAATAGAGGTCCGCCAGTCGTTCGGGGGAATAGCTGAAAGGCAGCCAAGTCAGGTAGTTCTCTTCCTTTGCCTTGATATGGACCTCGTCGTGGAATTCCCCATCCCCCACCAATAACAGGTGGTATCGGCTTTGACCGTCTATCAGGAGGTCCATCATCTCGAACAAGCTGCGGATGTTTTTCTCCCGGGCCAGGCGGCCGACGAAGAGAAGGAGCCGCGTGTCAGGGGAAAGATCCAGTTCCTTGAGAATGCGACGCCGGCTGTCGCGCGGATAAAACACCTCCAGGTTCGTGCCCAGAGCAATGGTTTGGAGGTTGCCAATGCCCATTGCTTTGAGCGTTTCGTGACAGCGCCTGCTCGACACCACGGTGGCGGACATGCGGTTGTACAAACAGACCAGATACTTTTTGATGAGTGGAGAAACCAGGGACTCGATGAATCCCCCGCAGTATTTGCGCAACGTCCTGTCCAAGGCCCGGGGATAGTCCGAGTGGTAAAAAGCGACGATGGGGATATTGTTTTGTTGGGCCGCGGACAGGCCTATCCAGGCGGCACGGTAGGGATCTCCCACTTCGATAATAGCCGGTTTTTCCTCCTTGATGGCGGCAAGGATCTTTTTTCGGCTCATTAATATCCGGTAGCTGGCCGAACCGATCAGTTTGGGGCTCTTTATTTCGAAGATTGCGGTCTGGTCCCCCCGCGTGACCGCATCACGGTGGGAAGGAATGATAAGGCAATGGCTATGGGGCGTGTGCTTGCGCAGGTATTCGATTTTTTCCTCAACGTAGCGCCTCACCCCCCCACTCATCGGGCTGTAAAATTGAACCACGTCACATATTTTTATCGCCGGGCAACCCATCGGTAGGAAAAGAACGGCCATCCTTTTGAGATCATCCGACCGAGGCAATAGATTTTTCGGCCCTGCAGCCTCGCTCCCGGCGGGGGCCTCCCCCTTAGATTTCGTCGTCTTCTTCCGGCATGACCACGAATTCGGGGTAGGCGTCGATGCCCAACTCCGCGATATCCTGCCCCAGTTGCTCCACCTTCCTCGAAACGCGCACATCGAGGGTCAAGGCCAGTAATTTCCATAGCAGCCAGGAGGAGGCGAAGACGAATGCGCCCACCGCCACCACTCCGAGCAACTGAACGCCGGGATTTCCGCCGCCTGCCAGGCAGACCACCAGGGTGCCCCAAATGCCGGCGAACAGGTGGGCCGGCACCGCCCCGACTACGTCGTCCAGCTTCATCCTTATGAGAAACTTCATCCCCACCGTGCAAAGGGCGCCGCCGACAGCGCCAATGATCACGGCCCAGTGGTGCTCGACCAAATCGGGCCCCGCTGTGATGGAGACCAAACCGGCGATGGCGCCATTCAGGCCGGTCACCAGGTCGGTGTGCCCGAGGATGGGCCGCGAGCAGGCCAAAGCGGCCATGACGCCCGCCGCCGCGGCCAAGTTGGTATTGACCAGCACGTGGCTCATCCCCACGACATCGGCCGCGCTTCCAAGGGCCAACTGCGATCCTCCGTTGAAGCCGAACCAACCAAACCACAAAATGAAGACCCCCAGAGTCACCGCCAGGATGTTGGAGGGGGGTGTGGGTTTGACCGTGCCGTCGCGGCGAAATTTGCCCAAACGCGGACCGACGACCATGGCGCCCGCCAGCGCGGCCCAGCCACCGGTGCTATGCACGATGGTCGATCCGGCAAAATCCTTGAACCCCATTGCGTCGAGCCAGCCGCCGCCCCAGGTCCACGCCCCGACGATGGGGTAGATGATGGCGGTCAGTACCAGAATAAAGATGAAAAACGACCACATCTTGACGCGTTCGGCCAAGGTGCCGGAGACGATGGAGGCGGTGGTGGCCACAAAAACCATCTGGAAAAACCAGTCCGACATGGTGGAGTAGCCGTTCTCGATCACGGCCATCTTGGCCTCCGCATTGCCCGCTACCAGGGCGATGTCATCGGGGGACGGCCCGTAGAGGAAGGAGAACGATCCCATCACTTTCCCCACATCGACGTACATGAGGTTGTAACCGAGGAAATAGTAGGCGAGCCCGGCAATCGAGTACAAGCCGAGATTCTTGAGGCAAATCATCGAGGCGTTCTTGGTGCGAACCGAACCGGCCTCGAGCATGGTGAAACCAGCGCACATCCACATCACCAGCGCACCCCAAACCAGAAATGAGAAGGTGTTGAAGATGAATTGAACCTCCTCGTCGACGGCGGCGTGCACGGTAGCCGTGCCGATGGCCAAGACGCCGAGTATGGCAAGTGTCCTTATTGCCAAGGCAGCGCTATCCTTTTGCAGAAAGCCTTTCATAGGGGCTCATGTTTTTTGTCCCACCGAGGTGAGATGTTCAACAAAAATCTGAGCCTTGGTCTATGAAAGAGGCGTCAGGGGCAATTCGACAATCATTTCGGTGAACTGGCCGGGTTCGGATTCAACCCTGATGGCGCCTCCCTGCTCGCGCACGATATCGTTGGACAAGGCCAGACCGAGGCCGGTGCCCTGGTCCGTAGGCTTGGTCGTGAAGAACGGATTGAATATCTTATCGACGACATGGGGTGGAATCCCGGAGCCATTATCCCGGATGCTTATCTCGAGCCGGTCGTCCAAGCGCCGGGTTGCCATGGAAAGGGTGGGTTCGTAGTCCTCCCCACCCATGCTGTCGCCACGGCGTTTCTCGTCCGTGGCGTAGCAGGCGTTGCTCACCAAATTGAGAAAGACGCGGCCCATATCCTGGGGCACGACCTCGATCATGCCCGCCTCCGGATCGAAGTCTTGTTGGATAGTCAGGTTGAAATCCGAGTCGGAGGCCCGGGCGCTGTGGTAGGCGAGCCTGGCATGTTCGTCGAGCAGGCGGTTGATATCGGTGGGTTGGCGATCGCCCCCTCCCCGGCCCATGGACAACATGGCGTGCACAATTGCGTTGGCCCGTTCCCCGTGTTGGCAGATGCGTTGGAGGTTCCCGGTGAGGTCCCCGCAAATCTCGTCAATCATCTCCCGTGGCTCCCCGCCCAACTGCTCATTGCTTTCGTCGAGGATCTCCTGCAATTCCTCCAGCAACTCGGTTGAAACCTCCGAGAAATTCTTCACAAAATTGAGGGGGTTCTTGATCTCGTGGGCCACACCCGCGGTGAGTTCTCCGAGGGCCGCCAGTTTCTCTCGCATGACGATCTGGTCCTGGGCTCGCCTCAAGTCGGCCAGCACGGTTTCGAGTTGCTCGTTTTTGCCCTGCAACTCTTCCGCCAGTTTTTCTACCAGGTTCAGGCGCTGCACCTCGAGAGCGTGGCGGCGAAAGACTTCGAGGGCGGCCGCCATGTCGGCGACTTCGTCGCGACCACTGATATCAACCTCGGTCTCGAGATCGCCGGAGGCCATGCGGCGCATTCGGTTGGAGAGCCGGTCCAGTCGGCGCAAGAGCACCCGGCCGACGAAGAGATAGGCTATCAAAAGGGCTCCCACAATGCTGACCAGGTTCAGCGCCAGCAGTAGGCGTTGTCCGGTGAGGATGGCTTCGGAAGAAGCACGGGTGGCTTCCACCGCCCTCATGCGGGCCTCGCCCACCAAACCCTCCACGTCGGCCAGCAAGTCGATGGCGAGACTTCGATTGCGCGCCAGAAGATCGAGCTGACGCGCGTCCAATTCGAGTTCGCGGCTGCGCAAATTAAATCCGCTCTCCTGGCCCAGACCCATCTGGAAAAGCCGCTCGACAGCCTGGACGATTCGGGCGTAGTCGGGCGAGGTTCCAATTCCCGGCTGTCTCCGCTCGACCCTTCCCGCCGCAGCTTCAAAGCGCTCCCGGAGAGGTTCGATCAGGGCGGCGTCCGCCAAGTTGAAAGCGCTGGCCAGGAGCTGGTTGGCGATAGTGGCGTCTCCGTGCAAATCGGCCAGGTGGCGATAACGGTCGAACTCCGCCTCGGAGAAGTGCTCCTGGCGCGGGGTAGCCGGTTCGTCCAGCGTCCGGTAGCCGGTCATGGCATAGAACAATTGATCGTCGATGGCCGGAATCAAGAGGCTGTCCACCTCGGCCCGCACCTCGGCCAGTTCAACCCGCAGGGCGGCGCTTTGAGCGCTCAGGGCAAACCGCTCGGCCACCGAACGATCAATATCCGCAATGTTCGCAATCAGCGCAGTGCCGTTGGCGCGAATACGGGCGAAGAGTTCCTCTTCCCCCCTTTGCTGGGTCAGGGCCGTCAATTGCGCTTCAAAGGCGGCCTGCTCGGAGGCAATTTCCGCCGCCACCCTGGCAAAGTCCTCCGGTGTGGCCGCCGCCGCCAAGCGTGGGGCTGCGGCGGTCAAGGCCCCGCTTCGTTGAGCAACTCCAAAAGCAGCCGCCATCTCCGGGACGCTTTCTTCGTTGACGTGGCTTTGGGCCTCGCCCACCCGATTGAAGGAGTACCAGCCCACCAGACTCGCGCCCATGGTGAGGACAACAGCGCCGCCTATGCCCAGATAAAGCTGAGCTGAAATACGGAAGCGACTTTCCAGCAGGCGTTTGAGCAGCCCGGTCATGGCCGCATCGCGTCGCGCAGCGAATGGATGGGGTGATAGGTGCCGTCGCTCCCGATGGCAGTGAGGAAAACCGCGTCTGAACCCTGTTGATCATTCTTGCCATAACGGAGCGCGAAACCTCCGAGGTCGATGAGATCGGCGCGGCGCAAACTCTCGAGAAATCGATCCCGATCGACCTCCGGACCGCAGCGTTCCAAGGCGGAAATAGCCAACCGGCCCGCCAGGTAGCCTTCCAAAGAGACAAAACCTGGGGTGGCCTCCGCATCGTAGCCTGCCAAGGCGCGCCGGTAAGCGACAACGACGGGGAGCGAATCATTGGAAGGGAAGGGCACCACTTGAGTGACGAAGACCCCCGTGCCGGCGGGGCCGAGTTCCTTTGCCAAGGCATTGCTTCCCACAAAGGAAATGGTAATAAAGACGGGGTCCCAACCCGTGTGCCGGGCCCAGGCGATGAAGGTCGCAACCGGCTTATAGGCCCCGACCAGGATTACTGCTCCGGGCTCCGCCGTCCAAAGATCGAGCAAGGCCGTCTTAATCGCAGTGGTGTTGCGCGGGTAGACCCCAATCGCCGCCGGGGCCATCCCGCGACGCTGGAGGGCTTTCAGGGCGCCCCGGTAACCGGCCCGGCCAAAGGAGTCGTCCTGGTACATTACCGCGATGCGCTCGATGCCCAGGTCCGTGGTCAGGCGAGCCACCATGGCCTCCGTTTCCTGGTCGTAGGAGGCCCGCAGGTTGATCACGTTGCGCCATGTCGGCTCGCGTAGAAAGGCCGCCCCCGTAAACGGGGCGATGTAGGGGACTCCGGCGGCTGCCGCTACCGGAGCGGCCGAACGCGAAGTGGGGGTGCCGACTGCCCCGATCAGGGCAAATACACCATTCCGTTCGATCAGTTGGCGGGTGTTGTCGATGGCGGCCTCGGGCTCATAGGCGTCGTCCATGGAGAGCAGTTCCAACTGCCGGCCGTGTATGCCGCCTCGCCGATTGGCTTCGGCAAAAGCGGCCTGGATGCCGAGCCTCATGTTCTTGCCCAGTTCCTGGGCGGGCCCGCTGAAGGCGGCTGATTGCCCAAAGAGGATTCGTTCTCCGGAAGGGGCGGTCGTCCCCTCGAGGCCAACACCCGCAACGGCAACAAGCCCGGCGAGGAAGGCACCCCCGATCCTCATTGTTCCCTCCTCTTGATGAGGGTGAGGTGATTTCGGCCCTGCTCGCGTCGATACAGGATTTCATCCATCAGGTGGTGGACCAGGTAAATTCCAAGGCCTCCTATGGGCCGGTTTTCCAGCTTTGAGGTCAGGTCGGGTTCGGGGTTGTCCTTCAGGGGATTGAAAGCCGGGGCGTCGTCCACGATCTCTATGGTCAGCTTGTCGGCCTCACAATTCAGGTCGATTGCGATCTCGTGATTCGGGTCTCCCCGGTGGCCGTAGTTAATGACGTTGACGACCAATTCTTCCAGGACCAGGTTGACCTGATATACCAGGTCGGGGGGCCAATCCGCCTCTTTTTCCAGCTCTTTGATCACGGACTGAATCCTCTCCAATTCCCGGAGGTCCGAGACAAACCGCAGTGACCGTTTCACGTTCATGGAGCACGCTCGTTGTGCCGAAGCGTCAAGCAGGTGATATCGTCGAATTGGGGCCTTTCCCCGGCGAATGCGTGCACCGCCGCGAAAATAGCCTGGTTGGCCGCGCGGGCATCATGGGAGCCTGCCACTGCCAAAACCTGCCGCAACCGCTCAAGCCCGAATTCCTCGTCGTCACTGTTCATCGCTTCGGTGACCCCGTCGGTGTAAAGCACGAGACTGTCACCGGGCGACAATGAAATCGTTTTCTCCTGGTAAGTCAGGTTCGGAACTACCCCCAATGCAATCCCCTCGGTGGAAGGCAGCCGGGCGGAGCGGCCGTCCGCATGAACCAGGAGCGGGGGATTGTGCCCGCCGTTGGCATATACCAGTTCGCCCTTAGCCGGGTTGAACACGGCAAAAAACATGGTGACGAACAGCCCCGCCTGGTTGTCTTCTTCCAATAGGTGGTTTACTACGCCCAGCACCTTGGCCGGGGACGGATCGCCGATGGCGGCCCCTTTTAGCAAGGTGCGGCAGGACATCATGAACAAGGCCGCCGGAACACCCTTGTCCGAGACATCGCCGATGGCCAACCCGAGGTGTCCCCTGTCCAGGTTTACAATATCGAAGAAATCGCCCCCCACGTCGCGCGCCGGCTCCATACTTCCATATACCTGACAGCCGACTCTCTCGGGGAAAGCGGACGGCAGAATCGATTGCTGCATCTGATGGGCGACGTGCAACTCGTTTTGCAGCGACACCAGTTTGTCGCGGGAAGCCAGGGCTTCACGCCACAGGGTCAGGTGGTGCAAAGTGCGGTCGATGGTAACCCTCAAATCCTTGAAGTCGATCGGCTTTGTGACGAAGTCGAAAGCCCCCCGGTTCATGGCGGTGCGGATATTTTGCATGTCGCCATAAGCCGAAACGACCACGGAACGAATGTTGGGATCTACTTTTGAGATCTGTTCGAGGAGGGTGAGGCCGTCCATTTTTGGCATGTTGATATCGGTAAGCACCATGTCGATATCCGGGTCCTCATCCAATTTTTCGAGGGCCTCAACACCATTTTGGGCAAAGACGAAAAGATAGCGGCCGGCCCGAACCTGGCGCCGCAGGCGCTGCCGTACCAAATGTTCGAGGTCGGGTTCGTCGTCGACCACGAGGATCTTGTAAGGCACTTGCGTCATATCCAGTTACTTCAGAAATGTCAGGTTGAGGGAAGCCCAGGGCCTATCCATACCGGTTCGGACCGGGAAACATGCCGAATTTCCATGGGACTACCGAAAAGTGCCCTCCTATTCCCCCATCACTTCCATCAGGGAGCCGTAAATCGGAATGATTTTGTCAAATCCGCTGATTTCAAAGACCTCCCGGATCGGATCCGAAAGTGAGCACAGAGCGAATTCGGCCCCTTTGTTCCGAAGCGCCTTGGCCACCAGGAGGAGGACTCGCAGCCCGGAACTGCTGATGTAGGAAAGATTCCCGAGATTGAGGATTACTTTCCTGTCGTCGCCGATGGCACTACTCAAGGCCTGCTCGAATTCGCGTGCGTTGGCGCTGTCGACCCGGCCTGTTACCTGGGCAATTAAAGTTTCATTTTTTCGTTCGACATCAATGTCCATTATTTCCAAGTTCCCCCTGGGTTACTCCAAGTTGTTCTAAGTCCTTAATCTCTACAGCAATCTGACCTAAGGAAACATGACGGTGGCTGCGGGGCGAGGTCAAGGGATAAATCGATATCCATGGCAGCCTTTACTACGGCCCGGCCCGGCCGGGCCTTTACCGGAAAATCCAGTCTTGACCGTAAGGGCAATTCAATCTGAGTTGTTTCCATTAACCAACACAAGACATGGAGCCCATATTGACCTTCTGCCATGCCTCGACCCATCATTGACTTCCACCGTGGAGTTGGCCCCCAACGGGGCCTTTTCAATAATTCCAGGGAAGGTCCAAAGACGAGAACGCCATCGGGGCGCTCTGCCGGAAGACGGGCGGGGTTTCAGGCCCAACCACCGCATTGGCCCCAAATCCATTTTGAAGCAGTGTTATGACAATAGGTTCCCCAGCAGAGCCCAAAAGGGAGGTCCACATAGCGTTCGAACACGTGGTAAAGAGCTATGACGGCCGAACGCAGGTGGTTAAGGACCTCAATTTGGAAATCCTGCGCGGAGAGTTCCTGACCCTCCTTGGTCCTTCCGGATCGGGCAAGACGACATGCCTGATGATGCTGGCGGGGTTTGAGGCCCTTACCTCCGGGAACATAACCATCGACGGTCGCCCCGTTCACGACATCGCCCCCCATAAACGCGGTATCGGAATGGTTTTCCAACACTATGCCCTCTTTCCCCATTTGACCGTAGGCAAGAACCTGGCCTTCCCGTTGGAAGTCAGGGGCATTGGCCCTTCAGAAAGGAACAGCCGGGTGCGGCGGGCTTTGCAACTCGTGCGCCTGGAAGGGCTTGAGAAAAGGAAACCGGCCAACCTTTCCGGCGGTCAGCAACAGCGGGTAGCCATCGCCCGGGCTCTCGTGTTCGAGCCGGAAATTGTCCTCATGGACGAACCCCTGGGCGCGCTCGACCGCCGACTTCGCGAGGAAATGCAGTACGAAATACGACGCATTCACCGGCAATTGGGCGTGACCATGGTCTACGTGACCCACGATCAGCAGGAGGCCATGGTCCTGTCCAATCGAGTGGCGGTCTTTCGAGAGGGACGAATCGAGCAGATCGCCACCCCGGAAACGCTCTACGAAGAACCCGGGGGCGTCTTTGTTTCATCCTTCATCGGGGACAACAACGTGCTCTATGGCGAAGTGAGAGAAGTGCGGGATAACGACATTTGCCACGTAACCATCGGGCAGGACCGCGACGTCAAGGCATTCGCCGGGGAGGCGACTCGACCGGGAGAACCGGTATGGATTGCCATCCGGCCCGAACGGGTGGGAATCGCCACCTCGGACAACCAGTACTCCAATCAGTTTGATGCCACGGTCAACGACATCGTCTTCATGGGCGACCATTTGAGACTCCATGTCGAAACCTGCGGCATCCGCAATCTCGTATTGAAGATCCCCAATATCGTCGGCCACGGGGCCGTTCTGCCGGGAGACGACATTCAGATTGGATGGGCCGCTCTGGATTGCCGCGCCCTTTCCATTGAATCGAAAAACACCTTATGAAAACGAATCGTATTTTGCCAACCCTCCTTTGGGCTGTTGCGGGCTTCGGCTCGGCCAGTTTGGCTTGGGCCGAGCAAACCCTGACAGTGGTTTCCTTCGGCGGATCCTATGCCAGGGCCTGTGTCGAAGGCTACCACAAAGCCTTTACCGAAAAAACGGGCATAAGAATCAAGCTGGAAGACTACAATGGCGGGTTGGCCCAGATCCGCGCCCAAGTTGATTCCGGATCGGTCCATTGGGACGTCGTCGACACCGAGAGCGCCCCTTTGCTGACGGGTTGTGATGAGGGGTTGTTCGAGTATGTGGACGATCTGGAGCTTCCTCCCGCCCCGGACGGGACACCTGCCTCCGAGGATTTCTTTGACGGAATGTTGACCGACTGCGGTGTGGGCACCCTGATATATGCCACCGTCATCGCCTTCAACCCGGAATACATGGAAGGAGAGGCCCCAACTTCCATTCGGGACTTCTTCGACCTGGAAAAGTACCCGGGGAGACGAGGCATGCTTCGGGCTCCCGCAACAAATTTGGAATTCGCCTTGATGGGAGATGGAGTTCCCCCGGAGAAGGTTTTTGAAGAGCTCTCTACCGATGAAGGCATGCGCCGGGCTTTCCGCAAATTGGACAGCATCAAGGATCATGTGGTGTGGTGGGAGACCGGGGCGCAACCACCGCAGATGCTGGCTGATGGTGAAGTGGTCATGTCGACGGCTTGGAATGGGCGGATATTCAATGCCCAAGTGCAGGAAAAACAGCCCTTTGTCATAATTTGGGACAGCCACATCCGCGACACCGGAACCTTGGCCATCGTCGCGGGAGCTCCCAATCTGGAGAATGCCCGCAAGTTCGTGGCCTTTGCCACCAGCACCCGCGCGATGGTGGGGGTGGCCCAGCACATATCCTATGCCCCGGTGCGACATTCCGGGCTCCCCCTCGTAGGCAAACACGCGGTAACCGGGGTCGATATGCAACCCCACATGCCCACCCAGCCGGAAAACTCCAGGAATTTTCTTTGGAATGATGTCGAGTGGTGGAGTGAGCGCCAAGACGAGCTCACGGAACGATTCAATGCCTGGCTGTCGAAATAGGCTCGGGAATGGGGCGTTCAGGTTACCCCAAGGGCTGCCCGCCAAGCCCCCGCGGAGCAAGGCATGAACCCGGGGCGGGGGCAGGGCAAACGGTTGCTTCGAAGGTTCATCCCCGTGGGGCTGGCCCTCCCACTGGTCGCCTTCGTTCTGGTAACCTTCGTCATCCCCCTCGCCACCATGGTCGTGCAGAGTGTTCACGACCCGGAGGTTGCCGATGCTTTTCCCCAGACCCTCGCCCTGTTGGTCGACTGGGAGGACTCGGCTCTTCCTTCGCCGGATGTTTATGAAGCCCTGGCGGCCGAATTGGTCCTTTCCAGGGAAAACCGATCCATTGGAAAAGTCGCAACCCGGGTAAACCGCATCGAGAGCGGCACGCGTAGCGTATTTGCCAAGACTGCCCGTCGTCTGGAAAGCGCGGACACTTCCGACATGCCCGCCGCCATGATCCAAATCGACCAGAGATGGGGAAATGTTTCCCTGTGGCGGGCCATAGCCAAGGCCGGACAACGCTACACCGCGCGCAATTACCTCCAGTCCATTGATCTCGAACGCGGGTTGGACGGGGAAATCCAACCCGTCAGTGAAGAACGGAGAATCTACAAAACGCTTTACCAGCGAACGGTCTACGTGAGCCTCGCCGTGACGGTGTCGTGTTTCCTTATTGGGTACCCCATTGCTTTTGCCATCACCAGCGTATCCGACTCACTCGCCAAGATCCTGTTGGTGATCGTCCTCGTGCCCTTCTGGACCTCCCTTCTGGTTCGAACGACATCCTGGCTCGTGCTCCTGCAGAATCAGGGAGTCATCAATGACATCCTGGTTTGGATCGGCTTGGTGGATGACGGATCGAGACTCGCCCTGGGTTCACAATATGACGGGCACTCTCATTGCCATGACACATGTTTTGTTGCCCTTCATGATTCTCCCCCTCTACGCAGTCATGCGATCCATTCCACCCGTTTATATGGCGGGCCGCGGCATCTTTGGGGGCAAACCCCTTTCAAGCCTTTGCCAGGGTTTACTTCCCTCAGTCTCTTCCGGGCGTTTCGGCCGGGTGCCTGCTCGTTTTTATTTTGTCCTTGGGCTACTACATCACCCCGGCTCTCGTCGGGGGGGCCAAGGGACAACTCATTTCCAACATGATCGCCTACCATATTCAGACTTCGCTGAATTGGGGACTGGCCGCCGCCATTTCGGTTGTCGTACTGGTGGGCGTTTTCGTCTGCTACTTCCTGTTCGACCGATGGGTCGGGATTGACAAACTCAAGCTCGGATAATGCCACACCTTGGATGGAAATGCCTGAAAGGGGCTTTTGTAACGTTGGTAGCGCTGGGCTTCGGCTTTCTCATTCTGCCTCTGCTGGTAATTATTCCGTTGAGCTTCAACGTAGAGCCCTACTTCACCTTTACGGAAGGCATGCTTCGTTTTGATGGCGATGCTTATTCGCTGCGATGGTATCGCTCCATCGTGGAGAACCCGGAGTGGCGAGCTGCCATCGGTACAGCTTCTTTATCGGCATCTTCGCCGCGGCCCTGGCCACCGTGCTCGGCACACTGGCGGCTATGGGCTTGAACCACCCGAAGTTTCCCTTTCGCGAGTTCGTTTCCGCTTTCGTGATCTCTCCCATGGTGACCCCGGTGATCATCGTGGCGGTGGGAGTGTTCTTTTTCTACTCCTCCATCGGTCTCGGTCAGACTCGCCTCGGGCTTATCCTGGCTCATGCCATGCTCGGGGCGCCCTTCGTAGTCATTACCGTGTCTGCCACCTTGGCCGGGTTTGATCACACCCTGCTTCGGGCCGCGGCCAGCCTTGGAGCAGGCCCCCTTACGGCTTTCCGTCGCATTCAGCTCCCCATTATCGCGCCCGGTGTCTTTACGGGCGCGCTGTTCGCCTTTGCCGCCTCTTTCGACGAAGTCGTAATCGTCCTTTTCCTGGGGGGAGTGGATCAGCGCACCATTCCTCGCCAGATGTGGTCCGGGATACGGGAAGAGATAAGCCCAACCATCCTCGCTGTAGCCACCTTGCTGATTGCCTTCGCCATACTGGTCCTCCTGGCCGTAGAACTGCTGCAAAAAAGTGGCAAGAGGATTCATGAAGACAGGTGATGGCCTGGCAAATTTGGGAGGGAGCCCGTTTTTCCCTCGATAGGGCTCAGCGGTCCGGATAGATAGGGACTTGGCTTTGTAATGGCGAAAAATAATCAGGATATCCGCTATGAGCCGGACGAGCGGCCTCCTCACCCGGTAGCTTTTGGAGCTGGTTTTCAAACCGCGGTGGTCATCATCGCTCCGGTAGTGATCAGCGCGGTCCTCATTGGCCGGGCGGCCAATCAGCCGGACAGTTACCTGAATTGGGTCGCTTTTGCGGCTCTGCTGATCAGTGGAGTGAGCACGGTTCTGCAAGCGGCCCGGGTCGGTCGGATCGGGGCCGGGCACGTGCTTATCATGGGCACCTCCGGCGCCTTTATCGCGGTCTGCATCACCGCCCTGGTGCAGGGCGGACCACCCCTCATGGCCAGCCTGATCGTCGTCTCGGCGCTTTTCCAGTTTGCCCTGGCCGCGCGGCTTTCCCTCTTGCGCCGCATTCTCACCCCGGTCGTGGCCGGAACGGTAATAATGCTGATTGCCGTAACGGTCATGCCGATTGTTTTCGGCCTGTTGAAGGAGGTGCCCGCCGACACGGCGCCGAGGGCGGCCCCGGCCGTGGCCGTGGCAACGCTGGCAACTCTTGTGGCACTGGCTCTTCGCGCCCCTTTGTCCTGGCGGTTGTGGGCGCCGTTAATCGCTATGGTGGTGGGTTGCGCGGTGGCCGCGCCGTTCGGACTTTTCGATCTTCAACCGGTAATAGCGGCGCCCTGGATCGGTTTGCCCGATTACGGGTGGCCGGGGTTGGACCTGACCTTCAGGGCAGAATTCTGGGCCTTGCTGCCGGCTTTTGTGGTCGTCACCCTGGTGGGCGCGATCGAGACCATTGGCGATGGTATTGCCATTCAAAGGGTCTCGCGCCGCCGACCGCGGGCGACCGATTTTCGCCTGGTCCAGGGGGCTCTCAATGCCGATGGGATGGGCAACCTGCTCTCGGGGCTCATCGGGACGGCCCCCAACACCACCTACTCCAGCAGCATATCGCTGGCGGAACTCACCGGGGTTGCCGCCCGCCGCGTAGGGGTGTATGTGGGGAGCATCTTTGCCATTCTGGCCTTATCGCCCAAAGTGACGGCCCTCCTCATCGCCATTCCCAATCCCGTGGGGGCGGCCTATATTACCCTGCTGATCGGCCTGCTTTTCGTCCAGGGCCTGAAGATGGTTGTGGAGGACGGGCTCGATCACCGCAAGGCTGCGGTGGTGGGGCTCTCCTTCTGGCTTGGAGCGGGCTTCGAGAATGAGATGATCTTCGCCGACCTGTTGAGTGGGTCCTGGGGCACCCTTCTCGGCAACGGAATGACCGCCGGGTGTCTAACCGCTATTTTGCTGACCGCATTCATGGAACTGACCGCTCCCCGCCGCCGCCGTCTGGAAACCGAGTTGGCCCTGGCCTCGACATCCAAGATCGACAAGTTCCTCCGCGCCTTTGCCGCGAAAAACGGCTGGAACGAATCCGCCACGGGGCGCTTGCGCGCTGCTGGAGAAGAGACGCTGACGGTTCTGATGCAACAAGCCGAGGCCGATGCAACCGCCAAGGGACGGCGGCTGATTCTCACCGCCCGGTCCGCCGAAAGGGCCGTGGAATTGGAGTTTTTGGCGGCCATAGCGGGGGAAAACCTGGAAGACCGGCTGGCCTACTTGAGCGAACAACCCGAGATACCGGATGAACAGGAGATCTCCTTCCGATTACTGCGGCATTACGCTACTTCCGTGCGCCACCATAAATATCACGGTGTAGACATCGTTACCGTCCAGGTCGGGGACGGACCTTAGTCAGCCGTTCCTCCGGGGTGGGCTTCGCGCAGAGGCGCCTGCCTGTGCGCTGCACGCAGACAGGCGGATGAAGCCGTATCGACACCCTGCAAAGGCATGACCCCTTCCCCTGCGCCCATCCTTCAATTTTGGCGGTTGATTCGGGCTGATCACGCGTAGTAGCATGGCGGGAGTATGCAAACTGTGATTGCCTGTCTCATGAAGGGCCCCATATCACGGGCTATCTGCGGGACATTGAGATGGGAGGGCAGGTCGGGAGCCGGGCCTTCGGCCTGGGGAAATCCTAATGGCCTTGGAAGACGATAAATGGAATGAATGTTCTTGACCCCGCAAGGGATAATGAAGAGGAGTGGAGAGGTCGGCCGATGGCTCTGACGCGGAGGTCGTTGCTCCGTCGTGGCGCCGCCGGGTTGCTGGCAATCTGCTGTTCGAACAGGAGCAAGGCGCGAACCGAATTTGGAGGGGTATATGATATGGTATTAGCAGCATATCCAGGAAGCGGAACCGGGAAGGAAATTCCGTCCGGCGATGAGATAACCTTGGGAGTGTCGGCCGCCTTTTCCGGTCCTTCCCGAGGCTTGGGCCGCGAACTCTACCGCGGGGCCAAAGCCTACTTCGATCATGTCAACGAGAACGGCCTCCTCGGCCACAGGATCGCCCTCAAGCTGTACGATGACGGCTACCAGCCGGATCCGTGCGTTCGCAACACCATGAAGCTGATGCTGGAGGACCGCGTGTTCCTCCTCTTTGGCTATGTAGGGACCCCGACCGTAACCCGCGTGCTGCCCCTGTTGAAGAAATTCCAAAACGAACGCGTCTACTTGTTCTTCCCCTTTACCGGGGCCCAGCCGCAAAGGGAACCCCCTTATGGCGAATTTGCCTTCAATTTGCGCGCCTCCTATCGTCAGGAGACCAATGGCCTGGTGGAGAATTTCGTTCGGGTTGGAAGAAAGCGCATCGCCGTGTTCTATCAGGCCGACGCCTACGGCCGAAGCGGATGGGCGGGTGTGAGGACGGCGCTAGGGGAGCACGGTGGAGCATTTGTCGGGGAGGCAACCTACCGCCGCGGCCAGCGGTTCACCAGCAGCATGAGGCCGCAGGTCGAAATTCTGAAAGCCACTTCTCCGGACGCCGTGATCTGCATCGGGTCGTATGCCGCCTGCGCCGCCTTTGCGCGCGACGCCGTAGACCTCGACCTTCGTGTGCCCATAGCCAATCTCTCCTTCGTGGGAAGCGAAAACCTCCTCCAACTACTCACTCAGGACCGGGAGGACCCCGACTTTTATACTCGGCTGCTGGTCAACTCCCAAGTCGTTCCCAGTTACGAGGATACGTCGATTCCGGCCGTGCGGGAGTATCGTCAACTAATGGCCCGCTACGACCCCCATGTCCCCGCCGAACTCGCCCAGGAACCCTATGAACCGTTCCCGCAGAGCTTCGTCAGTCTGGAGGGCTTTCTCAACGCCAAGCTGATGACGGAGATCCTGCGGCGTCTGGGAGAGGATCCGGGCAGGGCCAAGCTGGAGGAAGCGGTCTTTTCAGTCCAGGACTTCGACCTGGGAATCAGTGAAATGGTCTCTTTCGGGCCCAATCGGCGGCAGGGGCTCCAAACCGTCTATTACACCATCGTTCGGGACGGCCGCTTTGTCACCCTTGACGACTGGGATAGCTGGCTGGGATGAAATGAAAATCGAGAAGCTGTTTCAAAAAACCCGGTTCGGCATCTTCGCGCTCTTCGGGATGATCGTCCTTTCAACTTCCCTTTTGTGTATCTACACCGTCGACACCCAGTTATCGGCCGAGTACGAGTCCAACACCAGGAACATCGCCCAGAGCATCGCCGATTCCAGCGTAGACATTCTCCTCAACCGGAACTTGGCCTCGCTGCAGTCATTGATCGACCAGTTCGTGGAGATTCAGGGCATCCGCTACATTTACATCACCAGTGAGAGGGGGGAGTTTCTGGCTCATACATTCGTCCCCGGAATCCCCCGGGAGATTCTGGCGAGCGATCCATCCAGTACTGAGCCCGTCGAACGGAGGATCCCGGGCATGGGGGATTTCATAGAAGTCGGGAGCCCGATTTTGGCCGGGGTTGCCGGCACGGTACACGTGGGGATGGACATGGACATCGTGGCCCTGAAGATTCAGCGAGCCATCGGTCAGCAGGTCATCCTTATCAGCATCCTTCTCGTCCTTGGCGTTTTGGCTTCGATCTGGCTGGTCAACCTGGCGGCAAAACCGCTGGGAGGGCTTCTTGACTACGCCGTGAGATTGGCCGCCGAACCGGAAAAGGACGGGGCATCGGAGGACGAACTTCTGGCCCGCGATGATGAAGTAGGCGACCTGGCTCGCCTCTTCCGTTACGTTTCAGGCCATTCGTCCGGTTGGAAGAAGCCCGGGGCCCCAACGACGAGGGCTCCTTAGAGAGAGGATCGGGAAGTGCACCTTCCGCGAATCGGCATCGCGCTCTTCTGCACGTTTCTGCATGTCTGCTTTGGCACGGTCTACGCCTGGAGTTTCTTCCAGACCATGCTGGTAAGGCAGGTAGGCTGGACTCATACTCAGACGGCTTGGGCGTTCAGTATCGCGATTTTTTCCTTGGGGGTATCGGCTGCCTGGGCCGGAAACATGCTTCCCCGACTGGGCCCGAGGTTTCTCGCGTTGACCGGAAGCATCCTGTTCTCGGGCGGTTATCTGATTTCCGGATTGGCCCTGCACCTGGATGTCATCCCGCTGTTTTATTTGGGTTACGGGGTGATAGGCGGCGCGGGAATCGGACTGGGATACGTTACTCCGGTTGCTACCGTGGCAAAATGGTTTCCGGACCGGAAGGGGCTGGCCACGGGAATCGTGGTAATGGGTTTCGGCATCGGCGGATTTCTCCTGAGCAAGGGATTGGCCCCATTCCTGATCGTGCGGACGGAAGGCGCCCTGCCCCTTGTCTTCATCTGGCTCGGCATCATATTCGCCTGCGTTCTGATTCCCTGCAGCCTCGCTCTGAGCGATCCCCCGGCCTCCGCCATCCCCGCTACCGGCGCCGCGGGCAACCCTCCAGGATTTGACGAGCCGGAATCCTCCCGCACCTACCTTCGAACCACCCAATTCGTAATCATGTGGATCGTCTTTTTCTTCAACATCGCCGCCGGGATATCGGTGATCAGCTTCCAGTCGGAAATCCTCCAGGAAATCTGGGGCTTGGCCGATAACACGATCGAACCGACCACGCTGGCCGAGTACGGCGCCACCCTCATAGCGGTGAGTTCGATCTGCAACGGTTTGGGACGCCTGTTCTGGGGGTTGCTTTCGGACCGGTTCGGCCGGGTCACGATTTTCAGGGTGCTTCTGGCCAGCCAGATGGTCGTCTTCGGCATTCTCATGACCGAAACCAACCCCTGGGTGTTCTCCGCTTTGGTCTGTTATGTCCTGCTCTGCTTTGGCGGTGGATTCGCCACCATGCCGCCCTTCGTACTCGATGTCTTTGGCACCAAAAAAATGTCCACCATCTACGGAGCGGTCCTGACGGCGTGGGCCGCCGCCGGGATCTGCGGACCACTCTCCCTCGGCTACTTGAAGGATGTATATCCCGATCGAGCCGTCATGTATTGCTTTCTCATCGGGATCTTCATGCTCGGCGCCGGCTATCTATTCTCTTATCTGTTGAACGACGGGAGGATTCGTCTGGGCCGGCCAACCTTGGAGAGCACCCTGCACCGCTATGAGATTCCGGTGGATGTGAAGCGTTGAAACCGCCGGAGGGGGGATCGCCCTGCCCCGGGAGGGGTTTATGGGTTGAACGAGTATTTGAGGCTCAGGAACACCGTGCGTCCACGGATGGAATCCCATGTCTCGACCGCCCCTTCCGAGCCGGGATCCGTGTGGTCGGTGGATGGACCGCGATCGCCGACATTGAGAATGCCGCCCGTAAGATCCACTCCGCTCCAACCGAACGCGTCGCGCCAGCGCAAAGTCACATCGTGCCCCATCCAAGGCCTGTAACGGGCGGTTCGGCGGGTGTTTTGGTAACCGGAAACCGCGAGAACGTTCCAACTCGCGGTGACGCTGCCCCGAGTGGCGCGAAGGGATGCATGGACGCGGTTGCGCGGGAAGTCTCCCGGCTGGACCTCGCCGACGACCCTGTGCTCGTGCCGGGTCACGTGCGACCACCGGGTGTCAAAGGCCATATCCGCCCAAGTGGTTTCCCAATCGGTGCTGGCGTGCAAGTCGACACCCGCAACGTCAGCTTCCCCGCTGTTGACCCATGCGCCCTCGATCCGGGTGATGAGGTCTCCGTCGCGTTCGATGCTCACCCCTGGGGGCAACCGCCCTTCTGCTTCGAGGTCGACAGCGGACTGTGCGCCCAATGTTGCCGGAACGCTGGATAGCGAGATCCAGAACAAGTCCGCGCTCAGGGAAAAGGGCCCCAGGTCTGTCACCGCACCGAGGCTGAGGCTCTCCGCGTCGTCCGGCTTCAGCTTCGGATTCCCGCTGCTTACGTGCAATACCTGGTATTCGTCGCAATCTTCCGCATCACCGGTGAGAGTGCTCGGGTCGCAAATGTGAGGATAGCCGATTGCTTCATCCGCGTGCAGAGCAGTCAGGCTGGGGGCCCGGGCGCCTCCGCTCCAGGACCCGCGGACCGTAAGGGCCTCATGCAGGCGGTAGCGGCTCGCGACGTGGTGGGCAAAAGCGGCGCCGACATCGCTGAATTCATCGCGCCGCCCGAGGAGATCGACCTCCCAGTTGTTGTTCAGCGGAAGGGACATTTCCGAAAATGCCGACCAGTGGCGGCGTTTCCCCTCAGCAGTAACTCCGCCGGTACCAAGGACGTCTCCCACTGCGTGAGATCGTTCGAAAACGCTCAGATAGTCGTGGACGTGCAGCCAATCCTCGTATGCGAATTCCGCTCCAGCCGCCCACCGCGCATCGCCGCCGCCAAGGGCAAAAGCCGTCCCGTCGAAGGAAACATGGGCCGTGGTGTGGTCCTCGTCCCGATCACCGGTCAATTGGAGTCCCGTCTCGCGAATGGCTGCCAGATGATCGGGTGCCATCGAGAGTGGATTTTCGATATCGTATCTCCCCTGGATGATGGCCCATTGGACCTCGCTTTCGCTCACGAAAGTTCCAGCCGTTTCATCGACGTCGTGAAGATAATAGCGCAGGTACGCGTCATAGCCGACGCCGCCCGCGAATTCCCCCTCAACCCCGAGCGTAAGATCGTATTCCTCATGGTCCTCAAGGAAGTCACGGTTGCCATGATTGACGAACCGATGGGCCGCAAAGAGCAATTGCGGGACCGTGTCGATTTCGGGATCCTCCAGCAATTGTCCTCGGAGCGTTTCCGTGGGCAGGAAGGCAAAGGCGCCGACGGAGGGAGCGTAGCGATAAGCCGCATCGCTCCGGGTCAGCCGGGCGTCGAAATACAGATCCGTTTTTTCGCCCAGCGGGTAATCGAAGTTGAGAAACGCGCTTTCCCGGTTGCGCTGCTCCCAAGCCCACATGATCTCGGCCCAGGCGTAGCCGCAGCCCGTGCCTGGGATGTTGTAAGGATTGGTTAGCACGCCGGTGAACCCGGTTCCACTGCAGTCCCCGAGAGAGCGGGAAATAAAGCCGTCGCTGGTGCGAATGAAGACGGTATTGCCGCCCACCGATACGCCGGACGTTTCGGAGAACGGGCCGCCCGGCGTCCACGAGGCGCGGCTGTAGTCTCGATCCGCGTAAAGGACCTCCTCCCTGCGAAAGAAGTCCACGCCGACCGTGAGGTGCCCCTTTCCGATCGGGCCGCCCCACAAGGCGCTTCCATGTTCGGTATCGCCCCCCGCCCCGGTTGGATAATCGGCGCCCACTTGAATTTCGGCGCCTTCAAAGTCGCGTTTGAGCACGATGTTTACCGCGCCCCCGATGGCGTGCCCGCCGTGCAAGGCGCTGGCGCTGTCGCTCAGGACTTCGATGCTCTCCACCGCCGAGATCGGTATGGCGTCGAGATCGATTTCGGAATCGGTAAAGTGGCGCCCGTTGACCAGAAATGCGAACCGTCCTCCACCGAGGACAAACGGCCGGTAGAAGCCGAAGCTGTTATAATGCAGCCGCCCTGCCAACACGTCCCAGAGATTCATCAAGCCGGACAACTCGATATCCGTCCGGTCGATCACGGTAACGGGACGAGCTGCGTCCTCCGAGGCGCCGGGAATGTGGCTGGCCACCGAAAGTTCCCCACCCGTCGCCTCGACTTGCGGGGAGGCCGCCAATGTCGAAAGCACGAGCATCAAGGCGGTTACCGGACGCAGTCTCGCATGGGCGTGGGGGTTGCCTACCGGGACAAGGGATTGCAAGGCAAGCGGCGTTGCGCATCGCCGAAATTCTCTCTTTGCCACGGCCTCTTCGTAAACACCCCGTAGCGGGCCCGCCCCTTCCAAACAAAAAAAATTCTGTGAAATTCCCGAAAGTCGCCAGCGTATGATTCGGGCTCTCGGCAGCACAGTAGTTAAGATGACATGAATGCGTTTCTTTATGCAGGACGCCCTAAACGAAAGCGGGCCGATGCAGGGAAAATTCATGGGATTTGCAGGATTGGCAGGATTCTCGATAGGAGGATGATTATCAAATGAAAAAGCTGAGGCAGATTACAAGGTTTTAGACACTACAGTTGGAGCGCAATCGGCATGCAAGGCGAACGAAACGGCCTTTGGGCCAGCGCGGGGGTCCTGCCCGTAATGCTTGACAGGGCGGCGGCAACTCCCTATGGGGGTTTATTATTACTTTTGGATGTGCAGAGCAGCCGGAAAAAAGATCGGACATGACGTCACCATCTTCCAAAGCTTCTAGAAGCAACGATTTCGCCTACCAAGAGCACATCCTGGAAGGGGTTTCCCGCACCTTCGCCCTCACCATTCCACAGCTTCCGGATCCGCTGCGCGACGTAGTGGGCAATGCCTACCTCCTGTGCAGGATCACCGATACCATCGAGGACGAGCCCGCCCTGACCGCCCTGCAGAAACAGGCCTTCTCCGAGCGTTTCGTGGAGATCGTCGCCGGGCGCGAAGAAGCGGGGCCTTTCGCGCGCGAACTCGGCGCCTCCCTGTCGTCCTCGACCACCGAAAGCGAGCGCGACCTGGTGGCCAACACCGACCGGGTAATCCGGATCACCCGCCGCTTCAGCTCTGCCCAGCAATGCGTGCTCGAACGCTGTGTCAGGATCATGTCCCGCGGGATGGCCGAGTTTCAGCGAAATCAGACTCCCGACGGCCTCCACGACCTCCCGCATCTGGACCGTTACTGTTATCACGTCGCCGGGGTAGTAGGCGAGATGCTCACCGAACTTTTCTGCGATTACTCCCCCGAAATCAACCAACGGCGGGAAGACCTGCTCGCCCTCTCGGTCTCCTTCGGCCAGGGGTTGCAGATGACCAATATTCTCAAGGACGTGTGGGATGACCGCCGCCGCGGCGCGTGCTGGCTGCCGCGGGATGTCTTTCTCCGTGCCGGATTCGAGTTGGGTTCCCTGCCCGCAGGACATGGCCACCCCGGTATGGTCGCAGGGGTTCTCGAACTCGTGGCAATCGCCCGCTGTCATCTGGCCAACGCCTTGAGCTTCATCCTGCTCATCCCCCGCCGTGAAACCGCAATCCGCCGCCACTGCCTGTGGGCCTTGGGAATGGCCGTGCTCACCCTGCGCCGTATTCACGCCACCCCGAGGTTCAGAGATGGGCAGGAAGTAAAAATTTCGCGCCGCAGCGTGTGGGCGGTCGCCGTCGTCACCAGCGCCCTGGCTCGCTCGAATCTCGCCCTCAAGGGACTCTTCAATGTCTTTACTCGAAGCCTCCCTTGCCCTGGAGTGGAAATGCGGTATTGCCCACACACTTGACAGAAAACGCTACCGGTGTAGAAGTTTGGCTTGATTGTATTGCCAACAATATCGTGCCAATTGAACAGATTTGGAAGGAAACACCATGCGAGTCATATTAGCTCAACCACGCGGATTTTGTGCCGGAGTCGAACGCGCCATCGAGATCGTCGAAACGGCGCTGCAACAGTACGGGCCCCCGGTATACGTGCGCCATGAGATCGTCCACAACCGCCGGGTAGTGGAGAAACTGAACGCGAAGGGCGCCCGGTTTGTGGAACAGATCGACCAAATTCCCGATGGAGCCATTACCGTATTCAGTGCTCATGGCGTGTCCAGAAAGGTCGAGCAGGACGCGTCGCTACGCCAACTTCAACCCATAGACGCCACCTGTCCTCTCGTCTCCAAGGTGCACAACGAAGGTAGGCGCTATGCTGCCAAGGGCCACGATATCATCCTCATCGGGCACAAGGGACATCCCGAGGTTGAAGGCACCATGGGACAGATCCCGGGAAAGGTTTTCCTGGTCAGCGACTTGGAAGACGTAGAAGCGCTGAAGGTAAGCGATCCCGACAAAGTCGCTTACATCACCCAGACCACTCTGTCGGTCGACGATACCCGCGAGGTGATCTCGGCTCTGCGCCGCCGATTCCCCCTCATCCATGGACCGGACGTCAAGGACATCTGCTACGCTACCCAGAACCGACAGGCCGCGGTGCGTTCACTCGCCGCCCAAGTGGACCTGATGCTGGTGGTGGGAGCACAAAACAGCTCGAACTCAAATCGCTTGTGCGAAGTCGGCAAGGACAGCGGCGTGCCGAGCTACCTGATCGATGATCCTTCCAAGATCAATCCCGAGTGGCTGGTTGGGAAAGAGAGCATCGGCATTACCGCCGGGGCCTCGACCCCCGAGGAACTTGTCCAGGAGTTGATCGAGAAGCTGCGCGAGTTCGCCGAACTGGATATTTCCACTATGGACGGCATCGTCGAAAACGTTCACTTCGGTCTTCCCGCCACCTTGAACGATATCCCCGCCACTGGTAAGCCCAGGCCTATCGGGGCAGATACCGCCTGATCTCCCCGCGAATCCACCCTCTTGGCGATATGGTCCACCAATACCGTTACCTGATCGGGGTTTTCTGCTGACAGCCTGCCACATATTGCAGGAAATTAACTGGTAGTCCTGGTGATCCGGTATCCAAATACGTTGCATACTGCGGTTGAGGAATTACCATTCATTGATTGATAATAAACTTATTCAGAGATTTCTAGCATTATGAAAATGACATTTCCTCCGTCAGCCTATGTTGATAGTTATGCAAAGGCCCGTCTCTACAACCGGGAAGCGGCCGACAACTATATCAGGCATACCCTCATAGGCGACCCTGAACTCGACCCTGTGATTGAGGAACTCGCTTCGTTGCCTCCCGATGACCTGCATCGGTTCATCGGAGCCGGAATAGAGCAGAGGGATGAGGTCCTGCGCACTGCACCCCAACCCTTGCGAGATTTTTTTAACAACCTTGAAGACCCTCCCTGGCTTGATCGCGAAGCATTTCGTCCGGGGATTCGCGCTTTTCACGCCAACGTCAACCTCATGCTTGTGGCTTTCGTTACGGGAGTGTTGGTAGAAGGCTTTTCGACGCTCATCGCCAAGTCTTTCAACCTCACCGGGCGAGTAGCGTCGACAAAAAGGCGTCTCCAGCAGAATAACCGCCACATGATGGATATATTTTTTCCCGGCGGCTTGCAAAGAAATGGCGATGGCTGGAAGCTGTCCACGCGCATTCGCATCATCCATAGTCGAATAAGGTGCCTGCTGACGAAATCCGACGAATGGAATCACGAAGCGTGGGGCATGCCGGTAAGCGTAGCGCACCTGGGTTTGGCCATCTCCGTCTTTTCCAAGCGCCTGTTGGAATACTCGATAGCGGTGGGCGCGAAGTTCAACGAGGAAGAAAAAGAGAGTGTTCTCAGTGTTTGGCGCTACACCGGATACCTAATGGGAATACCTGAATCCATTCTCTACACAGACAGCGCGGATGCGGAAAAAATGTACATGATCGGATACATGTGCGAGCCGCCTCTGGATGCCGATTCGGTAACCGTGGCAAATATGTTGATCAAGGCCATTCCGTCAGTGGCGGACATAACCGATCCAGTTGAAATACAAAAATTGACGGATCTGGCTTACACACTTTCACGGGCGCTCATAGGGAGAAAACGTGCTGACCAGTTCCAGTTTCCTAAAACCTCTACCTTTGGAACACTGTATATTTACCGGATGAAACAACGCTTTCAGCGGCTCTTTAAGAGCACCCAGTTGATCAGGTCGGAAAATTTCACTCAGCTTCTCCAAATCTCGGTCTACGACGAAGATGGACTGAGTTACAGGATGCCGAACCACGTCCACTCTTCAAAGTCAATTGATTGGTGAAGGCGCTTCCTATGCCTGTAGCGCAATCGACCCCTGTTCGTTAACAGGAAGCAGGGATTCAGCCAGATGAAGCTAAGGCATTCCCCGTTGACATTATCTACTGCACTATGCATTTGCGCCGGGGAGTTCGCCGTTGATCTCACCCGGTGATGACAGTGGAATCGATGCCTGTTCTGTTGGACCGTTACGTCGCCGCCGTTCTGCGCTTCCGATGGCTGGTCGTCGTCCTAGCAACGATGGGCATGCTCGCCATGACGGCCGGTGTTCCCTTCATCACCGTTACCAACGATTACCGTATTCTATTCAGCGAAGATAATCCGCAACTCGCCGCCTTCGACGCCCTGGAAAACACCTATTCCGCCTCCAATGCGGCGCTGATTGCCATTGCCCCCAGGGATGGCTCCGTGTTTACCCGCGAGGTTCTTGGCGCGATTGAGGAATTGACCGAGGCCGCGTGGCGCTCGCCTTATTCCAGTCGCGTCAACTCCCTGACCAACTATACTCACAGCGAAGCGTTCGAGGATGACCTCATTGTCGCCCCGCTTGTCGAGGACGCATCCGCCTTGAGCGATGCAGATGTGGCGCGAATCGAAAAAATCGCGTTGGATGCGATTGAAATTGCCGGACGTCTGGTCGCTCACGACGCGGGAACGGCTGGGGTAGCTATTAATTTCATCCTTCCTGAAAATCACGACCAGGCCGTGATTGAGATTACCGATTATCTCCAATTAGTCCTCGCCCAGGCCCGCGCCAGTCACCCGGATATCGATTACTACATGACCGGGGATGTCGTCATGAATCGGACTTTCGCCGATGTCACGCAGAGCGACATGCAGACCCTGACACCCATCGTGTTTCTCATCATCGTAGGCGCCACAATTATCTTACTTCGTTCGATTCTCAGCACTTTGGCGATCGTCGCGGTACTCGTATTTGTCATCAATACGACAATGGGATTTGCCGGTTGGAAAGGCGTGGTGTTCAGCCCGACCAACGCCGGAGTGCCGATCATTGCCATGGTCATAGCCATCGCGGACTCGATCCACATAGTCACCAGTGTTTTACTGGGAATGAGGCGTGGCATGAGTAGGAGTGCGGCAATTGCCGAATCGATTCGCATCAATGCCTATCCGGTATTTATCACCTCCGTTACAACGGCGATAGGATTTCTCAGCCTGAATGCCTCGGATTCGCCGCCGTTTCACGTCCTGGGCAATTACGTGGCATTCGGCGTTTTGTGCGCCCTCGTCTACTCCATGACGCTCCTGCCGGCATTGCTATCGATTTTGCCATTGCGCGCGCCCCGCGCCCGGTCCCGGGGAATTGACTTCTTCGACCGCCTGGCGAACTTTGTCATCGCTCGGAGCAAAATCCTGCTTGGGGGCGTCTCCCTCGTCGTCGTCGTGCTCATGATCGGCATTCCTCGCATTGAGCTAAGCGACAACATGGCGCAGTACTTCGATGATCGTTACGAGTTCCGACGCGATACGGATTATGTGATTGAAAATCTGACCGGTTTGGACAAGCTGGAATATTCGCTGAGTGCAGGACGCGAGGGCGGCATCACCGATCCCGATTATTTGCGCAAGGTCGATGCCTTCGCCGAATGGTACCGACAACAACCCGAAGTAACCCATGTCCAAGCGTTTTCGGATATTATGAAACGGCTGAACAAAAACATGCACGGCGATGATCAGGCCTTTTATCACCTGCCTGAGGACCCGGATCTCGCGGCGCAGTACCTTTTGCTCTACGAGCTTTCCCTTCCGTTCGGCAGCGACCTCAACGACCGGATCGATGTCGCCAAATCCGCTACCCGCCTGGGGGTGACGACCAAAAATGCGTGGTCGCGAGATATACGCGAACTCGATAGGCGGGCCCAGGCATGGCTTCGCGCCAATGCACCCGCTTTTGCCCAGGACGCATCCGGCCTGAGTGTCGTCTTTGCCCATCTGTCACTGCGCAATATCAACAGCATGTTGCGCGGGACGATCGTGGCCATGGCACTTATTTCGTTCATTCTGATCTGGATTTTCAAGAGCGTTCGGATCGGGCTTCTCAGTCTGCTGCCCAATTTTATCCCCGCCATTATGAGCTTCGGCCTTTGGGGCTATCTCGTCGGCCACGTGGGTATTGCTTCCTCCGTGGTCATCGCCGTTGTCTTTGGAATCGTCGTGGACGATACCGTTCATTTTTTGAGCAAATACCTGAAGGCCCGGCGCGAGGGGCTGCCGGCACCCGAGGCCGTGCGCTCCGCCTTCCACATGGTGGGCCGCGCTTTATGGACGACGACCGCGGTTTTGTCGGTAGGCTTTCTGGTGTTTGCCACATCGGGATTCGAGGTGAGCTGGTCGCTCGGGCTTTTGGTTACGATCACGATCGTCTTCGCGCTTGTGGCCGATTTCCTACTCCTTCCGACCCTGTTAATTGCCATCGACCGGAGAAATTCATGATTTCCACACGATCCATGCTACCGTTTTTTACCCTTTGTCTGATCATTTTAACCTGCCTCGGCGCGGAACCTGTTTTCTCTGCAAGTCCTACCCCCGAGGAAACGGGACTGAAAATCGCCCAGGATGCCCACGGGCGCGAGGAGAGCTTTGGCAACTTTACGGCCCGGCAAACCATGGTGCTGCGCAACAAACACGGGCAAGAGAGCCGACGCCAACTCCGCATAAAGGTTCTCGAAGTCCCCGAGGATGGCGACAAGAGCCTGTTTGTGTTCGATGAGCCGCGCGATGTCAGGGGAACGGCCCTTCTCATTCACGCACATCGGGAAAGCGCGGACGATCAATGGCTCTATCTACCCGCTCTGAAGCGGGTCAAGCGCATCAGTTCGTCGAATCGGTCCGGTTCCTTCATGGGGAGCGAATTTGCCTATGAGGATCTCACCCCCCAAGCCGTGGAAAAATTTACCTACCGCTACCTGCGCGACGAGCCCTGTGGCGATTTGACCTGCACGGTCTCCGAACGCGTTCCCGTCGATCGGAAATCCGGCTATAGCCGCCAAGTCGTGTGGCGCGACAAGGAAGAACTTCGCACGTGGAAAGTGGAGTACTACGACCGCAAGGATTCCCATCTCAAGACGCTCACCCTGGGGAATTATGAGCAGTACCTGGAACGTTTCTGGCGCGCTGGCGAGATGACGATGGAAAACCATCTGACCGGGAAAAGCACCGTTCTGACCTGGACGGATTTTCAGTTCCGTACGGATCTCGATGACCGGGATTTCACCCAAACCGGGTTGAGGCGAGTTCGTTGATGATACAACGTTCCGTTCTTTGCCGCGTTCTATCCGGGACCATCTGGATATTTTCCACGGGTTCCGGTTTCGTTTTATCCGCCGAACCCAAGTTCGACCGCCAGATTTCCGGACGGTTCAGTATCGACAGTCAATGGTACCCGGAAAGTGCTGCTCATCCCGACCAGCGGGGGCATGCGACCGGGTTTGTGATGGAACCGGAGCTCTATCTTGATAGCATGGAGAGTTGGAGCTTCACTTTTGCGCCGTTCTTTCGCTACGACAGCGCGGACACGCGGCGCACCCACGCCGACCTGAAAGAAGCCTATCTTCTGCTCTTCGGCTATGTCGGCAACGATGAATGGGAACTGCGCCTGGGCATCGATCGGACGTTCTGGGGAGTCGCCGAATCGCGCCATCTTGTCGATATCGTCAACCAGATCGATCTTGTCGAACACCCCTACAAAGAGCTGAAGCTGGGGCAACCCATGGCCCATCTCACTTGGTCCGGAAATTGGGGCATGGCGGAAATATTCGGCTTGCCCTATCACCGGTCTCGCACTTTTCCCGGGCCCTCCGGACGCCTGCGCCTACCGCTCGTCGTGGACAATGACCAGGTCTCCTATGAGAGCGCCGCCGGGCAGTGGCACCTGGACCTGGCCGCCCGATACAGCCACATTTTCGGACCTTTCGATATTGGAATAAGCGCGTTCGACGGGACAAGCCGTGAGCCTTTTCTGCTGCCGAGAACGGACTTCCGCGGCGCGCCGACCTTGGCTCCGCACTACGAGCAGATCCGCCAGATTGGTCTGGACACCCAATTGACGGCCGGTTCCTGGTTGTTCAAGCTGGAGGCTATTCAGCGTCTCGATGCGCGGGACCGTCTCGGAAGAAAAGTGGATTATTCTGCTTCCGTTATTGGCGGCGAATACACGTTTTATTCCGTATTGGGCTCGAATGTCGATATCAGCGTTCTCGGTGAATGGAATTCCGATGGGCGAGGCCAAAATGCGACCAATGTCTTTCAGAAGGATCTCTTCGTTGCGGCGCGCTTTGCCTTGAACGATGTCCGGAGCACAGAGATTCTCGCCAGTATTCTGGGAGACGCGGACAGTACTTCACGGGTACTGGCTTTCGAATTGAACCGGCGCCTCTCCGACCAGTGGTCTCTCAACGTGGAGGCAATCGCTTTTCTCGATATCGACCAAGCGGATATTTCCTACGAGATACGACGGGACAGTTTCATCGATCTGAACCTGATTTATAATTTCTAGAAGAGAAAGGTATGATTATGATGAAATTGATGGCATTTCCTCCATCCGGAAATGTCATGCTCGGTCTCGCCATACTCGCTTCAGCAGGTGTGGCAACAGCCGAAACGAGGCGCCAAGGATTCTACGCCGGTTTTGGGCTGGGGTTTGCCAATGCCGCAGACGTGGGTTCGGTCAATGCGGCGGTCAATCATCCGACGCCGTGTGACCCGTTGGTGGGGGGAGACCCCACCGGACCGGGATGTGCAGACATGGTGGCACAACCGCTGTCGGCCAACTCGTTCGACCTGGGCGCCGGGTTCTCGGGCGGCGTCAGTTTTGGGTATGCCTTGAAGGAATTTCGGGTGGAATTGGAATATATCAACAGGTCTCAGGGCGGGGTTACCTTGCTCTGGAGATTGCCTGGTGGAAATACCGCGCTGCAGAGCAAAGCCTCCGAGGTGAGTACACTCGAACCCCCTTCCGAGAGCATATCGGACTTCAATTCACGTGAGTTTTTTCTGAACGCCTACTACGACTTTTTGAACGACTCGCGGTGGACTCCCTACCTGGGAGGGGGGATCGGATGGTCCCGTACCAACCTGAACTACCGGGCCAGCTTTTTGCGAAAGACGATTGATCAAGGTTACCCGACCGACAAGCCCTTGGCCGCGGCGGGCACGTTAAGCCTTCTGGATTCGGCTTTCTCCGACCTCCTCTTCGGTTATCAAATCCTGGGCGGCCTCGACTACGCGTTGGGGGAATAGGTATCGGTCGGGATCAAAGGGCGCTGGGCTTCTTTCAATGACCTTGAAGGGGATACGGTATGGAACCTCATCAGAAGTCACGCGCCGGTCCGGGCCGATGGCGTAACCCCATTTGACAGCGCCCTCACTTTCAGCAATTTGAAATACTGGGCCCTCACCGTGGAATTGAAGTACGCCTTCTGATCCCGCATTTGTCTCCTCATCCCTTCAGTTGGGTGATGCTGAGCAACTCCTCGACCCGCCTATCCATGGCCTCCCTTCCGGCTGTTTCCAGACGGTCGCAACTGAAGGCCTCCACCGTCAGGCTGGCCGTTGCCGTGGCGAAAAAAAGAGCTTTTTTCAAACTGTCCGGATCCGTCCGGCCAACTGAGGCGAGAAAGCCGATAAAAGATCCGGCAAAGGAATCCCCCGCCCCGGTGGGATCCCGCAGATCGACCACCGGGTAGGCGGGTACAGTGAAGAGTCCATCCGGAAAGAACAAGCAGGCCCCGGCCTCCCCCCGCGTCACAATGGCCATCTCAGGGCCCATTTCAAGAAGTGTCCGGCCCGCTTGGATAACGTTGTGGACTCCCGTCAGTTGCACGACTTCTTCTTCGTTAAGGACTAAAAGGGACAGGCGTTTGATAAGGTCGAGTAAAGGGCGCTTTTTAAGGTTGATCCAGAGGTCGATGGTATTGGCAAGAACAAACGGATTCCCCTCCATCTGGTCCAGAACGTGGCTTTGCAGTTCGGGGTCGATATTGCCCAGCATGACGTATTGGCTCTTTTTATAGGCGGACGGAATAGCGGGCTGGAAGGATTCAAATACGTTTACCTGGGTATCCGTTGTCTTGCGGCTGCGGAACCCTTCATTGTATTCTCCCGTCCAGGAAAAGGATTTTCCGGTTTGGTCGATCTGCAACCCTTCCAGGTCGATCCCCCGTTTTTTAAACCGCTCAAGATAGGCCGCATCAAAGTCGTTTCCCACCACGCTGACCAATTGGGGGACGCTGAAGTAACTGCAGGCCAGGCAAGCGTAGGAGGCTGAGCCCCCCAAGATGTTTTTCCCGGTGGAGAACGGAGTTATAATCGTGTCGAAGGCAACCGAACCTACAATTAAAACAGGATTATTCATAGGGCCTAGAGGGGAAAAGCCATAATAAAGAGGGTCAACCTGAATTTTTGAGGAGGTGGGCCTGGAAAATCCTCCCTTGCACCGCTTTGAACGCTCCCTTCTCTCCGCATGTCGAAGCAACAATTTTCCAAAGGGCCGGGATTTGGATTGAGCTTTGGAAGCATTTTTTGCATCTCTATAAAAACCCATACTTATCCGATGAAATATATTTTCATAACCGGTGGTGTTGTATCTTCGCTGGGGAAGGGACTCACTGCCGCAGCTCTTGGGGCCCTTCTTGAGCATCGCGGACTCACCGTGCGTATCCAGAAATTCGACCCCTACCTCAATGTGGACCCCGGCACGATGAGCCCCTTCCAGCATGGGGAGGTCTATGTTCTGGACGACGGGGCCGAAACAGATCTGGATTTGGGGCACTACGAACGGTTCACCTCGGGCGAACTGAGTCGGTCCAACAATCTCACCTCGGGGCAGATATACGAAGCGGTCATCATGAAGGAACGCCGGGGCGATTACCTCGGGAAAACCGTCCAAGTGATTCCCCATGTAACCGATGTGATCAAGGACCGCATTTATGAATCGGCCCAAGGGGTAGACGTTCTCATCACCGAAATTGGCGGGACCATCGGCGATATAGAAGGCTTGCCCTTTATCGAGGCCCTGCGGCAATTCGGGGCGGAAAACGGACGCCGTCAAAACGTGCTTTTTATTCACGTGACCCTGGTGCCTTTCCTGGTGGCGGCCGGGGAGTTGAAAACGAAACCCAGCCAGCAAAGTGTGGCAAAACTTCGGGAGATCGGTCTCCAGCCCGATATTCTGGTTTGCCGGGCGGAAAGGAGTCTGGGGATGGAGGTCCGGGAGAAACTTGCCATGTTCTGCAACGTTCCGGTCGAGGCCGTGGTCGAGGAAAGAGACGTCGAAACCTCGATTTACGAACTGCCCCTGATGTTGCAGCAGGAAAAGGTGGACGATCTGGTGGTTGAGTACCTCGGTTTGAACGCCCCGCCAAAACCCATGGATGCCTGGATAGACGTGGTGCGCCGGTTGAGATTCCCGGCCGAGGAGGTTACGGTGGCGGTTGTGGGGAAATACATCGAACTGCAAGATGCCTACAAATCGGTTTACGAGTCCCTCACCCATGCTGGAATTGCCAACGATGCCCATGTTCATGTGAAACGGATCGATGCGGAGGACCTGGAAACCGGGCACGGGAAGCAGGTCCTCTGGGAAATGGATGGGATCGTGGTTCCCGGTGGTTTTGGCGACCGCGGCACGGAGGGCAAAATATTTGCGGCTCAATATGCCCGGGAAAACGGGATTCCCTATTTCGGCCTTTGCCTGGGGATGCAGATCGGCGTCATCGAGTTTTCCCGGCATGTGGCCGGGCTACACCGGGCCAATAGCCTGGAGTTCGACGAAAATACCCCTCATCCCGTCATACACTTGATGGAAGACCAAAAGGAGGTGACCCAAAAAGGAGCATCCATGCGTTTGGGAGCCTACACCTGTCAACTCGTCCACGGCAGCAAGAGTCATGGTGCCTACCGGTTCGACACGGTGCGGGAACGCCACCGGCACCGCTATGAATTCAATAATGCCTACCGGGACATTCTGGAGGAAAAAGGATTCAAAGTTGCCGGGATCAACCCCAGGCGCAATCTGGTTGAAATTATGGAAATCGAATCCCATCCCTGGTTTGTCGGCGTTCAGTTTCATCCCGAGTTCAAATCAAAGCCTTTCCAGGCCCATCCCTTGTTCGCTTCCTTTGTCGAGGCTGCTCTCCGTGTAAAAAAAACCGCGGTTTAAATGCTCTATGATCCGCAAAAAATGTTGTTGGTAGCCGGGCCCTGTTCCCTGGAATCGATGGGGACTTGCCGCCCCGTGGCCGAGGTGTTGGTGGAACTCGCTCAAACATGGCCGGACTTGAACATCGTCTTCAAAGGATCTTTCGATAAGGCGAATCGCACCTCCATTGGCGGAGGGCGCGGCACGGGCCTGGAAGAGGGGCTGGCAATTCTGGCCCGAATCAAAACCTTCTTCGGGTTTCCGGTCCTGACCGATTTCCATGAACCCCATCAGGTAACGGCCGTATCTGAAGTGGCAGACGTGCTGCAGATTCCCGCCCTTTTATGCCGACAAACCGACATGCTTCTGGCCGCGGCAAACACCGGGAAAGCGGTCAATGTCAAGAAGGGCCCATTCACCTCTCCTTCCGACATGGTCCACGTGGTGGCCAAGCTGCAGCATGGAAAGGCGGCGGAAGTTTGGCTTACCGAGAGGGGTTCGACCTTTGGTTACCACAATCTGGTGGTGGACATGCGTGGATTTTCCATTATGCGGCAAGCGGGCCATCCGGTTATCTTCGATGCCACCCATAGCGTTCAGTTGCCCAGCGCCGGCCCCGGTCAGAGCGACGGACAGCGTGAATTTGTCCTCCCGTTGGGACGAGCCGCTCTGGCCGCTGGAGCGAATGGAATATTTCTCGAGACCCATCCCGCCCCGGAACGCGCCGTTTCCGATGGGCCCAGCATGGTGCCTTTATCGGACTTGCCCGGGGTGGTGGAATCTTTCTTGCAAGTCTGGCGTCTATCCAAATCCTTGGCCGCTGAGAAATAATTCCCGTTTTTCAGAACAATGGAGAAATTTTTGGCCCTGATACCCGTTCCCTCCATGGGAGCGACTGTCCATGAACTCACCGTGATCGATCTTCACGTGGAAGCGGGCGACACGGTCGCCAAAGGGCAATCCTGTGCGGAATTCGAAAGCGACAAATCAGCTTTCGACTATGAGGCTCCCTGCGACGGGGTCATAAAGAATATTCTGGTGCGAGCCGGAGATATCGTAGATGCCAATGCCCCGTTTTTTGAGATCGAGACAGCCGATGAGACGCAAAAGTATCTGGAGATCAAGGGGGAAGTTCACCGGGCGCCAACCTCCCAAGCCTGGACTGGGATGAGGTCAACCGCACCCGCCCCGGTCAGGCCGATACCACCCCCGGCTCCATCCTCCCCGCCTCGACCTGTCCTGAAGCCGGCCGGGGGTGGGACAAGTATCAAATGGACCCCCAAGGCCCTGCGCCTCGCCCGTGAAGCGGGCCTCGACCCCTCGCAGCTTACCGCAATTGATCCAACCGGGCCGGGAGGGCGCGTCTCCGGGGATGACGTGCAAGCCTACTTGAATAGCCATCCCCAGCCATTGCCTGAAGCCGCTGCCACCGGGGCGCCCGTTTCCGACACCGGTCGACAGACCGTATGTGTTGCGGGTTTCGGTTATGCCGTTCCCGGGCGCGTTCGGACCAATGAGGAAATCCTGAAGAGATTTCCCGATAAGTCGGCCGACGAGGTCGTAAAAACCACGGGGATTTCGTCCCGATATGTCGCGGCAGAGGAGGAAGGCGTCACTACCTACGCCTCGCGGGCGAGCGAGCATGCCCTGGCCATGGCCGGCATGGACGTTTCTAAAATCGATGGCATTATTCTGGCCACTATTATTCCGGATCAACCTGTTCCCAGCGCCGCCAGTGCGTTGGCCAAGCATTTGGGCGTACCTAACGCCTTTGCTTTCGACTTGAACGCGGCTTGTTCCGGGTGGCTTTACGCCTTGGAAATCGGGCGCACCTTCATATTGTCGGGCAGCGCCCATAATCTCCTGGTCGTAACGGCCGAATTGTTGTCTCGCATTACCAATTACGAAGACTACAGCACCGCCTTCCTCTTTGGCGATGGCGCCGGTGCCGCTGTTCTTACCGACAGCCCTGGCGGGACCCGGCTGCACCGCATGGGCCTCAGTGGCGACGCCACCCAATATGAGGCCATTCAACGATTGGGTGGCGGGGCCAAAAAACCCATAGCCCATTCCGGTTGCGACGTATCGGACTTCTACCTCAGCATGAACGGGGCCGCCGTTTTCAAGTATGCCGTGGTCGCTTTTGCCGACATGATCGAACAGACATTGCAACGGGAGAACCTCACCGTCGACGATGTGTCCTGGGTTGTTCCACATCAGGCCAACGAACGTATTTTGCGGGCGGTTTCGAAAAGGGTGGGGATCCCCTACGAACGTTTCGTCGTAACCATCGGCAAATATGGAAATACATCCGCCGCCTCGGTTTCCATGGCATTGGGGTGGGCCGCCGAAGAGGGGATCTTCCGGAAAGGAGATAAAATCATCTTTTGTTCCGTGGGAGCGGGCCTCACCTACGCGGGCGGGCTTTTGGTCTGGTAGCTCAAGAATTGGTTGGCCAGAGCAAGGGCGGAAACGGCCGCGGTTTCAGAGCGAAGGACGTGACGCCCCAGGGAAACTCCCACGGCTCCGCTATTCCGGAGAAGTTTGTACTCCTCGGTGGAAAAATCTCCCTCCGGGCCGATGATCAATGCGCAGGTGGCCGGGCCGGGATCGAGGTTTTGCCAGGGGGTGATCCTTCCCCGCAGACTAGCCAATAGGGTCAAATCAAAATCGAGGGATGCGACGAAATGTTGCAAAGGAACCGGGGCGGATAGCTGTGGGAGCCATCCATTTCCGCTTTGCTTACAGGCTTCGATACACTGCTGCTTCCATTTGTCCGATTTTCGGGGGAGGTTCTTCAATTGAACCTGGATCCTCTGGGATATGAGGGGCTGAATCCTGAAGACTCCCATCTCCGTGGCCCGCCGCACGATGGAGTCCATGGTCTTTCCCTTGGTCACGGCTTGGGCCAGGGTGATTTTTACCCCCATCCGGACCAGCTTGCCGCATGTCAGTTTTTTCAGGCGGGAATTCCGGCGGTCGGCCTCCACAATCCGGCAAGTACATTCCAATCCCTTCCCATCGAAGGCGATAACCACATCCCCTGCCCGGGCGCGGTTGGTGGTCACCAGATGGCGCGATTCAAAAGCATCGAGCTGGAAGGTTTCCCCCTCCGCGGCCAGGGAAGGGCAATAGGAACGGAAACGGGGCATGCCTTACCTTGGCTTTCTTTCGATCCCGTTGTCCAGCCCCGCCTCAGCCCGATTTTCCGCCAAAACCGGATTACACCAAAAACAAAGAAGCCCCGCTTTCGCGGAGCTTCCCTTGCTTAACAAACTACAAACTAGACTGAAACTATGAACTTTACTCCAAAATAACCTATTGGCTATGTAAGGTATGACGGGAAACCTTCCATTTCGTTCAAATTTTTTGAGATTTCTCCCAAAAAATTATGGCAGGAAGGATATGACGTTGGCCCGGAATGGCGCTTAGTTAAGCAAATTTACCATGAAATATCGAATTAAGGCCGGCGCCGGGGTCATTCCTTGCAACCTTGACGTCGCTTGCGATGTTGAGATTCTAGGTTTGACCCCTTTGAATGTACCTTAACTAAGCGCCATTCCACGTTGGCCCAGAAAACCCTAAGGTATGATTTAATGCGATGACTAAATGAGGATCACCGGTGGAAAGGCGAGGGGAATAAAATTAGATGCTCCCAGGGACAACCAAATCCGTCCGGCCACCGACAGTTCTCGGGAAGCGCTCTTCTCCTCCCTGGGAAAATTGTCCCCCCAAACGCGCTTTCTCGACCTCTTCGCCGGTACCGGATCGTATGGATTGGAAGCATGGAGTCGCGGCAGCCGGGGGGGAGTTTTCGTGGAAAAGAACCGGTCGTTGATTCCGTATCTCAAAGCCAATATCGAGCGCGTCGGAAAATCGGCCGGAACTTCCTCGTCGAGAATCCTCGTCGTCCAACGCGACGTTTTTAAATGGGATTCTTCCGAAAGCAGTCCATTCGACCTGATTTTTTGCGATCCTCCCTACGACAAATGGGACGATTGGGCGAAGCCCTTGTTCGTATTGATGGGTAATTTGCTTTCCCCGCTTGGATGCATCGTCCTGGAACAGCCGGCCGATATGCAAATCTGCCTTCCGGGGTTTGAAAGGGTTAAGCGGCTGGGCAGGAAAAGGCCTCGATCACCCTCCCTGACGATTTGGAAACAGGCTCGTTAAATCAGGGTTCGTACAGTCCTTTGAACGGATAACCCGCTTGGTCGAGAGCGGCCTGTAGCACGGGCAGGTCCAAATGCTCCGCTTTTGCCCAAGCTGGATTTTGCCCGGTATCTGCTTTGCTGCAATGTCGGTAGATGGTGCCCCCGCTGGGAATCGAACCCAGATCAGCGGTTTAGGAAACCGCGGTTCTATCCATTGAACTACAGGGACAGGGCGGAAATGCCTCTCAAATAAGAAACCTCAAAGGGTAATTTCAAGCGTATTAGGCAGGCTTGTCCGGACTCGACCCGTCGGCCCGGCCGGATATGGGCCTGCGGAAATTGGCTCAACCGCGGCCCAATGCCCAAATTTTTGGCTTGCTTCGGAGATGGATTCAATTTTGCTACTCCCCTTTTATGGCTAATGATATCAAACCGAATCGATCCTGGAATCCGATGGATCTCGATTTCAAGGATTCCGAGATTTTGTCTCGCTACGTAACTGAAACCGGCAAGATATTGCCCCGGCGTGTAACCAAGCTTTCGGCCAAGCAGCAACGGCATATTACCAAGGTCATCAAACGCGCGCGCAACATGCTTCTCTTGAAGTAGGGCTTTGGCCAATTGGAGGGGCCGGTCCTCATGGCCCGTATACTTCACTCCGACCCCGAACATCTCGATCTCCTCGCCCATCACCTCGCCGCAGGTGGCATTGCGGCGGTGCCGACCGAAACCGTTTATGGTTTGGCCGGCCATGCCCTCGACCCCGCCGCCGTGGCCAAAATATTTGCGGTGAAGGGACGGCCCCGGCGCAATCCGCTCATTGTCCACGTCTTGAATTGGGAGGGAGTGGAGGCCATTGCTGATGTCACGGACCTGGATCGCCTGGTTGGTGAGCGCCTCTGGCCGGGACCTCTTACCCTCATCCTCAAAAAAAAATCCTCCCTCCCGGCATCTGTTACGGCGGGCCTCGATACGGTGGCGGTAAGGATGCCGTCCCATCCCCTGTTTCGCGCCCTGCTGCGGCGGTGTTCCTTCCCCTTGGCCGCACCCAGCGCCAATCCATTCGGTTACATCAGTCCAACCAGGCCGGAACACGTGGAGACGGCTCTGGGCCAATCCATCGACTACATTTTGGACGGAGGTCCCTGTGAAGGCGGCATCGAGTCCACCATCGTGTCATTGCTCGACCCGGATGAGCCGAAACTGCTGCGCCAGGGGGCCATCGCACTGGAATCCCTGGAGGAAAAACTCGGAAAATCCATTCACCTTTCTACGGAAGTTTCCGGCGAACAGCCTTCCGGCGGGCTCCTCTCCCCCGGGCTGATGGAGCGACACTACAGCCCACACACCCTCCTGCGGACCTTCCGGGGGCGCCTGCCCAAAACGGGTAAAGGGGACGCCATCGTCTTTCTCAACGCGGCCAGTTGCCGCGAGGCGCATCATTTCGCCTTGTCCTCCGACGGTCATTTGGAAGAGGTGGCCCGCAACCTGTATGACCGATTGTATCGTCTCGACCGGAAAGGGTACGCGACCCTTTACCTGGAGGTTCCGGAGGGCGGTGGTCTGGCCGGCGCCATTCGGGACCGCTTGCGCCGGGCTTCGGCCAAAGACAGGAGCCATTCCTGATCGAGGCATTCGTCACGCTGGCGATTCCAGAAGCTTTCCAGATAGGGACCTGAGCCCCTGAAACTGGGCCATTGAATATGAGATTCTGGTGGCCCAACTGTCCACCGAGGAAGGGCAAACTTGATAAAATATCAAAAAAAATATCAAGTTGGGGGGCGACACCAAAAAGTGCAGGGTTGGCGGGCAAATAAATCAAGTTTAGGGGGTAAAATCTTGATATCCCTTGATATATTGCCTTAAGATTTTGATATCTTGGTCTGAAATTTTGATAAATTGGCTTAAAAACTTGATATTTTTTGATCTTTTCGACGCTCAACCTTAATAAACCTTAATTTGCCTTAATTTTTGATCTTTTCACCCCTCATGAGATGGAAAAAAGGCAAAAACGGCGCCGATTTCGTGCCATTTTGGCAAATTTGCGGCCCTGGAGGGACAATGCGGATTCTGGATTCACTGACCTTGGAATCGAGCTTGTATCTACTGACGTCTCCACGGCACTGATAGCGGCAAGAAGGCAATAGGAGTCAATGGGCTCTTTAGGTCATGTCCAAATTCTGTTGCTGGGTAGTGGCAAATTAGCGCGAAAATCATTTAAAGGGTGTTAAAAATCCTCAACTCTGTGGATACCCCTGTCTGCAAACTCTCTGCAACCCTCTTGCAACCTGCCTGCAGGGGACAGGATAAGAGGCACCAAGGGCGCCAATGAGGAATTAAACATGGATAAACAGGATGGACGAGATGAACCACAGATGACACAGATGTAATAAAGGAGGGGGGACATTCCTGTCCCCCAACAGATACGGTAAACGGATTGGGAAGCGGTAGGAGACGGCCCGCAATTATGGTCTTTTCGTTATGAATTTTTCAGCTTTATGAGGACTTCCTAGAATGGGAATAAAACCCTCTCTTGCCGGGAACGAAGGGAAGAGGGTTTTTATGACGTCGAACACAAGAAAAACGAAAGTTGTTCTAAGAGAACAAACCCCGACGCCGCATTTTCCCTTAAAAGAAAATTGGTCTAATCGTCAATTTTTTGTTTAGAAGGGGCAAAAACACTCCATTTCCGGGAACTAAGGGAAGGGAAGCCGATGTTATTGTTTTGCGTTTGATCCCCTCGACCTTCCCTGAAGTGTCAAGAGTCATTACCTGAGGTCTTAAATTTCGGCTTCCCCGGTTCTGAGGTTGTTGGCTGCCCCTTCATCCTGTTGGGAATTATTTTAAAACCTATTTATTTCTAATAACTTACGATATTGATAATTGACAAAATATTCAGGATATTTCAGGAATAAAGAATGCATAGTAATGGAAATCACGGAGGACGGAGAGAGGGAGCGGGGAGGCCACCCGGCTCACTCAACAAGGAAACTTTGGCTCGGAAGGAAAGGGCGAAGATCCTGAGCGAACTTGCGCGGGAGAATACGGAAAAGGCCGTGGCGGCGCTGTTGGAGGTTGCTGAGGATAAGTCGGCTCCATCCGGAGCAAGAGTAAGAGCGGCAATCGCTTTGCTGGACAGGGCTTGGGGACGACCGCCGAAACATAAACCGCTCTGGGGAAAATTTGAGAAGAGTAAGGAGAGGCCCCGCAAATACGGCCCAAGCAGAGGAAATTTATTTGAGGGGTTAGAGGGGCTACTTGGGAATTAATGCTGCCGTTTGAGGATCTCCTCCGGGGAAGGCTCATTAGCGCGCCGGAGACTGAAGCCGCATCCGAGTATTAGTTCGGTCTCGGGATGAACCTTCTAGTGCAATCCCTTTGCAGGACGCTTGCAGCCGCATTGCAAACTGCTTGCAGGCCGCCTGCAACCGTCTGCTAGGGACAGGCAGGCAGGTTACCGTTAACAGCTCAAAACGCTAAACAACTAGGTGCGCCCCCTTCCCATCATCCATACCAAACATCAAGGGCTGACCCTTTTTCCGCCCCTCTGAAAGCAATTGAGTCGGGGTTGAGCGAAACGTAATTGTTAGCCCGTCCTCAAATTTTCCTCATGTAAATGAACTCTATGCAACAACCGTGCAGATTCTGGATTCGCTGAACTTGCGCCTCTTCCTCTGCCACAGCTTGTTCCCTTCCATATTCCCTGACACCTTCCCTTCATCTATATCAAAATAAAGGGCTGGCCCTATTGCCCTATCGTTGCCTACTCACTCTTCCTGTAGGTGATGAGTTCGTAACTCTCGATCTGGTCCGTCTTCCTGGAATAATACGCTTGGGAGAACTTAAACTCGTCGCGCCCGTGCTCGACACACTTCTGCCGTATTACTTCTATCACCTCCATCTTTTTGCGGTCTGGAGTTCGGATGCCAAATATTATCTCCACTAGTGACGGAAACTCATAAGTAGCCTTGCGCTCTGCGGGGGTAAGGTCATCAAGCAGACCATTAATCACTAAGCGC
This sequence comes from Opitutales bacterium, assembly GCA_965219475.1. Taxonomy (GTDB): domain Bacteria; phylum Verrucomicrobiota; class Verrucomicrobiia; order Opitutales; family UBA2995; genus JAABVD01. The sequence continues at coordinate 98,506 of CBDCNU010000025.1, read as the reverse complement.
GTTTCTGTCTCGTGGCGCCAATCAACGCTTTTCTGAATAATTCCGGGTAAGAACCGATCCCAATACTTCTTAAGCCACAAATCGCTATCGGATCTCAGATGAGCTCCGCATTCGCTCAGATTTCCTTTGGCATCGCTGTACCATGTCTCAATAGCTTTCGGGAGCGTAAGTCTTCCGATAGAACGAAAGAAATCTATTTCAACCTTATCGGGGCCATAGCTTACGTTGCGGAATAGTTCTCGATTGGGGCTTCGTTCGCCACCGTCTGGGTCATGTCGCCTAAGAGTCAAGGCCGAGCTTCCTGAGTCGGAAATGGTTTCGAACACCAAACAAACACCCTTATGGTCATTACCGTAGCTCGCCCAGGTCGCCGCATTGTTGCAATTCCTCGAAAAACAGGCGGCATACCAATTAGGATATAAGAGTCGAGTGAGATGCTTTAGATATGCCCTCGGAAAGTCAAAATACAGGTACTTCAAGTTCTTCTTGGGAATATCTAGTTGTTGGTCCTGCAGTCGCCGGTAGAGCGCAAATTTTCCTCCAAAATAGGAACTTTCGGCGTAACTACTCAGGTGGTTTAGTAGGCAGAATAAAGGAGGAGGATTCCAGAAAAAATATAAAAAATATAAAAAAAACTGTACAATTTTTTTTATATCTGTCATAGACTTATGAATGCGAGACCGGGAGTCCAAAAAGCAGGCGCTTTTAGAGTTAATCCAAAAGGATCCTGAGGCAGTTGTCGAACTCCTTTTGGACCTGATGGAGCGCGTCGAAGTACTGGAGCAGAAACTTGCCAAAAATAGCCGCAACAGTTCAAAGCCGCCCAGCAGTGATGGTTACCCTAAGCCCAAGCCAAAAAGCCTGCGTAAAAAAGGCCAACGTAAAAGCGGTGGTCAGCCCGGCCACAGAGGCAAGACATTGCAATTCAGTTCCCATCCGGACCGGATCATAAAACACACCTTATCGCGTTGTCCGCAAAGCGCAGAGTGTTTCACTGATAAGGACATCGTGAAGATCATCAAGCGCCAGGTGTTCGATCTTCCGGAGCCGAAATTAATCGTAACCGAACATTGGATCTATCAGTACCGCAACTGCTCGGGCCGTATCGTGACAGCGGAAGTTCCCGAGGGTGTGAGCGCTCCAGTGCAATATGGAAAACGATTCCAGAGTTGGTTGGTGTATTTGAATGATTACCAACTCGTTCCATTGAATCGAATAAGCCGGATATGCGCGGATTTATACGGTTATTGTGTCAGTGAAGATACCATATTAAAGGCTCGTCAACGGTGTTATGAGCGCTTGGAAGGATTTGAAAGGCAGGTAAAGCAAAAGTTGAGAAACTGCGCCATTGTCCATGCCGATGAAACCGGGCTGAAGGTGAATTCGAAAAATCATTGGCTACATACTGTGTGCAACAAGCGCTATACTTTTTTGGGGATCCACCCCAAGCGCGGCTATCAAGCCCTACAGGACTTCGGCATATTGGAAAAGTTTGCCGGGCGGCTGGTTCACGATTGCTGGGCGACTTATTTTCGTTTGAAAAACTGCCAGCATTCCCTGTGCAATCCTCATCTGATACGGGAACTGGTTTTTGCCCAAGAACAACTCCAGCAACAGTGGGCTGCCAAGATGAAAAAACTTCTACAGGAGGCCTATGATTACGGTAAGGTCCACAAGAAAGAAATGGGCCACAAAAGCAAACATGGCTGGCATGTTCGATATGGCAAAATTATTGCAGAAGGTTATCGGGAGAACCCGCAGATAAAGGATCCGCCGGGAGCCAAAAAGAAACGAGGCCGTCCCAAGAAAACAAAATCGAGAAATCTTCTTGAGCGCATGGATAAATACCGGGACCAAATATTGGCTTTTATCTGGGACCCGGAGATACCCTTCAGCAACAATCAGGCCGAGCGGGACATTCGTATGGTAAAAGTTAAACAGAAAATATCAGGTGGTTTCAGAACCCCTCAAAACGCTCAGATCTTTGCTCGTATCCGTTCATATGTCTCAACCGAGCAGAAACAGGGAGTGGGAGCTTGGAAGGCTCTTGCAAAGATATTTGACCGCGCTGGCTTGTCCCCTGATTATTAATCTTTCATTATCCTGAGGATCCAGCACCCTCGCTGGGAACCTGAGTAGTTACCTTTCGGCTAATTTTGAAGAAATCTCGAGGACTATATCTGACGCCTTGTCATGGTCTATCTGCGCTGCCAACTCAAGTGCTTCTGGGATGTGTTTCAAGGGGTGCAGATTGGGAGTGTCCAAGAGATGAGGGATGGCGTGGCCATGTTCCGAATGTGCCGATCTGATTCCTTCGATGGCGCTGAAGTGGAATAACTGAAGGAAAAAGAGCATGTCCATTTCACTAACCGACAGCTTCGAATCAGTGAGTGCACCAACGAGTTTCGGAAGATTTGCCTTCTCACTAGACTTTGCGAAAGCTAGCTCATTCAGATGTCTCATGCTCGGCGTCATGACATGATCTAAATCTCCCATGACAGGAATCGGGATCTCCCGAATGCTACTATCTCTGGCACTGAGTGAAAAACGAATGCACGTCCAATGGAGACAGTAGACGTAGTGCCGAAACAGATTTGTCCACACTATGGAGTCACCACGCCAGACGACAGGGCGGAAACCCTCGGTTGGATCGTTAAGTTCGCTAGGGCTCGCAAAGTAGATTTCTTGCTTTTCCAGTTCTTTAGATTCTCGCAGGAGTCGTTCTGTGCTTCGAAACCGGTATACCCTCTTCATTCGCTCGTTATCCTTTCTTTTCCGGGATCTGAAGCAGTGGCCATTCCACGGTGGGCGGGTGTTTCCAGCGAGTGCGAACAGACTTGGCTATCAGAATTATCGTAATGGGTAAACGGATCCGCCTGGTTGGATCAGTCATCGCTCATCCCCCTCATATGCCAACTGAAACACCACACCCCCGAGCCATCGCTTGAAGTCTGGGTTGTCTACGAACTGTTTGAAAAGCTCGGTGTCGTCTTTCATGATGCTGGTCATGACGCGGGGTAGGGCTTTGTCGAGTTCAATGCGGGCGTTCTCGCGGTCCGAATTTTTCCGGGCGTTTTGAAAGGCGATGTCCTCCCCTAACTGCTTTGGTATCGTCTCAGTGATCATCTGGTGGACCCGGTCGGCGTCATCCCATGGGATTCCGCCGAAGAGGTCGTTGAACTGTTCGATTATTACCGACAAGCGGTCGATCTCGACCTCGCCTTTGCCGCCTCCCCCGACTCCGGGCACCGGACCGATCTCCGCGTCCTCGTCCGGTAGGATGATCTTCTGCATGGCTTTCTTCTCCACCCGGTAGCTGTCCATGTCGATGGTCTCAAGGATCCCCTTCGACAGATCTTCCTCCAGGGGCGAGGGAAGCTTTGGGATGAGGAAGTTCAGGAAGATCGAGCGTTCCTCCCAGTCCGGATCGTTGTAGGGGAGGATCGAGGAAAGGAAGGCGTAGGTGCGCACGAATCCCCTGGCCTTGCTCTTGAAGTCGACTTGTTCGTTCTCGCTCAGCTCTTCGACGTACACGGCCACGCACTGGTCCAGGATGGGATCGAGTTGGTCGCGGTCCACACCGTCTAAGTAGCGCTTTACGAACGCCATGACTTGGTCGGCCGAGTAGACCTGGGCTCCGTCCAGGTCGCCCTGAAGGTCGTGGAGCTTGTTGGGGTCGGTCTCGTCGGCGAGTATGGTGGTGCGGTAGTAGTTCGAGAAGGCCTCGGTGATGGTGTCCGTGTCGTTGAGGAAATCGAGCACGAACACGTCGTGCTTTTTCTGGTGCGCCCGGTTAAGTCGAGACAGGGTCTGGACCGCCTTGATCCCCGAAAGGGTCTTGTCGACGTACATGGTGTGCAATAGGGGCTCGTCGTAACCGGTCTGGAATTTGTCCGCACAGACGAGGAAGCGGTAGGGATCCTCCTGTATCCTTTCGGCGATCTTGGTTGGCGGGAAACCGTTCAGGGTAGCCTCCGCGACTTTTTCCCCACCGAAATCCTTTTCCCCCGAGAACGCAACGATGGCTTGGTAGGGGCTCTTGCGCTCACTCAGGTAATCGCGAATGGCATGGAAATACTGGATGGCGCGCTCGATCCCGTTGGTGACCACCATGGCGCGAGCCTTGCCGTCGATCTTGTGCTGGGCCACCACCTGTTCGTGGAAGTGGTCGACCATGATCTCGGCCTTGAGCCGGATGGCGTGCTCGTGACCCTCGACGTAGCGCCGGAGCTTCTTGCGGGCCTTCTTGACGTCGAACTCCGGATCGCCCTCCACCGTCTTGGCCAGTTTGTAGTAGCTCTTGACCGGGGTGTAGTGCTTGAGCACATCCAGGATGAATCCTTCCTGGATTGCCTGTTTCATGCTGTAGTTGTGGAAGGGAATATGCCGGATTGTGCCGTCGTTCTGTGGCTCCGGCTTGCCGAAGATCTCCAGCGTTTTGTTCTTGGGCGTGGCCGTGAAGGCGAAATAGCTGGCATTGGGGAGGAGCTTGCGGGACTCGATCAGCCGGTTGATCTGGTCCTCGTAGGTCTCTTCTTCCTCAACCGCACCCGCCTCGCCCAGCGCGCTCGCCATGGCCGCGCTGGTCCTGCCGCCCTGACTGGAATGGGCCTCGTCGATGATGATGGCGAAGTTGCGCCCCCGTTGCTCGTTACCGATCTCGTCGAGGATGAAGGGAAACTTCTGTATGGTCGATATGATGATCTTCTTGCCTTGCTCGATGAACCGACGCAGATCGCCCGAACGCTCGGCGTGACCCACGGTCGAACTTACCTGGGCGTACTTCCGTATCGTGTCGCGGATCTGCCGGTCGAGGATGCGGCGGTCGGTGACGACGATGATGGAGTCGAAAACGGAATTGCCGTCTTTTTCCAGCGGGATCATCTGATGGGCCAGCCAAGCGATGGAGAAGCTCTTGCCGCTGCCGGCCGAGTGCTGAATCAGGTAGCGTCTGCCAGCGCCGTCCTTTTCCGCGTCGGCCAGCAGTTGTCGCACAACGTCGAGTTGATGGTAGCGGGGCCAGATCTGGACCCGTTTCTTCCTGCCCGTCTTCGGGTCCCTCGACTCAAGCACCTGGGCATAATTCTCCAGGATGTTGGTCACGCTTTCGCGGGTCAGCACATGGCGCCACAAATAGTCCGTGGCCAGTCCGTCCGGGTTGGGCGGATTGCCCGCGCCGTCCTTCCAGCCGAGGTTGAAGGGAAGGAACCACGAAGCCTTCCCCTTGAGGTGGGTGCAAAAGTAAACTTTGTTCTCATCGACGGCAAAGTGGGCAACGCAACGTCCGAATTGGAAGAGGGGCTCGCGCGGGTTGCGGTCCCGCTTGTACTGCCAGATGGCGTCGTTCACCGTCTGCTTGGTCAGGCGGTTCTTCAGCTCGAAAGTGAAGACAGGGAGCCCATTGATGAAAAGCCCGATGTCGAGGGCCCGTTGGGCCTCATCACGGCTGTAACGAAGCTGGCGCGTGACGGTGAAGCGGTTCTGTTCGAAGCGCCGCTTGGCCGTCACGTTCTCGGCCGAGGGGGTGCCGTAGAAGAGGTCGAGGTGATGGGGGCCGTGTTTGATGCCGTTGCGGAGGACGTCGATGGTGCCGCGCTTGTTGATCTCACCTTGCAGGCGGGCGAGGAACTTGCGGCGGGTGGGACAGTCCTCCTCAAGGCGGAGGGCGGCAGCGGATTTGGGTTGGGTGACGTGGAGGAAGGCGCCGAGCTGAATGAGGTCGACACAGTAATCCCGGTTGTAGTCATGATGGTTGCCGGGGGACCAGCCGAGATCTCCATAACTGGCAGGGGATTCGCCCACAGTACGCCCCGAGGGCGGATCGCAGGGGTCGCCAGTCAGGGCCTGACAGATAAGGCGCTCGAGGCCGCGTTCTGTGAAGTCGGTGGTCATTCTGTCAAATAGTGCTTATCACCGTAACATTCAAAAAATTAAATTCTTGAATACAAAAGAGACTATTTATGGTGACCTGGAACTGACGACTTTGGAAAACGCTTACGCAGGCGCACCGCCAACTTCCCAAGCTCGTCCGTTCGTCCGAGGCTCGCCTCAACGAGAATCGCTACTGTCTTTCGAGGGCCTTCTCGATCACGGAGTGAGGCGGTCCAACCTTTTTCGGCACCCCGAACCTCCACGCCATCAAGGATTCGTTGGAGACTTAGTGGTGTTATTTCACCTAGAAGCCTAACATATTCATCTGCTTCAGCATACGAACTCGGATGAGTAGCAGAGAGATTACGTCCAGTCGACATTTCAGCCGGCTTCAAAACTGCTTCTAACAGGTTCGGACGCTCATTGGCAAAACACGTTAATACCGCAACTCCAAATCGCCAGTCCACCCGATCATATTGTGCTAGCCGAATTAGACCACCCTCCTCCGCATGCTCATAAGCTGCGTTTGGTGCAACGATGACTAACCTGGGGGGAAAAGCTTCAATCCGATGTAGATTGTCATGGATCACATGCGCGATTTTATCGCGGGAGCTTTTCGCCTGATACGCAATCCCAAACAGGACTTCTGCATCGTGGGGAAGATTTCTCCATTGATCGCCTATCGTCTCTGCAATTCGCGACCAATCCATGGAGGCTACTGTAGCACGAAACTTTGCAGGCGTTGCCTCTGCCATGAAGCTAAGCAGATATCCGGTATTCTGGAACTGGCGGAGCCGACTGGCCGATAGTTGTTCAGCAAGACGTGGAGGCCTAACCATTTCCAACATGTTACGCGCCAACGCCCGGTGGCGCGACTTTGGCGCCAAGCGACCCTTATAGACGCTGAGAACGTCTAACATACGAAGGACGTACATCGTAATATCACACAGATCGTGAAACCCCGAGATGGGATCTTCAGACAAAAGCTTCTGCACTGTGGGGATAAAACGCTCAAACATATCAAGGGTTAGGTTCTCATCCAGGGAATTTATCCCACAGCAAAAGTTAGTGAACGCCCTAGCGGATTCTGATTCTGGCCAACCTGCTGCGAAATCAATTAGCTTGGGCCGGTCCAAGTTCTCCGAAAAGGTACGACCCCAAGGGGTTTTCGGATCGGCATGAAGAGCGCCAAGGATCTCCCCCAAATTGTAGGCTGTTTTTGACGTGACTGCAGAAATAGCCACGGCCAATGCGTACGGATCTGATGTTTCCACTAAGGTACGAGCATATTCTCTGTCCTCATTTCGGACCATGTGAACAAGCCGGGCTATACCGTAACCACTTGGTTCTACAGGATCAGAGATCCAGCGACCAAAAATGTGTTTTCGGCCCTCGAATTGTTTTCGCGGCCAACCTTCCACATAAAACCCAATTTCGCTCAGAAGGAGGCTGGCGAACATCCTTTCCTCCGGTTCAGATGCTTGCCAACAACGTTCTTTGAGGGGTCCGAGTGATTCCTCGGGAATTAAATTGGTCCACCGCCAAATACCTTCGCCAAGGCGAAGTTCCTGCAAAAGAAGCCGGAGTCCAGCGATGGGGTATTCAGCATCGGTAACTATGTGTTGCAACAACCGGCCAGTTCGCTCACGGGCAACGTTATCCTGTCCTTCAAGTATTTTTTGGATTACCACCAAGGCAAAATGCTGATGGGGACAACGCAAGTCATGTGGGCCGATGATCAAGCGGTGTTGGATTAACCATTGCAGGGTAGCGTGCACATCCGTTCCAACGACGCCAGCGATTCCCAATAGATTGGTAACCTCAGAAATACTCGGACGCGCGTCACGGGAGGCGATTTGGTGAATGGCAATGCCAGCCAACGTAATATCAGCTTTGGCTGAACGTGCTGCCACCGCATTACTCGTAGCTCGACGCCAGCCCCCACCAACAATGAAACAGAATTGCCAGGGATACGCAGCTTTCTGCTCAGCATGGAGAATCCGATCTTCAAGCGAGACATTGGAAGGTAGATTTCCAACATTGTCGTCGATCCGACGGACCATTTCCAGTGTGTGTTTTGAATCCTTGAGGAGCGCGTTAGCGATAGTACGAACAGCTCGTTTGGTATCGATAATGATCGCTCCACGGGATGAGGTATTGTGCTTTACAGCATTGTGGGTGGAAAGCAGCAACCGCTGGGGTCCGGCTGTGTCCTCTGCGACACGGAGAACCGCATTGCTCGTGAGGTGCGCATCGTCGATTATGAAGATTGCACACTTCTGAACGCCAGGAACCTTCAACTCAATAGTCTCGACACGAGGGTCGGTTAGCCGAAAGACAGACCAGCCTTTATTGGCGAAATGAAGTGCCGTCTGGTAAGCACAAATTGATTTTCCTGCACCAGGTTTCCCAACGATGCGTGCCGAGTAGGCTTGTTTGAGTTCGTATACTGCGGTGTCAACTTCCAGGAGCTTCGGACAAGTAACAGCGTCTTCTGGCCCAAGAGAACGTCCCATTAGCGCAGGTCCCAGGTCTCGACCACCACCGAACACGACAGGGTGCCAAGGAGAACGAGTTTGGGCGGGACCCTGGAGTTTATCGCGCTTTACTACGTCCAGTAATTCACGGACTTCAGAGAGAAGCGTGGAGATATCAAATACATGTTCAGGATAAAATTCCGACAGTACTTGCTTGTGTTCACACAATAGGTTCACGATTTCGTCCCAACCAAGAACGCTCACAGTGAAGCGTCCTACCTCTTTGCGCGCTACTGAGAGTTCCCGTGCTTCCCGCTGTAGGACGGCGTCAACCGGGGCCGTGGTTGCGAAAATCCAGTGGTCCAAGGCAGGCTCAAAACCGTCAGCCTTAGAGATTTCCCGTTGGAGTTCTGTAATGCTTGGATTACTAACGCGGGAGTTCTCCTTCACTTTACATTGGACACCATGAATAATCCTATAGTTGCTGTTAGGCGATCCGAAAATATCCACTCCGTGCTGTGCTTGGCCTCGTCTCCCTACCTTTTGAGCCCATGGATCCCCCCCCACCGCTTTGAAAAGCTGATGGCACAAGTTTTCAAAAACCTCCCACGAATTGGTGGGCGGGATTTGCTTCTGACGATCATCCATGTTGTCGGTTGTCCTTTGTTTTCCGAGATGAGGTCTGTGCGTCGTACAGCCACCAAGTGGGTGTGGTACATTGGCGCTGATTGATGAAGACATCTCGCCAGAAATACTTCACCCAAATTTGCTCGCAGCGAAGTGATGGCGACCATGAGGGCTTGATTGCTGCTGTGCAAGCCCGACTTGGAGGCGTCCTCACTTCACTCTTTTTCAACATTCAGTGGCTCCAGTGTATCCGCTTCGTCGGCCAGATTGACCGCAGCCTCTCGGACGTCCAATTTGCCGGTAACGACATCGGCGATCAGGCGGGTGCGGTATTCCTGGAGGAACTCGATCTGTCGACGATTTTGGGTGATGACGCGGTCGATTTTGGCGGTGATTCTGTCTAGGTAGCGGACTATCGTGCATTGCTCAAGGAGAGGAGGGATAGTTAGTCGGGAGTTCGCTAAATAGCCATGCTCAATGCTCTCCACAGTCGCCCCGTGCTTCGTCCATTCCCTTAGCAAGCACGACTGGTTGCCTTGGATAAACAGAAGCAGATAATCGCTCCTAACCGTCCTGCGCCTGGGCCGCAAGGCCTTCATATCTTGGTTGAGGGCCATCGGCACCGTATTGATTGCCACGGGAATTGTTCTACGGAGAATCCCCGATCTAACAACCATCAAGAGTGTACCAGGTTCTACGATGCTTGCTGCACTCGCCGCCACCGCATCTTCGGAGATGTGGTCGACCGTATCATCAAGCCGAACCCGAGTCATGTCCTTTGGGGACACCCAAGGGACATGACCGCTCCAGAATGAGGCGTTTGCCTTGGAAGGAGTACCGCCCCCCGTGAAGGACACGGCGTATTTCAGCCTCTTCTCCTCCCAGTGCTCCGGCACCTCCCCCAGCCACTCCACTCCGGAATCCTTATAGGCCGGATAGGGCTGGCCGGTTCGGGCATCGATCTGGCCGGTGACGGCTTGGTGGATGATGGCCTGCTTCTGCTCCTCCAGCAGCTCGATCAACCTTTCCTTGGCACGGATGTAGCGCCGGATGCGCTGGTCGGCGTGGTCGAGGAAACGGGCGATGGCTCGTTGCTCGGGGAAGGGTGGAACCGCAACCCAAGTGGAACGGAAATCACTCCGCGTCAGGATCTGTCTCGTCGTACCCTTGGAGCGGGACGAGAACTGATCGCGGACCGCCTGACAGTTGCACCAGAACTTTTTGAAGTTGAGATCTATTATGCGAAAGGGCCGAAACCGAACTACATGATAGCTATAGACGGTGTCCTCCAAATCTTCCAAACAGACTGCTGATATCCCGATTTCTTCCAGAGTCTCAGAGCTTGGAGTGAAAATGAGGTCACCACATCTCACTGTGTGGATCTGCTTCTTCCATTCGGGACAGCTTACCTGTTGGTAGGCCCGAGACGCGTCTAATTGACGGGTGGAGTTGCCATATACATCTAGATAGTTGACCATCCAAACGAGAGGTTCACCCGCTACTGTGTTCTTGTCGATGCCACTTGTCGAAAAGCGCCCCAATCCTCCGAGTCGGCGTACCTCCCAATGCTCTGGCACTTCACCCAACCACTCCACGCCGGAGGACTTGTAGGCGGGGTACGGCTTCTGTTCTATGGAGTTGGGTAACTTCATACCAAAAAACTCTAACCGGGGACAGAGTACAGGTAAATCAACTTAGGTTTTGGCCTGGAATCGCAAAATTGTAGGAAACTGCGTCTTGCCCCATTGGATTCAGGTCGTTCCAGACTCCTTTGCCTCTTCATACGGTAATCATCATCTGAGTTTACTGTGGCCGAATCACCATGACCCCGATTGCCTCACTTGGTTCACTGGGCCGGCGAAGTACTCGAATTTCAGGTCCTTTTTTATTCGTAATACAGAAATAGTATAAGAGAACCTACTGTTGTCCTGATTGAACATACCCCCTGCTTCGTATCGGCGGAGTTTGACCAGTAATATGAGATCAGCCCTTTTCCACTCGAGGACCCTGCTGAGAAACTTCGTTCTGCAGACAAGCCGGATTCCCGTTTCATAGTCGCTCTCCTCGGGATTCTCGAATCCCCATGCATCCGTTGTCGCTGAAACCTTATTTCCAGACATGAGCCAGGATCGCTGGAATGGATCACCTGGCTTGAGCGAATAATGTTCAACGATCCCTGGCACAAACCGGGGACGCCGTTCAACCGAAATTGTGCTAAGAGGGTCATATTGTTCGAGTTTTCCACCTTCCATAAGTGGACTAACGATCCAGGGCTCGTACTCACGCATTTTAATGCGAAAGTGCTCATACTCATCGTCATCATATTCCCGCGTCGGGAGCGAAATAAAAGAAGCATCGTCTTCCTCAAGGAGGCATTTGGCGAGCATTCTTCCCTTGCGTCGATTTACAAACGCAGAGCTGATGTGAATGTCAATACCGTCGGGTGATATCCAGTCACCATTGACGACTAGATCACGCCCTACTGTCCGATCGACGATACCTGCTAGGCTCATCAACTTGTCCCTGTCTCCAGTCAGTACACGTCCTTCTTCGCCTCTTTCGAGGACATTGACTTTTACTTGGAGAGGTGGGCGGTCCATGCCGTCATAAAGCCATAAACCATCACTCCGCGTAAGGAGCTTATCTGAAAGCCATCCCGACCATGGCCTGCCATGATCCCAGTTTTCCGTAATGGGATGCTGTGAAAGGAGGTGCGCCCCAGCAAAGCGAAGTGCGTGCCAGGCGAGATACTGGCCATAAACATGAAAACTTGAAGTCAATCCGACTCTGTTTCGGTGGTATGGGATCTCCCGGCCCGCTTTGTCATGCATGCTGGTTACAGATGCATCAAGCTTGAGGATTTCGTCAATGATGAGGTCCCTTACGACCCACCCCGGTTGCTGGAAAACATTGACCAGGGCGTCCACCTCGTACTTGTCGAAATCGTAATCAAGAGTGAATTTGTGCCCTGGATCTGGAACATCCTTTGGACGACCTTTGTAGAGGTCGGCTATCCTGTAATTCCTCTCGCCGTCACGTCTGTGTGGTAAAGGAGATTCATCCACAGTTCGCAGTTCTTTAAGCTGCTCTTCGGAAAGTGTGAGGGCACCATCATTAATACAATTAAGAACTGTCTGCGCGGCAAAGTGTCGAATAACGACGTGAGGGTGATAGTGTTCGAGAGCGATCTTCAACAAGGCCTTGTGATGCTTCGCGATCTCCGTCGGAAAATCGCGGGCAATCCTGGAGAGCGCTATGAGCAGCCATAGTCGGGCATGAAGATAATAGAACGGTAGTTCCGGGGCACCGAATCCCGTCGAACTCTTAGAAGGCAGCTTACGCACGAGGGCATCAATGACTTCCCAGCGACCGAGCCTTGCCAAGCATCGAACGCTGTGCGCAGCCCGCCAGCGGTCGGTTGCCCGGGGAGAACCAAGCAATTGCCAGACAAAACCTGAGGCAATGACGCTCAGATCGCTGCCTGGATACAAGCCGGGTTTCCACCGGCCGTCCAAAACGGTGGATGTCAGCTTTGCAGGACCACTTTTAAGAAGCTTTTCCAAGGCCATCTGCCCTTGCCCCTCGTCCGCATATTCACAAATGATGGAGGCAAGACCGAGCCATGCTGATGCAGGAACGGCCCAGTCCGACACGGAAAAGTACTTGGTAAGGTCCAGAGTAAGCCTGAGCATGGCCACCCCTGTAAGGTCCGAGACTTCCTTGACTTGAGAAGTTGACAATCCGCCGAAATCCAAAAGGTCTTCGGCATGGATCTCTAGTATGGGCGTTGCAAGAGTCTTGTATAGGGCGTCCAAACTGGCAGAACTGCTTGCCCAAGCCTTTTTGCACTCAGCTAGCTCATTTTGTTTGGCGTAGAAATCCAACTCTTCAAGGCGCGCAACGAGAGATATGTAATTCGAGCGGTTTGCAGGACGTACTCTTGTGCGAAGTCTGCGGAAGAATTCCTGCTCAAACGCGCGGGAAAACTTCGGAACCTTTAGCTGACTGACGGCGTTGTACAGGGAATCCTCGTCCAGGGGGTTAGTCGCTGCAGCGATCTCTCGGGCTTGAGGCACCTTCTGCTGGGCAACTTCTGGTAACGGTCCAAACCCTAATGGTTGGCTTCGCTGTTTTATCAAATCGCGGTTTATATGGCTGGAAGGTCGTTGCGAATCGGACAAGTATTTTGTCATCGAGTGCCGTTTGCCGAGGTCCTCTTCTGCAATAGCGGCCAGCTTCTTCACTGTGCTTCCGGGGAGATAGCGGGGATTGTTGTCTTCGAATTGCTGGATCAGTTCCCTAATAAGCACTTTGGCGTGGGTAAAACACTTCCTATGTATGGTGGTCGCGAAGGTTTCGGTATTGCATCCCCATAGTTCAGCGGGATTGGCGAGACGGTTGAGCGCGAGAGCGTCTTCAGGGTCGATCTTTCCATCCCGCACCAAAGCGGTCAGGTATGGAAGCAGCGTATATTTTAGGCTGATTTTGCCCCGGTCGTGCCAGCGGGAGAGCTTTGCAAGTCCGCGCAGCCCTGATGTTCTTGACATGGCTGTTCCGAAGGATCCCCATGGGAACTTCTCCTCTTCGTAGGGCATATTGAGTTCACAAATATTGGTGAGCGTATGAAAATCTTTTTGGGAGAGTTCATCGCCTTTAATGGAAGAAGCGAAACAGAGAAGTTCATTCGTCAACTCATAATCGTCAGAACCAATCGCATCCAACTGGTTAAGCCCAGTCCGAAAATACTCAGCCGCATCGTCCGCGTTTTTTGGGAGAATAGCTCGTGCAAGCTCGGCAAATAGCTCTGAACGGGTGGTGACATCGTCCTCAAGTTCTATCAGGGTCCTTGCCTTAACTGCCTGCTCACCCGCGATGACATCAAACCTGGGCCTCCTGGCCACAATCGCAATGACTTCGATCAGTGTTGAAGGGGAAAGATAGTTTTGCTCATGAAGGTGTTTCAGCAAGAACCTTATGGAGGCTGCCTTGAGATCACTGCGCGCCCACAATGCGAACATGACTATTCGTGTTCCGAACCGTTGAAAGAAAGAATTAAATTGCGATTTGTAATGAAATACCTCTCGCCTAGTTCGGACTTTCGCCCATACCCGGACAAGCTCTTGAAATGGCGTGTCCGCTTGCCTCAAAGGAGCACCGAGGAACGAAGCCAGGGCCCGGGTGAGTTCGAGAAATGGGATCAGTCGGTGATTGAGAAAGCGATCAGTATCGCGTTTAAGGCCATCACTAATTTTCCGCTCATTTTTTTCAAGGTCCCGTTCCTTTTCGATTCGCTTTTGAAGCTCTTCTTTCAGTTTTTTCTGAAACTGGTTACCTGTCAGCGATTTACTCAGCCCCTTAGCCAGCGGGACCAAAGTGCTTGGGAGAATGTCGCGCTCGTGCACTTCGGTGCCCTTGACAGCCGCACAAAGTGCGACATGAAACAAAAATGGGAAAAGGTTCCATTCCGAGTGCAAGTCTACCATCGACCAGATGTCGGGACGCCCGTGAGGTGTACGAAGGGAAATGCTAAGTGCCTCCTCGGTCATACCAAGTGCAGTTGCAATCGTTGCAGCTTTGCGCAAACCGTCCGATAATTGATGTGACTGGTTGCTGGAGAAACTCTTGGCAGCCTTATCCTTCGTGGCACATTTGCATGCCTTTGCGAGTCTTACTAGGAGCTCACGCTGTTTCCGATCACTTAAGGGTAAAAAGGACAGCCCACCGGCGAGAGGGCCAATCTCGTCAGTAAAATCGTCAAGGAATGCGTCGAGCCGTCGGCGAAGCTTAGGATCTCGCCGGATGGCCTGACCCGTAAGTTCAAAGAAATCTTCACTAATCTCAAACGCGTACCACGGATACCAATTTTGCATGAAGCGGATAGCTTTGCTGCGTTCCCCCAGCACCAAGAGAAAAAAAGGAATGGCGGCATGGTCAATATGCTCTGGCCTTGGCCGATCGTGCTCGTCGTCACTGAAATTTTCAAAATCGTGGCGTATCCTGTCGAAAGCTTTCGTAAAATGACGGGAGGCGTCATCAAAATCTCCCGAGAGCACACTGGTTATCGTCAAACGGGCATGCCTAGACCCGGCCCAATTGGTTCGCGTTTCGAATAGTCGCCGCAAAGCATCCACATCTTGGGAGTTAAAGACTAGGTCTGGGTTATCGAGAATGTACTTAGCCCCTCTCTGCTCGCTCGTTGCGATAGTTGAAAGCTCAACGAGCAAACGGACAAGGCTGTTGGTTTCTCCAGCATCGGCTGCGTGCTGGACAGCAGCCTGAAGCCGCGCGTAACGAATTTTGCGCTGGCCGATTGTACTGGTAATTTTCGAAGGAAAACGCTCGTCAAACGCAAGATTGAATAGCTTCTTGCCGTCGCCAAGCTTCTGCAGCAGGCCCGGTAGAGCCTGCGCGGCGTAGACGGATTTCGCTTGCCGCGCAAGTAGGTTCCCAGCAACAACCTTTAATGCGTCTGTATCAGCCCCGTAATTCTCGCGAACTAGTGTCTCGGTCGGCTCGTTACGGAAGATCATTCCCTGTCGCGTCCTGTCGAATAGTGGCGCAAGATCAGCGGCAAAGCTCCGGATGGCTCCGATGTCCATGTCAAGAGCACCGGCATACTCCTTAAGTGGAACGGGAGGCGGCAAGACCGAAAGCCCGGCAAGGAACGCATTGATCTCTTTCTCTTGGTAGCCTTGTCTTATGGCTTCCCCAAGGGCTGTTTTGATTCGTTCCTTCAGCAACTCATCATGTGCGATTGGCTTATTGATTTCGGAAGGATCGAGTAGTCCCCTGTCGCTTGTTACAAGGTGTTCGAGAATGCTTGCATTGCCTTCAGACCTCGATTGTGCAACCCGGATCTCGATTTCTGTGACATCTGGCATGCATGCCGAGAGGTATGACTTGGTTTCGTCAATAGTAAAGGCGTGCAATTCGAAATCCTGATAGAGGAGGTTGCTTATGTACTTCCTTATGCGGTGAGTGCGGCCCGATGCGATTACCCTTACACCAGGAAAGGGGCCTGATCGAAAAACACTCTCTAGCAGCAGCGTCGGGAACGCCGGTTGTCCCCGTTCCTCAGCATACTCCGCAGCGTTATCGATGGCATCGATGAATAGAATGATCTCTCTGTTGGGCGATACGGTAGCTAGTGTTTGCACGCATTGTGCAAGCCTCTTGCGGAATTTAGTGAAGAGTGTTTCGGTATCCCGGGTGCCTGGAAGGATGGGATCGCAAAGTCCACGGCAAGCGAGCAGGTTGGCAATATGCACAAGTCCGCGGTTTGGACGGTGCCGTCCGTCCTCAGGTGAGCGGTAATTTCCACCGCCGAAACAGTCGAAGAAGATGACTTCGTAATGTTTCGAAAGAAGTGAAGAGAGGCTTTGCAGAAAGACTGTCTTACCTATACCGGCGTCTGCATGAACAATCAGGGGCTTGGTGAGCGTCGGTACAAGCGATGCTGCTTCTTTCAATTGTTTTCGCTCGACCACCTGTCCGATGGTTGGGAGGTTCTTTGGACAAGGCAGAAGGTCTTCGACTTCCGAAAGGCCGAGCACGTCAAGAACGTCAACTTGCCGGATCACTTTCTGATTCTGGGCTTCGTATCCGGCCTTTGTAGCAACCATGGTTCTCATTTCACCGAGACGTGCACGTGCCAGGGCGTCGGAAGTTGCAGACCAGTCAACGAGGATTTTCCAAAGGTCCGTGTTTATTTCTCTCAGTGTCCCAGCCAAACCGTTTATCCGGCACTTGCTCGCAAATTCTTTAAGCGACCTGCCGGAAAGGCTGCTTGCTGTTTCGAACTGTTTCGCTTGGGTTTTGGCGTCACCGGACAGTCGCCTTCCCTTGGCAATGCCATCAATAGCTTGTTGCAAGGGCGAAAAAATCGGCCTGTTTGTAATCAGTCCGAAGTACAGCTTCTTAGTGACAGCCGCTGCACCGTAGTTCATCCTATAATTGTGATAAGACTCCGCGAATTTCTTAATCGTCTTCTTGGCGTCACTGGCACGGAATGGCTGGTCGGCACGCTTTGGCGAATATTTGAACTGAAGGGTCTCAACTCTGTCGGCATCGCAGAAGTTGGCATCTTGACCATAGTAAACCGTCAGATCGGCGATCTCAACAGTTCCTGCAGAAGCACGCGACTGATCTTCTTCCGAGAGCCCTTCAACGGCGATTCCGATAAGCCCGTCCATTGGCAGGAGTAGTTGCATAGCCTTGCGCGCTGTCCACGCTTCATGGAACAAGTGGCCCTCACGAGAAGCCCGTACTGTATCAGTAACCTGAGCGTTCATATGCTATATCATGAAAATCCGGAATCTCGCGCATCATCCCACGCCAGTTTCACGCATGGCAGGGTAGTCCGTCGACGTAACTATAGCGTCTTGAACCACTGCTTGATCCGCAATGCCATAAGGCTCCGGCGCTCCTCCAAGAAGTCGTCATACTGGGGAATGTTACCGTCAAGCATGCGTTCCGGCAGGCAGTGAACACGAAGATTTGCCCGCATTGCTTCCTCACTAGTAATGAGACCATACTTCCTTTCTCCCTCATTACACTGGTCGGCCAGTTCTCCGAAGTACCTGGCAGGAGATCTGTCCCCAATATCAATATTGATCTCACTCTGAGAGACGGCTAAGTTGGCGATTTGGTTGTATCGCCCGCGCGACAACCCCTTCCCCTTGAGGTGGTTTCTCGGGTAAATATGATGCCGATCTCCTCGGAACATCACCAAGTCTCGGACCGTGATGTCCTTGGAGAGGAATCCATGGTCGCCGAGCTTGGTTTGCGCCGCTTGAAAAGCCAACAAATAGGGACTTTTGGAAAACGAAGTGACCATCTGTTGTGGAAGGGTACCTGTCCAGAAACTGTCCGGCAGTTCACTTTCGATTACTGCATCTGCATAGGTCAACAAGTCACCCGCTGAAATCTGTCGGATGTCCTGGTCGAACCTCGTTTCTGGGCCAGTACCATACCGCTTTTTCAGAACAGACATCGCATACCAGCGTCTAACAAGGCTTTCCAAGTCTGCCGATGGTATGTGTTCCGCTCTGCCGCGAAGATAGATTATGTAGGCGAAGTTAATCGCGTTTTGTCCTCGGATAAGTCCACTGGTAACAAAACCAGCCGATCGGAGAATCATAGTAATCCGATCGAAATGGGTATGGTTCATGAAGGCCAGAACTCCCTTCTTGAGGCGCTGAAAGGATTCCTCAACAATTGCCTCTTCGAATTGCTTCGTCTCGAAATTGCGCCCCGACAGAAGTGCCACGAGATCCTGGAGTCGACCACGCCCAAATTCCGAAGTAAAGGCTACTCGCAACATATCGGTGTAGGTCGGGTCATATGTATCGTCCTTTACGTCCTTCAACCAACGCATTTTTTTATAGAACTCTGACGCTATAAAGCTTCGGTCGTTGTTCTCGATTTGGGGCATGAATTCAGGTGCTACTGCAAGGTGGCAAAAATAGTCGATGGACTTTCGAAGGAGATTGCCTCCATACGTTTCGTTTACGGCAATCTTTGACATAACAAAGTCAGCTTGGGAAAGCTCCGTACCAGCTGAGTTCACTCGTATGAAGATCTCAGTAACGGTATCAATGTCGAGATCGTCATTGAGTTGTATGACCCCGACGTGGTTGTTGGTAATCTTACGCAGCTTCTCCAGAATAAGTGACACCGCTTTACGGTCTGCCCCAGGGTTATCGCTCGCGTAGGCGTCGGTTAATTCCGTAAGGCTCGCATCCGGTGAGAACACGGTAGTAACATCACTGATCCAAGCAACATTTCGCCGGATGGCAGGATTAGCGACCTCGAAGCCCTCCATTCCAGGATGGAAAGCAATACGGATGCGAACAGTCTTGTAGTCTTTGGTCAGGACCTCATTGCCCAGCAGTGCCGCCATGAGAGCAGTCACTCGCTGTTGGCCATCAATGAGAATTCGCTTCCCGGCAGACTTAGAACCATCTTTCAGCTTCACTGTGGGATTGCGCCATGTAATCAAGTATCCGACTGGGTAACCGTGGTAAAGTGAATCAAGAAAATTCCGCACTTTAGTTGCATTCCAAACGAATGGCCGCTGGATTTCCGGGATTGCAATTTCGCCGGACTTCACCCAGGTCAGGATTGTTTCGATTGGGTGCGGTGTAACGGAATACCTTTGTGTAGCCATGATCAGATTCCGTCTCGAATAATCTCCGTTAGCAACCCCTCCGTCTCCCGCTCGACCGCGAGAATGTCTGCTCGTATTTCTTTCAAGGTCCGCATCGGTTCGGGTTTGTAGAAGTAGCGATTGAAACTGATCTCGTAGCCGATTTTCTCGGTCTTGGGAACGTACCAGGTGTCCTTGGCGTAGGGGAGCACCTCGCGCCGTAGAAACCCTTCGATGCCGCCAAGATCCTGCAAGGGGATCTGCTCTGTGTCACGAAGTTTGGAGTCGGGCTCGAACTCCACAACACGGTTCCCTGAGCGCTCGCGAACTTCGTACAACCCTCGAATTGGATCGGGAGCTGTGCCGTGTCGATGGACCCTTTTGATAACCGGCTCAGCCGTCTCATCGCGCTCGGTCAGGGAAGTCTGCAACAGCTTCTTTCGCTTCGCCGTCATTTTTACCCCATGTTGGGGCATTTCCGTCTGCGCCTCTTCTAAGAATCGATTGAAGTCGAGATGGGGGCCAGGACCCAGTCTTTCTCCCACCACGTTCACAACCCCGGCCAACCCCACTTCAGCCGCTTCGATACACACATTTTGGAATTCATCCCGCCGGCGTTTCGATAGATCTACTGCCAATCTTAGCGGGCGTTCCACTGTCACTTTCCAGTACCCGAAGGCCTTGTTGTTGAAAATCTTGCTCTCTTCGCTCTCCTCGAAATCGAGGAAGGTCTGGCAGATCCGCTCGATGTCCTCCGGCCCGAGTTCGCAGTTCTTCTTTCCCAGGTTTTTTCTGAGTGGACGAAACCACTTGGTGGCGTCTATCAACTGGACCTTGCCCCCGCGGCGCTCGGGCTTTCGATTGGTGAGCACCCAGATGTAGGTGGCGATGCCGGTGTTGTAGAACATGTTGAGGGGCAGCGCCACGATGGCCTCCAGCCAGTCGTTCTCGATGATCCAGCGGCGGATGTTGCTCTCCCCCTGTCCGGCGGACCCGGTGAAGAGGGAACTGCCGTTGTGGACCTCGGCGAGGCGGCTTCCCAGTTTGGTTTCCTGCTTCATTTTGGAAAGCTTGTTGGCCAGGAAGAGCAATTGGCCGTCGCTGGAGCGGGTGACCAGGGAATACTCGGGGTCGCCCGCGTGTTTGATGACGAACCGCGGATCGCGCATCTCCTTCTTGCCGCCCATGCGTTGCAGGTCGGTCTTCCAACTCTTGCCGTAAGGAGGATTGGAGAGCATGAAGTCGAACTCCTTCGACGGGAAGGCGTCGTTGGAGAGAGTGGAATACTCCGGGCCGCCATGGATGTTATCCGCCGCTACTCCCTCGCCCTTCAAAATCAGGTCGGCCTTGCAGATGGCGTAGGTCTCGGCGTTGATCTCCTGGCCGAAGAGGTGGGTGGAGACCTGCTTGCCCCGCTCCTTGGCGAGTTGCTGCAATTCTTCCTCCCCCACGGTCAGCATGCCGCCGGTCCCGCAAGCGCCGTCGTAAAGCAGATAGGTGGCGTCTTCGATCTGGTCGGCGATGGGGAGGAAGATGAGCTTGGCCATGAGCTGCACGGCGTCACGCGGAGTGAAGTGCTCGCCCGCTTCCTCGTTGTTCTCCTCGTTGAAGCGCCGGATCAGTTCCTCGAAGATGGTGCCCATGGCGTGGTTGTCCAGGCCGGGATGGCGGACGGTGCCGTCGAAATTCAGGACCGGTTCCGGGCTGAGGTTTATGTCGGGCGAGGTGAGCTTCTCGATGAGCGAGCCCAGGGCGTCGGCCTTGGAGAGCTTGGGGATCTGATTGCGGAACTCGAAATTCTCCAGGATGTCCTGCACGCTGGGGGAGAACCCGTCGAGGTAGTCCTCGAAGTCGGCTTTGAGCTGTTGTCGGCTGGCTCGGGCGCGCAGGTCCTGGAGGGTGAATTTGGAGGTGTTGAAGAATGCGTGGCCGGCCGCCTGCCGAAGGGCCACCTTCTGGTCGGCGACTCCCATCTGGTCCAGCATGGCCTTCATGTCCAGGACTTCTTTTTTGGTGGGTTCGAGTACCGCGTCGAGGCGTCGCAGGACGGTCATGGGAAGGATGACGTCGCGGTATTTGCCGCGGACGTATACGTCGCGTAGCACGTCGTCGGCGATGCCCCAGATGTAATTGGCGATCCAGTTGAGGTTGGGGGCGGTGGTCATGAGGGTTCTATTGAGTGGCCGAAAAGAATGGATTACTCAAGTTGGAACCGCTCTAAACAGTATTGATTTGTACCATTCAGGACAACGGCGTGGCAGGCAGGGGAAGGGAAGCGGATTGAGACTGCAATGGGGTTGCAGGTCTCGGAGAGAGATTAACTACAGAGAACACAGAGGTTAAAAAGGCTGAAGGTTGGAAGAATTGGGAATTGGGTGCTAGATTCTAGATGCTGGGGGCTGGGAATTGTGGGTTTTGTGGTTCGGATAATGGAGCCGGAAAGTTTCAGGAAAGCCTCTGAATATTACCCGCCATCGGGCTGAGTCAGCCGCACTTTGGCGGAGATCAAGCGTTTTTCATCCACTTCGACGGCTTCGATTTCCAAATTTTCAATGGCGACCATTTGCCCCGCCTCCGGAATTTTACCCAAAACGGATGTCATCAAACCGCCGATGGTGGAGACCTCCTCTTCCTCGATGGCGATACCCAGCCGGTCCTCGATCTCGTGCAGAGGGGTCAATCCGTCCACCATGAACACGTCCCGCTGAAGTTCCTCGATTTGCTCTTCCTCGGAATCGAATTCATCCTGAATATTGCCCACCAGTTCCTCGACGATATTTTCCAGGGTCACCACTCCCACCGTTCCGCCGAATTCGTCCCGCACCAGGGCCATGTGCAGCTTTTCCCCCATCAACTCCTGCAAAACACCCTCCAAGGTTTCGTCCGGACCGGTGTAGACAACCGGCCGGGCCATTTTCCGGAAATCAATCCGGTGGCCGGGAAGGTCGCTACGGAAAATATCCTTTATGTGAACAATGCCCACGCAATTGTCCAAATCCCCCTCACATAGGGGAAATCGCGTGTGACCGGTGCGTTTGGCCAAGGCCATGTTGAATGCGTTATTGTTGGAAATATCGAAGAACCGGATCTGATTGCGGGGCAACATGACATCCTGAACCACCAAGTCCCGCATCGATATGACATTTTTGAGCATTTTTTGGGAAAACACCGGGACCTGGGAATCCCCTTCCAAGCTCTGTATTTGCTCCTCCACATCCAAAAGGTTGAGGCCATTTCGGGGATCGAGGCGCAGCCATCGGAGGAGGGCGCGGGAAGCCCAATCCATCAGTTCCAGCAAGGGATGGGCCAGCACCTGGCAGGCCCGAACAAACCAGACGGATCTTCGCAAGGCCTGCACGGGATAGCGCAAGGCCACCGCGCGCGGCACCAGTTCCCCGATGACGTAGCGAAGGGCGATTGCCACCAGGAACGAGACGGCCAGGAGCAGCCACCAGATCCCCGTTTTATCGGCCAATCCCAGCCACCGAGTGGCGGCTTGAAAAAAGGGGAAAATGAGCAGGCCCAGGCCCAAGGTGCAAAGGGCGATCCCCAACCTCAAAAACCGAAAGGTGCGATCGAGCCGGTTCAGGAGGTAGTTGATTCCCTTTTGACGCTCCAATTCCTCCAGGAAATCCGGATTGAAATGGCTGAAACGGAGTTTGATCAGGCTGAACTCACACGCTACGAAAACGGCATTGAGCAAAACCAGGACTCCCGCCGCCACCGTCAACAGGGCCCAAAACCCAAAAAAAGCACTCACTGATACCCGTTACCCAAGAAATTTTCAGGAAAGCCCAAGGACATTATGAAGCTCCCGGCAAAGCCTGGCATTCTCGGCTTTTCTTCCCACGGATATCCGCACGTATTCAGGCAAACCGTAGGGCTCCATCGGCCGCACTATCACGCCGACTTTTTGCAATTTCCGGAACACTTCCCTGCCGTTTCCCACTTTTATGAGCATAAAATTTCCATGACTGGGAATGTAGTCGAGCTTGAAATTTTGACAAAAACCGGATAAATCCCGCAAACCGGCCCGGTTGACCTCCCTGCTTTGTTCGACAAAAGGGTGGTCGTCCAATGCGGCCAGGGCGGCGGCCTGGGCCAGCGAGTTGACATTGAACGGCTCGCGGACCCTGTTCAGGAGGGAGGCGCAATCGGCCCCGCAGTAGCCGTAACCCAGGCGGAATCCGGCCAAGCCGTAAATTTTGGAAAAGGTGCGAAAACAAATGATTTTTTTCCCCTCGGCCATGAGGGGGCGGAGGTCAACCGGATCGTCCAGGTATTCGCAATAGGCTTCATCCAATCCGAAGATCACGTGGTCGGGCAGGGACCGGGCAAAGTCGAGAACCTCGGCAGGTTCGTTTATCGTCCCGGTGGGATTGTTGGGACTCGGAAGAAAGACCAACTTGGTTTTCTCCGTTACGGCTTCTCCCATGGCCTCCAGGTTGTGGGTAAAATTCCGCAGGGGCACTTCCACCGGCGTCGCCCCGAACAAAAGCGTAACCAGTTTGTAGACGATAAACGCTTTCTCGCCCATGACCACCTCGTCCCCCGGCATGAGGAAAGCGTGCCCGACCAGCTCGATAACCTCGTTGGAGCCGTTTCCGAAGACGAACTGATCCGGTGTCAAACCCAGTTTTTGGGCCAGTTTTTCACGCAACAGGTAACAACCGCCGTCCGGATACAGGTGGGTCTGATTGAGAAAATCCCGCACCGCCGCGAGAGCCATTGGGGAAGCCCCCAGCGGATTTTCATTGGAGGCCAGTTTTATGGTCTCCTGCGGATCCAGCCCAAATTCCCGGGCCACTACATCGATGGGCCTGCCCGGTTCATAGACGGGTTGCCGGTGTATCGCGGGATTGGCCAGATCCGCATAAGTAAGTTTTGCCCCAGGCATGATCAATTAAACGACGAAGGCGAGAAGGGATCAAACGCCGATTTTTTGCAAGGTCGCAATATTTTCGATGTGGCGGGTTTGTGGAAACAGATCGAAGGGTTGTAACCGGCATATGCGGTAGCCGGACTGCTGGAGCGCGGCCAGATCCCTCATTTGGGAGGCCGGGTGGCAACTGACGTAGATCACCCGGGCCGGACCAAAGTCGAAGAGTTGTTTGAGAAACCCCTGACTGCAGCCCTTGCGGGGCGGGTCTATCACCACCACCGCCTCATCGGCGGGGAATTCCACCCGATGGAAAACCTGCGCCGCATCCCCCACCTGGAATTTACAACCCGGCAATCCGTTCATCTGCGCATTATTGCGCGCATACCCGACCGCCTTTTCACTTATCTCCACTCCCAACGCGCCCTCGAAGTGTCGCCCGACGGACAGGGCAAACAAGCCGGATCCGCAATAGGCGTCGATCAGGTAACGCAGGCCTTGGGCCCGGGCCTCTCGGGAAACGTGTTCGACCAGTTGCGGCAGCAAAAAAGGGTTGTTCTGGAAAAACTCACTCGCCTTGAAACGAAATTTCAAATCCCCCACCACTTCCGTGATGATGGCTTGGAAATCCGTTATCACGCCTTCTTCAGCCTCTCTCAACAACAGGGTGGCCCCGTTCTTATAATTTCCGGAATTTGCCAAAACCGTTTCCCGCACCTCGGGCAAAGCGGCGTTTATTTTCTCCGTGGCGATGGGGCATTGCTCGACATCCGCCAACCGGCTGCGCCGACCCACCTGGAGAAAGCCGATTTTCAATTCCCGTCCTCGCCGCGGTTTTTGAAAATGGGGAGTCAGTTTGGACCGGTAGCCAAAGGGGCGGGGCGATCCGATGGCAGGCTCGACCCGAGGAGGTCGCTTCAATACCTCATCCGCCAGTTCCTGCACTTGGCGGGTTTTGCGCCTCAATTGTTGCTCGTAGGCCAAATGTTGATACTGGCAACCCCCGCATTTCCCGAATAACTTACAGGCGGGGCGCACCCGGTGAGGCGAGGGACGCAATACTTCTATCAGGTCCGCATCCGAGTAATCGGCCCGGTTTCGATAGACGCGGGCCCGGACGCGTTCGCCGGGCAAGGAAAAGGGCACCCTTACCGGCCAACCATCGAAACGACCGACCCCCTGCCCCAGATGGGTGAGGTTTTCGATCTCCAGTTCGATTTCCTGATGGTAGGAAAACCTTCTCTGGGGGAGTCCTCTGGGTGGCCCGGCCATAAAATGCTTTTAACCCCATAAGTGAAGTCCTACCCTCCGCCCTGATCAATAACGGATTGCCCGCCCATGCCCCTGACCGAGATCGACAGCCTGAATAACCCGCGGATCAAGCTGGTAAAGGGCCTCATGCGGAAGCGGCGGCGCGACAAACGGGGGCTCTTCCTGCTGGAGGGAGAACGCGAAGTGGCGCGCGGCTTGGAGGCGGGGCTCGAAGCCACCCAAATCCTCCTCTGCCCCAAATTATTCAAGCACGGAGCCAGGTCCGAGGCCCGGCGCCGAGCCCTCCTAAGCCGGGGCACCCCCGTTGTCTACCTGTCCGAAAAATTGTTTGAAGCTTGCTCCTACCGGCAAAATCCTGACGGGTTCCTCGCCATTTGCAAGGTATTCAGGACATCGCTCGATGACCTTTCGCTCTCTCCGAACCCGCTCATCCTCATCGTGGAATCGGTGGAAAAACCGGGCAATCTGGGCGCCCTGCTCCGCACGGCCGATGCCACCGGGGTGGATGCCGTCATCCTGAACGATCCGGTTACGGATATCTTCAACCCCAACGTCATCCGCGCCTCGGCCGGCGTGGCCTTCCAAGTTCCAACAACTACCGCCTCTGTGCAAGAAAGCGCTGATTTTCTCAAAAACCACGACATTCAATCCATCGCGGCAACCCCCGAGGCAAGCAACCTGTACTATAACGCGGAATTTTCGCATCCTTCCGCCCTAATTCTGGGCAGTGAAAAGGATGGTCTTTCAAACTTTTGGCTGAACCGGGCGGACGTGACCATAAACATTCCCATGTCGGGACAGGCAGATTCCCTCAACGTCGGCTCGACGGCCGCCATACTGCTTTATGAGGCTGTCCGGCAACGAGCTTTACTATAACACTCAACGCTAACCATTTACAGAGAAACGCCCTCATTCATGAACGAGCAATCGAACGACCCGCCATCTGAACCGCAACCCGGAAGGGAAACAAAAACCTATCGGATGTCATTTACCGGCGGGGCCGGAGAATATTTCCGGATCTGGATTGTCAACCACCTCCTCACCATAGTTACCCTCGGCTTCTATCTGCCCTGGGCCATCGTCCGAAAACGCAAATACCTCTACGGCAACACCTGGCTGGGTGAAGATAATTTTGGGTTTCATGCCAACCCCATTGCTCTCCTCAAGGGCTACCTGATCGTCGTAACATTTGCGGTAGTTTATGGTCTCGGCGGATACGTTAACCCGATCATTCCGGCGATCGTTTTTGTCATAGTCCTGCTTTTGTATCCTTTCATCATCTGGAAGGTTATACGCTTTCGCACCCGGAATTCGTCCTATCGCAACATTCGGTTCAACTTCAGCGGAAAATTGTCGGTTGCCTATAAACGGTATCTGATTTGGCCCATTCTCATTCCTTTTACCCTGGGCCTCATATTTCCCTACCTCGCGTTTCTTAAAAAGGATTACCTGCTCAATAATTTGTCTTTCGGGGACCAGGAATCCGAATTCAAGGGCCGAGGCGGACGATTTTATCCTCCCTATCTGGCAGCCGTTGGTATTGGGCTTTTCGGGGGTTTTGCGTCTTTTTTAGTTATTATTATCCTCCAAGTATTTTTAGGAGTTTTAGATGGCGCGTCTGAATTCAATTTGCTAACTCTTGCCAGCCTGATAATCGGATACGCGGCGTTTTTTTTATCCATTGCTATTGGAAGAGTTCTGGTTTTCGTAAGCATTCAAAACTATGTCTGGTCCAAAACGAAACTGGGAAAGGGAATATCCTTCCGCTCGGTTTTTGAGCTGTTGCCTTTATTGAAGATCCAAGTGGTCAACGGACTGGCCATTTTTTTCAGCCTTGGGCTGGCTATCCCCTGGGCAACGGTGCGAAAGATGAAATACCTGGCCGAATGCATGTTGGTTACGGCGGATAAGGCTCAACTCGACGAGGTCGTTCAATCCGCCATTGCCAGCGAAAGCGCTGTGGGAGATGCGGCGGTTGACTATTTGGACTTTGATATCGGGTGATGATTCGCTTTTCGGCCAGGTATTTCGACGGTAAATCCTCCGCCGCAAAAACCGTCGAGGTGCTCGCTCCGGACGCTTCCATCCTCGAGGTTCGCGATGGGAAGCAATTCCAAACCTATGCCATAAAAGACTGCGAATTTGAGGCCCCGCTCGGCCATACGCGGCGCGTCCTCCTGTTGCCGGATAACGGCCGGCTGGAAACCGATGACTTGGCCCAGTACGATGATCTGCAGAATTGGCTGCACCCCGGAATGGGACTGAAGTGGGTTCATCGGCTGGAAACCGGCTGGAGATGGGTAATGGGCAGTCTGGCCGCATTGATCGCTCTCATAGCCGCATTTATCATGTGGGGAGTCCCCCGGGCGGCATGGGTTGTCGCTCACCGTATGCCAGTTGAATGGCATGATCAATTGGGCGAGGGTGTGATGGATTCGCTGGACAAATACTTTATGGAGCCTTCGGAGCTTCTCCCCGAAACCCAAGCTGGTTACCGGGCGTGGTTCGACGAGATGGCGGAGGATTTCGAAAGCGAACACACCTATACCCTGCATTTCCGATCCTGGGATTTGGGAGCCAACGCCTTGGCCCTGCCCAATGGAATAGTGGTGGTCACAGATTCCCTCATTGACCTGATTTCCAACCGGGAAGAATTCGAGGCCATAGTTGCTCACGAAATCGGTCATGTTATTCATCGGCACCCCATGCAAATGGCGCTGCGGGATGCGGGAATTTTTGTATTTATCTCCACCTTTTTGGGGGACCTGACCTCCGTTTCTTCCCTCGCCTCCGCCCTACCTACCCTTCTCATCGAAAGAGGCTATTCCAGAAGTCTCGAAAAAGAAGCTGACCTGGTATCCGGAACATGGCTGCAAGGCAAATACGGATCGACCGAAGCGTTAAAATCGATTCTTATCAAATTGCACCGGGGCCAGGGGGATGCGGATACCCTGGAGATGTTGTCGACCCACCCGGATCTGAAAAATCGCATTCTCCTTTTAGAGAAAACATTTCCGGCCCCGGAGGAATCTGAAACCCGTTAGAATTCCGGATTTGGAGATTTCACCTGCAAAAATTCTGAATTCTTTTTCTAATAAAGCGCCCGCCTCGGGTGTTACCTTAGTATATGACAATCCCAGCGCTGATAGACCATGCCGCCTGAAGTCGCCCTGAACCGTCAGTGGGCCTGGGTGAGGGACGCGATGGAAGCCCATCAATCCGCCCTCATCCGTTATGCTCACTGCCTGTTGAAAGACGGCGATCAGGCTCGGGATGCCGTGCAGGAAGCGTTTATCAAACTCTGCCGGCAACCCCGCGAAAAAGTGGAGGACAGGTTGTTCCAATGG
Organism: Opitutales bacterium; assembly: GCA_965219475.1. GTDB lineage: Bacteria > Verrucomicrobiota > Verrucomicrobiia > Opitutales > UBA2995 > JAABVD01. The sequence continues at coordinate 69,886 of CBDCNU010000025.1, read as the reverse complement.
CTTTTCCGCGTCGTGCGAAATCAGTGTCTGAATATGCTGAGAAAGGAAAAACGCATGAGCCGCTTTGATAATCCGGACCGCATAAGCGTCCTGGAAGAACCGGCGCAAAATCACCCTCGGGAACAGCGCAAACGGGAAACCATCACCTCGTTGTTCGAATTGGTAGAGGCCCTTCCGCGCCGCCAACGAGAACTGGTCCTGCTGAAGTTTCAGCAGGACTTCAGCTACCGGGAAATTAGCGAAGTCACCGGCCTCAGCATCGGCAATGTCGGCTTTATCCTGCACCAAGCCGTCAAATCCCTGAAAAAACAATGGGAATCCCTGGAGGTTCCCCAAACCCGAGGACATTGATATGAAACCCCTTGACCCAAACGACCCGAGATTTACCGCCAAAGCGCTGGGCGAGGAAGAAATCCAGCCCATCGACCCGGATGCGAAGGAAGCATTTGAATCGCTTAAGGGCTTCACCCGAGAACTAAAACGCGAACTGCATCGGCATGCAGGCGCGGAATCGCTCACTGATTCGCAGAAAGCCGCCGTCGAGCAGGCATTTGTCGAGCGGGCCGGCCAAACCAAAAACAGGAAGATCCTGGTTTTCCCCTTTTGGCAAAGCGCAATCGCAGCCACCCTGCTGGTTGGACTGACCGGGATTGTGACCTGGACCGTGTTCAAAGCTTCCTTGCAACAGACGGTAACTTGGGAGTCCGGTGCCAGTAGGATTTCGATCTCCAAGGCCCAAGCGCGAGATGAAGGCGGATTCGCCCGGGAATCGGCCGCCAGAACCGAATCTCTGTCCAACCTACAGCCGTTGCCGCCCCCGCCACCTCCGACTGTGGGTGACGAAAGCGCAATAACTCTGCTCGAACCTGGGCAGCAAAGGCAGGTTTCACAAGTATTGGTGGAGGAGGTGTATGAACCTTCTCCATTTACCATCGAATCCTTGGAAGAGGATGGTTTTGAAGCGAGCAGCGCTTTGGCCAGTTCTCGGCTCCGTATAAAGTTGAAGGATGTGCCTGGCTCCAGCGCCGGAGTCACGATGGAAAAACTGCAGGACATCCCAGTCGCACTATCCGTCGGCAGCCCGTCTGAAAGTCCTTTGGATTTCAGACGAATTCCCGCCGACAACCGGTTCACTCGCGAAGCCTACGACCGCATCACCGAAAACGAGTTTAAGAACCCGGTCGACCACCCCTTGTCTACTTTTTCCATAGATGTCGATACCGCTTCCTACGCCAATGTGCGCCGGTTCCTGAACGGGGGCCGGTTGCCGCCCCCGGACGCGGTTCGCATCGAGGAATTGATCAACTATTTCCCCTACGATTATGCCGGACCGGATGACGAGACGCCCTTTGCCGTGCATGTGGATGCAGCCGGCGCTCCCTGGAAACCGGAACACCGTCTGGTGCGTATCGGTTTGCAGGGGGAGACGGTCGAAACGTCCGATCGCCCCGACGCAAACCTGGTGTTTCTCATCGACGTCTCCGGTTCGATGAGTTCCCCCGATAAACTGGAACTGGTCCAACAATCGCTTAATCTTCTGGTGGAGCAAATGGAAGCGCGCGACCGCATAGCGGTGGTCGTTTACGCCGGGGCTTCCGGCCTGGCCCTGCCATCTACCACGGCCAACAACCAGGAGACCATTAAACACGCCATCAACAACCTCCGGTCCGGTGGCTCGACCAACGGCGGCGCCGGGATTGAATTGGCTTATTCCGTGGCCCGGCAGCACTTCATCCCGGACGGGATCAACCGCGTCATCCTCTTCACCGACGGTGACTTCAACGTGGGTGCCACCGACCGGGGAAGCCTGACCCGGTTGATTGAAGATAAAGCCAAAACCGGAGTCTTCTTTTCCGTTCTCGGGTTCGGAATGGGCAACCTTCAAGACGCCACCATGGAAGAATTGTCTAATAAGGGGAATGGCAGTTACGGCTACGTCGACTCCATCAAGGAAGCCCGCAAAGTGTTCGTGGACCAAATGCTCGGCACCCTGATGACTATCGCCAAGGACGTGAAGATCCAGGTCGAGTTCAATCCGGGCCTCGTCGGAGCCTATCGCCTGATCGGATACGAAAACCGCATGCTGGCCAAGGAAGACTTCAACGACGATACCAAGGACGCCGGTGAAATCGGCGCCGGACACAGCGTCACCGCTCTTTACGAAATTATGCCGCCGGAATTGGCGGCAGAAACCACCCCTTCTGTCGATTCCCTCAAGTACCAAAGTCCGGTTGTCCGGGAGCCCGCGGTCGAGTCAGATGACCTGCTCACGGTGAAGTTGCGCTACAAACAGCCCGATTCCGATGAGAGCCAATTGATCGAGCAACCCTTCGTCGATCCGGGCGCCGCATTCGACGCCGCTTCGGATGATTTCCGCTTTGCTACCGCAGTGGCGGCATTTGGCATGCTGTTACGGAATTCTCAATACACCGAATCCGTGACCCTCGACGAGGCGCTCGACCTGGCCCGGCAAGCAAAAGCCAAGGACTCCGGCGGCTTGCGGTCCGAGTTTATCGAACTCATCGAAAAAGCCCGCCAACTCACTCCAAAGCCGGAAGCGCCAAGGCGAGATGGCACAAAGGGAGTAGAAGATTAACCACAGAGAACCCAGAGAACCCAGAGTTAATAGAGGAGGAGGGACAATCCCTGTCTGCGTGCGGTGACGCACAGGCAGGCTGTCCCCCAACATTTACGGTAAACGGACGGGGAAATGCTGAAAGCCTTCAGCGAGTAAGGAATGAGGAATTGAACATGTATAAACAGGATGGACGGGATGAGGAATGGACTCTCGCAAGATCACGAATTAGGAATCAACCACGGATTACGCGGATGGGCACGGATTATTGCCCGCGACAAGCGCGGGCAACCCTCACCCTGAGGTTCGCGCCACCCTCTCCCAAAGGGAGAAGGATGTGTCGAAGAAGGGACTGAGTTGCCGAGGCGGGAAAGTCCACCATGCCATGCACGATTCAAGTGAAACATGGATGGGGGCTGGATGCTGGCGGAGAAGTCGTGGAGGCGAGCGGACTGTCGCTGGTCTTTGCGGTGTTGGTGGACGCCGCCAAAGGCTGGCGATCCAAAAAGTTGCTGGGGAAGCCCGGACCCGGTCCACTTGGTAGCTCGACCATCAATAAGAATCAAAATGAACCAAACGGAGATGATCCCGAAATATTTTTCAGGAAAATCCGGACTTGACCTAATAACCGCACCGAAAAGTCGAATTGCCCCCGCCTGCAGCCCATCTGCCGTGGACTGGCAGGCAGGTAACCGCCAATAACTCAAACCGCTAAACAACCAGGTGGGTCCCCTTCCCTTCATCCATACCAAACATCAAGGCCTTCTTTTCCCCTTCTCTTTTTTGGTTGACTCCGTGATCCCCCTCTTTGAAGTCAGTGAGGACGAAGTGGAGCATCTGACATACACTAAACTCAGGAGGGAATTGAAATGACAATGAAAACTCTGAATCAACACGTTGAGATCACCCCTGGCATATCAAGTGGCAAACCTCGCATTGCCGGTCATCGAATCACTGTGGAGAATATCGTCATCTGGCACGAGCGCCTAGGCAAGAGTGCCGACGAAATCGCCAGCGATTACGATATAACTCTTGCGGATGTGTATGCGGCATTGGCTTACTATTTCGACCATCGGCATGAGATCGACCAATCGCTCGAAGAGAGTCGGGCATTTGTAAATATCTTACGTCAAAAATTGACGCAACATGGCGAAGGTCAAGTTTTACACGGATGAGAATGTGTCAAGAGCAGTTGTGATGGGGCTACGTCGAAGAGGTGTCGATGTACTGACTGTTGCCGAAGCCGGAAACCTTGGAGCCTCTGATGAGGAAATTTTCAGAATGGCTAGGGACGCAGAACGAGTCATCTTCACACAGGATGATGACTTTCTTCGTCTTGCAGCAACAGCTTCTGATCATCGAGGAATTGTTTACACGGCTCAGGAAAATACGGTTGGTGAGATAATTCGTGGCTTGATGTTGATCCATCAGGTTTTGGAAGCGGAAGAGATGGTGGGACAGGTGGAATTTCTATAGAACTCGTAACTACCCAGGGCACCGCGGGTCGTCAGAATCTCCATGCCCGAAAATTGGGAAGCCCACTTCGCGCGATGTCAACAGCACGTGAGAACGGGATTTCCCTTCCCTTCATCCATACCAAACATCAAGGGCCGACCCTTTTTCTGTCTTAAGCACTTCGAAAGGTTTCCCAACGGTGAAGCAGGTCCGCAGACTGGAATCACCATGCGCTTCCATGCGGATTCTGGATTCACTGGCATTGGGCGTCTATCGTCCACTTCAGTTTGTTCCCTTTCATACTACCTGGCCGCTTTTGTGCATTCCTACGACTGATGGTAACCGTGTCTGCGTGCGAAGCACAGGCAGGCGATCCGGACAGTACTCGGGAATACCCGGACTTGGCCGACTAATTGGCCCGAATTGTCAAGAGTCGAGACCTGACGTTTTTTGTCCGGTCTGTCACTTCGATGTGGCCTCCTCCAACCGCTCTTCCATGAAGCGGGTTTCCTCGAAGAGAGGGCGGACGTGGGCTTTCTCGGAAAACTCGTAATCCGGAGGGAGGGCGATTCCCTTTTCGCCCAGACCTGCTGCGGCCCGTTTTCGCGCCATGTCCTCGAAAAGATGGGCAAAGTTGTCGTGGGCAACCTTAGGGCGGATTTCCGCAGGGAGGGCATCGAGGAGTTGGTCGTAAGGACGCAGGGCTAGATCCATTCCACTCACAATGCCTACGACGTCCGAGCCGATCATGAACCGGTCCGGGTAGCGCTGGATCAGCTTCACCCAGGCCCCGAGGTTGGGTAGCACATAGTCGTCGAAAACCACCCAGGAGAGGTCGATGTAGAGCTGGTCGCCATAACTCCCGAGCAATTCCTCGACCCAGAAATGAAGATTGTCCACGACGATGCGGCGGCTGATTCCGGAGTGGCACCAAATAAACGTCGTCGATTGCTCACAGTCTCCGTTTCCTGCCCGGCAGTATTCGATGAGTTGGACGAATTCGTTGAGATAATACGGCGGTTTGACTTCGGCGTTGCTCCGGGAAATGGGTGCGATGTTATGATGGATGCTGACAGGTAGATAATGCTCCCCCGCGAACCGGCTGACGCGCGCCAGAGCGGGGTGGTTGGCTCGCGGGCGCTCGCCGCTCGTCAGGTTCGTCAGGTCGTCGTGACGAGACATCACTTCCCCAACGCCCTCCCAAACGCCGGGGAATTCCTTGATTCGTTTGATCAGCAAATCGACTGCGCCGAGGTCGGTCGCATCGAAGCCGCAGAGGGTTGGGTGAATTCGGTTGAGCAAGGCCAATTTGCCGGGGTTGTCGGCGTGCTTGAGCTGGTAGTCGACGATGGCGGATCCGATGGTCACATCGCTATCCCGCGCGAGTTTGACCCGAGAAGGGCTGTCGAGGTAGTAGCGGGGTCTCATAAACGGCTCATTTTCCGACCATTTCTTCAGAAATGGCATGCCGCTGACGAGCGCATTTGTGACCTTGGCTTTGTCCATGTTTTCGAGCAGCCCCTCAATGCGCCGCCCACGCTCGCCGTAGGGTAGGGAAACGAATCGCCCCGTTTCGGCCTGTCTGCCGTATCGCCCTCCGGGAAACTTCCCGTCGGCATTGAGAAACTCTCCGTTTTGAAGAAAATCCAGCAGATGCACGTGGGCGTCCGCGTATCGCTCCACGGGCCGTGACTGGGATTCCGGGGGGTCCTTTATCTCCTGGGCCGGCAGAAAAAAGCCAACGGCATTCAGCAAACCGGCGGCAGCAAGGGCGGGAAAAATTCTTTGGCGTGTGGCGTGTTTCATTGGGGGGCAAGAGCACGTGTATGGATTTTTAAACTGGCTTTGGCAATAGGTTCGAAAAAAAATAGTTGAACCCGGGGAAGCGAGGTTTAAACGAATTCGACCCCTACCGGTGAAGTGCAAAGGCGGTAGAAATCGGTGATATCCTATTCTGCCCGCAAAAACAAAAATGGTGCAACCTTCCAGGTTGTTCCATGAAGGAGGAAAAGGCGAAGAGAAAAGAGAACAGGTTGGCTGGTAGCTGACGGTTTTCAATGGCGTGTCTCCTGCCTGTCCGGCAGACAGGTCGTCTACCTCAACTTGTACCCTTTCATCCTACCTGACCCCGTACCCCGCCCCGTATCTTTGGCTACTTTGGGCGCGCGAAGGCGACGAGTGCGGCGGCCAGCCCGGTGCCCGTTGCGATTACGACGAACTGGCGCCCTGAGCGCGCGCGGTAGGTCATGGGGTTCGCGTTCGTTGGAAACGGCGTAGGGCCACGCCAGACCTCTTTGCCCGTCGCCTTGTCGAACGCATACAGGTAGGGAGCACCGCCGCCGAGGAACACGATGCCCCCCTTGGTTACCATTGGGCCGGAGTTGCCGTAGGTGCCCAGCCGCTCCGGCAGTTCGATGCCGTGCAGCAGCGGATGCTCACGCAGGCTGGGGCTGCCCTCGCCGAAGGGCACCTTCCACACTATTTCTCCCGCATTGAGGTCAATCGCCACCAAGTGCGCGTAGGGTGGCTTGATGAGCGGAATGGGGCCGAGCTTGCTCTGCGGGGTTTGCGCGGCACCCGCCTCAAACATGATGAGCGATGCACCATAGGAACAGTTGTTGCTATACGCGACGTCGACCAGCGGGTCGTCACCTGCATTTTCGCACAATTGGTTCGTTTCGGCGTCCTCCGATGTCCGAACGTAGAGCAACCCGGTCTCGGGGTCGAATGCCGCCCCGCCCCAGTTTGCGCCTCCGCTGGAGCCCGGTCGCTGGAGCGTCCCCTGAAGGCTCGGCGGGGTGAACAGGGGACCGAGCCGGAACCGCTGCATCTCCTCCACCGCTAGAGCATGAATCTCCGGGGTCAGGTCATTCGCGTCATCCAGCGACACCCCCTGCCCGCTGAAAGGCGGCGGCTTGGTCGGGAACGGCTGCGTCGGATACAGCACCTCGCCCGGCACGTCTGTTATCGTGTCAACCGCACGCTCCTCGATTGGCCATACCGGCTCGCCCGTCACACGGTCGAACACGTAGGTGAAGCCATGTTTGGAAACCTGCGCCACCACGTCGATCTCACGTCCGTCCACCGTAATCGTCGAGAGGTTCGGGGCTGCGGCCAAGTCGTAGTCCCACACGCCGTGATGCACCGTCTGGAAGTGCCACTGCCGCTCGCCCGTGCGGGCGTCAAGGCACACCAGGGACTCGGCGAAGAGGTTCGCCCCCACCCGGCGACCGCCCCAGTAGTCGCTGCTTGGTGTACTCGTCGGAAGGTAGAGCAGCCCGCGCTCTACGTCGAGCGACATCAGTCCCCACACGTTGGCGTGGCCAGTGTAGCGCCACGACTCGTCCTCCCAAGTGTCCGCACCGAAGTCGTCGTTCGATTGGGGGATGGTGAAAAATACCCAACGGCGCTCGCCCGTGCGGGCATCGAACGCCTGCACGGTTCCGGGCGGGTCGAACTTTTGCTGCAATCGGTCGGGCACCCGACTCCCCACGATCACCAAGTCCTCGAACACCACCGCCGGCGAGGTCTGATCGAACTCGTAGCGAGTCACCGGGCGGCCATGTCCCTCGGTCAGCACAACGCTCCCGCTTTCGCCAAAGCCGGTGTCCAGCGCACCGGTCGAGGCATCAATTGCGTATAGACGGTCACGGCTGTTGAGGAAAATGCGGTTGTCGTTGCCATTGCTCCAGTATGCGATACCCCGATGCTTGAAGCCCCTCGGTCCCACACCCTTTGGGCCGCCCTCGTAGGCCTTTGGATCGAAGGTCCACCGTTCGGCGCCCGTCTCTGCGTCGAGAGCTACGACCCGCGCATACATGGTCGAGAGGTAGAGGACGTTGTCGACCATGATGGGTGTTGCCTGGAATGGGCCTGGCCGGGTGCCGTATTCCTCGAAAGGCATTTCGTTCGGCTCCCATTGCCAAACAATCTCCAGTTCGCCCACGTTGGCGACCGTAATGTCCCCAGTGGCCGAGTACTTGGTGTGTGTCTGCTCAGCGCCGACGAAGGGCCATTCAATCATGGCGCCTGGTTCTTGGGCGCCCACAGCGGTAGCGGCCAAGAGAGCAGCTGTGGCAACGAATCGCTTCAAGGAGCGGAATCCAGTTGGAAAATGGGCCCTGGCTTCATGGGGTATTCCAGACATCATGGATTCACGTCCAAACTTTAGCATGTAAAAAAATAATAGGCTGACCGGAACCAAGGGCTATTTGTTTAGCTTTTTGCCAGTATCTGGCAATCATATTTGGGAAAAGAAATCCGCGGTGGCTGTGAGGTTGTCAATCAGGGCGGTCCGGGCGCGACGAGTAATCTGGCTGGGGCCTATAACCGCACTGAAAAGTCGAAATGTCGCCCGCCTGCAACCTGTCTGCAGGCTGCCTGCAGCGGAGAGGCAGGCAGGTTGCAGACAATAACCCAAAACACTAAACAACAGGGTCCGTCCCCTTTTTGGTTCCCTTAAGGGGGGGTCAATTTTAAACCGCCATTGACACGAGGGGGATTGCTGAACGGATGGGGGTGGATTAAGTGTCTTCCTGTTGGCCTAAAAGGGTCAGCCCTTGATGTTTGGTATTGCATTAATATGACGACTCACGTTGCTCGGATGCCCCATGTTCAGGCGTTGGGCTATCCACGGATTGGTTGCGCTGGTCTGTTTTCTGAGTTCCCGGGCCAGGACGATTTTCCAATTCGCAGATTTCTTGTCCTCGTCGATGTGTTCTTGCGTTTTGCCATGTTGCCTTAGCCAATGCGCTACAAGTTCTTCGTATCCCATTTCGTTCAGCTCCTTGCGCTCACGCCCTCCCCAGTCTTCCGGAGCCAGCGCATTCCTTCTACGAGGTTTCCATTGGGAGTCTCCAAGGCCAGGTGATAGTGGTTACTCATGATCACGTAGGCATGCAGCCTCCAGCCACAACATTCGCAGGCTTCGAAGAGGGCTTTCTCAAACTCTACTCCGGTTTGTGCCATGGTGAACAAGTTCTTGCGGTAGTTACCGCGGGACAAGATATGGTAGACCGCTCCGGGATACTGAATGCGCGGTTTCCTGGCCACGGCCTATCCTGCCATCCGCGACGCGGCACAGTCAAGTTGACAATTGACCACTGACCCTTTAGGCTTCCCTCAACCCATCCCCAACGCCCAGTTTCAAGGCCATCAATACGATTTGCGGGCTTTTATTGGACCTTTTCGCTCTCCAACGGGCCAACAGCCAAATCCTTTAGCTTTGGCATCCCGCCTTCGCGATCAAGGCCGGGGTAGTGGGATAGGTCCAAGCGAAACTTTCAAAGCGGTCCTGGAGCTACTTTATCAACTTCAATCTCTTGAGATCATCCTGGCTCCACCCTGTCTGTGTTAGAAGAGCCTTAACAAGGCTTTTACCGTAAGTCTTTTTTGGATGGAAATGAATTACTACCCTTCTTCCGTCAGGGGCTAAAAAAGCTCGCCGGGCTCCTCTACTAATTTGCTCATTCCATCCATCTCTTAGGAGAGCGTTTATAAAGTCACGGGATGTAAGGTTCTTAAGCTGATTCCAGACATTTTTTGGGAGCATTCTACTTGGACGAATTCAGTACGCGGTTTTCCTGGCTTGAACACGGTTACATATTCATTCTCGGGGATAGGCTCATTACGCATTCTAAGCGATTCCAAATAAACGGGAATCAGGTCTGATGCGGCCTCAACTGCATCATCCTCTGTATTTCCCTCAGCGTAGAGCCCTTCAAGCCCGGGAGTGTACGAGAAATAACCTTTGCCACCTTCGTCTTTTTCGATACAAATAGCAACGATCAATGCCCACTCGGGAGGGATCAAGTCACTCATATTCATGGTCATATCTTTCTTTCATTTGGTATTAGTCAATCTGTTTCCACCCCAAAAAGGAATCCGTACAGCGAGACATGCGGCACAGGAAGTGCGACATCACGGCGGTGTTCGTTTCCTTTCTCCCTCAGAAGGCCTTTAGGGTGGTTTTACCGGAAACGAGACCTCTTCCAGTTTCCTTCGTCAACATTTTTTTCACCAGGGTGCGATTCAGTAGGATCGTTCTTCTGTCAAATTGATCCCCCCATTTGATGTAGAATCACGCGAGAAAGGCTTGTTCCCAGTATCACTGCAACCTAATCTGTTCCTCCACCTCTAAACCCCTCCCGGACAGGGTCTGACCGGGGTCGATTCGATTCCAAACACCCACAAAAGGGACCTAAACAGCTTACAGAAAGCAGTTGAACGCAAATGGGTACAGACAAGGCATGTGCAATCAATTCTACAACCGTTACGGCCATCCAAACGAGGGGTTGGAAGCTGGGGCTCGATGCCGGCGCGAAGAGAGCCCGTCCCTGGTTTTTTCGCTTTCTTGGTAGTTTTTTTGCGATTGTCTGCAGTCACTGTTTTCCTGGTTAGCCCAGCGCAAGTTTCAATAAACCCTTCAACGAAGAAGCAAAATGGAAGCCACCTGAAATCCAAGATGGACGAGAAAAATCCTCAACTAGGTGGATACCTCGGCTCCGGCGGCAGCGAGAGTGCAAGCGGCAATGGCTTTGCTGGACAGAGGCTGGGGGCGGCCGCCGCGACATAAACAGCTCTACGGACGTTTCGAGAAGAGGGAGGAGAGGGACCGCAACAATGGCCCTTTCGGAGGAATTTTTTTAAGGGGCTAATTCTGGGGGATTAGAGCCGCAGTTTGAGGATCTCCCCTGAGTGGTCTTCCCCCGATTTTGCGGACACGAACAGCGCAGTGTTTTTCATGTTGGGTTATGGTTCTGATTTTGGAAGTACTTTTGAAGAAATACTTCTGGTGAAAGGTATCCCAGGCTGCTGTGCCTACGACGTTTGTTATAAAAAGTCTCGATGTAATCGAAGATGGCCAAGCGGGCCTGCTGCTTGGACTCGAACACGCCGTTTTGAGGGAAGCATTCACTTTTGAGGGAGGCAAAGAAGCTCTCGCATGCGGCGTTGTCGTAACAATAGCCTAGCGCGCTCATGCTCTGAATCCAGCCATAGTCTTTCAATTTCTGACGCACCTGGCGGCTGGTATACTGGCTGCCGCGATCTGAATGAAAGATGGCTTTTTGAAAACCTCCCATTCGATTCCTGCCGCTGACCATGATTTGGCCGGGCCCGGTCGGGTCCGGAGCCTCGGCCAAGTGGTTGGGCGCAGGAAGGCTGCGAGGGTCCTGTTGGGTTGTCTTAGGCCGGTATGAGCTTCCCCTACAGGCCTTTAGAGCGTTTTGTTTCATCAGCCGGGCCACTCGGTTAACCGAGCACTGAACCCCTCTCACGTTCAACTCGACGCACATGCGAGGACTACCGTAAGAGCGGGTGTGCCGGTCGCCATGGATCCTGTGGATTTCGGTGAGGAGGAGCTGGTTTTCGCCCCGCCGCACTCCCTCTTTTTTCCTGCGCCATTGATAATAACCACTCGTGCTCACTGATAAGGCCTCAGACAATTCAATCACGCTGTATTCTTCCCGCATTCGATCGATCATCGCATACCCAGCTGCGGGTCCTCGGCCAGTATGCTCACGGCTTTTTTTAAAATGTCTCGCTGGCGGCGCAGGTAGGCGTTTTCGCGATTTAAACGACGAATCTCGCGGGCCATCTCTTCGGGATTGCCCAGAGTGTGGGAACCTCCCTGCCGGTCTGCCGGATCTCCGAAGAGATCCTTTCGCCACTTCCTGAGGCTCCCATCGGAGACCCCCAGTTCACGGGCCACCTGCTTGAGGCTGTTGTTGCTGTGCAAATAGAGTTCAACGGCTCGGCGTTTGAACTCCTCATCATAGTTTTTGTGGGTTCTTGGCATGTCTGATATTCTCTCTCAGACTGCGCTGTTCGTGTCCACAAAATCGGGGGAGGTTCAGGTTCATACGGGTTGCGCATTTTCATCAGGTCATCGAAATAATGGACGTTCTCAGCGTCTAACCTTTTGTTAAGCAAGTAGGCTGCAAAGATGAGTTGTATGTCTACATTCTCAGAACTCACAGTCACCCCAAAGCTGGGGAGTTTACTTAATAGGTGTTTAACCCCTTTTACCTCAAGGCCGACCAAAGACTCACCATCTACTTTGAGAAAAACGGTTAGTAACTCATCTACCCTTTGGGCAAAGTAGTCAGAGTCATCTATGAAAAACAGAACGGAATCTGCTTCGTCTACGTATAACGGCCTGGGGGAAAAAGGCGGTGGCCTGTTTTCAGAGATATATTTTTTAAATCGGTCCATATTAGGTCATCAAAGCGGGTTGCATACCCATTAGGGAATCAAGGGTGGTTATGGGCTAATGCTTGCCCACCAGAATCTCATTTGCAACGGCCCAGTTTGCGGAGGTCAGAATTGAAACTGCAATGGGTTTGCAACTGCGCTGCAATGCCCTTGCAGGCGGGGGAAGTTCGCAAAGCTCACGAATCAGGAATTGAATAGAGATTCTGAGATTCTGAGGTGCCGAGGTATTGAGAGGGAGAGGATTTACCACAGAGGACACCGAGGGCACAGAGGGAGGAGAAGCGCGCTAAGGCGCGCGAATGAGGAATGAGGAATGAGGAATGGAAAGGCATCCTGCTTCGCCCAAAGGCTACGGCAGGACAGGTTACGCGGATAGGCGCGGATTATTGCCCGCGACAAGCGCGCGCCACCCTCTCCCAAAGGGAGAAGGATGTGTCGAAGAAGGGACTGGGGAAGGAACTACGGAAAGCGCAAAATGTACAAAAACCACGGATTACACGCCTGCCTGCCGAGCAATCGGCGCAGGCAGGGATGAAACGGATAAGGAGGAGAGTGGTTCAGGGCACGAGGCGCGACCTTATTCTGAGATACCAAGGCGCCAAGATCCGATGGAATTTTTCTCCTGACCGAAGTGGCGAAGCAGACAGCGACGGGTATTATTTGGATAGGGGGACCGGAGAGTCCCCTTCCGTTGGGGGGAGGTTTTGCACTCTTGGAGGATGGGGTGAGATGTCTTGACCAGTCTCTGGAAACGTGGCTTGTTACCCCCCTTATGGCCAAAACACCGTCCCCTAAACCAGCCATGGATGAAATCATTTCACTCTGTAAGCGGAGAGGGTTCATTTTTCAGTCCTCCGAGATCTACGGCGGAATAAACGGGTTTTACGATTACGGCCCGCTCGGTGTCGAATTGCGCAAAAATATCAAAGATGCCTGGTGGAAAGATATGGTGCATGGCCGGGAGGATATCGTGGGGCAGGATTCATCCATCATCATGCACCCCGGGGTGTGGAAAGCTTCCGGCCACGTGGACAGTTTTTCCGATCCCATGGTGGATTGCCGGGAATCCAAGTTGCGCTACCGGGCCGACCATTTGCTGTGGGCGCCGATTTGGGTGGACGGTGAGATTATCGGCTACGTATCGACTCTGGAGGGTCCCGAGGCACAGGCGGACGCGGAAAAGAAAGCGTCGACCTTGAAGCGTCGAAAAGGCAAGCGGGGTGAGCTGGGGCCCATTGAGCTGAAGACTTTCCCGGAGGCCTCACCGGATCTCCAGGCCCTCATCCCCTCTCCCGCAACCGGTAAGCCGGGGTCCCTTACGCCGCCCCGGGAGTTCAACATGATGTTCCAAACCCATGTTGGCGCCATGCGGGATGATTCCGCCCTGACCTACCTTCGCCCGGAAACGGCCCAGGGGATTTTTGTCAACTTCCGGTCCGTGGTGGACACTGCCAGGGTAAAGATTCCGTTTGGGATCGCCCAGATCGGGAAAGCCTTTCGCAACGAAATTACCCCGCGGAATTTCATCTTCCGGTCGCGGGAGTTCGAACAAATGGAAATCGAATATTTTATCCCGCCAGACGAAGATTTGTGGCAAAAATACTATCGGGACTGGATAGAAATCCGGTTGAATTGGCACAAATCGATCGGGTTGCGGGAAGATTTGCTGGGCAAGGAGGTCCACGCGGGGGAAAAACTGGCCCACTATGCCCGCGCCTGCACCGACATCACCTTTGAATTTCCCTTCGGATGCCAAGAGCTCGAAGGCATCGCGGCCCGGGGAAACTACGATCTGGCCCAGCACCAGGAGCACTCGGGAAAATCGATGGAGTATTTCGATGAATCCCGCCGCGAAAAATACATCCCCCACGTCATCGAACCGTCTCTGGGGGTCGACCGCACCCTGCTCGCTTTGCTCTGCTCGGCCTACACGGTGGAAGAAGTGAAAGGCGAAACCCGCAACCTGTTGAAATTTCATCCGCGCATCGCGCCGATCAAGGCAGCCGTTTTTCCCTTGCTAAAAAATAAACCGGACCTCGTGGCCATGGCCCGCCGGATTTACCGCGACCTGCGCGGCAGACACCACGTCTTCTATGATCAGGCCGGCGCCATCGGCCGCCGTTATCGACGCATGGACGAAGCCGGCACCCCCTTCTGTATAACGGTGGACTTCGATTCCCTCGATGATGACACGGTGACCATCCGCCACCGCGACAGCATGGCGCAATTCCGGATCCACTGGGCCGAAGTGGCTGACTACCTCGACGAAAAGGTCTTGGGCTAGAAGAATCGCAGGGGGTTTGATTGTGCCTGCTGACGCATTCTTTCGTGCTCCGCGTCCGAGCATCCCCGATCGGTGGGAACCGCCGCAGCGGAATCCCTGGTGCCGACCAGTTCATTGGAGAGCATGTAGGATTCCACTTCTTCCCCGCTGACGTCGGCCAGCATTATGCCGTCAATCTCAACACTAGGAGAGAGCGGTTGACCCGATTTGCGCACCATTTCGGCGTAATTTTCGGGAAAATTGATGATGTCGATGTCTTGATAGGGGAGGTCGTATTTCTGGAAAATGGCGCGCACCCCCATGCTCCACCCGCAGTGTGGTTTCAAGTAAGCTTTGATTTTCATTTCGTATTCCTTTGTGGCGTTGGCGTCTTATTGATACTGACAAAAGGACTTAGTTTCCCCCGCTTTACAAGCCTGGAATGGGGAATTTCCCGCGAAAATGCCTCTCCGCGGTGGAGCAAGGGCCCCTTATCGAGCCTGCGCGGTGAAAAGGGGTCAGGCATGAATGGCACTTAGTTAAGGGGGGTTATTGAGGGGGGCAGCCGGGGTCAAGACGTGGAAAAGTGATGCCTTCTACAAGAAAAGGGTCAGGCCTTGAAAACTGTATTCCGTTGTACTTCACACACTTTTACAAGGCAACTGACCCTGTAAGGCATAACTTTTTACGTCTTGACCCCTTCCTTTTCCTTAACTAAGCGGCTGTAGGACATTCGAAGGGGTCAAACCTAGAATCTCAACATCGCAAGCGACGTCAAGATTGCAAGGAATGACTCCGACGCCGGCCTTAATTCGATATTTCATGACAAATTTGCTTAACTGAGCGCCATTGATAGCGCCGGCCAAGCCGGTGAGAAGTAGAGAATGAAAGAGTCTTACAGTGAAGACCTAGTCAGTTACACTGACCCCGAGTCATGTGAATGTGTTCGTGAGGGCACATTTGAAGCGTTGACAGGGGAACCCACAGGCCGGGCTATAGAGCCGCGAAATCAAGTTATCCTTCGGGGGGCCGACTTTCTAATGGTAAAGGGAAGGCAACACCGTGCACGCCGCCAGGACGAGGCGCGCATGGCTCCTGCGCGGTCGAAGAACCAGGGCATGTGGCGACACTACTCACGCGGAAGCCGGGAGATCTCAGTGTCGGCCCGCCGCAGAGGCGTGCGGTGGGTCCGCGCGTGGAATCCCAAGGGAACAAGCATGCGATGAACGATCCTGAGAAGTCGGACAACTCCATAGTATCGAAGAAACCGGCGAACAAAGTTGGGCAGAGAAGCCCGGCGGCGGAGTCGGCGGAGAAAAGGGGGTTGGCCAAAGGCAATCCGAGCCAGCAAACCAGTCACCGGACCCTGAGCCGGAAAAGGCTGCAAAGTGCGTTGGAACGGATACGTCAAGCGGTAAGGATGCCAAAACTGCGGGTCATGCACCCCTATCCTGAACATCGTTTGAACGTTACGACCTGAGGCAGGAGCCTTGTGCGGTAGTCCCGCCCGCAGGGATCTGTGCGGGGGCCGCCGGGTAACCGGCGGTTCTACCGCGACCCGCTATGGCCCCTTAGCGCAGGTCTTCCGGTAATCGGCGCACTTGATTGATCATGCGGGTATAGGCTTGCTGCAGTTCTTGGAGGGTTGCTTCCCCCCGGCCCGAAGTAACGGAAACCCCGGGTAAAAAATTATCCACGTGAGTTGCGTATTTGCGGTTCACCATGACCCCGAGCAAGTCCCCGGCTTGGCTGAACATGACATTGGATTTTCGAGGAGAATATTCGCCCATGAGGCGGTTCATCAACCGGCTGTCGACGCGAAAATAATCTCTGGCTTCGATATCGAGTTTAAAAGGGGCCTCCCCATAATGTCCCTTTTCGCGGTCGACCAGGACGGCGCGGGGAAATTTAAGGGGTTCAAGCGCGATCCGGAAGGGCCTGGTTTCGATCAAGGGCTCCCAGACTTTTTCAAGCTGCACGACGATCAACCGGGTATCGAGGGAGAGGAAATCCATCTTTCCGAGGGGGTGGCTCTCATTGCCAAGTCGAATAGCGCCACGAAAGTCCAATTCCCGGTTGCGCAGGTCGCTTTCACTGAGCCGAAGGTCGCTCCAGGTGAACAAGGCTTTCAGACCCTCGCCGTCGCGTACGATGACGGGCCGCACCGTCACCAAGCGCTCGTCCCCATCGCGGGAAGACTCCTGATAGCGCACTTCAATGGTCATACCGCTACCCATGAAATCGGCGAAGATCGAGTTGGGGCTGCGCGGCTGGGATTGGCGCACTTCTTCTTCGATGGCGGCCAGGCGCTCCGTCTGGGCGGAAACGCCCTGGGCCACCCGCGTGGCCAATTGAGATGCGTGCTCCTGCAAGCGCTGGTTTTCATTGCGAATGATGCCGACTTCCGACCGGGCCAGTTCGAGGTTCTGACGAACCAGCCGGGTTTCTGTTTCGGCCAGTTGCAGTTGGGTGTCCAGGGCATGGGCCTGAAGTTCCGCCTCGCGATTGGCTTTCTCCAGTTCTTTCTGCCGGGCTTCTGCCGCGGCCATGGCGGCCTGGCCCTCCTTCAATTCGCTCTGCAGCGCTTCCATTTGCCTGACTTGTTCTTCCGCTTCCTTTTCCTGCATTTCGATGCGAACCGACAGGTCGCCGACTTGTTTTTCCCGCCTTTCCAAGACGGCGATCCGGTCCTCCAGGTCGGTCTGCAGGTCCCGGTTGTCTCTATGCAGTATCTCGCCTTCCCGGCGGGCCTGCTCCAACTCGGATTCGCGGGTTTGCAGGCTGTTTGCCGTTTCGCCCAACTGTTCCTGGGCCTTCTGCAGGGAAGCGGCCATGTTTTGATTGGATTCCTGCTCCAGCTCGAGGGACAATTTCAGAGCATCGATGAAGTCTTCCTGGGCCTGGAGGGGATCCTCCGGCATGACCTCCTGTTCCAGGTCCTCTTCCTCCGGCGTCTCAAACCGGGCCAGGGCCAGAAGGCTGATGAGCAGGAAATCACATACGATGAGAAGGAGGGACTGGTTCATGAGCTAGCTTTCCTGGCCGAGAATCAGGTTTTTGCGGAAGGGACGGACGTGAAATATTTTCAACATCGCCACAAATATGATGCCGAACAGGGTCGAGGAATATGCCGCCATCAAACTGGCCTGGACCACCCCTACGGCCAGAAAAATGAGGGCCAGGACGGTTCCGGCAAGGCCGAGATAAAGGCCGCAATCGAAGAGCTGCTCTTCGTTGTTGAGCAACTCGAGTTTAAGGCTGGGGCCGGCTTCAATCTTGCGGATCTCCGCCAGTTTGATTAGACCGACCAGGTATACGGCTACCTGCATGAGGAAAAAAATGGTAATGGTAATGATGGTGATCTGGTCCATAAGCTCATTGCGTTCGGTGGGGGTGAACAAGGATTCTACGGTATCTTGAAAGGCCCATTCAAGGCGAACTTCCGATAGAGGTTTTTGACTTTGCCGGAAAACGCCCGGTTCCGTCATTAATATTATGACAAAGGTCAGGATGAGGGTGAGGGTGAGGGTGCGCAACAGCGCCGCCATTACCGGGGGGTTTTCGGTCCTGGGGAAAGATCGGAGGAACAGGGGAAAGACGACGATACAAAACAGGGTGAAGCAGAGGGCGGCCGAGGCGGTCAGGATCCCCTTCAGGACGAGGGAAGCGTTGGGATGCTCGGCTGCGGGCAGGAGAATAACCGGGTTATCCAGCCACCAGGGCATATGGGCTGCCCACTTCAGGCGGCGGATGGGGCGGTGGACCGCTTCCATGTTTTCGATCAGGTAACGGGTTGCGGCTTCCCCGTAACTCAGGCTGAGACCCAGGTCGGCCATCCCCTCCTCGGGGTATCGGTCCAAATAAGCCACCAAGGGCCGGGTAGCCTGCTGCTGTAGAATGGCCGCGTATATCCAACTGAATTGTTCCTCGAAGTTGCGGGAATAGGCCGCCACCGTTTCCAGCAGTCCCACGTCCTCAATAAGGGGAAGCAGGCGGACGAGTTGATTCCAGTTGAAACGTTTCCCCAATGAAAAAACGGCAAAGTAGATCCGCTCGAGTTTACCCACTGCCTCCACTTGGTCGATTTGATCGGCCAAGGTTCTAATGGAGGCGGCAACCTCCGGGGAAAAGTGGGTTCCCTGCATGAGAAGGGCAGTGAGCAGAATAGTCGCTTCCAGCGGTTGACCGGCAGAGGAGTAAACCGGCATGAACTGGCTCGTGCCGGACATTTGCCGGGTATTGAGAATAGCATGAACCGCACTACTGCGGGAATTTTGCAGGAATGACGCCAGCGTCTTCCGCGTCTGAAGGGGTATGAGGTTGGAAATCAGATCGGAGCGAATGGAAGATCTCAATTGAGCATCGAGCCGGAGGATCTGGTCGAAATAAGGATCGGGTCCCCCCGATATTCCGTAATCGGGAAACAACTCCACCTCCCGGTCAATGCGGGTCCTCAATACCTCGGTTTCCCCGCGCCCCAAGGACTCGGCCGCTTCGATTAACATGGAGGATGCTCCCAGTTGATCGAGTCGGATCAGGTTGGCCGCCCTCTCCTTCAGACTGGGTGACCGTTCGCCCACAACTTTCAGAAGCTGGCTGTTGACCAATTGCCAGTAAACGGGGATCGACCAGCCCAAAAACCCCAGGAAGAGGGAGGCAAGCAGGAGCAGGAGGGGGCGAATCATAAAAAAGTCAGTCAGAAAAACAGGACTGTATGCGCATCCGGAGAAATCTCAACCGGCTAATGGCCGGGAAAAGGGAGAAGAAGAATAACCACAGATCCTGCTTCGCCTAAAGGCTACGGCAGGACAGGTGGGCTCAGAGGACACAAAGGGGGAAGCGCGCCAAGGCGCGCCAATGAGGAATGAGGAATGGGATCTCGCCAAGGCGAGATGGCACAATGGCACAGAGGCACAATGGCACAAAGGGGGGAGAAGGGAATGATGGAGCATTGGAGTGTTGGAGTGATGGAGAGAGGAACCGCAGATGACGCAGATATGATGCTGGGGAATGGGATCTCGCTAAGAGCGCGAAGGTCGCGGAGGAAGAAGATGAACCACGGATCCTGCTTCGCCCAAGGGCTACGGCAGGACAGGTTACACGGATGGACACGGATAAATAGCCACAAAAGACTCAAAAAGGAAAAGGTGAAGGAGGCGGCTTGACGCGGAAAGCCGCCTTCTAAAACTGTACAGGGATGTCACTGAGGGTCATTCAATACAATGAACCGATTCTTCGTCAGGCGGGCAAGCAGGTCGAGGTCTTCGATGATGCCCTGCTCCAACTCTGCCGGGAAATGCTGGAGACGATGTATGAAAATGAAGGAGTCGGGTTGGCCGCTCAACAAATCGGCCGGGCCATCCAATTGTGCGTCATCGATGTTCCGCGGTCCCGAGACGAAACTTTTGTCTACCGACTCGATGGGAAATCGCCCCCCCTCGAGTTGATCATGCCCGTAATCCTGATAAATCCCAGGGTGGAATTACTTCCCAGCCGGGAAACCGATTACCTGGAAGGTTGCCTCTCCTTCCCCGGTATCAATGGCATGGTGCGGAGACCCGATTGGGTCAGCGTGCGGTATCAGGATCTGCAGGGCAACTTTCACAACCTGCGTTGCAACGGGCTTCTGGGACGCTGCGTCCAGCACGAGGTGGACCACCTGGAAGGAATCCTGTTTATCGACCGGATGGAGAAACCGGTCCTGAAAGAAATTGAGCCCCAATTGAGAAAATTGAAAAAAAAGACGAAGAAATTTCTCAAAAAACGGGGAAAAGCGCTGAGGCGCCGGTAAATGCATAATGAAAAGACCTACAAGGCACGAAGGAGAAGAAGATTAACCACGGATTACACGGATGGGAACGGGTAGGGAAGAGGCGCTGAGGCGCCAAATAGGAACTGGGAATGGGGGAGAAGGGAGTGATGGAGTGGTGGAGTGGTGGAGTGAGAAAACGCGGATGACGCAGATTAGCGCAGATATGATGCTGGGGAATGGAATATGCAGGCTAGAGCATTTTGCCGCCAAAACGCCTCCGGTGATCCGCCGACACAATCTTGTATTTTTCCGCTCCTTGCCGGATGCAGCGCTGGCGTTGCGGGTCCAGCCCGGTAACCCGGGCCGGCAACCCCATCACCATCGAACCGGGTGGCACCTTCATTCCAGGAGGAACCAACGCCCCCGCCGCAACAATGGAGCGACGACCAATTACCGCCCCATCCAAAATGATCGACTGCATTCCAATCAGACATTCGTCCTCAATGGTGCAGGCGTGAATCATGGCCCCATGACCTACCGTAACATGGTCACCGATTATAGCGGGAAGATCGACCGCCAGGTGTATAACGGTGCCGTCTTGTATATTCGTCCCCTCCCCAATTATGATCTTTTCAATATCCCCCCGGATAACCGATTGATAAAAAACGCTGGCGTGGGGTCCGATCCGAACATCACCCATAACGTCCGCCGATTTGGCGATCCACGCGGTGGGATCCACCTGAGGGGAGGCGCTTAAAAATTTTTCCAACCTTTCCTGACGCGTCATGCCAAAAACCTTTCCTGGAAATTACCCTCGAAGCAAGATGTCGATCAAGATCAAGATCATGATCACGATAAAATGTGGAGGAAGGAACGGATCGATTTGGGGTGTTGGCAGGCGGAGGGGATCAACCCCCTCCCGCAGTTCTCTCAATCACCATCCCAGGAAAATTTTAATGTTTCATCTTAATTTCCTTCTGTCTTCATCCTTGAAGCAATCGCGGCGTAAAGCCGCTCCATCATGTTGCCGACTTGTCACGCCGCAATTAACGAAGCGCTTTACATATCTACATATCCTGATATGTTGATGCGTTTTTAATCCGTTTTGTTACCATGGCAGCCCAACTTCGAGCGCAAAAACCCGAGTCCCAGGCTTTTCAGCGATTGCGCGATCTCCTGGAACAACGAATAGTCTATCTGGATGGCGCCATGGGCACCATGATCCAACAGCTCAAGCTGAGCGAGGATGATTTTCGCGGGGAACGGTTCAGGAACCATTCGAAGGACTTGAGGGGCAATAACGACCTTTTGAGCCTGACCCAGCCCCAACTTATCGAGGCCATACACCGCCGGTATCTGGATGCCGGTTCCGATATCATCGAAACCAACACCTTCAACGCCACCTCCATTGCCCAGGCGGACTACGGTTTGGAGGATCTGGCTTATGAGTTGAACAAGGTATCGGCCGAATTGGCCAGGAGGGCTTCGGAAGAAGTGATGAGGGAAAATCCCGAGCGGGTTTGTTGGGTTGCCGGAGCATTGGGACCGACCAACAAAACGGCATCCCTGTCTCCCGAGGTGGCCGATCCCGGTTACCGGGCGGTGAGTTTCGATGAGTTGGTGGAGGCCTACCATACGGCGGCGCGGGGACTTGTGGACGGAGGGGCCGACATCCTTTTGCCGGAGACCACTTTTGATACCCTCAACATCAAGGCCGCTCTCTTTGCCATCGAAACCCTCCAGGACGAATTGTCCGAGCGCATACCGGTAATGATATCCTTTACCATTACCGATGCCTCTGGCCGGACCTTGTCGGGGCAGACGGTGGAGGCATTCTGGAATTCGGTCCGCCATGCCAGGCCGATCAGCGTGGGCATCAATTGTGCGCTCGGGGCTGAGGAGATGCGCCCCTACATGGAGGAACTGTCCCGCGTGGCCGATTGCTACACCAGTTGTTACCCCAATGCCGGTCTGCCCAATCCCTTGAGTGAGACCGGTTATGATGAAACTCCGGCTATTACCTCGCAATTTCTGGAGGATTTTGCCCAAGCCGGCTTCATCAATATCGTGGGCGGATGCTGTGGAACGACCCCCGAGCACATAGCGGCCATTGTGGAAGGCTCCTCGGGACTTCCAGCCCGTAAAATCCCTTCCCCCAGCCCGGCTATGCGCCTGAGCGGGTTGGAAGCCCTGACCATTGCAACCGAGGATGCCCCCTTCATCGTGGTGGGTGAACGAACCAATGTCACGGGCTCTCCCCGATTTCGCAAATTGATCAAAAAAGGGGATTTGGAAAAGGCCGTCCACGTCGCGCGTCAACAGGTGGAAAACGGCGCCAACATTATCGATGTAAATTTCGACGAAGGGTTGCTCGACAGCGCGGGGAGCATGCGGCGTTTTTTAAACCTCATCGCGGCGGAGCCGGATATTGCGCGGGTCCCCGTCATGCTGGACAGTTCCCGGTGGTCCGTCATTGAGACCGGGTTGAAGTGCCTGCAGGGCAAGGGAATAGTGAACTCCATCAGCCTGAAGGAAGGGGAGGAAAAATTTCTCGACCGAGCCGCCACCATCCGGCGATACGGCGCGGCCGTCATCGTCATGGCCTTCGACGAGAAGGGACAGGCGGCTACCCGGGCGGACAAAGTGCGCATCTGCCGACGGGCCTACCGCCTACTGCGGGAGGAGCTGGATTTTGATCCGCAGGATGTAATATTCGACCCCAACGTGTTGACCGTTGCCACCGGCATGGAGGAACACAACTCCTACGGGATCGATTTTATCGAGGCTGCGCGTGAGATCAAACGCGTGTGCCCGGGGACCCGGGTGAGCGGGGGAATCAGCAATGTGTCCTTCTCCTTTCGCGGCAACAACCATGTCCGCGAGGCCATGCATGCGGCCTTTCTCTATCACAGCATCGAGGCCGGCTTGGACATGGGTATCCTCAATGCGGGTATGCTGGCGGTGTACGAGGAAATCGACCGGGAACTGCTCCAATACGTGGAGGACGTTCTTTTCAATCGGCGTTCGGACGCCACCGAACGATTGGTGGACTACGCGGAAGGGGTCAAAGGCCGAGCCGCGGAGAGGCGGGTGGCCGATCTCGAATGGAGAAAAGGTCCGGTGGAAGACCGGCTGTCCCATGCGCTGATTAAAGGGATTACCGTTTTCATCGTGGAGGATACGGAAGAAGCCCGACTGCAATTCGACCGGCCTTTGCAGGTCATCGAGGGCCCTCTCATGGACGGGATGAAGACCGTGGGGGACCTTTTTGGCTCCGGCAAAATGTTTTTACCGCAAGTGGTCAAGAGCGCGCGCGTCATGAAATCCGCCGTGGCTCACCTGACCCCGTTTATGGAGCGGGAACAATCCGCAGGCGGCAGCAGGTCCCAGGGCAAGGTGGTTTTGGCCACGGTGAAGGGCGACGTGCACGACATCGGCAAGAACATCGTGTCCGTGGTTCTGGCCTGCAATAATTTCGAGGTTGTGGACCTCGGAGTGATGGCGCCCTGTGAGAAGATCCTCCAAACAGCCCGGGAGGAGGGCGCGGACCTTATCGGCTTGAGTGGATTGATTACTCCATCCCTCGATGAAATGATTCACGACGCGGCGGAAATGGAACGGTTGGGGTTTGAGACCCCCCTTCTCATTGGAGGCGCCACCACCAGCAAGCTCCACACTGCAGTTAAAATCGCCCCGGCTTATTCCGGGCCGGTGCAGCATGTTTTGGACGCTTCCCGAGTAGTTGGCGTCTGCAACGCGTTGCTTCACCCCGAACGGAAAGAAAAGTTTGTAGAGGAATTGAAGGCGGATCAGCAAAGACTGCGGGCATCTCATGCCAGGCGCTCCTCTGCAATGGAACTTCTCAGCCTTGAGGAAGCTCGCGCCAGGGCCTTCGGAACCGACTGGGATGAGGTCGAGGTGGCCCGGCCGGTTCATACGGAAATGCAGCGGTGGGAGGAAGTCCCTCTGGCCGATATCGTTCCCTTTATCGACTGGTCTCCCTTTTTCTGGGCGTGGAGGTTGAAGGGCGTTTTCCCGAAAATCCTAAAGCATCCCCAATACGGACAGGAGGCCTCAAATCTGTACCGGGACGCCCTTGGACTCCTCGAACAAATCGTGGGGGAAGAGGCCTTTCATTGCAGGGCCGTCTACGGGGTATTCCCAGCTAATTCAGTCGGGGACGACTTGGAGGTTTACGGCGATAACGACCGGGAAAAAGTGCTGTGCAGGTTCCATTTTTTGCGACAGCAGAAGAAAAAGAAAAGAGGAGCCAATTATTTTTGCCTGTCCGATTTCGTGGCTCCAAAAAACTCGGGAAAAGAGGATTTTCTGGGGGCATTTGCCGTTACAGCCGGGTCCGAGGTGGCGCGGTACGCCAAAAAATTTGAATCCGGGGGCGACGATTACTCGGCCATTATGGTGAAGGCCCTGGGTGACCGGTTTGCCGAGGCCTTGACCGAAAAAGTTCATCGGGAGGTGCGACGGCTCTGGGGGTTTGGTCGGAAAGAAAATTTGGATTACCAGGATTTGATCGCAGAAAAATACCGTGGCATTCGCCCCGCAGCGGGCTACCCGGCCTGCCCGGATCACACGGAAAAAAGCGCCCTGTGGGAACTGTTGGAGGTGGAAAGGAACACCGGAATTCAGATCACGGAAAGTTTTGCCATGGAACCTCCTCCTTCAATTTCCGGGCTCATTTTCTCCCATCCGGGTTCGCGTTATTTTTCGGTGGGCCCCATTTCGCGTGAACAACTGGACGACTACGCCTCGAGAAAGGAAATTTCCCCTGCAGAGGCAGAAAAGTGGCTTGCCCCCAACCTGGGTTATTGAGCCGGTTGTCCCCGGGGTCATGTGGTAGAAAAATGATGGCTTACGAAAGAAAAGGGTCAGCTTACGGACGAATATAGGAAAAGGAAGGGGCCAAGACGTAAAAAGTTATGCCTTACAGGGTCAGTTGCCTTGCAAAAGTGTATGAAGTACAACGGAATACAGTTTTCAAGGCCTGACCCTTTTTCTCCAAAAGGCATCCATACAATATTCCTCTACAAACACGCTTAACTAAGCGCCATTCGGGTCAAACCTTGAATCGGTTGACTCCGCAAGCTTCGTCAAGATTCCAAGGCCTGACCTCGACGCCGGCCTTAATTCGATATTTCATGGTAAAACCAGTCTATGGGAATCTACTATTACGGCAGAAATTATTGGCAGGCCTCGCACTCTTCGCCCCTCATCATGGCGTCGAGGCCACAAGCTCGCTTCTCTTCTTCGGTGTAACCACTCCTGTTATCCTGCGCGACCACCCCGCGCACCTCCTTTTTCACCCTGACCGTGGCCTTCTCGATATTGGAAGCCCCGAGGGTGCGCAGGTAGTAGGTCGTTTTAAGGCCTTTTCTCCAAGCAGCGCGATACATGTGGGAGAGGGTCTTCAAATCCGGTTTGGCCATAAACAGGTTTACGGATTGGGATTGATCGATCCATTTCTGACGTCGTGCGGCGGCATCGACCAGCCAGTGGTATTCGATCCCGAAGGCGGTGGAGTATTTTTCCTTCAAATGAGAGGGAATGGATTCGATATCCTGTAATTCTCCATCGAAGTACTTCAGGTTATCCAACATCTCCCCGTTCCAGAGCCCTTCCTTTTTCAAATCGCGCACCAGGAACCGGTTCAGGACGATGAAGTCGCCCGACAGATTGCTTTTTACGAAGAGGTTCTTGTAGGTGGGCTCGATGCAGGGCGATGTGCCGGTGATGTTGGAGATGGTCGCGGTTGGGGCGATGGCCAGCACATTGGAATTCCGCATGCCCTGCTTTTTTATCTTTTCCCTCAAAGCGTCCCAATCCATTTTCCCCCCACGCGGGACTTCGACTTTGACCCCGCGTTGCGCTTCCAGATCATTGAGCGTATCCTCCGGCAGGATGCCGCGATCCCATTTCGAGCCTTTGAAAGTACTGTAGGGTCCGCGTTCCTCGGACAGGTCGCTCGAAGCTTCGTATGCAAAATAGGCGATGGCTTCCATGAACTCGTCATTGAATTCAACCGCCTCCCGGGAAGCGAAAGGAAGGTTCTTTTTGTAGAGCGAATTTTGCACCCCCATGACTCCCAAACCAACCGGGCGGTGGCGTTGGTTGGCGTTGCTGGCAGGCTCGGTGGGATAGAAATTGATGTCGATTACGTTGTCCAGGACCCTCACCGCGATGCGCACGGTATGGCGAAGCTTGCCCAGGTCGAGATGACCTTCGTCCTCCAGATGATTCTCCAGGACAATAGACCCGAGGTTGCAAACGGCCGTTTCATCCTTGCCCGTGTTGAGGGTAATTTCCGTGCAAAGATTGGAACTGTGAATGACGCCGACGTGATCCTGCGGGCTCCGGAGGTTGCAAGGGTCTTTGAAAGTGATCCAGGGGTGCCCGGTTTCAAAGATCATCTTGAGCATCTTCTTCCAAATTTCGATGGCCGGAACTTTCTGCCCCCACACCTCGCCTGCCTCGGCTTTCGCCTCATAGGCCAGGTACTTCTCCTCGAAATCCATGCCGTAGGAGTCGTGAAGATCGGGCACTTCGTTGGCGCGGAAAAAAGTCCAATGGTCCCGGTTCTCCATGCGTTTCATGAAGAGATCGGGAATCCAATTGGCCGTATTCATATCGTGGGTGCGTCTCCGTTCGTCCCCGGTATTGCGGCGCAGTTCGAGGAAGTCCTCCAGGTCGTTGTGCCAGGTTTCCAGGTAGGCGCAACCCGACCCACGGCGTTTGCCCCCTTGGTTGACCGCTACGAGTTGGTCGTTGTGGAGCTTGAGAAAGGGAATGACCCCCTGGCTTTCGCCGTTGGTGCCGTTGATGTGACCACCGGTTCCTCTCACGGCCGTCCAGCTCCCGCCGAGACCGCCTGCCCATTTGGATAGGTAGGCGTTCTCGGCTATTCCACGCTGCATGATGCCTTCAATGGAATCATCAACCCAGTAGAGGTAGCACGAGGACAGTTGGGAATGTAGAGTGCCGGAATTGAACAAGGTTGGAGTGGATGAGCAGAACAAGCGGTTTTTATAAAGCCCATAAAGTGAAATGACCTTTTCCTCCCTTTCCTCCTTCTCGGCCAGGAAGAGCCCCATGGCTACGCGCATCCAGAAGATTTGGGGGGTTTCGATGCGCCGGGGTCGTTTCCCCGTTTTGTCGATGGTGAGGTAGCGGTCGTAGAGCGTCTGAATGCCGAGGTAATCGAAATCGAGATCCGCATTGGGGTCGAGCGCCTCGGCCAATTTTTCCTGGTCGAATTCCTGCAGCGCGGGGGAAAGGCGCTTTATGGCGATGCCGTGCTGCAGATACTTTTTGAAATAGTCCACATGGCACCTTTTGAGGGCGCCGATCCCGTGTTGGTTTATGTCCCATCCCAAGACCTCCTCGTAAATGAAAGTGCTCAGAATCCGACCCGCGAATTTGGCGAAATCGGCATCCCGTTCGATGAGGGATTTTGCGTTGAGGATAATGGTTTTTCGTAAATCTTCCCGGGAAATTTCATCGAAAAGGGATCGCCTCAGTTCGGCTTCGATTTCGTCCTTGGTCATGTTGAGATCCAAACCGATGAGGGCATAACGGATGCGTTCCTCGAGATCGGCCCCGTCCCAAAAAAAGGTCGAGCCGTCCTCCTCTTTGACCACCACCATGGAATTTTGCCGCACCTCCGGCACTTCCATGGGCCGCTTCTCCTCCATTTCGCGCCACATGGCCCGTTGGGCCCGGTAAAGGATATAGGCCTCGGCCACTTTGAAGTGATTCGCCTTCATCAGTTCCTCCTGAACCAGGTCTTGAATCTCCTCGATGTGGATGAAGGTTCGGTGCGAATCGCGCACCCGGCGCGAAACCGCCTGAGCAACCTCCACCGCCGGGGAAGAATCCTTTTCCTGGGACAGAAATGCTTTTCGAATGGCGATTTCCACTTTGTTCTCGTTCCAGGATACGACTTGGTTGTTGCGGCGTATGACCCGGCAGATGGACTTCTGGCGCTGGACGGTGATCAGATGGGATCGGTTGGTGACAAGGCTTTTCGCCACTTCGTGGGCGTTATGGTGCACCAGGGTTCTTTCGATCTCCAGGTTGAGTTCCTCTTGGGAAATGTGATTCGATTCACCCGGCTTTTGAGGGAGATTGAGGAGATGTTTGGCCACCTCATCCGTGATGTTGGCCACGAACTCCTGGTTCTGCTCACTAAATACATTTTGCTCCCCCCTGGCCATGAGCAGGTTGGTCAAGGCATTGCCCACCGTGTCGGCGATATCGGCCAAGTCCATATCCTCAATCCCTTCCTGGGATTCGACCTTGACCCCGGGTTGAACGAGACGGTCCCCATGCAGGACATCCCTCCAATTGAAGGCTGATTTGCCCTCGAGGTTGTCCCGCACGATTTTTTTGAGGGCCAGATCCTGTTCCAAGGAAGAACTGCGGTTTAGCATGGGGGTAGCTGCGGGAAAATGCTGGAGGTTTTAAAGTTCGTCGTCGTCCACTGAGGCCAAGGAAGATGCCTTCTGGTATTCGGTCACCCGGCCCTCGAAAAAATTTTGTTCTTTTTTGATATCCATCATTTCCGCCAGCCAGGGGAAGGGATTGCCCACACCGGGTTTGAGGGGGGCCAAACCGACCCCTTCCAACCTGCGGTCCGCAATGTAGTCGATGTACTGGGTAAAATCCACCGCGCTGAGACCCACCGCATTGACCGGGAGACAATCGTGGATGAAGTCTTTTTCCAGGCCAACCGCTTCGTCCATAAGCTGCCGACAATCTTCTCGAAATGAGGCGGTCCACACCTCCGGATTCTCGGATATCAGGTCCATGAACAGGTTGCGGAGGATTTCGATGTGGTTCGATTCGTCCCTCAGGGTGTAGCGGAACATCTGGCCTATGCCCGGAAATTTGTTCTGCCGGTAGAGGGAGAGAATCATGCCGAACAATCCGTAGAACTGGGTTCCCTCCATACATTGGCCGAAAACGAATATGTTTTTGGCCAGGAGTTGCTTGTTTTCCGTCGACCTCAGGTCCAGATCATGGCGCAAGGCACGGGATGTGCGGGCCACGAATTCATTTTTCCTGACGATGGTCTCGATACCCTCGAACATGGCCTCGCATTCGTGCGGATTGAGGCCGAGGGAGCTGATCATGTAGAGCAGTGAATCCGCGTGAATGTTTTCCTCGTGGACGTGGCGGCCCAAAACCAGCTTGAGTTCGGGCGCGGTAACAGCCTCGCGAATGACGTGGAAGATGTTATCGCCCACAATCCCTTCGGCAGCGGAAAAATAGCCCACGCCCATCCGGATGATCCAGCGTTCCACCTCGCTGAGGATGCCATCCGACCTCCACTGCTCGATATCCTTATTCATGGGAATGTCCTCGGGCTCCCAATGATTGGCCTTCATCTTGCGGTAGAGGTCGTAGGCCCACTTATACTTGAGGGGAAGGAGGTTGAAGGTCATGGTCTTCCGACCATTGATGATTTTTTTGGCGGCAAATGCGGCTTCCGCTTTGGCCGCATCGAGCACAAAAGTCTTATTCCCGATAGTGAAGCGTTGTTCCATGATCTGAGAAAGTAGGGTAGAGCGGTAAAAGACAGTCTGGGATAGTGGTGTGGATAAACGGGTTCGGTTAAGAAAAGAAGGTAACCAGGGTAGAAAGATCAGGGGGAACGCGAAAGACCAAATTTTTCGAACGCCCCCACATATAGTGGGGCAAATTTAAAACAACCCCTATATCTTGTGTCAAAGGTTTTATTTATTTTACTTCTTCACAGTTGTTAATAAAGCCTGAGTCAAGCCTAAGTTCCTGATACAGGCAGGGAAGAAAAGTTTCCCACAATAGACTCACAGGTTTTACCCAACCCCGGCTTGCCCCTGCCGACTTTTCCGCTTTGAATTACGAAGCGGTACTTTTTGTCGAGGAAAGGCCTCATGGGCCAAAGTTCTGGTTGATCCGGAGAAAACGATTTCCCAATATATTTTCCTAGAAGAAGCTGAGTCATGAAACGAAGGCTACCCATGTTTGCTGTCGAAATTAAGAGGTCCCGGCCCGTTCTCTGGGCCACACTGTTCCTGGGCCTGACCGGTTGGGGGGCCGATGCGGAAACCGGAGCCCAGGAGGGCAAGGAGGACTTGGCCGCCATGGGGGAACTGTTGAAAATGTCCAGGGATGATCTGGCCCGCCTGCGCCTGACCCTGGAGACCGTTGAGAAAATGTCTCCGGAAGACCGCAGAAAGGCCCTTTCCCGCATTCAGAACCTGGACAAGATGCCGACCGAACAGCGCAAGGAAACGATCGATCGCTGGAATGAGTTGAATCCCGAGATGAAAAAAGCTTACTTCAACTACTTGCGAAGACTGTCTTCCTCCGAGCGGAAGAAATTCAAAGCGCAGCCTTGGGACAAGCAGATCGCCGAGGTAAGAAAGAATAAAGAGAAATAACCGAAATGAATCAAACCCCTCATCCATTATGGCAGAAACAAGAATAGGATTTGTAGGCGTGGGACGGATGGGATTCAACATGGCCCTCCGGCTGCATGATTGTGAATACCCCGTCACCGCGGTATACGACGTCAACACCCACGCGGCGAACGATTTGGCCGAAAAAACCGGGGCCAAAGTCTGCGACACCCTCAAGGAAGTTTGTTCCCTTTCCCAGGTCATCTTTACCGTTGTCACGGACGACGAGGCCATGCGCCGGATTTTTTGCGGAGAATCCGACAACCTGCTCATGGAGGCCCGAAACAAGACCTTCATCAACTGTGCCACCCTCAGCCCCGCCGTGCACGAGGAGTTGCAACTGAAATGCCGCGAAGCCGGGGGGCAATCGCTGGAAGCCTGCATGGCTTCGAGCATTCCGCAGGCCCGCGCGGGCACACTTTATCTCATGGTCGGTGGCGCCGAGGAGGTGTATTCAGGGGTGAAGGAGATCCTCCAATCGATCAGTCAATCCATTCGTTTTGTCGGTCCGGCCGGGTCGGCGGCACGGGTCAAGGCTCTGGTCAATATGGTCATGAATATCAACACGGCGGGTTTGGCCGAGGGGTTGGGCCTGGGGATGGCCCTTGGGCTCGATCTGGAAATGTTGTGCGAAGTGTTTGCCCAAACCGGGGCCAATTCCAGGGTACTGGAAACCGATGCCGAAGATATGCTGTTACGGGACCACGAGTGCTATTTTTCCAGCGAACATGCAGCCAAGGATTCCCTGATCGCCTTGAACTTGGCCGAGGAGTTCAATTTACGCCTTCCCCTGGCCAAAGCCACCTACGAGCAATATGAGACCATGAAGGCCATGGGACTGGGTGCCCTGGATAAATCCGGTGTGGCCGAACTCACTTTTCCCGGCCGGATGGGAAAATGATTCCATTTGGCCTCGCCCCCTGATTATCCATTGGGCCCATCGGCTCCGGCCCGATGCCACACTTACCCTGTTGCGCTGTATTCCGACGGGCGCAATGTCCATCATTGAGAAGAGCAGCCGCTCATGACGGAAATATCCATCCTTGCCGCTTATTTGATGGGATCGCTGTGGTTGCTTTCCTACGGCCTTAACGCCTGCCTCCTGATAATTTTGTATCTCCGTGCCTTCCCCGGGGGCAAGGCCGTCCGCCGGCAGAGGTTGGGGGCGGTTCAAACGGGTTGGACCCATCCCGAACAGGTCCCCGTGATTACCACTCAGGTGCCCCTTTACAACGAATTGAATGTGGCCGAGCGGGTCATCCGGGCCGTTGCGGCCATGGAATACCCCTCGGGCAAACATGAAATTCAGATCCTGGATGATTCAACCGACGAAACCAAGGCCCTGGTCGACCGGGTCGCCTCCTCCCTGAGTAAAACCGGGATCGATATCCAAGTGGTGAGACGATCGGATAGGGTGGGCTTTAAAGCCGGGGCTCTGGAAGCGGGCCGAAACATTTCCAAAGGCGAATTCCTGGCCGTCTTCGACGGCGATTTTGTTCCGAACCCGGATTTTCTCAAGAAAATGATGCCTTACTTTTTAGAGGATGCCAAAGTGGGGCTGGTTCAAGCCCGCTGGGGTCATTTGAACCGGAGGGATTCCCTTTTGACGCGCGCCCAATCGCTGGGCATCGATGGGCACTTTACCGTCGAGCAGAGCGCGCGGTCCGCTACCGGGCTCTTTATGAATTTTAATGGTTCCGCCGGTATATGGCGAAGGCGAGCCATCGAAGAAGCAGGGGGATGGGGATACGATACTTTGACCGAGGATCTCGACCTCTCATACCGCGCCCAATTGGCCGGATGGAAAGCCCGCTTCGTTCCCGAGGTGGTGGTGCCTGCCGAATTGCCCGATACGGTCGCAGCCTTCAAGAGCCAGCAGTTCCGATGGGCCAAAGGGTCAATACAAACGGCGGTGAAATTATTGCCGAGCGTGTTAAGATCCGAACGCAGTTGGTTCCACAAGGTATCGGGGTTTTTTCACCTCACCCATTTTGCCATTCACCCCTGCCTGGTCCTTCTGGCCCTGCTCAGCCTTCCCCTCATCACCATAGCCGGACCACGGGTGGCTCCCGGCTGGTTTGTCGCTGCCGGCTTGATCCTGAGCCTGGCCGCCCTTGCCCCCAGCGCCCTATACTGGTTAAGCCAGAAGCGTTCCGGCATTCCCTGGCCCTTTCGGTTAATGGGCATCCCCCTCGTCCTTATCACCGGTGTAGGTATCGCCATTTCCAATGCCAGGGCCGTGGGGGAAGCCTTGATGGGGAAGCGCAGTGATTTTGTCCGAACTCCCAAATGCGGGGATGCCCCCGGCAGGACTTACCGGGTAAAAATGCCTACTCTACCCCTTCTGGAAATTGGACTGAGCGGATACTGCTGGTATGCGGTGGTTCAATTGTTCCCCTCGGGAAAATGGTTCCTGGCGCCTTTCCTGCTCATCAATGCCGTCGGGTTTGGTTATATCGGGCTCCTGGGGATACTGCAGTCCTTCCCGTCGCACCAGCCCCCCAAACAAGCGAAACGGGTGCAATTTGAAACCTCCCCGGCCCACCCGTCCCTCCGGTGATCAATCGGCTGAGGAATGCGGTTTTCGCCATTGCCTGCGGCCTGTTTTTCTTCCTCTGCTTCCAGGCCGGCCGCATAGATGCCCTGACCACCCATGCCCGCCCCCTCATGCTTCTGTTCGGAGCAATGGCCGTGGCGGGTGTTTTGGCCTGGGCCGTTTTCCCCAATACGCGGAGCCTCAAATCCGCCATTTTCCTGGTTCTGGGGCTGTCCGTCCTTTCCCGGCTGTTGCTTTATCCCTTCCCCTACAGCGATGACGTCAACCGCTACCTGTGGGAGGGAAAATTGGTCCTCCACGGGGAAAATCCATACCAATTCACGGCCGAGGCCAGCGAATGGAAAGAGTTTCGAGATCCCCATTGGGAGGCCATGAACCATAAAGACCTGAAGACGGTCTATCCTCCCCTCATTATTCTGTCCTTCGTAGCGCTGAATTACGTCGCCTACCTCCCCGCTACCTACAAAGTGTTTTTCGGTCTGGCCGACATGGCTGTTATCGGCCTCCTGCTGTTGTGCCTGACCCGGAGGGGCATGCATCCCAAAAATGCCCTCTTTTATGCCCTCAATCCCGTGCCTCTCCTGGCTTTCTCCGGAGAAGCCCACTTCGATGTTCTGTTCGTGTCAACCACCCTGGCCGCCCTGCTATTGTGGGAAGAAGGAAAGACGGCCTGGTGTTGGATCATGTTGGGAATCAGCATCCAGATAAAAGTTGTCAGCGTATTGCTCATTCCGCTCCTGTTTTGGAAGCGAAAATCTTACAAGGCGCTTTGGATCGGCCTTCCTCTCCTGGCGCCTTCCCTGTATTTTTTGCCTGAACTCCACCATTTTCTTTACGGCCTGTTGCAATATGGGGGAACCATGTCCCACAACGGATCCGTCAATTACCTGCTGCTCTCCTGGCTGGGAGACCGGCTGGCCGCGGTCGGTCTGTCGACCGCAATTCTGTTGATCGTAGTCGTCGCAATCAGCCTGCGAACAAAAGACGTGCTCAAAGGAGGTTACGCAATCCTTGCGGCGTTGTTGCTCCTTTCCCCCACCGTTCACTACTGGTACCTGGCATGGATAGTTCCGGGAATCGCGCTTTTTCCATCCTCCGCATGGGTCCTTTTGACCGGACTTTCCGGTCTGTATTTTTCCGCCTGGGACCATTTCGGGAAAACGGGCATCTGGTTTCAACCAAAGGTCTGGTTTTACACGCAATGGATTCCGTTTTACCTCTGTTGGGCGCCGTCCTTCCTGGCCCGTCTGCGCCAGTTGATGTCCCGCCCGGCTGAGCGAAACGCGGCCACCCTCTCGGTCGTGATACCCTGTCTGAACGAGGGCCGACAGTTGCGCAATTGCTTGGCCAGCCTGAAGGATTGCGGGAGCCCCATTGAGGAAATTCTTGTGGTCGACGGAGGATCCACCGACAACTCCAAGGCTATCGCCCAAACGTTCCAGGCGAAATGGCTGACCAGCGTAAAGGGGAGGGGGCGCCAAATCGCCGCCGCAGTCGAGGCGTGCACTGGAGATATCGTCCTGGTTCTCCATGCCGACAGCCGGTTGACCGGGGCCCTGGTCAGGCGGGTCATGACCTCGATGAAACAAAACCCGGACGCAGTAGGAGGCGCCGTGGGCCAACGATTCAGGACCGGCCGCAAAAAATCCGTTTTGTTGTTGATTGAGGGTTTGAACGATTTGCGCGCCCAGCTCTGGCACAACAGTTTTGGTGATCAAGGCCAGTTTTTTCGGCGAGAGGAAGTAAACCGGATCGGGGGTTTCCCCGACTTACCGCTGATGGAAGATGTCGAGCTGACCGCACAATTGAAGAAGCGGGGGGATCTCTTATTCCTGGGAGGCGGAATGCTTTGCTCTCCCAGGAGATGGGAGAAAGAAAATCCCTTGAAACGGATCGCCCAAGTCATCTCTCTCGTCATCCGCTACAAGACCTCCCGCCTTTTCGGGAGGGGCAACGCCGAGAAACTGTACAGAGAATATTATCCCGGCCCCGACTAACCGGCATTTTGCATGAAATTCGTAGCGAGCGAACTGAGATCGAGTGCGGAAAGGGGTCAGTCATTTATTTTCAACATGGGGACATGTCAAAAATCAACGACTGACCCCGACTAAAGCAGGGGGGAGATCAACCGGGTGGCTTCTTCCAAGGTCCGCCGCATACGGGGAGGATGGAGTTCCCTCTCCAGGCCGTAGGGCCGACAGTTCCCCATGATGTGCGCCAACCATTCCATAATGGCGCGGACGTCCTCCTCCGAGGTGTGAACCATGCCGATTTCAAAATTCACAAACAGGGAGCGAATATCGAGGTTGGCCGAACCGTGGATGGCAATGGAACCGTCGGCAACCATGACCTTGGCATGTAGCATGCCCGGTTGAAAAAGTAGCACTTTGATGCCGGCCGATCGCAAAATCCGCAAGTAATAGGACCGCGCCAAATCCACCAGCTTCCAGTTGGAATGCTCGGGAAGTACCAGGGTAATCCTTTTTCCGCTACGGGCCTTTACCACGAGGGTTTGGGTCAGAATCTCATCGGGAATGAAATAAGGGGTTACGATGACCAGCTCTTTTTCGAATTCCTGCATCAGGTTGACCATTCTTTCGTAGAGCGGATCACCCTCCACGTCCGGCCCGCTCGCGATCCCGACCACCTCGCTCGGGCCGGATGCAACGGAATGCCGCGGTTGTAAACTGTCTATATCGGGAATGGCCTGCTTGGAGGCGAAAGCCCAGTCCAGGAGAAATATGCGATTGAGGTGGTTTACAATCGGGCCCCGATAACGAGCGCCGAAGTCATGAAATTGGCCCGGGTCCGCCGTGGAACCCAAAAAACGTGAATCGAGGTTGCGCCCGCCCAAAATAGCGTGCTTGCAATCGAAAATGGCTATCTTGCGATGGTTCCTGAGGTTGGCCCAACCGTGAGTCTGAAAAGGGAAAGCAGGCATGAATAAATGGACCTCCCCTCCGGCTTTTTCCAATGACCGGATGGCTTTCCGGGGTCTTCGGAAAGAGCCCAGGGCATCTAATAACAGCCTCACGCGGACCCCGGCATTCGCCTTATCCGCCAAGAGCCGGAGAATATTGTTTCCCACCGCATCATCGCTCAAAATATAAGTTAGAATATGGATTTCCTCTTTCGCTCCCGTTATGGAATCACAATAAAGACGATAGGCTTGGACGCCATCGGTAATAAAATCCACCCGGTTTCCCCGCGTGGGAAAGATGTCTTCCGCGTAGGGCAGATCGGTGTCGTCTTCCACGGCACGTTTGAGAAGGACCTTGGCCCGAATGCGTTTTTTCAGCTTGCGACCGCCAAACAGGAGGTAGAGAGGCGCCCCAACGTAGGGAATCAGCAACACAAAATAGCTCCAGGCCAGAAGGCTGCTGGGCTGCCTTTGCTCCCGAAAAACCCGTATGATGATGGCGATGGCGAGAACAAATCCCACCACGGTAAAAATATTGGAAAACAAAACCCCCAGTCCCCATTGAAAGGAGCTCAAGAAAATTTCCCAGAGCCTGAAAAGGTTTTCCAACATGTTCTAAACCATGTACTTCCGAATCAATTTTGAAATAATTTGGCCGGGGCAACCCGCATGCGAAGTTGGATTTCCCGTGTAAATTGGCCTACCATAGCATTTGGCCCATGGAGGTAAATAAAAAGGCTACCCCCTTTTCCGCCCAACTCTTTCACAGAGGACGGTTCCAACAATACTTAATTCCAGGTGTACCCCTTGGGGATCCGGACCACTGTGGTGCCCGCTATCTTGTCATGCCAGGACTGTTTTTCCGGATCCCATCCGGCCCAGAAAAATCCGAGAAAGAACGGAAGCAAAGAAACAATGCTACTCAGGCCGCGGATGACGGCAGTAGCCCAGTCGAGCGGTTGCCCGGAGATTTTCTGAATGCGAATACCGAGCGCCATGCCGCCCAGGGTGCTTCCCTTCCAGCCCCAAAATAGGATGAAGTATGCAAAGAGGGGGATGGGAAACATGGCAATATCCAGAAACAGGACTGTAGCGCCAACCAGAATGAAATCGATAAAGGTAGCCAAAGTTCTCCACCAAAACCCTACCCTTCCGAACAATGCGGCGGTGGCGCTATCCACTTGGCCGAGTGGTGTGCCAGGTTGAACCGGTTCCTGCCCAAACGAATCCGATGTACTTGCGGGGCTGGTAGCCTGAGTGGGTGGGGCACCTGCGGAAGCTGGAGGATCATCCTGCCCATCTGCCCTCCATCTTGAAATAGAGTTTCCGATCGAAATGCATACCGCCCCCAGTCCCAATATGGAAAGCACAAGCCAGAGGAAAATCCCGAAAAAAGGAATCATGTACAAGGCGTATACAATGATCCCGCCCAGGATGATGGATAGAAGGGCGTTTCCCAGTGCCGGTAGTCTGGTGGCTCGGGCGACCTGTTTCCCAATGTGCAAAAAGACCACCGCCTTCCCGAAAATTGTAAGTGCAAGTAGGGCTAAATTTACAAAGGGAACCAACACCAGTCCGATCACCGTAATTGCCATCAGAAGTAGAAAAAGCGGACCACTCGCATAGACCAGAGTTCCGGCAAGGAAGGACTGAAGGAGCTTATCCTTCATTGCATGACGACTGCGTTCCAATGGTTTCGGGAATATTACCGCCAGAAGGATGTAAAATAGGAGGAAGGTACCAGCCAAATACAGTGTGAAGGGCACATTGGGAGAAATCGGGCGGCCCAGAAATACACATTCGCGGATAAAATCCCGGACTTCCTGAAATTTGCCGGGTACTCCCGGAACGTATAAGGGAATATTTACCTGTTCTCCATCGATTTTGGCATTCGGGTGGATAGTAAGCTTACCGCCAATCACCACTGCATCTCCATCCAACCTTGCACCAGGTCCCAATTCTGCTGATCCCAACACAACCACGAAGTCGCCATCTACATAGCCCGTCACAGTAGAATCACCCCAAATGGTTACCATATCGCCATCGACGCGGCCCTCCATGATCGAGTCGCCCCCAATCGTGACCATATCTTTGGCTCTTTCGTTTGCTCCGACCCGATTGTCACTGCCAAACATGACCAGGTCGCCACGCTTAACCCAATCGGTTTGCTCAACCTCCTCTGGCGCCACCGTTTCCGAACCGTGGGAACTTTCCGTATTCGCATCTCCGGTCAGGGACACTTCAGATTCTGCAGACGGAGCTTCCCGTTCCTCGGCACCTGCGGGAACCTCCTGCGCATCCAGACTGGCACAAGTGGCGAAGAGGATTGGTAAAATTATGTATTTTATTTCATTCATGATAGACAAGGGTGCCGGTTGGTCGACCTGCGGCCGAAAATGTGAGCTGAAAAACCAAGGTTGCAATTCCTGCAAGGGAACTGGCCGAAAAAACGATTATCACCGTTACGATCGGCAGGAGGGCCGTGAGAGAAATGAGCCCGAGAACTTTTCCAACGGCATTAAAAACCGTAGCGAAAAGTTGAAGACAAACATGGACAAACTCCATTCCCCCGGCGAATGGAAGGTCGGTCAGGTAACGGGAAAGATGTGCCATGAGTTCCGGGCTGAAGTAAGTCGCCCCCAACGCGCAACCAGCCGAAACAAGCACAATGGCCCAACGCATCGTCGCGAATCCGGAGAGCCGCTCCTTCTTCTCTTCCCGGGCGATCCTCGCCATCACTTGGGGCAGCAATGACGCCGGCGCTTCCAGTTCGGGAAGGTCGGTCAGAGCTTTGTCCAACCGTCCATCGAGTCGATCCCCTTCAGGATCCGGTGTGGTTTTCATCGCCGTAATCCAGGGTTATCAATAATATTTTTTTTAGGGCTCGGCGCCCCCGGAAAATATCCGTTTTTACTTTGCTCAAAGATAGTCTCAAGTGCCGGGCGATTTCGAGGTAGCTCATGTTTTCGAAATGGTACAATACCAGGGGAACGCGCTGTTTTTCCGGAAGGGCGTGCAGTGCTTGCCCGATGATTTCCTTTCGGTCAATCTTCTCCGGATCCAGCGCACCAGCCTCATCCTCCGGCAAAAAAAAGTATTCGACATCCTCTCCCATGCCCCTGCGGGTGAACTGATCGGTAAACATCTTCCAGCGATTCCGGTAACGGGTCAGGTGGTTGATACAAAGGTTCCGCGTAACCACTTTCAACCAACCACCGGCGGTTTCACTTTGGGAGATGGAGTCGTAATGTTTGAAAGCGCGCAGAAAAACTTCCTGCGCGATATCCTCGGCATCGGTTTCGTTCCCCACGATTCGAACTGCGGTAGTAAAGACCATATTTTGATACTTTCGAACGAAGTGTTCAAAGCCTTGTGAAGATGTCATCGAGAGTATTTTTCATCCGCAATGGATTGGTTTGAAGAGAACCCGGCAGGACGGGGAAAAGTCGCAGTTCGGGTAATTTTTTCTCGAGCGACACGACCGGATTCTTATCATGCTCCAAGTAATTGCCCTCGCCATCAAGGCCTCGGAAAATGATTGAAAGTTCCTCCGGAGCTTGATTTCAATTTCCGCAATCGATTGCCTGCTCACCTGCTTATGTCAAAGACCTATTATTCATGGAATGTTAACGGAATCCGCGCCGCTCTGAAAAAAGGCTTGGCCGAGTGGTTGGAAAGAGCGGCCCCTGACGT
>CBDCNU010000025.1:0-22500 GCA_965219475.1 Opitutales bacterium | reverse complement strand
CCTGGGTTACGAGCAAATTGAAACCGCTACCCGCCAGGAGTTGGACCTGACCGATCAATCGGCCGTTCGCCGGTTCTTTGACCGAAAAAGGCCGGACGCGGTCATCGTCGCCGCAGCCAGGGTGGGCGGTATCGGAGCCAACAACGCCTTCCCGGCCGAATTTATCTACCAGAATCTGGCCATTGCCACCCACCAGATCCATGCCGCCTATGAATTTGGAGTGAAACGGCTCCTCTTTCTGGGGAGCTCCTGCATGTACCCAAAATTCGCTCCCCAACCCATTCCGGAGAGCTGTTTGCTCAGCGGGGAACTGGAACCGACCAATGAACCCTATGCCATCGCCAAGATTGCCGCCCTGAAACTGTGCCAATACTACCGTAAGCAATACGGCGTGATATTCCATTCTCTCATGCCCGCCAACCTTTATGGTTCCGGCGATAGATACGATTTGAAATGCTCCCACGTAATACCGGCTTTAATCCGCAGATTTCACCAAGCCAAGAAAAAGGGAAGCCCCCAGGTGGTAATTTGGGGCACTGGTACCCCCAGGCGAGAATTTCTCCACGTGGACGATCTGGCCGAAGCCTCCATCCACCTGATGGGTTTGGAAGACCCACCCGATTGGGTAAACATCGGTAGCGGCGAGGAAATTTCCATCAATGACTTGGCCCGGCTGATACAAAGGACGGTGGGGTACCGGGGAGAAATCCTGCATGACACCGGCAAACCCGACGGTGCGCCCCGGAGGCTGTTGGACCTTTCCCTGCTCAACCAATTGGGCTGGCGCAGAAAAATCGACCTGCCCACCGGCTTGGTCAAAACCTGCCAGTCCTATTTGCAAGAAACCAAAACCGGCCTTTTCCGCTCCTGACCCTTCTTGCCTGGTCGTGCTGAAGCCCGCCCCGCGGCAAAGGCGGATTTCCCCGTCGGGACCCCTTCCCTGCGTCTCCCCAGTGGCGAGATTCCGGAGCGAAGAAGAAAGTTCGTCAGACATGCGGGCTGGACCACGCATGGGCACGGTTTGACGGGAATTATGATCTCTTAGAAGGAGGACCTGGATTTAAGAATTGACCCCTTCCTCTCCGTTTGCGCCAAATGATGCTCCGACCCGAAACGTGAACCCGGATTTCGAACACCCGCAACATGGAACTCATCTTGCATGACACCATCGCCTGCTTGAATCAAGGCATCCAATTGCTGGGCTCCTTGGCGCCGGAACAATATGTGAAGCCCCATTCCAATTGTTATCATTCCACCATCGGTGGACATCTCCGGCACAACCTCGATCATTTTCTCTGTTTTCAGGCCGGGGTAAAATCCGGCAAAATCAATTATGATGCCCGTTCCAGGGAAGAATTCCTGGAAACAGAACCGGAATACGCCGCCCGCAAAATGTTGGAACTTACGGAATTCTTCGGGGCCCTGCAGGGGGAAGACCTCGACCGTTCCTTGAAAATAAAAATGGACAGCGGAGCCAACCATTCTGAGGCCGGACATTGGAGCAGGTCCAGCCTGAGACGCGAATTGCAATTCCTCATCAGCCATACCATCCACCATTATGCCTTTATCGCAACTTTGTGTTCCGAAGATGGATCGAACCTGCCAGAAAATTTTGGAGTGGCCCCTTCCACGCTTCGCTTTCGAAACGCCCGCCATCCCCAATGTGCACGGTAAGCTGGTGCCAACAATCGGAAGGCTACACACTTTTTTTCAACCGGGACGAAAGCAAAGGGCGTAGCGAGGGGCTCCCCCCCCAACCCCATGTCGGCGACCCTGTGGCCTACGTTTGCCCAAGGGATCCCGATGGGGGAGGGACCTGGCTTCTGGCTAATTCCCACGGCCTCACCCTGGGTCTGTTGAATTATTATGAAACCCAGGGGCGGTACCGCCCCAAAGCCCCTCTCTCGCGGGGGCGCCTCCCATTGGACTGCCGCACTTTCTGTGTTCTGGTTGAGGTGGAAAATTTCTTTACCTCGGTCGATCTGTCTCCATTCCCCCCCTTTCTGTTTTTGGGTATCGATCCGGCATGTCGCACCGTGCTCATCAAATGGGCCGGAAAAAGGCCCTGTATTTCCCATCCCGGGTTTTCCCAGCTTCCCCTCACCACCTCCGCTTTCCAACCCGATGAGGTCGTGGCCGAGCGCAGAGCCAATTTTCGACGGCAAATTCCAAGCCTCGGATGTGCGCCGGAACGCCTGATCCAATTCCACCAGAGCCACGATCCGGACCGGAGCGCATTTTCTCCGCTGATGACGCGGCCGGACGCCCGCACCGTCAGCCTCAGCCAAATTACCGTGTCGAGAAAAGAGACACGGTTCACCTACCGGGACAGAAGGGGTGATTTTCCCAAATTGAGCGATCCGGTGTCCGTTTCCATTCCCAGGAAAGGCCCGTGATGGGCGCATCCCCCAAACATTGGCTCATCTCCGGCAAGGGGTTGTTGCTGACTTACCTGTTGGTTTTGCTGGCCAGTCACATGGTGCGGTGGGGACAGCCCGGAAAGGCGCCTTATATCGAGGGACAAGCCTTCCTCCAGGTTGAGGAAATGCGTGGACCCATGCCTACCGGTCGCTACATCTCCATGGCTTACCTGGATTGGGTCCCCCCGGAAATCCCCGATGCGCCCGTCCTGGTTCTCCTGCACGGCAGTCCAATGGCTTCGGCCTCTCTTCTGTCCACGGCCCGCGCCTTGCAGGGCAACTTCCGTCTCATTATTCCGGACCTTCCCGGCTTCGGAGGATCGACCTTGCGGGTCGAGGATTACTCTATCCTGGCCCACGCTTATTATCTCGACCAATTATTGCGCCACCTCGGCGTCGAAAAGTGCCATCTCGCCGGTTACAGCATGGGGGGAGGGGTCGCTTTGGAATATGCCCATGCCTTCCCGGGCAAA
The DNA here is from genome assembly GCA_965219475.1 of Opitutales bacterium. Taxonomy (GTDB): domain Bacteria; phylum Verrucomicrobiota; class Verrucomicrobiia; order Opitutales; family UBA2995; genus JAABVD01. Next base: position 19,607 of record CBDCNU010000025.1, on the reverse strand, counting down.
TTGAAGTCCCTCCTTCTCATATCCTCCATAGGGGTGCAGGAACTGGAGTTGCTGGGAGACTATACCATCAATCATGCCATTCATGCCTTGCAACTGGGCGCCCTTTGGTTCCTGCAGGAATGCATTCCCCACTTTGGCTGGATGGACAACACCCTCCTCAACGTTCCCTACGCCCGCAATTTCTTCGACACCGACCAACGGCCTTTGCGGGAGCGCCTCATGGCCATCGAGATCCCCACTCTCATTCTCCACGCCGAAGACGACAATCTGGTTCCGGTGCAAACGGCGCGGGAACACCACCGCATTGTGCCCCATAGCGAACTGCAACTCCTGGAGGAGGGGCATTTGTTCATCATAACCCGGCCCGATATAACGGCCCCGCCCATCATCGACTTTGTCACCCGGGCCGATAGGGGCGAAGCTCCCATAAAAAGTCACGCCACTCCGGAACGCATTGCTGCTTCCCTGGCCCCGTTCAGTTTCGAAAAAATCCGGGCCCTTGGCATCGGCTTTGCCGTGCTGGTGTTGTTGCTGGCCCTGGCTACCCTCGTTTCGGAGGACCTCACCTGCATCGGAGCTGGTTTGCTGGCGGCCAAGGGGGTTATCGGGTTTATCCCGGCCACCTTGGCCTGCCTCATCGGTATTTTCATCGGAGATATCCTTCTCTACCTTGCCGGAAGGGTTTTGGGTCGGAAAGGGGCGCAAAAAGCGCCCCTGCGCTGGGTAATTTCGGAGGCCGGTTTGACCCGTAGCGCCCAGTGGTTCGAACGGCGAGGCATGCTGCTCATCTTCCTGACACGGTTTTTCCCAGGCGCGCGTTTGCCCACCTATTTTACTGCCGGGCTCCTCGGTGTGGGCATCCTGAGGTTTTCCTTTTTCTTCCTATTGGCCGCCACTGTCTGGACCCCGCTCCTGGTGGGATTGAGCGCTTGGCTTGGGGGGCAAATGCTGGCTTGGTTCGAGATTTACCAGGATTACGCTTTATTGGGATTGATCGGGGTCATCCTGTCCCTCTTTCTGGTTATCAAGTTCATGGTTCCCCTCTTCAGTCACAGGGGACGACGCCTGCTCCTGGGCAAGTGGATCCGGTTTTCCCGCTGGGAATTCTGGCCGTTGTGGAAATTTTACCCCCCGGTAGTGCTCTACGTCATTTGGTTGGCATTGAAACACCGCAATCCGGCTTGGTTCACCGCCACCAATCCGGGAATGCCCCTGAGTGGACTGGTGCTCGAATCCAAACACCGTATCCTGCAGGCCCTCCAATCCTCCGTCGCCCCCTTCGCCCTGCTACCCAAAAAACTCGATCCCCGGGAGAAATTCCGACAATTCAAAGACCTCCAGAAGCGTAGTGAATTTAAATATCCCGTGATCCTGAAACCGGATGTGGGAGAGCGCGGCCTGGGCGTAGTGGTCACCAAAACAGACCAGGACGCCAAAGCGTATTTCAAAAAAAGCCGGGACGACATCATCGTCCAGGAATACGTCGAGGGGCTGGAATACGGAATTTTTTACTACCGCTTTCCCGAGGACGAGACAGGGCATATCTATTCCATTACGGACAAACGATTCATCGCCGTGAGCGGAGATGGAGAAAAAACAGTGGAACAACTCATCCTGGACGACCCCCGCGCGGTGGCCATGGCCCCGTTCTTCATAAAAAAGCACGCCGGCAAATTATTCGACGTCCTGCCCCCAAAAACTTCCCTGGTGCTGGCGGAAATCGGCACCCACTCCCGGGGCTGCCTCTTCCTCGATGGAACCCGGTTGGCGACTCCGGAACTAACCGCCGCCATCGATCGGATCTCCCAAGCCTACCCCGGCTTCTACTTCGGACGATACGACGTCAGGGTTCCCTCGGTTCAACACCTTCAGCGCGGAGAAGGTATTCGCGTCATCGAGCTCAACGGAATTACTTCCGAAGCTACCAGTATCTACGATCCTCGAAATAGTTTGTTCGAGGCTTACCGCATTTTATTCCGACAATGGGACCTGGCATCCGAAATCGCCCGGCAAAACCGGAAAAGCGGGGTCGAGCCCGCCCCCCTCCGGCAGGTCATCGGTCAATACATTGACTACAAGAAACACAAAAAGATAGAGGTGTAGAGCTCGCCCGCATCAGGCGTCCTTGTTAAACGCATCCAGGACGATTCCCGGGGTGAGCACCTCCGGCAATAATCGGGTCGTTCCATCCGGCCAGTAAATGATGTTGGTCGGGACTCCGTTGCGGCCAAATTTTTGCAACTCCCGCGTAATGACCGGATCGCTCTTTGTCCAATCCCCTTTGAGAGGGAGTATGGCATTCTCTTCAAAGAATCGAATGACCTCATCATTGCTGAACGCGACTTTCTTGTTTACCTGGCAAGTCAGACACCAAGTGGCAGTGAAATCCACGAATACCGTCTTGCCCTCCTTCAGAGCGCCATCCACCGTGGCCGGGGAATAATTTCCCCAGGCAATTCCGGATGCATCCTTCGATACCACTTCTACCTCATCCGGGGCGAACTGAGTGGACAGGTATTGCAGGTAACCGCCGGCCACGAGAAAGAGCAAAGCCATGGATGAGGCCCAAAGGCGGGAGGTTTTCGGCCGGTGGAAAGCTCCCCAACTACCCCAGATCCAGGCGGCCGCACCCATGATTAAAAGACCGAGCAGCAACCCGGCCATTCCGGTTACCCCAACCTGATTTCCAAAGACCCAGGCCAGCCAGACAACCGAGGCGTAGAGCAAAAAGGCCAATCCCTTTTTGAAGGATTCCATCCAAGCGCCGGGTCGGGGAAGATACTTTAAAAAGGCCGGAAAAAAGGAGAGGAGGAGATAGGGGAAGGCCATTCCCAGGGCCAGGGCCGTGAACACGAGCATCGATTGGTATGCCGGCAAAACGATTACCGCGCCCAAGGCGGTTCCCATTAGAGGAGCCGTGCAGGGAGTGGCCACGACCGTGGCCAGCACACCGGAAAAGAAAGAGCCGGAATAGCCGGACTTGGCCTGGAGCTGGGCCCCGGCGCCGGTGAGGGATTCTCCAACCTCAAAAACACCGGATAAATTGAGGCCAAACAAAAAGAGCACACTGGCCAATACGGCTACAAATCCCGGGGCTTGCAGTTGAAATCCCCAACCAATTTCTTCCCCGGCGGCCCTTAAAATCAACAACAACCCGGCCAGCAACCAAAACGAAAGGAGCACCCCAAGGGTGAATACGAGCCCGTGACGTTTGACTTTTGAGGCCTCCTCTCCGGCCTGTTGGACAAACCCCAAAACCTTGATCGACAATACCGGGAACACGCAGGGCATGAGGTTGAGAAGCATTCCCCCTACAAAAGCAAACCACAGGGTAGTGGAAAATCCAATGGCCGACCCCCCGGCCGCAACGGTGGGGCCACCCGGATCAACCGTTGCGTTTCCCTTAATGCCGGCAACCCAACCCGATACGGTGAGGTCATCCGAAAACGGCGCATCAACCGCCAGGGAAGGGTATCGGTTTTGGGAATCCCAGGGCACGTCGGATACCAGGACCCCCCTGAACCTGTTCCGGTCCGACTCGGGTTCCATTGCGCTCTTGGGCAAGACCTGGGTGAGAATCCGGCCCTCAGCCAGGGAGGTTCGGGGTTCGGAAGCCGCTACCCGGCCGTCCTGGGAAAAAAAAGTAATTTTGCGGCCCTCCAAGCGAATGCCCTCCGGCGCAATCACCGTCAGAGCAAAGGACTGCCCATTGTCCACTACCCCCAACCGGTAGTTGGGCAGCGTCCGGGGAAGCTGGCTTCGGGTTGCCTCAAAGGCGCTCTTCCAGTGCGAAGGCGGCGGGGCCTGGGCCACCGGCAAGGTCAATTTCAAATTGGCAGAGCCAGGTATGCAGGCCTCCTTGCAGACGAGAAAGTTGACCTCAGCCGCCAAATCGACTGATTGCCCCATGGTCAATGTTTCGTCCACTTCGAGGTCGACCAGCAACAGGACCTCCTCCTCGTAGCCATAGGATACCAAATCGAAATATTCGATCCAATGGGGTGCAGGCCATTGCAGGCCGCCCGCTTCGATCCCCGGGGGTAATTCCCAAGTAATTTCCGTGGGAAGGCCCGTATCACCCGGATTGGCCCAGTAGGTGTGCCAGCCCTCCTCCAACTCAAAACGAATCGCCACCGTATTGGTCTTCCCCGGAACCAGGCCGGCCCGCTCGGAAACCAACTCCAAGACGGCGTGATTTGTTCTAACTGCTTCCGATTGAAGCCCGCATGGGGCAACCGTCAGGAAAAAAGCACAGGTAAAAAATAAAGGCGAAATCAATTTCATGGGATAGGAGTGGGACAAACGCCCCATCCCATTTATTTCCCACAAATGTTTCCCTCTCTTCAAATTTTATTTTCCTCCACCCTGTCTCGTTGCAAGAAGGGGGCTGAGGTTGATTTTTAGCATCCTTGCCAAAAATCAACCTCAGCCCCCTTCGAATGCCCCAAAAAAGACTAGGAAATCTTGATTTTCCGAGGTTTTACTGCTTCCGCCTTGGGCAAGGTCAAAGCGAGCACGCCATTTTGCATATCCGCTTTGATGGCCTCGCAATCGAGGTAATTGCCCAGATGCAGACGTAGTCGGTAAGTCCGGTCTGCAGATTCGCGGTGCAAGACCTTCCAGGATTCAGGCCGATGGTTGGACGCTTCCGCGACCAGAATCAGGTCCCGCTTTTCCAAGGTGAGGTTGAGGTGGTCCTTGGCTACTCCGGGGAGTTCCACCCATACGACCGTCTCACCTTCCCGCTCTTCAATTTGATAATGCGGTGGGTAATGACTCTGGGCGTTTTTCTTCTCAGATTTGAGGGGTTGGTTGGCAAGTTCGTTCATCATCTATTCCTCCAAACAGGGGTTAGTTTTTCACTTCGATCCGGCGTGCATTCTCTGCTTCCGTTTTGGGAACCGTTACGGTCAGAATACCATTCTTGCAACGGGCCCCAATGGCTTTGGCCTTTACATTTTCCGGCAAGGTAACCGAACGATGGAAAGTTACCTCCGATTTCACACCGTCTTTGGTCGACTTTCGGGATCCCTTCAAAACGAGTCGATCCCGTTTCAGCTCCACTTCAATTTCCTTCCGGTCATACCCGGGAATTTCGGCCTGAATATAATAATTGCTTTCGTCCGCATACAAATCCAGGGCCGGCTGTTCAGAATGCGTTCCCCAGTCAAAAATTGAACCGAACCGGGAAAAGGAATGGGGGGAGAGATCGAAGAAGCGATCAAAATCACTCCAGCGATCGAATTTCCTCAATGGATTGCGATATTTAACTAATTTCATGATTGACTCCTTGGTTAAGGTTATGGGTTTTCCCTTCTTTATGCCGATTTCATGCCAAGGAGACTAAATCACTTAAACTTTTGTAAACCAATGGCTTAAAGAAAAACGGCCACCGCCCGAATTGTGCCATTATGGCCCAGCTATGGTCAGGCCATCGAAAGACCGCTTTATTGAGTCACACTGACTCAATAAAGCGTAGGAAAGGGAGGATGGGATGGGTCAGGGGAGAATGGCGCTTAGTTAAGCGTGTTTGTAGAGTTTGGAGAAAAAGGGTCAGGCCTTGAAAACTGTATTCCGTTGTACTTCATACACTTTTGCAAGGCAACTGACCCTGTAAGGCATAACTTTTTACGTCTTGATCCCGGCTGACCCCCTCAATAACCCCGCTTAACTAAGCGCCATTCGGGTCAGGGGATTTGCTTTACCCGGGGCAGCCAGCCTTTTACCGCGTGCATGGTGCTGTCGAAATTGACCATGGGCAGTTCGTAATACTGCACCACGTCGACCGGGGCCTTGACCAGCCGGGTGTCCAAGTAACCTTTGATATTCAACCTTACCCGCGTTTCGGCCGATTCCGCATTGGGCGGCAGGATGTCGATATCCAGGGAAGAGTCCTTCAGGTTGGCCAGGGCGGAATCGACCGCGAATCCGTTTCGGTCCTTTGCCACCTTCATTCCCCTCTCATCATCGTGGAATACCTTCAGGCTCAAATAACCCGTTTCTCCTGTGGGGGTGCTCAAATTGCCCCGCCCCAAACTGAAATGGTTGTTTCTTAAATCCCATTGAAAGGGAAGGACCCCTGAAATGGTCCCTTCGGCCAACCCTACCACGTTGGGAATATAGGGGAGCACTTCCTCTGTCTTAATGTCGGCCACTCCGATTTCGGATTCGATAAACATTTCCTCGCGCCCCACCGAGATGTCGGCGAGTTGAACCGATCCGCCCAAGGTTTCGATCCTGGTTTTAAAAACGTTGATTCGTTTATCGATTTCCAGATCCGTCTCAAAATTGATTCCCTCCCACTCCATTGCCCGGATGTGGGCTATGGTTATGGACTCACCGGTTTTAAAAGAAAAAGGATCCAGCGATTGCACCTTTCCGGAACCGTTAATGGTATCCAGGACCAAACCACCCCTTTCGTAATACCCGCCCCGCAGGGTAATGGCGATTTCCGGCCGGAATGATTCGGCATTCAGGGCCAATTCGGCTTGTCCCGACACGTTGCCCGACAAGTGGAACGGGCTGGACAACCAGCGATCCCAGGCCTTGAAATCTTCCAGTTCGAAATCGGGCAAAAACAAGCGGCAAAGCAGACCGTTCGCCTCATCTGCCCGCAGGGCATAATTGAAGTCAATATCACCCGGGTTTACGGTCAGAACCCCCGTCAACCTTTGCCAAGTCGATTGTTCACCCGGCAGGGCGGCCAGATCGAGCGCTCCCAAGGAGTGAAAGTCGCCCACGATGTTTAATAGCCCGCTTTCCCTGGGAAGCCAAGTCATTGACACATCACGGGCCACCTCTTGGTCAAACCGGTAAATGGTGCCTTCTTCCACCGTCATGCGGGAAAGGTATTTCCGGGGGGCATTCAGGATAAACCGCCCCAAATTACCCAGCGGAATGGCGTGATCGAGAGCGGCGTGAATTTCACCGGTGGCAAAATTGGCTTGTAGAATCGGCGATAGGAACAAGCCATCTTCGAGCCAGACGCCGGCAGAGGCTTTTTTCAGGGTATCACCCGCTACCCGGGCGTTAATCATTAGGTCCACTTCCGAGCCTCCCAGTTGTTGGGACATCTCAGAACTCAGGTTCAAATCCAAACCCATGAATTGAAAGTCAACCCCTTCCCCATCGGCCAGAACGGCCACTTCGATGGGAATGCCTTCGTTTCCGCTACGCTCCAGATGCAGGTCGGCGATGGGAAACCGGGAGGAAAAGGAAAGGGTGTCCAACTGCATCTGGATTGCCGGACCGGCTTCGACGAAAGCCCTTCCCCGACAGTCGAAGGCGGCGTCGAGGAAATCCTCAAACCGGCCCTCTCCGGCGAAATCCACCGTGGCCAGTCCGGGGGTCCAGTTCAAGCTGGACCGGTTGTTGAAGTGGGAAAGCTGCATGCCTTTATAGTGGATGCTCACATCGGAAAATTGGCCCCGCATATGACCCGATTGAATGGCTTTGCGGTCCCCTTCGAAATAGTAATCGGTCCGCACCGATCCTCCGTGCCAATCGAACCAGGGCTCCACGTCGAAAATATCCCAAATGGATTGGCTGAAACGGTGATCAACCTCTACCTCGCCGGCAAAATGATGCCAACCCGTCTCCCAGTCCAATACTCCGGCCCCGGTCAAGGGATTCCCCTCTGCCTCGATGTCGAGCCTCCAGTCCAGTTTGGTCCCCTGTAGGAAAATCTCGCCATCGACCGTACCGGCTATCTGCCGTCCCCGGTTCTGGTAATGCAAATCCCCCTTTTCCAGAACGATGCGGACCGGGATGGGCATGGCGAATGACTCGGCTTCGGGGAGTTCGGAAATGGCCTTGTTGACGGCCCCGACGCCCTGGGGCATTTTCGCGTTTATGCCGGCCCAAAACCCCTTGATCGTCATCCTCAGGGGCTGGTCCTCCCCATAACCCTCGAAAAGGGAACCGAATTCGATCACTTCGGTGGCCAGATCGAGCCCCGCAATGTGCAAGCGCAAATCTTTCACCACCGGACGGGACAGCCCTTCGATGCGAAACTCGATTGAATCGGTCTCAATACCAATTTGTTTGAGTTTCTCGATAAACCGGGTCTCGGCATAGTGGGGGATTACCCACCAGGACGCCACCAAAACCACCCCAAAAAATAGGCCCGGGAGAATCCATAGGAGTTTTTTCAACGTCACCCATTCAAGCTACAAGAGTTTTCGATTCAGACCAATCCTTTTCCACATGATTTCCCAAGGATTTTATTCACACCGGCGAGGCAGCATGGCCCGGATCTGCTCTGGCAAAGACGCCAGGATCGGTAAGTTTCAATAACTGTAAAAAGCCGAGAAGCCATAAAATTGCCTTTTCCGAGTCCTTAAGCCAGGTTGGTGATGGGCAAGCGGAGGGCGGACTTTCCTGTCCGCCATTACCTCAATTAATAAGTGGCGGGTTGCCTGCCTCTGCAATCTCCTCTCCCTCTGTGTTTGATTTCCCATGAGCATTCGGCGGATATGCTTGTCAGGACGAATCCTCCAGCTCCGTTGTGCTCAACCTGCTGGAGGATGCTTCCAGTTATCCGCCTTCTTCCCAGCGAGGTTGCGTCGATCAAGATAGGCTTCGATATCCTTTATTTCAAGGAAGGCGATGGAAGCTTGCGGCTGTCCGTGGATGTGGAAAACCTGTCTTTTGTGTTCTTTTTTTTGAGGCCAGTAGGCGTTGCTCCCACCGTACTGTCCGTTGTTAGCGACGACTACGAGCTGATACATGTGATAGTGCAGCGCCAACGCCATCTGGTCAAAAGTCTTCACGTCCTTGTTGAAGGCTGGTATCGCGAAGACATCCGACCAATTTTTCAGGTCTGCAGCCAAGCCGAGGTCCGTCGCGTCGTAGCACACCGCTGCTGAGAGCCAGACGGGCTCGGCGTCGTCCTCCCTCGACCAAGGATACCCGATCAACCATTGGCAAGGCCGGAATCCTTGGAGAACGTTAGCGCCGCCAGCGTTGAACGAGTGCTCACTCGGCGCCAGATGCGCTTTCCCTTGACGGCGAGTTCTGATCTGTAGCCCATAATCCTCGGACCACTCCGGAATGACCCAGAGGGCTGAATTTACGAGCGGTTGTCCCGAAATGATCTCTTCGTAGGTCAGCCCGGCCAGGATCATCGTTTTGTGAGCTCGCGCAAATGGGATCAAATGAGTAGAAACATCCTTTGGATGAATGGCGAGTTCGGGCAGAATCAGCCAATCGAGTAAAGCTGCGCTTTCCTTCTGCGTCTTTCGCAGCTCCAGCATGCGCTCCACTGCTGCCAGCGCCGCTGAAAGGTGATTGCTGTGTTTCCCTCTTATCGCAACGCCGTCAAGGGTCAGCCCAAAATTGTTAAAGTCCTCAGCCCCCGGGACTAATGTCTGAACCACGCAGGCCCGTAGTGGCCTTGGGGAATCCAATGCCGTTAGACGTTTGGCCCGCAGCGGAAGGATCAGTGCCCCCGTGGCGCTGCCGCGGCGTTGCTCGAGATAGGCAATCCTGTCGTTAATCTGCGTCCTGGCCACAAGGATTCCCCGCTCGACCCAACCAAATTCGCTCGGCGACCGGCACCCCGGCCAGCGTAGGAGAGCCAGGAGAAACCCTTCTACCCAGTCCGTGATCGGAAGCCAATCGTCTCCGAAGGCCTGCTGCTTGCTGTAAAGGCCGTAGAGTCGTTGGTACCAGTGGCTCTCGGCAGGGCGATAGGTAGATTCGATCTCTTTCCAATTTGCCTCACGAACGGGACGGGTAAAATCAGGTTGCCCGGACAAGATGAACCGCAATAGGAAACCGAGTTGAAAGCGCCAATACCCGCCGAGGCCACACCATGAGGGGACTTCGTAGAGGGAGCCCGACGGATTGGCCCGGCTTGTCAAGATACGCAAATCCTCAATGTCGGCGATCCCGCTATCCTCTTTGAGCTTCAGTCCCACCTGGACCGGGGTGATCACTTCAGGTGGAGATTTCTGTTCTACCAACTGATCGAGAAACGCCTTCGCGAAACGTAGGATGGAAAGTTCGTTACGGAGTGGGCCGGTCGGATGATCGCCCAAAACCACCTCGGCCAAGGTTTCAATGTCTCTGTCCGGATTCTCAGCCGTCCTGCACAGATCGTCACGCATTCGCACCGGAAGGTCGTCAAAGAACTGGACCTGAGGTTCGGCCTTGAGAACCTCGAGAAAAAAGGAAGGGTCCCTTCGGGCGATCTGCAGTTTTCGCGAGGGATTGAGGCCGGGCAGCGTCAACTTGACAGCCCGCTCCCGATCCACAAACGCTCGCCGGGCAACGACCGCGAGAGTCGCGAAGTCCGCGCTTCGCAGAGGGGGTTCCTGACCACAAAGGAATAGAATGAGTTCCCGATAATGGCTAGTCTCCTCTCCCCTTCCAGCGCGCGCGAAGGGGGCTCGGTCGGGATCGCAGGCGGCGAGGAAAAGTAGGGCCTGCTGCCGAAGGTACCAGGGAATCGTTGGACTGGGCAACATCACCAAACGAGTAGCTTCCTTCGAGAGCTCCTCGCGGTAGACTCCAAGATCGATTTCTGATGGAAGTGATTCGGCATCCGGCACGAGACCTGTCTCCGTGGCTCCAGCCCGCATGACTTCGGAAAGGCAGTACCAGGCGACTCGCCTCGGCTCCTTTCGACGTCCCCCTTTTTCTGTGAACGGTCGGAGCAGGGAGAGGACTTCGCGCAACAGTTTCACATCTGGCCAGAGATCGAGCCCAATTCGGAGCAGGCGGATGTTGGCCGGGTCGGCTATCCAGCGTCCGATCAGACCCAATGCAAACGCTCGGGCATCCTCGTCCAGCCCACGGCGCGTACGCGTCACGCGCAAGCGCTTGGCCGACTCGGGATCCCCGGTTCCAGGCTTAAGCTTCTGCGGGGTATCGTTTTCGAGTAGTGGCCTTATGGAACGGTAAGTGATGCGAAATCGGGCGGCCCCGAACCTGGCCACCGTATCGTCGCGCACATCTGCTACCGGTGAAAACCTCCAGTCATTTTCATCGTCCACACTCAAGGCTTCCTGAGCCCGCATCAGGCCTTGGATCGCATCGAGAATCTCTTCGCCACCGAGTGCGTCAAAACCTCCGGACACCGCCGACTGGATGCGGTTCATCTTCACGCTATGACGCACAAGCGGTCTTTCGTCGCCTCCTATCGCGGCAACCTTGGTTTTCCCCGGAGACAGCGCCAGCCCCTTCGCATGCTCATCCAGAATCTGGCTTAGCCATTTGGTGACGATATCCTCAATATCTTGCGAAGACCAATCCGAGTGCGAATCGATCACAATCACAACACGCAGGTCATCTACGTAACGGCAGGCGTCTGCCAGCAGTAACCCTGAGTCGAGTTCGGAGCCGATCGCTGCCCGCATCGCCTCATCAAATGGCAGCAACACGACGTTGGCGAAGAATCCGGAAGCGGCAAGGCCCTGTGGCAAGGCCACACGTGAGAAGTCCTCAATTTCTGCCTGCTTGGCGTACATCCCAACGGTTCTCGCATCACGGGTATCCCAGCCCCAATCGAGCAGGGACGACGCAAGAGAGAAAAACGCTGGGTCATCGTCGTCACTGCAGACACGGTTGATAGCTTCAGAAAGCAAATCTGGCCGCACCCGGTCGTAAAATTGCTTGAGGTCTGCATGGACGACGTAGACATGCTTTCCATCCTGATCCGAAATCGACTCGGCCGTGACTTTCGGGCGGGTTAGAAACATTCGGTAGTCCTGAAAATATGCTCGGTAGAGCTTTGCGGACCCCCACCGATGGCAAAGTTTTCCATCCATAGCGTCGCAGAACAGTCGGTTGCCGTAGGAAACCACCTCCCTTCTCGACTCTTGATTATCTATCGGCTGCCGCGGATCCCCTTGGAGGGTCTCTACCCGGTCGGCGAGGCATAGCATCACCGCCGTCGCCACCACTTGGTCTTCCAATCTGACGTGGGCGAGCGGCCGAAGCATTGCTGAGGACGGCCCCCCAATCGGCTCCCAGGAGTCTTCTTTCCCATCTTCCCCTTTCCTCACTCTCCAACCTTGGCTTTTGGGAGCTGGAACGAGCCGCAGGGGATCGTTTTTCCATTTCTCGGTGGACTGCAAACGCTCCCGGAGCTTACCGATAAAGGTCGGCAGGTTTACGGCGACATGGTCGATGGCTAGCGTGTCAGAGTACCAATTATAGTAGCGGATGTAGGGGGCAGTCTTCTTCCAGGCCTGAACCAGGACGTACTCTTCGCGGAGCAGGTCCAGACGAGGCTCGAGTTGTTCCGATACCATGGTTTAACCATTGGTCGACTTCAGGCCCATTCCAAGACTGTTTTTGGTCGGCTTCGAAGCTCCCCTTTTTCTAAGCAGCATTCGGTCTGACAAGGAATTTACTCCGTTATCTCGAAAACGAGTACTCATCCTGGGCTGTGAATTTTGCTTCTTGGCTGCGGATTGGTAGGTCAGGAATACACCATGTTCAACGGACCGCACATATCGCCAAGACTGCGGGACCACGAAATTCGGGAATTGCACCCTGAGCGTGTACAGGTCAATAGGGTTTTCGCATTCCCAGACATCCGTGATTTCCAAAGCAAAAGCAATGGTCTTCCCTGCATAATATGAATCGTAAACCTGTTTATCGATACCCACAAGTCCGGACACCTTGTGCCAAATATCATTGGGAGATCCTCTCCATACCTGTCCGACGCGGAATCCACCGCGAAGCTGCCTGACAGGACTGGAAACATAAATGAAGACATCGCGGTTCTCCATGTAGGAAGTAATCCGCTTCCTTAACTCAGCCATCTTGCGCCCTTGAAAAATCAAGTCTGCATAGCAGGGTTTCAAGGAGAAGAGTAGAGGGGATTTTGTTGATTTCATGACTGATTCGGGTATCCAATTCGATATAGTTTCTGGGTAACTACTCAGGAGTCTTAAACAATCGTCCGCATGGATGTTTTTCTACTGCGCTCAGGGAACCCGCAACAGCGCATGACCTACGTTCGCTCGCTACGGATTTTGTGAGATTATTTGTGGAGCCCCGTTGGGGTTCGTTGTTTTTTGTCCATTCCAACCCAGTGTGCGCTGTGCGACACTGGGCTTTGGAGTGGAACTGCTTTGCAGTTCTATCCAGTTTGGCCTCCTTTAATCCAGGCTACGTAGACCTGAGTAGTTACAACACGGCCATCTCAGCCTCATCCTCTTTAATCCAGTTGTCCAGGATCTCCTTGGGAATATCACGCACGGGGGCTACCGCTGCCAGTTCGAGGTAGAGTTTTCCGTCCCGTTCTTCGATGAGAAGCATCGGGTTTTCCAGACGATCGACCCCCAAGCGCCTTCGCATCTCCGGAGGGATGGTAATCGTGCCTCGCTTGCTGATAGGAACTGCTACTGCCATCCTGTAATACTGCATTGCTGCATAACGTTTGTCAACTCTGACGGCAGGGGCGACATTGCTTTGGCGAAGGGGCCGATGCTTGTAGGAAAGTGAAATTTCGGCCTGAACTTGCTTTACGTGTTGACCCTGAAAAAATCAGTATCGATCCGCCTGATTGGAAGGTCCTCCGGACTAGCTCTCCCCAAGATCGCGAAGGGCTACTTCAGGCGTTTCTTTGCGTTGCTTCGCGAGAGTCACGATCAGGATCAGGATTAAAGATTTTTGGCGGACAGGAATGTCCGCCCTCCGTTATTCCTCCAGCATTTCTTTGCGTTGCTTTGCGCTCTTGGCGAGAGTCAAATTATTATTCCTGACAAAAAGCCAGCTTGGTTTAAATCAGGGGCAGGTTTTGGTTTCATGGGTTTGACAAGATTTTAATCGGAATTGCACAATCAACTTGTCAAGTTTAAGAGGTATTTTAATCAATAAATTGTTGTCTAACATATAATTATGGAGCTTTCAGGCCGACTGACAAAGTGACATGCACGCTTGACCCCCGTACCCCGGCTCACTGTTGTCCTGACTGAAAATTGCCCTCCAAGTCATGCAGGAAGCCCAGGAAATTGTCCGGCACGGAGTGGTGGCAGCCGGCCACCGGGAAACCGCTCGCGCCGCTATCCGGATGTTGGAGTCCGGCGGCAATGCTTTCGATGCCGCCGCCGCCGCATTTTTCGCGGCCTGCGTGGCCGAGCCCATCTTCTGCTCCCCGGCTGGAGGTGGTTTTCTGCTGGCCCGGACCCCAAAAGGGGATGTGGTCTACGACTTTTTCAACCAGACCCCTTTGCGAAAAAGGCCGGAGTGTGCGTTCTATCCGGTTCTGGCCGACTTTGGCGATTCCGTGCAGGAATTCCATCTGGGTGCGGGTTCTTGGGCCACACCGGGGGCCATTCCAGGTGTGATAAAGTTCCAGCATGATTTGGGACGGTTACCGCTTCAAACGGTTGTGGAACCCGCCGTAAAGCTGGCCCGGGAGGGCGTGGTCGTAACCCCCTTTGGCCAACACCTTCTGGAAGTGGTATCGGCCATTTACCTGCGTTCGGAAGCGGGGAGAAAGTTATTTGGCAATCCCCATCGGCCCCATCAACCCCTCCGGGCGGGTCAGCGCTTTTTGCCGGAAAAAATGGCTGATTTCTTTCTCGGTGTGGCCGGGGAGCCGCGGTTGGCCACGGAAGGGGAAATCGCCCGGGATATGGCCCGCTCCTGTCGGGAACGAGGTGGGCACTTGACCCGGGAGGACTTTGCCAGCTACCGGGTCCGGTTGCGCAAACCCCTCAAGCTCAGGTACCGCAGCGGCGCCATATGGACAAATCCGACTCCCTCGATCGGGGGAATCCTGATCGGCTTGGCTCTCGAACTCCTAAATGATTACCCCCTGGCCGATTACGGGTTCGGCAGTCCCCTTCACCTGGAAATTCTGGTGCGGGTAGAGAACATTCTAAACCGGAGCAAACGGGGGTTGCAGGACTCTTCTACAACCAGCGGGGAGATGGGGCCGGAAAGCTCCGTGCGCTCAAACCTTCAAGCCGCCCTGCGGGATACCCTGAAAAAGCATCCCCTCCGGGCCAGGGGCACTACCCATGTCAGTGTCCTCGATACCCGAGGAAATGCCGCAGCGATGAGCGTCAGTAATGGATCCGGATCCGGGTTCGTGCTGGGAGATTATGGTTTTACCATGAACAATATGCTGGGGGAAGAAGACCTGAATCCCAACGGCTTTCACTTGTGGAGTCCCAACAGGCGCATCGCCTCCATGATGGCCCCCACCTTTGTGGAAGACGGAGGTTCCCTTTATGTCACCGGTTCCGGCGGATCCAACCGCATACGCACCGCCGTCCTGCAAGTGATTTCCAACCTGATCGATTTCGAAATGAGCTTGGCCGCTGCCGTGGAAGCGCCCCGGGTGCACTTCGAACACGGCACCGTGAACGTGGAGCCCGGTTTCCCGGCGCCTTCCATGGCTCATCTCGAGTCCAGGTTTGAAAGGCTCTTGCCCTGGCGGCAAAACGGACTGTTCTTCGGAGGGACGCATTCCGTTCAGCAGGAACAGAATAAAGCGGTCCTTCGATTCCAGGGAGATGCCCGCAGAGCCGGCGCGGGGATAAAAAGTTAACCACAGAGGATGGGAAAGTAGGGAATTAAAGGAAGAAGGATTTGTTTTTGCTCAACTGACAATTCCCAATTCGGAGATTCATGCAGGAGCGGCTTTACGCCGCGAATCCGTAGACTCTTTGAACAACCCCAAAACAATCGCGGGATAAACCCGCTCCTACATTTCCCCCTTCTTCCTTTATTTCTACCCCGATTGTTCTAAAGTCGCGGCATGGATCATCCATTTTTAGAAGAGGCATTTCGGGTGCGTTGGAGTCGGTTGACCCCGGAGCAGGTTGAGCCGGACATTGCCCATGCCCTGGAGTTGGCCCAGGCCAACATCGATGCTCTGGCCGGGCATGTTCCGGCTAAACTGACTTTCCAAAATACCATGTTCGCACTGGAAAAAGCGGTTGAGAAGCTCAACCTGGCCTGGGGGAAAGTAGAGCACCTCAACAGCGTGCGCGATAGCAAAAAGCTGCGTCGGGCTTACAACGGAATGCTGCCCCGGGTAAGCGGCTTTCATGCCCGGATTCCCCTCAATCAGGGCTTGTGGAAACGGATCAAGGCTTATGCCGGGACGGAGGAGGGCCAAGCCCTGACAGGGACACGAAAACGTTTTCTGGAGGAAACCGTGGCCGCCTTTAAAAACAAGGGAGCCGATCTGCCGCCCGATGGAAGAAAGCGGATAGAGGCAATCGAGGCCAAACTGGCCGAGCTGACCCAGAAGTATGCGGAGAATTGCCTCGACGCCATCAACGCATGGGAGATGGTGGTCGATAATGAAGAGGACCTCGCCGGCCTCCCCCAACTGGCGCGTGAGCAAGCCCGGCAAAGCGCGCGAGACAAAGGCCTGGGCACCGAGGCGGAGCCAAAGTGGAGGTTCACCCTGCAGGCTCCCTCCATGATCCCGGTCTTGCGTTATGCCGATAAGGAGGCATTGCGGAGGAAAATCTGGACCGCCTTCAACGCCATTGCTACGCGGGAACCCCACCAAAATGGTCACTTGGTCGGGGAGATTCTTGCCCTGCGTCAGGAGAAAGCGGAATTACTTGGCTTCGGACATTTTGCCGATCTCGCTTTGCAAAGGCGCATGGCCGGGACGGGGGCGGGGGCGCTCGCCTTTGTCGAAGCGCTTCATACCAGGATCAAAAACCAGTTTGAACGGGAAAACGCCGAGTTGAAGGCATTTCGGGCCGGGAAGCTAGGCATTGAGCCCGAGTTGTTGAAGCCCTGGGACGCGGCTTACTGGGAGGAAAAATTCCGGAAGGAAGCTTTCGATTTTGATGCGGAGAAACTGCGGCCTTATTTCCCGGTGAATAGGGTGTTGGACGGTTTGTTTACCCTTACCCAAACCTTGTTTGGGGTTACGATCAGGGAGACGGATGGCGCATACGAGGTGTGGCACCCGGAGGTGAAGGTCTTCGAACTGCTGGATGAAGAGGGGGCCCACCTGGGGAGTTTTTACACCGATTGGTTTCCTCGTGAGTCCAAGCGAAGCGGCGCCTGGATGAATTATACCCTCACCGGCGACCGTTCCAACGGGAAACGGGAACCTCACCTGGGTCAGATACACGGCAATTTGAGCCCGCCGACAGCGGATAAACCCGCCCTGTTGTCTCACAACGATGTGCTGACTCTCTTTCACGAATTCGGCCACCTTATTCACCACCTGCTTGGAGAGGTGGAAATCAAGTCCATGAACGGGGTCAATGTGGCTTGGGACTTCGTAGAACTGCCTTCCCAGATCATGGAGAACTGGTGTTGGGAAAAGAAAGGGCTCGATTTGTTTGCCCGCCATTACGAAACAGGGGACCCTCTGCCGGATGAACTCTACCGCAAGATGAAGGCGGCCCGGAATTTCAATGCCGCATCCCTGGCCATGCGTCAGTTGGCCTTCGCCAAGATGGATCTGGAAATGCACCTGAACTACAACGATTTCCGCGGAAAAAACCTTGAAGCGGAGCTGAAAAAAGTTCTTCTCCCCTACCTGGCTCCCCGGAAGGGCAAAGTGCCGTTGAATCTATACAATTTCGGCCACCTCTTTTCCAATCCCACCGGATATGCCGCCGGCTATTATTCCTATAAGTGGGCCGAGGTGCTCGATGCCGATGCCTTCACCCGATTCCAAATGGAAGGTCTGCTCAACCCGGAGACGGGGCGCGCCTTCAGGGACAAGGTGCTGAGCCGCGGCAATGCGGAAGATCCCATGCGGCTCTTTATCGATTTCATGGGCCGCGAACCAGACCCGGATTCCTACCTGCGGCGGGAGGGGCTGCTCCAGCAGTCGCGGTAGCCCCGCTCTTCCGGGTTATGGGGAAGGGCCAGTTATGGTTTTCCCTTGGAAAAAAAACTATTATTAGGCTGGAAAAACGTCTGAATATGGTTTTTGTCGGAATTGTGCGCTACCTGAAATGGATGTTTTTGGCCTTTCTCCTGGGGAATTTCTCCCCCCTGGTCTCTGCCCAAACCCATTTTTTGGGAAGATTTCGACAGTTATCGCGGAGAGGGATTTCAGGCCAATCCGGTTGCCGGGCAATTGGATTCCGATTTCTGGTCCATCAGTGGCCTGAGCGACGGAGACCTCGATTTTGGCGGATCTGAAACCTCGGGAGACTACGCCAGGGGATCGTCTTTCGGCGGGGCAAGAACCGGGGGGATTTACGGTTTCGAGTTGGGGGAAAACAGCGGGGATTACATCCTGGGGGTTCAGGCCACAAGTACTGATTTTACGCCGGGATCCATTCAACTCAGATTTACCAATACCACCGGCGGTGCCCTCCAGGGAATAATTGTCAGCTACGAAATCGCCGTTTTCAATGATCAGGAGAGGTCGAATTCCTTCAACTTCGCCCATAAGGATGACAGTGGGACACCTTTACCACCATCCCCGACTTGAATTTTACCACCCCCGAATCTTCCGACAGTTCCCCGGCCTGGAAGACCATCAGGAGAACAACCACCATCACCGGAATAACCATGGCGGCCGGGGACGATTATTTCCTGCAGTGGTCCTCAGATGACGTAGGCGGTACGGGAAGCATAGATCAATTTGGCCTCAACAATGTCATGATCAGCGCTATTCCGGAACCGTCGACCTACGCCTTGTTCTTCGGCAGTATCGCCCTTGGGATCGCCGTTTGGAGAAAAAGACGGAGGGCGGCTTAGTATCCCGATAAAGGGGAATTCCCTGGACCCCGCCTTGACCAAGCGCCATTCGAGTCAGCGGGGGTTAACTGAAAATACGAGTATTGCTTTCTGCTGCATTCCGTATTACCTTTTATTATATGAAAACAATCACCATTAAGCTTCCTGAGGATCTGGCCGTGCGATTGGCTAAGCGGGCCAAAAGGTTGGGAGTATCCAAATCGGAAATAGCCCGTGAGGCGCTGAAACAAAATCTGGAAGAAAAGGATTCAAACTCAATTGAAGAAGAACCTTCGGCCTACGATCTATTGAAAGATGATCTTGGATGTTTCGAAAGTGGTGTTGGCGATCTTTCCACCAATCCAACGCACCAGAAAGGATTTGGTAAGTGAACAGGATTACTCTGGTTGATACCGGTCCCTTAGTGGCAGCCTTTGATTCGAGTGACCAACATCACGATGCAGCGGTTCAAATTTTAAAGGAAATAGCTTTGCCCCTGGTAACTTGCGAACCGGTTGTGACCGAAACCTGCTTTCTTCTTTCAAAGTATCCAGGGGTACTCCATCGGTTGGGCAATTGGCTGAATCTTGGCAAAGTTCAGATTCCTTTCAGGATGACAGATGAATGAAAAAGAGTGTTCTCCCTAATGAAAAAATATGAAAATATGCCTATGTCATTAGCAGATGCATGTCTGGTAGTTATGGCTGACAAAAGCCCCCAAGGAAAGGTTTTCACCTTTGACCGGCATTTTAGATTCTATCGGACCCCTTCCAGAAGGGTAGTCAAAACCATCGGTTTGAAACCTTGACCCGCATATCCCGGTATGCCGTGGAAAGGCGCGCGGCTCCAGTGGGAGAGTCAAAAAAACCCACCCGGGAACGGGTCGCTCCACCCGATCCCACCAGGAGGGAAGCTCAACAGTGAATTCGAAGATCTCTTTCGCACTTTTGGATTGAATTTTCTAATGG
>CBDCNU010000024.1:0-50607 GCA_965219475.1 Opitutales bacterium | reverse complement strand
CGATGAGGGTGCCGAGAATCCGGCCCTTGCCACCGGACAGGCTGGTTCCGCCCACCACGACGGCAGCGATGACATACAATTCGTACATCAATCCCAAATTTGGCGTGCCCGTATTTAGTTGGGAGGCCTGAATACATCCACCCAGTCCCGCTGCCAAACCGCTGACCACATAGACCAGGATCAGGACGAATCGGATAGGCACACCCGATAGCCGGGCTGCTTCCTCATTTCCACCCACCGCGTAAATGTAGCGTCCATAACGCGTCCGGCTCATAAAGATATGCGCCGCCAGGTAGAGCGCAATCAGCAATAACACCGTGTTGGGCACGGCCAGAGTCCTACCCTGCCCCAGCCAGGTCAGTCCGTCGGGCACCTGATAAATGGAAAACCCACCCGTAATCATAAAGGCCATTCCCCGGGCCATCATCATCACGCCGAGGGTGGTTATGAAGGGAGCTACCCGGAAACGATGCACGAGGAAACCGCCGAAACCGCCTACCAGACCGCAGCACATAATTCCGGCCATAAACCCAATGGGAATGACCCAGGCGGGCGCCTCCAGCCCGCCCATTGCCTTCATCAATACCGTGGCCACGACTGCGGAAAGGGCAATCAGACTGCCCACCGACAAATCGATGCCGCCGGTGATGATCACCATGGTCATCCCAATGGCAATGATAGCAATGACCACGATGCGGTCCACGATTGCCAACAGGTTGGATCGCTTCAGGAAATCCGGCCAAAGGTAGGATTTCGGCGCAATGAACCGGGCATCGGAATATTCCGGGAAGTACTCCCCCAAGGAACGGACGATGCTCCATTTGAGAATGTCCTCGGTCGCCGCGATGACCTGGAGGGCTTTCCCCTCCTTTTTCAAGTCCTCCACCAGCTCGCGAAAGTCCTGCGGTAATCCGATACTCGTTATGACCTCGGTAAATCCCCTGGATTCGAGGACGGGGGCAAGGGCATTTGCAAAATCGGCCGATCCCTTGTTGCGCGCCCCGACGGCAACGATAACTGCATTTTTGCCGTACTGGCTTTCGATGACCTTCGCCACCTCATCGACGGCGGCTTCCCCACTGGGTGTTTGCTCCTTCAAGGTCAAGAAACTGAAGAACACACACAGCCCGATGAGGGCCCAAAGAATTCTGTAGTTGTCTAAAAATTTAAACATGAATCCATCCTCGCAACTCTTCCAACTCCCCCTATTCCACGGCCAGGTGCATGACCTCCTCCTGACTCGCCTCGTTCACATCTTCAATTTCTCCCTGTATGCGGCCGCCCCGCATGATGATTACGCGATCGCTCATGCCCAAAATTTCGGGAAGCTCGCTGCTGATCATTATGATCCCCTTCCCGGCCTCGGCCAAGGCATTCATCAATTGATAGATTTCGAATTTTGCCCCCACGTCAATTCCACGCGTCGGTTCGTCAAAAATGATGATGTCCGAATGGCGTGCCAGCCATTTGGCCAGGACGACCTTCTGCTGATTCCCTCCGGAGAGTTGGGCCACGTCCTGCCGGGGGCCCGAGGCTTTGATTTTCAACTCCCGGGCAAGCTTGCCGAACTGCTCCAATTCCCTTTTCTCATCCAGGAAAACCGGACCTGAATATTCCCTTAGATTGGGCAACCCGAAATTTTCCAAAACACTGTGAATCAACACCAGGCCCTGGTTTTTCCGGTCTTCCGTCAGGAGACAGATGCCCCTGGCGATAGCTTGGCGGGGGTTCTCAATGTCAAGTTCTTCCCCACCCAGGAATACGGTCCCGCCATCTTTCCTGTCGGCCCCGAAGATCAAACGAACGGTTTCCGTCCTGCCGGCGCCCACCAATCCGGCGAAACCCAGTATCTCCCCGGCCCGCAGGGTAAAACTCACATCTCTGACCACTTCCCCAAGGGACAAATTTTCCACCCTTAGACATTCTATCCCCGGTTTTGATTGGCGCGGAGGAAACTCCGACTCGAGCGACCGGCCCACCATCCATTCAATCAAACGGGGCCGATTCACCTTCGACACCAGCTTGGTCACGACTTGCCTTCCATCCCGCAAAACCATCACCCGGTCGGCTATTTCAAACACTTCCTCCAAGCGATGACTGATATAAATGATTCCGATTCCCTCCTCCTTTAAATCCCGAATCATGGTAAAGAGCCGATCGACTTCCTGCTGGGTCAAGGTGGCGGAGGGCTCATCCATGACCAGGATTTTGGCATCCAACGAAAGCGCCTTGGCAATTTCAACCAGTTGCTGTTCCGCAATGGTCAGATCCCGGCACAAGGTTTCGGGATCGAGCTTCAACCCTAGCCGTTCAAAGAGCTTCCTTACCCCCACTGCTTCCCGTTTTTCGTCCAGAAACCATGCCTTTTTCCTCTCCCGTCCAAGGTAGATGTTCTCCCGCACATTCAAATCGGGTATCAGGTTGAACTCCTGGTAGATAATGGAGACCCCCAGGGTTTGGGCCAGGGAGGGTGAATCGATGGATACCCGCTTGCCCTGCATGAACAACTCCCCCGCGTCGGCCCGATGGGCTCCTCCCAGAATCTTGATCAACGTGCTTTTTCCCGCACCGTTCTCCCCTACCAAGGCCAATACCTCACCCGCTTCGAGGCGGAGGGAAACATCATCCAAGGCCCTCACCCCGGGAAATGTTTTGGAAATGCCTCGGATTTCCAGTAATGGAGCCTGGGCTGGAGTTTTTGATTCGGGCATAAACAGATGCGTCAGTAAAGGGCCATTTCCAATCCCTAGACAAGACCAATCAGGCGCTGCCACACCACGGGCCGGTTCTCACTTTACCCTTTCCCTTCAGCCGGGTTCCCCTATGGTGGCGCCATGAAAAGGCGAAAGTTTATCAAATCCACTACCCTGACCATGGCCGCCTCAACCATCTCCTGGCCCTATGGCCTGGAATCGGCCGGCGCCAGCCGACCTCCCTTTAAAATTTCACTGGCCCAATGGTCGCTGCACCGGAGGCTGTTGGGCAGGAGCGGGGAGGAGCCATTGGACCATCTGGATTTTGCCAAAACAGCCCGGGAACTGGGAATCGAGGGTCTCGAATACGTGAATCAGTTCTTTATGGATAAGGCCCGGGACAGGGAGTACCTGAAGGAAATGAACCATCGCGCCTCGGAGGAGGGAGCGGTCAACCTGCTCATCATGGTGGACCGGGAAGGACAGTTAGGACATCCCGATAGCGCTGAGCGCAAGCAAACGGTGGAAAATCACCTCAAATGGTTGGAAGTGGCCGCCACTTTGGGATGCCACTCTCTACGGGTCAACGCGGCCAGCCGGGGAACCTATCAGGAACAACAAAAGCTCGCCGCCGACGGCCTGAGACAACTCAGCGAAAAGGGGGATGAATTCGGCCTCAACGTGATTGTGGAAAACCATGGGGGACTATCCTCAAACGGCAAATGGCTGTCCGGGGTCATGGACCTCGTCGATCACCCCAGGTGCGGCACCCTTCCGGATTTTGGCAATTTCCTGATCGATCCGGAGAAAGGGGAATGGTACGACATTTATCAGGGCATGGAGGACCTGATGCCTTACGCCAAAGCTGTCAGCGCCAAGTCTTACGACTGGGGTGTGAGCAGCGACCCCAACGTCACGGTAAGTCAGCGAAAGGGGCGGGAGACCCAGGTGGATTTCAAACGCGCCATGGAAATCGTCCTCAAGCACGGCTATCACAGTTATGTGGGCATTGAATATGAAGGTTCCAAGCATTCCGAAATGGAAGGTATTGCCCTGACCAAGGCCGTGCTCGACCGGCTCAGCGCCGAATTGGGAAGTTGATGGCCGGCTCAGTTACTGGCCTGAGCCCCTTTTTCATGGCAGACATTGCACACTCCTTTGCCCTGCCGGTAACGGAATTCCCTTTCGGGGTTGGACTTGTCGGTAGCGCCACAGACGGAGCAGGTATGGAACGGTTGGTCCTGCATCTCCCGCATTTTTTGGGTGTGGGCCTGGCGCCGTTTTTGGTAGTATAAGGACCGGTGCAGATCCTTTCCAAAAAATAAGAGATAGTTGGCCATGGAGGCGCTGATGATGAGGCGTCCTGGCCACCCACCCATGAAAAAGGCATATATCAATAGGACCAGGGAGACCAAAGCCAGCCACTTTACCTTTACCGGGAGAATGAAAAAAAGCAGGAATTCGAAATTCGGATAGAGGGTAGCAAAGGCGAAAAACACCGTCAGTGCGATATAATAGTTGGTATAATAGAGGTAGGGAAACACTAGGGAGGCCAGAACGGTGAATGCCGCCCCCAAAAAAATAAACAGGTTGAATTTGAAGGTTCCCCACTGTCCCTCCAGAGCGGAGGAAATCATCCAAAAGATGTACCAGGCGAAAGCCAAAAAAACGGGATGCCAAGTCACGGGCGGAATAAAGAGAAAGGTTACCAAACGCCAAACCTGGCCTTTCTCAAACGCTAGAATCGGGTTCAGGTAGAACCATTCCACCGGCAAAATCTCAAACCAGTTGGCCGTCCATACAATGATTTGGCCCGCCACCAGATAAAGGGCCAAATTGGATATGGCCAAGTGGCCAAACCGCCGTTCCAGTCTATCGATCCATGTCATAAGCCAACTCTTCCCGACAAAGGGATCTAAACAACAGCCCGGCCCCCAACCTGTCCAGAACTAAGAGGGACGACCTCGGGGTCAATCCAGGCCCAGAATCTTCCGGCCCTCCGGACTGATCATGTGCGGATTCCAGACGGGATCCCAGACAATATCCACCTGGGCTGATCCGACCTCGGGCAGGGATTCGATCTTCTCCCGGGCGTCCGCCGCGATGGCCGGACCCATTCCGCACCCCTGGGCCGTGAGGGTCATTTTAACAGAAACCTGGTATTGGCCGTTTGCACCCTTCTCGCTGTGCAAGTCGTAGATAAGCCCGAGGTCGACTATATTGACGGGAATTTCCGGATCGAAGCAGGTTCTCAACGCATCCCAAACGACAGTGTCGGAAAATGTTCCCACAGCCACCGATTGCGACTTCTCTTCCACCCCATAGGCGGCTTGAGCCCCTTCCCCCAAGGCATCCAGATCGCTGGAGCCAATCCGGTAAAGCCCGCCGCGGGCCTGCACCGTAACCGTTCCACCCAAAGCCTGGACGAGCATTGCTCTGGTGCCCGCTCTTAGGTCCAATACGTCCCCGGACGGGATCAATGTGGCCCGGCAATCCCGCGTGAGAATGAAATTTGTCTGGGCCATGCCTATTGGTCAGAAGAGTTGGAATTGGATGTCCGGAAGCAGATAGATGCCCCGAGGATCGTTAAATGCCTTGAGCCATTCAAGTTCATTTTCAATGCGCCGGGAAATGCGCCGGGCGGGATCGAAGGAAACATCCAACTCGCGATCCTCCAGCAAGGCTTGAATCACTTCCTCCAGTTGGTGGGCGCGAGGGAAATCCACTACGCGGTAATCGGACTCGAGACCGGCCATTTCAACCGCTTCGGCGATGGCGTCATCCAGGCCGCCGATTTCATCGATCAGGCCCACTTTGAGCGCTTCATGGCCCATCCAGATACGGCCCTGGGCCACGGAATCGAGGTATTCGATTTCCAAATCCCGCGACTCGGCGACTTTTTGCAGAAATCTTGCATAGTACCATTCGGTGGTTTCCCGTAATTGGGCCATTTCTCCCTCCGTCTGGGGGCGCGTAATGGTCCAACTGCCCGCGTAATCGTGGGTGGTGGCGTAATCCCAATTCAGGCCGAAATTCTCCGCGATTTCCTTTACGTTGAAAATGATGCCGAACACCCCGATGGACCCGGTAATGGTATTGGGTTGAGCAAATATCCTGTCGGCATAGGTGGACACCCAGTACCCGCCGCTTGCGGCAACGTAACCCATGGAAGCAACCACCGGTTTGGACCCCCTCAGCAAACGGACTTCGCGCTGCATGATTTCCGATGCCTGTGCGCCCCCACCCGGACTGTTGACGCGCAAAACCACCGCTTTGACCGAATCGTCCAATCGCACATCCCGTAAACGGCGGGCGATCTTTTTGGCCCCGGCCTGGTCGTATTGGCCTTCGCCACCCACGATAACCCCCTCGACATATACAACTGCAACTTTGTTCTCGCTCCGGGATGACCCCTTCACGCGGTTGGCCTTCATGTAGTCGCCCAGGTCCACCTGGGTAACGGTGCGTTCATCCGGGTCGTCTCCCGTTATCTCTTTGAGTTGATCGAGAACTTCATCGAAATAGATCAGGTCGTCCACCAAACCGGTTTCAAGAGCCTGTTCCGCCCGAAAGGAGCGGTCCCGATTTGCCGCAGCATTCAATTGACCGACCGCGATTTCCCTCGATTCAGAGGCCGCCTCGGCCATGGAATCCCAAAGTTTCTGAATCATTTCGGTCACCTGAAGGCGATTTTCCTCACTCATGTGGTCCTGCACAAAGGGTTCGATCCCCGACTTGAATTTTCCGGCCCGGACAGGTTGCACGCCGATTCCCCACTGTTCCAAGGCATTGGCGTAGAACATCATTTCGATGCCCATTCCATTGAAAAAAACCTCACCAAAGGGATTCATGGCCACCTTGTCGGCCACGCTCATCAGGTAGTAGTCGCGGGGCATGGCATTGAGAATATAGGCATAAATAGGTTTGCCGCTCTTTTTGAAACCGGCCAGGGCTGCCCGCACCTCCCTGATGGCGGCGTAACCGGAACCGAAGTTGACCGACTGCAGATTTCCGTGGAGGAAAATGCCCTTGATTCTTTCGTCGTTTTTGGCGAATTCGATGGTATTGAGCAGATTTCTCAGGCCGACCCTCTCCATGTGGGATGCCAAAATCGCTTCTTCAATGACTTGGTTGATACTTGCGGTGGGGGGCTTGTCATTGATGCTGAGGCTGAGATCGACCACCAGAAGGGCTTTTTCCGGGATTTGGGGTTCGGGATCCTGCAGAGCCTGGGCAATCAGGATCAGGGACAAGAAGGCCATAAGACCCAGGAAGAAGAGGGCGATGAGAGTTCCAAGAACGCTACTGAAGGTGTTTTTTATAAATTCCAACATTTTTTTGACTGGGGGATTAGAAGTGAGTTGAATAGGCATTGTGCCATTGCAGGCAAAGCGTCAAGCACTAGCCCGCATTTCTCACAAAATTCGTCGCGAGCGAACGGAGATCGAGTGCTGGTGTGGGCTTCGGGCAGAGGCGCCTGCCTGTGCGCTGCACGCAGACAGGCGGATGAAGCTGTGCCTGTCCGGCCGTAGCCTAGGGCGAAGCCGGATATTCCGGAGCGCAGTAGAAAATTTGTGAGAAATGCGGGCCAGGTGCCATTCCTTATGGAAAGGTTAAACAAACTATTGAAGAAACTTGGAATTTAACTGAATGTACTTTCAATTTAACCACAAAATCGAAAAATAGGGTGTGTCGATTCCAAGTAGCAACCAGGCATAATTCCCTTTAGCCAAACCAACCGCTTCATGAGTAAGAAAAAATCCACCAATGCCCTGACAGCTGCCGTGATATTTGCCGTGGCCGGATGGGTGCTGTTTTTGCAGATATACATGAAAGAAGGCTCCGAAACCGTTAATCCTTCCGATGACATCGCCTCCAATTCGGTCATCCAGGAGGATGGTGGGAATGAGCCAATCAGCGCGGAGGAACTGGCCCAATTAGCGCAGGAAAAAGAAGAGGCGCTTCGCATGGCCAAGCTGCAAATGGAGCAGGCCAAGGCAGAACAGGAGCGCAGGATTGCAGAAGTTCAGGCCCGCCTGGCCAAAGAGGAAGCCGCCCGAACTGAAGCGGAAGAAAAAGCCCTCCAAACCCGGGCCAGGTTGGATGAATTGTCCACTTTACTGAATAAGGCTAAAGCGAGTTATGCACAATTGTCTTCAGAAAGCGCCGAAAATTCTCAAATCCAAAAGGCGGAGATGGCCGCCGCCATCGAAGCGGCTCAACAGGAGAAGGATGTACTAAAGCGTCAGCAGGAAGAGTTGGAGCGAAAAAGGTTGATGGCGTTGGCCGAACAGGAACGGATCGAAGCCGAGCTTCGGGCGGAGCTCGAAAAGTACAAGAGAATAGATAATTGGGACTACAGTTACCCGGTCTTGCCCGATCAATTTAAACGAGCCAATCATATCTCCCTGAAGGCAAAGATGAAGGCTAATCCCAATCAATGACCGGCATGGGCCGGGATAAGCGAAACGGGCGGTTCCAGGCGTTGAGGTGATGGATCTCCCCCCGCCCTTGGGGGTTAATGGGGTAAAATAACCACTCGTGAACCTTGCAGAGTTGAAATCCCATGTCCGGACCATTCCCGATTGGCCGGAAGAAGGTGTGCGATTCCGGGATGTAACGCCACTTTTTCAAACACCCGAGTGCCTCCGGTTCATCGTGGATGCCTTCTGCCGGCATTACGAGCCGCTCGGTATCGATGGTATAGCGGGAGTCGACGCACGCGGTTTCGTATTTGGGGGCGCCGTGGCAAACCAACTGGGATTGCCCTTCATCATGGTTCGGAAAAAAGGAAAGCTTCCCTTCCACACCGTCTCCACAGTTTACTCCATGGAGTACGGAAAGGGCGCTATCGAGATTCACGTCGACTCGGCCCGCCAGGGAGACCGCATAGCCATCCTAGATGATTTGATCGCCACCGGAGGCACCCTTTTGGGGGCCAGCAGATTGTTTCAGCAGATCGGGGCCGAAGTGGTGGAAGTCAGCGCCGTTATCGACCTGCCCGAACTCAAAGGATCCTCCCTCCTTCGCGCCAGCGGCCTGAAAGTAATGCACCTCATCAGTTTCACCGAGTCAGAGTAGCTCCTGCCCATTGGCGGTCCCGAAAAAACCAGCGCTCCGCCTCAAACGGTTCCCCCTTCAACGCGAAAGTTCGCATTGACCGAGGACTTTAAAATTTTGGTGCCGCAACACATCGGCCGCCAAATCCATGTCCTCCAGGTGAATGGCCAAGGCAGACTTTCCTCCCGGTCTCGCAATGAGGGGATACATGTAATCCACATTGATCTCGGCGGTAAGAATGGTGGACAATAATCTGGGCACATCGATCACAGAATCCAATTCCACTACCAGTATCACCCTTTCGTTGAAGGAGTATCCTTGCAAATTGAGCACCGATCTGGCGTTATCGGGATCATCCACCACCATTCTGACAATACTGCTGTCGGTCGTATCCAAAATGGTCAGGGCCAGGATATGAATATTGTTCCTGGCCAGCAAGCGGGTACAGTCGCTCAATTTCCCAACCTTATTTTCAATGAAAACGGAGTATTGGATGACCGGATCGCTTTCAAAACCTTCTACCACGCTTTTTGGCATCCCCTGGATTATCCTCCAATCTCCCACTGAGGGCAAAGACAAATTTCCACTCATTTGCACCCATGAATTTTCGCTTCTTGTATATATGGGGGGACCACCGCATGGTATAGCTCGATGATGTTCACCGTTTCCCATAACCCCACCCAACAAAAATCGCTGGATGATCTGCATAATCAATTGGCTCCCGCCATGTCCGAACTCAGTAAATTCCTGGAAAGGCAAGTCCAGGACTTCGAACCCCCCATTCGCTTTCTGGTCGATCATTGCCTGCAGAACCGCGGGAAACGGATCCGGCCCTCCCTGGTGTTCCTCACCGGCGACCGCGACGACCCGGGGACCTTGCAAAAGCTGGTTCGGGTTGCGGCAGTGGTAGAAATTGTCCACATCGCCACCTTGGTGCATGACGATATCCTCGACCGGGCTGAAAAACGGCGGGGACAACCCACCGTAAGCGCCGAGTACGGCGCCCACACCGCCGTGCTGCTGGGAGACGCCTTGTTTTCTCATGCCCTGCATCTGGCCTCCCAATTCGACACTGTGGAGGTTTGTCGGCTGGTTTCCCAGTCCACCCGCCGGGTCTGTTCAGGAGAAATTGCCCAAACCTTTCGCCGCGGAGACTGGAATCTACCGCTGGACCACTATCTGGAACTGCTCGACATGAAAACGGGAGAGCTGTTTTCCATGTCCACCTACCTGGGCGGATTGCTATCGGGCTATCCCCGTCGACAATGCCGGGTGCTGAAACGATTCGGGTCCCGTTTGGGTATCGCCTATCAGGCCTATGATGACTTGGCAGATTTCATCGGGGACGAGAAGAAAATAGGTAAAACCCTGGGCACCGACCTCTCCACCGGAAAGGCAACCCTCCCCCTTATCCAGCTTTTCAACCGTCAGAACGAGACAGCTTCCGGGAAACTGATCCGGGCCCTCCAGAACGCGGACGAAGCTACCGTCCGGACAATTCTCGAATCGCACGGTATCTATAAGCAGGGAATTTCCTTCGTATCCGATTTACTGGATGAGGCCGTTGCCTGTTTGGTGGACCTGCCCCGCAATTCGAAGGCCAGGGGCAACCTCCACGACCTCAGCCAATTCCTCAGAATGAAACTGGAAGAACTGGATAAGAGCCGAATGGCCATCTGAAACACCGCTCGAAGAGGTGTTTCAGATGTTGACTTCAGTTTTTGGCCAGCACGAATTTGAATGGAATATCCACCCGCGACCTTACCGGTTTTCCATTGAGCATGGCGGGGCGGAATTCCCACTTTTCCAGGCTTTCAATAACAACCTTTTCCAGCTCTTTGTGCGTAGTGGATATGGTTCTGGCATTTACCAGATCCCCGTCTTCGTCGATAGCGCAGCAGATGACAATTTCTGCCGATTCACCCGGTTTCAACAGGTTCCTGGGTAATACCGGTTGCTCCGTTTTGGCAGTTATCGGACCCACCTTATCGTGAAGGGGAGATTTCTTATGGCCGCTTTCGTTCGAATTGCCAACTGCGGCGGCAGCTCCTAGAAACAGGAGAGAGAGAATAGCAACCAAGAGCGTTTTCATGGGGATAAGCATTGTTACAAATGTAACATTATCGTCACAAATGAAACGGGATAGTTTCATTTGTAAAGCCATATTCGCAAAATTTTGGCGAATATGCCCCCCTATCGGCCTATTATTCTTCCGGCCAGTCGAATCCTTGGAGGTCTATAATTCCGGTTCTGAGGAGTTGCAATTTTGCCAAAATCGGGTTAATTTTTTGGTTAATCCCTGTAAAATGTTCCCGTATCTCGAAATTGATTGCCGTTTGATGCCAAGAATTCGGGAACCCGTCCCCATTCCCCATCCTTCCGGATGCCCTTCCCCAGAACCGGTCGGCCTCAGAATTTAACCCCAAACCAAGGAGTACAAGTATGCACAGTAATGAGGTAATTATCACTGGTCGTCACCTCGAGTTGACGGAGTCTCTGAAAAGAATCGTGCGGGAAAAGGCGCAGAAACTTTTTCACCACGAACACCATATCATTCGATTTAGAGTGGAACTCGAATACAACCAGAATGTCACCCGCAAAAAAGAGTATATCGCCAAGGGTCACATCGAAAAGCGTGGTCCGGGTTTGAACGTTACGGCGGAAAGTGGCGATCTCTACAAATCAATCGATTTCATGGTGGATAAACTGGACCGCATGCTGCGCCGCAAATCGCGACTCAACCGCGTTAAGCGAAAGGAAACCCACCGAGTAGAAATTCCTGCCGTTTTTCCCAAAACGGTATAGGTGTAACCGGGATTGGTCCTTGTCGGGGTCAATGCTTATTCATCCTGTCCGATCCGGCGGGATAATAAGCATTGACCCCCTTCGCTTCCCTGATTTACGTCATTTCCCTTTCTGCACCCCTAGCTCAATTGGATAGAGCACCTGACTACGGATCAGGAGGTTACAGGTTCGACTCCTGTGGGGTGTGCCACCTCACAGGTGGGTTGGTGATGCCGACGGTGAACGCCTAAAGCGAGACGCCCCGCTTCCAGGGAAGGAAATCGTCCTGACCCAGGCGCATGGCACAGGTTTGTTTTCCGCTGGCCACTTCAATTACCAGATCGAACAAAGCGTCCCCCAATTCCGCAATGGATGTCTGTCCCCGGATAATGGGACCGGCATCAAAATCGATAATATCCTTCAGAGCATGGGCCATTTCGGAATTGGTGGCCACTTTGATTACGGGCGTCACGGGATTGCCGGTTGGCGTTCCCAAACCGGTGGTGAAGATCATTACGTTTGCCCAGGCTCCGGCCATGGCGGTGGTCGATTCGACATCGCCTCCCGGAGTGCAGAGCAAGCTGAGGCCAGGCTCCTTGGCCCATTCCGGGTAATCCAAAACGTCGACAATGGGGGAAGTTCCACCCTTCTTTGCCGCTCCGGCGGATTTTATGGCATCGGTGATCAATCCGTCTGCGAGGTTGCCGGGAGACGGATTCAGGTGGAAGCCCGTTCCAACCTCCTGGGCGCGGCTTTCATAGAGGCGCATGAGAAATTCAAACCGCTCGGCTGATTCATTCGTTCTACAGCGGTTGAGCAGTTCCCCTTCGACCCCGCAGAGTTCGGGAAATTCGGACAAAATGGATTTCCCTCCCCAGGCCACTACATTATCGGCCACTCGCCCCAGGCAGGGATTAGCGGAAATCCCGGAAAATCCATCCGACCCGCCGCACTCCATTCCAATTGTAAGGGCGGATAAGGGAGCCGGTTCCCGATCGAATTTTCCTATTTCATCGAGGCCCAGAAACATCCGTTTCAGGGCCTCGGTCAGCATGGCCCGTTCGGAGGGGCTCTTCTGTTGGGTATAAACATGGAAAGGCTTGCAAAATTGAGGATCGCGCCGGGCGATTTCCTCTTCCAGAATCCGCAGCTCCGCCTTTTGACAACCCAGGCTCAGAACGGTCACTCCGGCCACGTTGGGATGGGTTGCATATCCGGCTAAAAGCCCACAGAGGGAAGCCGCGTCCTGGCCGGTTCCGCCGCAACCCTGTCCGTGAATGAGAAATTTAACACCATCCACATTGGGAAAGAGGCTGGGAGCCTTGGCCTCTTCTTCAGGCAAGTCCTCCGCCATTATCTCCTCCGGGCTCGCTCCCCGTTCCCGCAGAAAAGCCAACCGCTTGAAGAGGCGTTGGTAACGGCTGCTTCGATCGGCTCCCAGAGTTTCGGCGACCGCTTCCCGCATGGCTTCAACATTGCGGTTTTCACAAAACACCAGCGGTATGACCAGCCAAAGGTTGGCGGTTCCAACTTGGCCGTTGTGGCGGTGGTAACCGAGAAAGGTCCGATTGGACCATTTTGCAACGTCCGGAGCATTCCAATCGTTCCGGGGCTGTCGCTCGGCCGCGGAAAAGGCGTCGATCCGGTGTTCGACATTTTCGGTGGTGAGCAATCCACCAGCCGGAATCAATCCCGTGGCCGAACCCACCGTCACTCCATACATGCGAATGGCATCGCCCGGTTCGAATGTCCTCAAAGCCACCTTGTGTTTTGCCGGAATGGTTTCCAAGGTCTTCAATCCATTCACAACCTCAGTTGCGGGGGACAAGGTTTGAAGGGCTACCGCGACGGAGTCCCCGGAATCTACAAGCAAGACCTTATTCATAACCTGGAATCACAAAACTCAGCGTGAAATTCCACGCCGATGAAGACTTTATGGTTCCGAAAATTGCAAAAGCAACTATAACCCCCACAAGAAAATCTGAAAATGAAACCTCAGGCGCAAAAAAATTTCCCACCTGCCCGTTGAGGCAACCAGATCAAATCGCTTTCCCAACCCATGATGAGACACTTAAGCTGGTTAATCCTCCTCCTTTTTTCGGCCAGTTCCTTCGCCGCTGAAAAAAACATTATTTTTTTCATTACCGATGACGAGAGCCCGACCCTGGGGTGTTACGGCGATCCCATAGCGGTTTCCCCCCACTTGGACCGCCTGGCGGCGGACGGAACCCGATTTACCCGGGCCTATGCCACCACCGCAAGTTGCTCGGCCAGCCGCTCAGTAATGATGTCCGGTTTGCACAATCACCACAACGGCCAATATGGTCACACCCACGACTTTCACAAGTTTGAATCCTTTCGCAACGTGGTCAGCCTGGCCCTTCCTCGAGTATTGGCCAAAGCCGGATATCGCACCGCCCAAATTGGAAAATACCACGTAGCTCCCGAGGAAGTGTTTCGCTTCGAGACCTACCTGCAGGGCAACCCCAGGAATGCAGTCGCCATGGCCGAGGCTTCGCGCAACTTCATCGCCGACCAGGAAGACGAAAGGCCGTTCTTTCTCTATTTTGCAACTTCAGATCCTCATCGGGGCGGCGGAATTGACCAGAGTTACTCCGGCGACCTGAAACCCGATTTGTTTGGCAATCTTCCCGAGCGCGGGGTTCGCTTGGGTGTGGAAGAAGTTTTTTTCGACCCGGGGGAGGTGGTGGTTCCGCCTTTCCTGCCGGATACCCCGGAATGCCGAAGTGAACTGGCTCAATACTACCAGAGTTGTGCCCGTATCGATCAGGGGGTGGGACGCCTGATCGAAATTCTGGAAGAAAACGATCTCTACGACAAAACCCTCATCGTCTTCACCTCCGATCACGGCATGGCCTTTGCCGGGGCCAAGACCACCATCTACCAAGGGGGACTCCGGGTTCCCTTTGTCGTGCGGAATCCTTACGAAGGAAGCCGGGGCGTCGTATCGACGGCCATGATCAGCCACGTCGATATCACCCCCTCGTTGCTGGACTTTGCCGGTGGTTTGGACCTGGAAAAGAACGCGCCAAAGCATCTGATCCGGGCCAGCGAATACTGGGAAGACAAATCCTGCGTTCATATGGAGAACATGGGGCGGGGTGAATACAGCCAATACCACGGAAAATCCTGGATCGGAATATTGGGCAATGCGCAGGCCCGTCACTGGGAGGTGGTGTTCGCATCCCATACCTTCCACGAAATTCAGATGTATTATCCGATGCGCTCCGTGTTCGATGGCCGGTACAAGTTGATTTGGAATATTGCCCATGGACTCCCCTACCCTTTTGCATCAGACCTCTGGGCCTCTTCAACCTGGCAGGCTCAACTGGCCAAGGGACCCACTGCTCCCTACGGAATGATTACGGTCGACCAATACGTGAATCGTCCGAAATGGGAGCTTTACGATCTGAGTGGGATGGGCTACGAAGCAAAGAACCTTGCCCACGACCCAAAATATGCCCAAATCCTGGAAGACCTGCAGGAAAAGTTGAAAACCTACCAGGAATCCACGGACGATCCCTGGGTCCTGAAGTGGACCTACGAATAGCAGAAATAATTACCCTTTCACCCCAATGAAATACAGAAGACTTGGTTCCAGCGGAATCCTGGTTTCGCCCATTTGCCTGGGCACGATGACTTTCGGTTCCCCGGTAAGGGAAAACGAAGCGGTTAAACTGACTCACGCTGCCATCGACCTCGGGATCAACTTTATTGACACGGCCAATGTTTACGAAGGCTATAGCCGCGTTCTGGGATCTCCAGGCGGGGTGGCCGAAGAAATTCTTGGTAAAGCCCTCCGAGGAAAGCGCGAAAAGGTGATCCTCGCCACAAAAGTGGGCGGGCCCAATGGGCCGGGACCCCAGGATGTGGGGATGTCGGTCACCACCATCCTCGATGCCCTGGAAGCGAGCCTGAAAAGACTCGCCACCGATTACGTCGATTTGTACATTATCCATTGGCCGGATAAACACACCCCTTTGGAAACCACGCTCAGCGCCATGGAGACCATCTACCGTCAGGGAAAAATTCGTGCTTTCGGGGTGTCGAACCACATGGCTTACCAACTGTGTGAATTTCTCTGGCTGGCCGACAAGTATGGTTGGCCGAAAGTGGTCTCATCCCAAATTCCCTTCAGCCTTTTGAAGCGGGATTTTCAGAACGACCTCGAGTTCTGTGTTGACCACGACATCGGGGTTACCCCCTACCAGGTGCTTCAAGGAGGGCTTTTGACCGGAAAATATAAGAGGGGTAAACCCGTTCCGAAGGGATCTCGCCTGGATGAGAGTCCCGGATGGCTGTCCTACCCTGAGGATACCATATTAGACCAATTGGAAGCGACGGAATCCCTGGCCGGTGAGGCGGCAATGACCCTGACCCAATATTCTGTGGCCTGGTCCCTGGCGCAGCCAGCCATGGCCTCTTTGATCGTCGGGGTAAAATCACTCGCTCAACTCGAGGTCGCCGTAAAGGGGGCAAAGGCCAGTATTCCCGCCGAGATTCTGGTTAAACAGGACGCTATAACTCCCCCGCCTAACCGACACAGAGCCCCCTTCTCACGTCCACACCAAAATTGAAGGGATCCGGGGCATATTGAAGGGACTTCGGAGAGACCCTGCTAGTTCTTCCCATCCCCGAGAAAACTGAAGGGCTGACGCACCAGGATGGAAACCGGTTTGCCCCGCCTGATGGGCGGTTTGAATTTCCATTGCCTCACCGCCACCAAGGCCAGTTGGGCAAACTCCTCGTGGGTATATTCGGCGATGTGGGGCATTCGCACGCTACCCTCTTCATCAATATAAAACAATACCGAGACTTCCCCTCTTACGCCTTCTTCCTTGAACTCCAGGGGATATTTGGGTTTCACCACTTCAATCGGTTCAGGGATCGAATCCAGATCCTCGGGGCGGTAAACACGCTTCTTCCCGTACATCCTGTTCAGGCCGAGCTTGTCTGCAGCGGAAGCAATAATATCGACCGAGTGAAGCCCGGTTCGATCCTCAAACCGGAAGTCCAGGGCTTTTACCACAGTGGTCGGTTCGCCATTCACCTTGGCCGGAACATAGTCCCATTGCCACACCGATTCCCTGGCGATTTCGGCAAAAGTCTCGTGGGTGTATTCTTCCACGAAAACATCGCTGAGTTCACCCATGTAATCCACCGCGATCAACAAGCGGACGTGCCCCTCATACAATCCCATTTGGGTAAGACGCATGGGATAATTGGGATGGGTGGTTTGAATGATTTTGAGCGACTCAAAATTATCCACGCCCCAGGCAAATCCCGGGATAAGCGCTACCAGCAGAATAGAAAAACAGCGTTTAAAGGGGCGAAAAACAATCTGTTTCATCTCGGAATAATTGGGTTTCGAAGCATGGTAACCAATGCTCATTAAACCTGACAATAAAAAGATTCTAATGTTCCCCATGAAGCTGAAAATCTACCATCAGATCGGTAGCCACGGATTCCAGTTGCTCCCGCAAATATGCCAATTGCACAAAGGGTGGCAATTTAAGAACTCCGCGAGCTGTAAAAAGACATTCGGCGCTCATGGGCGCGGTTGTCAGCTCGGTATGAAGTTCTTCCACATTCACGTCCAGGCCTGCCAGGATTTCGGTAATACGGCTTACAATTCCCGGACGATCCTGTCCCAAAACCTCCAAAGTTACCAGAGACCTGGCCGCCGGCCCAGGTTCCTCCACCATTCCCGTTTTGTGTGCCAGGGTTAACCCCTTTACCGAAAGGGCGCCCAATGCCTCAGTCAGGGCGCTCAAGTTTTTTTCCGCGACCGAAACCCGCAATACCCCGGCAAATTGACCCCCCAGGTGGCACATGCGGCTCTCCAGCCAATTCCCTTCGTGTTTGGCCACCACGGAAGCAACCGATTTCACAAGACCGGGCTGGTCCCTTCCCATCAAGGTCATTACAATCTGGTTATCCATGAAAATTGCGGATCGATTTTTTCAATTACCCTCAGTAAACCGCTTGGCATTTGCAAATTAATGCAAGAAAGAATTTGGCCGATTTGAAAAAATCCTCGCTTCAGATCAAGTCCATCATTCACGCCTCTCGCTGTGCCCGAGGTCCCGCTCCGGATCGATCCGATCCCGGACCAGTTGCTTCAGTTCCTTGGATTCCGGAAACCTCCCCATGGCGGCGCGCTCAAATATTACCTCCTCATCCAGGGAAACCTTGAAAATCCCCTCCTCTCCGGGAACGAGTTTTACACTTTCGAGATCCCGGCCAAAGGTAAAGAGCAACTCTTGCGCCAGCCAGGTAGCCCGAAGAACGAACCTGCACTGGCTGCAATACACTATGGTTATCGGCGGTTTGTGGTCGGCCATGCTGGGCAAATGGGCCCAATATGGGCAGGGCCGCCCCCTCATGCAATCTTTCTCGAGTCTTTTAAACCCCAGCCCCCTTGCCCGTCCAGGGCGCCCGGCCCAAAATTTCAGGTTGAACCCCCCACCCTTTTGACTAATAACCCCCTTGCAGGAATTTGAGCCGAATTCATTTTAAGCAAATCCCCAGTCATCGCCTTGGACAATTACCCAAAGAAATCGAAAATGCTGCAACATGTCGCCATTATCATGGACGGGAACGGCAGGTGGGCCAGGGAACGCAACCTTCCGCGAAGAGAGGGACACCTCAAAGGGGTTGAAAACGTGGAGAAAATCGTCCGCAAAACCGGTGCATTGGGCATCAAATATCTGACCCTCTACGCCTTTTCCGCCGACAACTGGAAACGGCCCGCATCCGAAGTATCGGATTTAATGTCCCTCCTGGAAACTTTCCTGGTTAAGCAGTCGGCCATGTTGCACGAAAATGAAATCCGTTTGCACACCATTGGCCGGATCGAGGAATTAAACCAAAAGGTCTACCAAATTCTTTCGCGCATTCAGCAGGAAACCTCGATTTATCAGGACTATCACCTGATTCTAGCTCTCAATTACGGGTCCCGAAACGAAGTCCTCGACGCCGTCGGCCGATATGCGAAGGCAGTGCAAAGTGGAATCGAAGGAATTTCCCAGCTTTCCTGGACCACCTTTCGCAAGTACTTGAGCACGGGTTACTTTCCAGATCCCGAATTGGTCATTCGAACTTCTGGTGAACATCGCATCAGTAATTTTCTCTTACTGCAAAGCGCATATGCGGAATACTACTTCAGTCCGGTATACTGGCCTGATTTTGGACCGGATTGTCTGGAAGCAGCCATTGAGGATTACTACAAACGGGAACGTCGTTTCGGCATGACGGGGGACCAAATCCGAAAAGAAAGGACAGCCCCCATAAATTCCAACCTGTGATTAAGCGCTTGCTGAGTACGGTGGCGCTTTGGAGCGCCTTGATTGTGGCGATCTATTTTTGGAGGCTGCCCGCTCTCGTTTGCTTCGCCACCGTGTTTTCCCTCATGGCCCAGAATGAGCTCTACAACCTGTCAAAAAAACTGGGTTGGAAAGCCTATCGAGCCTTTGGCCTGGCCATCGGAGGGTGTTTGCTGTTGGCCACTTCCTGGCACGAGTTCCTGCAGGAATGGACCGGCGGAGTAGTGGACGACACCGTGGTGCTGGCCATCGGTTGTATCCTTGGCTGCCTTTTCGGTATCCGCAACCGCCAGATAAAGGATAATTTCCAGCGTTTCGGTGGAACCATGATAGGGCTGCTGCTCATCCCTTTCATGATGAGCTTCCATATTCGCATAGCTCAGCTATTCCCTGGCGACCTGGTGGGACCAATGACCAGTCTGTGGGTGGTTGGGGTGGCAAAATTTTCCGACGTGGGAGCCTTTCTGGCCGGGAGTATTCTGGGCAGAAATAAGATGGCCCCGGAGATCAGCCCCAGCAAGACCTGGGAAGGGTTGATCGGTGGCATCCTCCTTGGATGCACAATGGGTTATCTGGTGGCACTGGGATTTCCCAACTTTTTTCCGAAGAATTTCCACCCCTGGATGGCGGGATGTTGCGCCATTCCTATCGCCGCCATGGCAGCATTTTCTGATCTGTTCGAGTCGGTAATCAAGCGGCAAGCCGGGGTCAAGGACAGTGGCAATTGCATTCCCGGTATCGGGGGAGCCTTCGACCTGTTGGACAGTTTGCTTCTCAGCGCCCCGGTCGCCTTTATCCTCCTCTCCTTTTTCGCCTCCCCATGAAAAACGGCAAAAAGCGGTTCGTCCTGTTGGGGGCCACCGGGTCCATAGGAGAAAATACCCTGAGGGTGCTGAGGAAACATTCCGACCGCCTCGAGTTGGTCGGCGTCGCCTGCAACTCCTCTCACCGGAAACTATCTGCTATTTGCCGGGAATTCAACGTTCCCCACGCTGCCATTTTTCAAGAATCCGCCTTTGAGGAAGCCCGCCGGTCGAGTCGATTCAATTCCACCCAACTGTACGGGGGCATGGAAGGGCTTGTGCGCCTCTCCCAACTCGGGGAGGCCGACCTCGTGCTGGTGGCCGTGGTTGGAACGCTCGGCCTGAAACCGGCCCTGGCCGCGATAAGGGCAGGAAAGGATCTGGCGCTGGCCAGTAAGGAAATTCTGGTCATGGCCGGACAGTTTTTCACCTCCGTCGTGGCCGAAACCGGCGTAAAGCTCCTGCCCGTGGATAGCGAACATAATGCCATCTTTCAGTGTAGCCACGGTTCTTCCTCCCGCCATATGAAACGGTTGGTCCTGACTGGATCCGGAGGCATGTTCAGAGATCGGGATTTGGCCACCTTCCATACGATTACTCCAGAGGAGGCGACCCGCCATCCCAATTGGAATATGGGGCCGAAAATAACGGTGGATTCCTCAACCATGGCAAATAAAGGCCTGGAAGTCATAGAAGCCCATTGGTTGTTTGGCATACCTCCCCATCGGATCAAGGTGGTAATCCACCGCGCCAGCATCATTCACTCCCTGGTGGAGTTCATAGACGGTTCCATACTGGCACAACTGAGCCCGCCCTCCATGACCTTTTCCATTCAAAACGCGCTCCTTTATCCGGATAGGGCAGCCGGAACCGAACCCAGTCTCGATTTCGACCGGTTTATGGAACTCAATCTGGAGCCTCCCCAGCTCGAACGTTATCCATGCTTGGGCCTGGCCTACCAAACGATTGAGAAGGGGGGGGTCCTGCCCGCTGTCTTCAACGCGGCCAACGAAGTGAGTGTGGATGCCTTTCTCAACAAAAGAATCGGATTTACCGATATCCCCAAAATCATTGAAAAGACCCTGGGCCGGGTAAAAAACTATGAACCTCAATCCTTGGAGGAGGTCTTGAGGGCTGATTCCACGGCGCGAAAAACTTCCCGAGAAATTATAGAAATCCTGATTTCCTGATGGAGATACTCACATACGCCCAGGCTATTTTCCTGGTAATCTTTTTCTTCGGAGCCTCCATTTTCGTTCACGAGTTGGGCCACTTTCTGGCCGCTTTGTGGCGCGGATTGAAGGTCACCCGATTCTCCATCGGATTCGGGCCCCGGCTGTGGACCTGGAAACGTGAAGGCATCGAATACTGCATATCCCTTCTGCCCATCGGCGGATACGTCGCCCTTCCCCAATTGGGACACATGGAAATGATCGAAGGCAAGGCGGAGGAGGAAGTTGAATCCAAGTCCGTCAGTTGGACTTCCAAAGTGGTCGTGCTGGTGGCGGGCGCCTTCTTCAATGTCCTTTTTGCCCTCCTGGTGGCCTCCCTCTTGTACCTTCTGGGCGGACGTCCCGTCCAGGCCAACAACGAGACCACTCGAATCGGGTTCGTGCCCCAATCCATCAGCATTGATGGCGAAACCCTGCAGAATCCCGCCTTTTCGGCCGGACTCCGGCAGGGCGATATCATAACGGCAATCGATGGGGAGCCGGTTTACCGTTGGGAGGAGGTGGACCTGAAAGTAATCATGGGATCGGGCAAGACGCGGGATGACGGCCCGGTGTCCACATTCAGCCTGCTTCGCCAAGGTGAAGCCATAAATGTCGAAGTTTTTCCCATTATCGGCGGCCCGGAACGCACCCGCCTTGTTCACATGAGACCCGCTACCCCGGCCATCGTGGGGAAGTTGATGAAAAATTCTCCCGCCGAACGGGCTGAATTAATGGAAGGGGATGAAATCCTGACCATGGCCGGCTCCGAAATCATCTCGGTGGAACAGATCTCCCAATACGTGGGCAAAGTAGATGAAACTCCCATTGAATTTACCATCCGCCGCGACGGGAAAGTCATCACCAAAATCATCCAGCCGGTCTCCATTCAAATAAATCCCCAGGGCGAATACGCTCTCATGTTGGGGATCAGGTGGATGCCCGGAACAACGACCCTCCGGGAGAATCCGTTGACCCAACTGAAAAACGTCATCCAATTGACTTTTACCACCCTGGAAAGATTGTTTCATCCCGGCTCCGACATCGGTATTCGCCACCTCAGCGGACCCCTGGGAATTGGCACCCTCATCTTCCAGTTCGCCCTGGCCGATTTTCGCTATGTTCTCTGGATCGTCGTCATAATAAATGTCAATTTGGCCATCCTCAATCTGTTGCCTATTCCCGTGCTGGACGGCGGGCACATAGCCTTAGCCAGTTTGGAGCGGTTGCTGGGGAAACCCATGCCGCAAAATTTGCTCCTCAGCCTGCAAAGCGCCTTCCTGATTTTACTGCTTTCCCTGATGGTTTACGTCACCATATTTGACGGGTTGCGCATCTTCCGGTATCAATCGGGGGGAGCCGCATCCTCCAGTTTCGAATTCTCATTTCCCGATCCCGAATAATCGATGGGCCAATATTGCGCTTCAAGATTCGCCACCATCCGCCGGCATACCCGGGGAGTCAAAGTCGGAAATGTAGGAGTTGGGGCCGATAACCCCATCCGGGTTCAGTCCATGACGACAACCCCGACCCTGGACATCGAGGCAACGGTAGCCCAAGCCCGCGCCCTTATCGAAGTCGGCTGCGAAATTGTGCGCATTACAGCGCCAAATAGACAGAGCGCCCGGGCCTTGGGTGAAATCCGTAAGCGATTGGATGAGGATAAACTGCGCGTCCCGCTGGTTGCCGACATCCATTTTCTTCCCTCCGCCGCCATGGAAGCGGTTGAACACGTGGAAAAAGTACGGGTAAATCCGGGCAATTACGCCGATAAGAAAAAATTCCTCATCAGGGAGTACTCCGACGCCCAGTACGAGGAGGAGTTGGATCGGCTCCACAAGGCATTTTCCCCCCTGGTGCTGAGGTGCAGGGAGCTGGGAAAATCCATGAGAATCGGCACTAACCACGGATCGCTTTCCGACCGTATCATGAATCGCTTTGGCGACACACCCCTGGGTATGGCGGAATCGGCCTTGGAATTTATCCGGATCGCGGAGAGCCACGGTTATAAGGATATCATCCTGTCCATGAAAGCCAGCAACCCGAAGGTCATGATTCAGGCTTACCGACTCACTGTAAAAATGATGGACGCGGAAAACATGCATTACCCCCTTCACCTGGGCGTAACCGAGGCGGGAGATGGGGAAGACGGCCGTATCAAAGGCGCCATCGGAATAGGAAGTTTATTGATGGATGGCTTGGGCGATACCATTCGCGTGTCCCTTACCGAAGACCCCGTCTATGAAATACCGGTTGCCCAAGCCCTGGCAGACAAAGTGTCCGCACACTGGGTAAACGAAAGGAAGACCCTATCCGGAGAAGAAGGGGAGAATCTGGATCCGTTTCAATTTTCCCGCAGGGAAATCGAGCCGATAAACCTGCCCGGTTGCTGGACCATGGATTCCCATACTCCTCCGCGGGTCTTTGCCATCAATCCCACGGCAGATTTCTCATCTCAACCCGAGGGTTTGCCCCCAAACATGAAGGCGGAAAATGCGGTAGAGGGCTGGATCGTCAAATTGGACGATTATTCCGGGTTGGAACCATTTTTGCACCGTATCGGCCAACGGCCCTTCGGAAGCGTTCCCCTCCTCGTAGAGGTCGGCCCCGGCCTCGCATCGGGCCAGTGGTTGCCTGAAGCGGGCCATCCGATATCTCCGGTAGTCTTTGCCCTCCGCCTGGAAGACCTTTCCCCCGGTTCACTCCGATCCTGGTTTGAATGGTCCGAATCCCAAGGACTACCCCTCGCTCTGGGAACCCACCCCAATGAACTCAGAACATTTGGATCCTCCCTGCCCGCACTGAATTGGGCCAATAAAATGGTCTACCTCCGTGGACGCAGTCGGCCCGGTCACGTTCTGGGGCAATACCGGGCTCTGGCTGCAACCCTGGAAAGCCTTGGAATCAAGGCTCCCATCTGGATTCGCAATAAGGGGACCTTTTATCTGGAGGAGAGTCCCGGCTTTCTCAACGACCTCCTGGAAGCATCCTTGCTCTCGGGCAGCCTGCTTTGCGATGGAATCGGAGATTTCATCAGCGTTGAATCCGTCACCCATACCCCCAAAGCAGTCGGGCTGGCTTACAATGTTTTACAGGGATCCGGAGCCCGTATTTCAAAAACCGAATATGTGGCCTGCCCCAGTTGCGGACGCACCTTGTTCGATCTGCAAACCACCACGCGCAAAATCCGGGAACGCACCGGACATTTGAAAGGGATAAAGATTGCCGTAATGGGATGTATCGTCAATGGGCCGGGAGAAATGGCCGATGCCGATTTTGGCTACGTCGGCGGGGCCCGGGGCAAAGTCAATCTATACATTGGTAAAGACTGTGTGGAATACCAAGTGCCGGAGGAAAAGGCGGTGGAACGGCTCATCGACCTCATCACAAGGGAAGGAAAATGGACGGAAGCGCCGGAAATGGCCAAAGGGTGAAAGATTACACCCCCAATATTTCTTTGTCTTTTTCCTCGCTAAATAACAGACCGTCCATTCCGTAGAGCCATGGAAGGACTAGAGGACCTGGAAAGACCCGATGGAAGATCTCCCGATCAATTGAGGGAAATAAGTTTCAAAAAACATATTGCACCCCATGCCGCCGGTTCGGCGCTGTGTTCTTTCGGGAATACCAGCGTCATTTGCGCGGCCTCGATAATCAACGGCGTTCCGCGCTGGATGCGGGAAAAAGGGCCCTCGGGCGGTTGGGCTACGGCCGAATACTCCATGCTGCCCTACTCCACCCTTGAGCGCAAGAGGCGGGAGGTCACCAGGGGCAAGCCGGAGGGGAGAACTGTGGAAATCCAAAGACTGATCGGACGTTCCATCCGGGCTGTGCTGGACCTGGAGAAACTGGGAGAGCGAACCATGTGGGTGGATTGCGACGTGCTCCGGGCCGATGGAGGGACGCGGACCGCATCCATTACCGGAGCCTACCTGGCTTGCAAATTGGCCGTCGAGAAACTGCTCTCCCAACAGAAAATTGCAGAGAATCCCTTTAGAGACTCCCTTTCCGCCATTTCGGTGGGCATTTACAAGGGTTGGGAAATCCTGGATCTCAACTATCCCGAAGACCGCGACGCCTCGGTCGACTTCAATGTTGTCATGACCGGGGCCGGCCATTACGTGGAAGTTCAAGGAAGCGGAGAGGAAGCCATCTTCACGGAGGATCAACTTCGGAAACTACTGGATTTGGCCAAAGCGGGTTGCCAAAGGCTCACCCAACTCCAAGCCGAAGCCCTCTGAGTCCGATTTCCGGCAAAATTCCCGGAGAACGAATTTGAATCTTCTGAGACCAACCACCCCATTGAACGCATGCGTTTTCAATTGGATTTCCCGGTCATCATAGACCGTTACAGTTCCCCTGACACCTCCCCAGGCTGGTTCACCAGGCGCTTTCCATCCTTGGCCTTTTACCTGAAAATCCTGCCCATCGTTTGCAATGCTTCCAGCTTGGCCAAACGCGGTCTCTACGACGATCCGGCCTGGTGCCGGT
Organism: Opitutales bacterium; assembly: GCA_965219475.1. Taxonomy (GTDB): domain Bacteria; phylum Verrucomicrobiota; class Verrucomicrobiia; order Opitutales; family UBA2995; genus JAABVD01. The sequence goes on along the minus strand of CBDCNU010000024.1, from coordinate 25,219 downwards.
CGAGCTTCGATATTTTCAAGGCCATCGAAGGGGTTGGAATACAATTCTCCATCCGAAATTTGAAAGCAGTCACCGAATTGAGTTCGCCTTTTATCGTCGTGGGCAATCACATGAGCACCCTGGAAACCTTCCTCCTTCCCTACCTTATTTGTCCCCACCACAAGTTTACCTATATCGTAAAGGAATCTCTCATCCGGTATCCGGTTTTTAAGCATATCATGATTTCCCGCAACCCCATCGTGGTTGGCCGGCGGAGTGCAAAGGAAGATTTTGTGCGGGTGATGAAAGAAGGAACAAAACGGATCGAGACCGGCTATTCCCTGGCCGTTTTTCCCCAAACCACCCGCATGACGCAATTCGATCCGGCCCGTTTCAACTCCATAGGGGTAAAATTGGCCAAGCGGGCTGGAGTACCCATCATACCGCTTGCCCTGAAAACAGATGCCTGGGGAACCTCCAAATGGTTAAAGGATTTTGGAAAAGTTCGACCCCGGCTCGATGTCCACATGGCTTTCGGAAATTCCCTCCCCATAACATCAACCGGCCGGGAAGAACAACAGATCATCATTTCCCACATCCAACAAAACCTCCGCAAGTGGACAACTGAGAAGACGTCAGGTCCTGAATTTTGACAATTCTATCTACCGAAATCTCACCCGGCTTTATTGGAATTGGCACGCAAAAAGCTGGTACAACTTGGCTCTATGCACAACTTTCCAGGCATCCATCCGTCTGGATGCCGCCGATAAAGGAACTCCATTATTTTGATCGCTCACCCAAGTACCCCTCGCCCAATGGACTCAAGACGGCTTCGCCAATTGCCAGGATTTGGAGGAGCGATCCCTTTCACAGGCGTCAATGTCGGAGAATCCTCAGATCGCTTCCGGGGTGTATCGTTTCGAGGCGATTCGATAGGATCGGATGGGGCCTTCGGTGGGTGTTTGGTTATTATGACGATCACTGGTATAAATCGCTCTTCCCGGATGTTTCTGCGAGTTCCATTTCGGGTGAAATCACTCCAGCCTACGCCCTGTTGGATGGAGAGGACATTGAATGGATGAGGAAAATAAATCCTTCCCTGAAAATAATTCTGTTGGTGAGAAATCCTATCGACCGCGCCTGGTCCGCATTGCGCTTCTACAAGAAAATCGGCCGATTCAAGAAGGAAATCGAATGCGTAAACGACGTATTGATTGCACTGACGGAGGAAGGTATTACAAGGCGAGGCGACTACCCGGAAATAATCGGGAACTACTTGAATTGCTTTGATTCCAGTCAAATCCTGATTTGCTTCTATGACTCCATTGAGGAAAAGCCTGTAGAACTTCTCAATGAAATTTACGCGTTTCTTGGCATCCCATCCATCGCTGGCAATCGGGAGCTGCTGTCCGCCAGATACAATGCTTCCCCAGCCCAAGAGATGCCTCCGGAAATCCGCTCCCTTCTAGAGGAAATTTATAAACCTTCCATCGAAGAGATGGCGGAGAGATATGGCGGATATTTCAATGCTTGGCGGCAGAACCTGGGTCGAGAAAGGCCTGTCTCGATCCAATGCCGCAACTTCCCGGCAGCGATCAACCCATAGAAAAGCGGCTCCCTTTATTGGGAAACGGCACTATTCACACACCCTATAAGCGATGGCTAAAATGCTCTTTCGAGTGCTCCCGGAATCGGGACATATGAACGCCAGTTTTGGCCTTGCCCGCGAACTCATTACCCATGGACACCGCGTTGTTTACGCCTCCATGGACGACTATGAGGCAATAATTGAATCCCAAGGTTTCGAGTTTTACCGCCTCGACCAAGAGCTTGGATGGGGCAACCAGACCAGGTTTGCCGTGCAGTCCACCCGTTCGCCTCTTATCTGGCTTCGAAAGCAAATATGGAAATACGCATTCCTGAGGAAGATGCGGGAAGATCTCCTCGAATCGACCGCCTTTCACCGGGAAATTGCTTCACTTGAACCGGACGTCGTATTTGTCGACAGCACGTTCGTTCGGTATGCCCTGGGGCTTCATGAATTGAAAGTTCCCTTTGTCGTGATCGAGTCCCAGATTGCACCCGACTACGAGAGAAATGTACCGCCGCCGATTTCCAATCTCGTACCCAAAGACACTCGGATTTCTCGCTTCAAATGCAACCTGGAGTGGTTGCTTTATTTCTCACAGCGACGTATTTCCCAGTTTTTCGGGCTTCATACGGTGGAGTCAAAATCGTTCATGAATAGACTCTGCCAATCAACCGGGTTCGATTTTGAAGCAGTCAATTTCAAGCGATGTTTCCGAATCGGTCTACGATCGATTCCCGAAATTATCCTCTCGACCCCCGAGCTCGATTTTCCACGAACCCCGAAAGAAAACCAACTCTATCTCAGAACGGCGATCCCATCATCGCGCTCCGAGATTTCCTACGACTACAGTTTTGATCGTCATTTCGCAAAAACCCTTGCATGGAAAGCATCGAATGATTCTCACAGGTTGATCTACTGCTCATTCGGAGGCATGTCGTTCCGCTATGCAGGCATGGAAGTTTTTTTTCGTCGACTCATACAGGCCTGCAGCCGACTGGACAACGTTACACTCCTGATTTCATTGGGCAATGAACTCAATCTTGGATCCTTCGAGCCGAGTCCTTCAAATGTATTCCTGTTCCGACGGGTTCCCCAGCTCAAGGTTTTGCAAGCAGCCGACCTTATGGTTATGCATGGCGGAACGAACTCCATCTCCGAGTGCATGTTGGCAGGGGTGCCGATGCTTGCCTATCCTGGCGCCGTAGATCAACCCGGAAACGCAGCACGGGTAGTTTACCATGGCATGGGGCTCATGGGAAATTTGGCCAAGGAATCCAGCGACCAGATAAAAAGAAAAATCGAAACGCTATTGAACAACGAATCCTTCGCGATCCATGTAGGCAATAAACGCGACGAGGTTATTCGAAACTCAACTCCCGATAAAATCGACCAGTCGATAAACGCTATGCTGAATTTCGTCACCCAAATGACGACCGCGGAATTGTGAACGGCCTCGAACGACCGCAGCGCTACAAGGAGTTTTTCAGGAATCTGTTGTTGGGCGGATGGGCCTTGGCGGTCGCCTCGATTGCTTCCGGCAATGGGCAGGCGCTGACCACTTTGGTTTTGACCAAGGAGGAAGCTATGACGCGCGCTCTGGAAAGTAACCTCGGTATCAAAATCGAGCGGGCTCGGGTAGATATCGCCGAGCAGGGAATAGAACGGGAAAAGGGCGTATTCGATCCGGAGTTTTCTGCCTCCATCACGGCCGAATCCGGGAATACCCAAACCACGGATTCGGTTGCAGTCGGCCTGGACGGTTTGGTGGCGACTGGCGGGACTGTCAGCCTTGGAGTCAGTTCGAATGTAAGCGGGATAAACGACGATCGATTCATTTCCTTTGCGGGACTGACTTTCAGGCAGCCCTTGCTCCGAAATTTTGGTTTCACCGCCAATTTGGCGGCCTTGCGTATAGCTCGTTATCAATTCGACCTCAGCGAGTGGGAATTCAAACAAGCGCTTCTGGATACGTTCGCTTCGACTATTTTTGCATTTAATGACCTCTGTGAGGCGCAAAAGAATCTGGAGAGTTTCATTCGTATTCGAGATTTAACCCAACAAACGGTCTCGGACAACGACAAGCGGGTCGCATTGGGAATTATCGCCCGCCTGGATATCATGGAGGCCAAAGCTCAACTCGCATCACGGGATGAGCGGGTTCTTGCCGCCACCAATTCTGTCACTCGAGCAAAGAACCGAATCAAACAATTGATTTTTGATAACGCTCAGGAGGCCTTGTCCTACAATCTGGAAGCACAGGTTTATACCGAACCACAAATCCTGAACGACTTCAGTAATCTGCTTGAGGGCTTATTGGATAGCACACCCAATTATCATATTGGGGAAATCGCTCTCGAAATGGCCCGTTTGCGGTCGGCCCGAGACAGGAATCAGACACTGCCGACTTTGGACCTGATCGCCCAAATTGGTTTCAGGGGAGCAGGTGATTCATGGGGAGGCGGTATCGAGTCGGCACTTTCTCGTGATAATGATTTCTATTCCCTGGGAACATCTTTTGAATTTCCCTTCTTCAGCCGATCGGCCCGGGCGCGTGAGGCGATCTCTGTTAAGCGGGAGCGGATTGCAGAGGTAGATCTTGAACGCATCAAACAGGCTATTCAGCTCGAATTCCATACCTCCTTCCATATCATGCAGACAAATTTTAAACGCCTGGATGCCACACGTTTGGCCCGGGAGTTGGCAGAACTGAGTTTGGAAGCGGAACAAAAGAAACTCGAGGCCGGTACGACTTCGACTTTCTTTGTCCTGCGTTTGCAAAGTGACTTGGCCTCAGCCGAGCTGAGAGAGATATCTGCGGTTGCCAACTACAACCGCAGCGTTGCCGATTTCAATCGCTTGCGAGGTGTGTTGGAGTAAGGCGGCGGGCCTAACCCGCATTTTTCACAAATCTTCTACTGCGCTCCGAAATATCGGCACTGGTGCGGACTTCGCTGGATTCCCCTGCCCGTGCTTCGCACAGTTGCAGGCCGACTTTGCAGGGTGTCGACCCAGCTTCATCCGCGCCTCTGCCCGAAGCCCACATCACCACTCGATCTTCGTTCGCTCGCGACGAATTTTGTGAGAAATGCGGGCTAATTGCTTGTTCCCTATGATCGGATAGACGGACGTTCATGGATAATACTGTGGCAGAGATCCAGGAACAGGAATTCTCCCGCATACCAGCGCCGCAGATTCTCGACGGCGTCGTTTTGCAGCGTCTTGTCCAGCCCTGGCTGGTTGACATGCGCCTGTATGGGGTCGGTGGGCAACAGCAGGTTGACCGGTAGCCCCAGCTTCGACTTGAGGATTTCGAAGTCTGCTGAAAGCTGCTCCTGGAAACCGATAAAGAACAGGTCTTCCAGCCTGGACAGGAAGTAATCCTCCCTTTCGAACCATTTCCAGTAACTGTCCCGGACGTGCGCAACGGTCCGCATTGCCTTTTCAGCACGATCTGTTTCCTCGGCATCCCGGGATGACAGGGCAAGGGCCAGTTGGTTGGGTGTGCTGAAACGCTCGAATGCGTCTTTTTCACTCGGTCGCCAAGGGACGAAATGCCGTGGTTGTCCCTGATTTTGTCGGCTGTAGAAACCGCTGACGAATCTACTGATCGGATCCCGCAGAAAGAAAAAGAACCGGTCTCCTTTCGGTATGTCCCTCAAATTGACCGAATGGGGATGTAGATGAAGTGCAGGGATGAGCGCCCCGTGTCGGGCATTTTGTCTACGCGCTGTCGCAATGGCGTGCTTAAAGGCCGTGCCGCCCGTCTTTCCTATATGGAGAAAATGCACCGGCCTGTCGGCCCTCGTGCCGCGCCATAGGCATTCCGTCCTTCTTGCGAGCTTCGACAGCAGAGCACGGAGTTTCGGTGTACTCCCAACTGATTGCCATTTGGTTTTTTGCGACGTGGCCACTACGATGTCCCAAGAATATTTGAATCAGGATGGTTTTCCACCTGCCATGAGCTTGGTCGGGCAAGTCAACAGTGTAGGCAATGTAAAAGCTTTGATCCCTTTCCCCACTTATCCTGAACCCCCAATTCCCAATTCCTTATTAAATTTCCCTATCCGTGTAACCTACCCTGCGCTGTGCCGTGCGGAGCCTTTGGGCGAAGCAGGATCCGTAGTTTTTCACTCTTCCACGATAAGACCCGAGTTGTCCGCCTGCAACGTGTAGCTATCGATCGGTATACCGTGTTCCCGGAACGTTGATGACATGGCTTGCAATACCTTGGCGCTCTTTTCCCGATGCGCCACACAAAGCACGCTGCTGCCGCTTCCACTCAACCAGCCGGTCAGGGCTCCCGCTTCGATCCCCGCCTCAATCGCCTCCCTGCCCTGGGGAATATTTCTGAGCCGTTGCGGTTCGTGCAGGCGATCCTCCCGATAAACCCCGAGGTTCCCGTATTTGCCCGAGGCAAAGGCCGCCACCAGATAGGCCAAACCGTTCAAACTGTCCACCACATCCTGAAAACCGATCTCCTGGGGCAACTGTTTTCGGGATTCATCGGTTATGATTTCGAGCTCCGGAGCCACTACTACAAAAGTCAATCCATGGGAAACCGGGAAGGATTGGGTTCCCAGATAATGTTGCCTTTGCGGACAAAAGCGCGCCACGGTGAACCCACCGAGTATTCCGGCCGAGGCGTTGTCGGGATGCCCCTCTATCCCGGTTACGATGTCGACCATCCGGTCCCGCGACAAAGGGGAATGGGCCAATTCATTCAAGCAGCCCAAAGCCCCCGCCCGCAAAATTACACTTGATCCCAAACCCCGGGCAATCGGGACCTCGGAATCGATATCGAAATCGAAACCGGGCACATCTCTGCCGACGGCCTGAACAAAGGATTGTCGGACCTCTCCCAACATGCTTATGGCCACACTGGGAAAGGCCGGGTCGGTTCCGGCGTAGACCACCCGATCATCATCACGCTGACTCAACCGCACTCTCCCATACAGATTGAGGGCCAATCCGAGGGTATCAAAACCGGATCCACAATTGGAAGTGCTGCAAGGGACGCGAACGACGACTGACGCTGCCATTTTTTAACGGTGTGTGAAGGCGCGTTCAACTTCGCGCATTATCGCCTTCTTTTTCAGGTCCTGGCGTTTGTCGTAAAGCTTTTTCCCGGTGCACAGGGCAATTTCCACCTTGATCAAGCCACGCTTGAAGTAGAGTCGCAGGGGAATCAAGGATTTGCCCTTTACCTCCAATGCCCCTCTGAGGCGGTTGATTTCCCGGCGGTTCAGGAGCAGTTTTCGCGGTCTGCGGGGGGCGTGGTTGTTCAGGTTGCCATGGGAGTATTCCGCAATATGGGCGTGGTAGAGAAATACTTCGTTATTATCAAACCGGCAAAATGCATCGTTGATTTGCGCCTTGTGCTCCCGAATGGATTTCACCTCCGTTCCCCGCAGAACAATCCCCGCCTCAAATCTTTCCCCCACCACGAAATTCCGAAATGCCTTGGCATTGCGAATTTCGGAAATGCGAATTTTGCCTGTCTTCTTTTTGGCCATGGCAGGGAAACGGTTGCATTTTAGTCAAAAAAGTCCCCTCCCTACAAGGGCCATGCTGCCGGAAGCCTACTCGGCCAGTTCGAAGCTGATCTTCCCCTCGATAATCTCTTTCAGGGCGATGTCTTCCGGATCCAGCCGCTCCAAGGATTCAATCAACGGCTTCTGACCAAATTTGAGTTGCTTCACGCGACGGGAAACCAGATTGACCAATATGTTTGGATCGGGGATTATTTCGTGAGCTGCTTTAAGATAATCGTCTCGCACGGGAAGTCTGGTAAAAATTTGGGGAGCTTATGGGGTTGTTGGGGGCGATTTATGAAAAGCCAGCCAGCCTGCCTTCTCTTTTGGGGTTTGGCAATTGGTTTTTTCACCAATAAAACAACCCTGTAAACACCAAACTGCTTCGCATCATGAACATTGCCTGGACCACCACCGCATCCCGCGAGGAAGCCGAAAAATTGGCCCGGCTGGCCGTGGAAGAGGGCCTGGCTGCCTGTGTGCAGATCGAGGAGCCCATAACTTCATTCTACCGGTGGGAAGGCTCCGTGGAAAAAGCCAGTGAATTCCGCCTCACTTTCAAAGTGTTGCGAAAAAATACCTTGGCTCTCAAGGCCCTGGTCCACCGAAATCATCCCTATGAGACGCCGCAATGGACCGTGGCCGACCTCGCCGACGTAGGCGAACCATACCGAAAATGGGCCGAATCCACCTCCCGGGAATTGAACATGGATTAGCAGGATAGACAGGATGAGGAATTGGGAGGGAGAAAGGCGCGCTGGGGCGCGCCAATTAGGAATTAAGAATTAGGAATTAGGAATTGGGGAACAGGAGAGAGATCAAGATCACGATTATGGGGCTGCAAGTGCGCCCATCTATTGGCCCGATTAATCGATTCAAACATTTGGCTTTTACGCCAACGGCGTTAAACTCCAGAGCCCAGCGTCGCGCTGTGCCGTGCGTAGCCTCTTGACCTGCGTAGCGTTGCGAAGCACGGTTTAGGCGAAGCATGGAAGCCCCTCGGCGAAGGCGGATCAAGGCATCGAGCGCAGCGTTGTAATTTGAACCACTCTGTTCCCATCCGAGCTTATCCGTGTAACCTGTCCTGCCGTAGCCCTCGGGCGAAGCAGGGTCCGTGGTTTTTCAAAAAAGGTTTCCTCATGGATTCGCAAAAATCTACTTGAAAGAATGGCGCAAAGGACCAACCTTTCCCGCCTCAGACCCAATCGCAGTCATGTCCCAGCACAACACCTTTCGCAATTCCGGCACTATCCGAAAAAAAAACCGTACCGTCCTCAAACGGTTCGAGCGAGTCGAACTCCTCAGGAAAAGGGGAGAGTGGAAAGAAGGGGATCGGGTGACCGGCTTGAAAAAGACAAAGCCGGACTCCTAATCCTATTTTCCGCTGTCGCTCAAAAACCGAACGATGCTCTCCCAATATTCGGGATGATTCCCGATGGTATTGTGCATGGCGCCCTCGATGGTAACCACTTGGCGTTCTCCCTCCCAGTGATCGGCCAAATTGATGCCGTGACGTATCGGGATAATCTCATCCATTCCCGCCAGCAGAAATAGCCCCGGCGCCGTAACCCCTTTGCAGGCCGTGATTGAATCGTACCGGTCCTTGGCCAGCAGCGATACCGGGGCAAAGGGAAACAGCTTTTGTCCAACCGCCACCACACTGTCGAAGGGAGTCACCAGAATGAGCGAGTGGACGGCTCTCTTGCCGGCCACCTGAACCGCTATTCCCGTTCCCAGACTGCGGCCAAACAGTATTATGGTCGGGTAACGCTTCCTCATTTCATCGAAAAGGGCCAGGGCGTCGCCCACCAGATGCTCTTCCGAAGGAGATCCCTGGCTTTCCCCGTAGCCTCGATAATTCATCAACAAGACGGCGTGATCCTCAAACCGCCTGAAGCTCTCCAAATTATAGGACACTTCTTCGCCGTTCCCACCGTAGTAAATGATCAAATTTTCCTTTTGCGGATTAATCAGCCAACCGTGCAATTGGATGCCGTTTCGCTGGAAGGTCTTTTCAAACGGCTCCATTCCCAGGAGGTGGGGCGAAGACCGGCTGAGGGGTTGCGGGTAATAGAGCATTTTGCGTTGTTTGATATAGAGCGAGGCGATCAGCGACAATAAAATCACCGCCATGGTTCCGAGGATCACCGCCAGAGGATGCAGAAAATTCATTTCTCTCTAAAAGATTCTCTTTTTGATCCGATGCCTGCTGCCGAGTAATTTCCGCCATAACTCCGGTAGTTCATCGATAAGACTGCATGACCTGCCAATCCTCTCGCACCAGAACCTATCAGGTTATCATTGACCAGGCTCTTTAATGAGGACAAAATTATTTCCGCCGTCATGAGTTTGCCAACCCCTAAACTGAGCCGTCGCAATTTTCTCCGGGGACTCGGGGTTACTTTGGCGCTTCCCGCTTTTGAAAGCCTCCATACCGGGAATCTGGTGGCATCCCCGGAAACCAATCCAAGGCGTTTGGTCTGTGTGGGTAATCACTTGGGTTTCTGGCCGGGAGGATTTTTTCCAAAATCCTCGGGGCCGGATTACGAAACGAGTCTGACCCTGGGGCCTGTCGAACGTCACCGAAACGATTTCACCGTGTTTTCGAACCTGGATCACGACATCAAAGGAGGGCATTCGGCGGTTCACTCGTTTTTAAGCGGGGTTCGCAAGAGTGAGGCCGCCGGATTTCCCGCCAAGAATATGACGATCGATCAAGCGGCGGCCGAATTCTCCGGGAGCGCGGCACGGTATCCTTCGATTACTGCAGGTATAGGTGGAGGAACGGATATGTGCTGGAACCGTTCCGGCGTCAACATTCCTCCGATCAGCAATCCCGCTCGTTTGTTCGATGCGTTGTTTGTGAATGCGGACAAAGCCAGCCTGGCCCGGGAACGCGTGCGGCTGCTTCATCGAGCCAGCGTGTTGGACGCCCTGCGAGAATCGGCCAATACCCTCGGAGGAAAACTGAATGCAACCGATCGGGATAAACTCGACCAATACCTCACCTCCGTCCGGGAAGTGGAACAGCGCCTCCGGATGTCCAAAGAGTGGCTCGATCGCCCCAAGCCGGATTCCCCTATCGATCCCGTGTTGGATGAAGATCGCATGCAGATTGAAGAGATGCCTCTGATCTACGATCTGCTGGTGTTGGCCCTGCAAACCGATTCAACCCGCGTTGCGACATTCGAGATCCCCCTCGGCTTCAGGACGACCGATTTGAATGTGGGTTCCTATCATGGCTTGTCCCATCATGGGAAGGCCGAAGGAAGGCTCGCCCAACTTCAAATTGTGGAGACCTACCTGATGACTCAGTTTGCCCGATTTCTCGACCGACTCAAGGAGGCTCAATTGTTGGACCATACCCTGGTCATTTTGGGAAGCGGCATGGGGAATGCCCACACCCATAGCAACCGCGATGTTCCGGTAATATTGGCCGGTGGCGGCATCGTGCACCAAGGCCACCTCATTTGCCCGGAAGAGAAGCACAAGCGTGTGCCGCTTTGTAATCTTTGGTTGTCCTCCCTTCAATGGTTTGGCATGGAGATAGAAAGTTTCGGAAGAAGCGCCTCTACCTTTTCGCCGATGCAACTGGTTTGATGGTTCACCATGAGGGGGGTTCGGATCGCGGCGCTGGCAGTTGTGCCATTTGGGTTTTGGCTGCAGGACTATGCATGGGCCTACTCACGCGTGGATTTCCTACAGGAACACTGCATCAAATGTCACGGCCCGGATAAACAGAAAGCCGATCGCCGGTTTGATTATTTGTCATTGACCGCCAGCAGTACCGGTGAGCTGGAACTTTGGCAGGAAATTCTGGATATGCTCAACCTCGGGGATATGCCTCCTGAGGATGAACCGCAGCCTTCGGCGACTGAGCGAGCGAAGATGATCGCCTCCACAACCGGGTTCGTAACCGAGTCCCTGGCGCAATTGTCCGATTCCGGAGGCCATAGCGTGTTGCGCCGGCTCAACGCCTGGGAATACCGACACACTATCGGCGATCTCCTGGGTTTGAATGTTTCGGTTTGGAATCCAGCGGAAGCATTTCCCGCCGAGGTGGAAGTGGATGGTTTCGATAACATCGGGGCTGAACTGGTAACCTCAGGCATATTGTTGGAAAAGTACTTTCTGGCAGCGGAGGAGGCCATAGATCGAGCCACCCAGTTTGGTGACAAACCGGAACCGATGAGATGGGTGCAGAAATCACCCTTTTATTTTGATGGGAAGGAAAATTCTGATTTACCGAAGTTGTTTCGGGTCGATCGTTTTCGATTTATCCCGGAAACCGCTTACACGGATCTATATGGCCGTCATTACAGGGGTGGTCATATCGGGTTTGAACCCCTCACCAGAGGGGGAGTTTCCCAGAGCGGGATCTACACGGTGCGGGTAAAAGCTGCGGCTGTGGATCGCTATCATCCTTATGGCGACGCCCTGGATGATTTTCAAAACGGAGATCCGCTGGTCCTGGAACTCCTCGCGGTCGACCGGGAAGGAAGTGTTGAAAGTACGGGCAGTGTTTCAAGAGAACGATCCTTGGCCCGGGTGGAATTGACCGATGAGAAGCCTCAATGGTTTGAATGGAATGTTTTTATCGAGGAAGGTTTTGAGCCCGAGGTGCGCTTTGGCAATGGCACCATCGCCACCAAGCGCCTGGTTCGCATCATAACTCAACACGCTGGTCACCTCCCGGAAGTAGCGCCTTTCGCCGATATGAAACCCGGGACGGAAAAATCTCACGGATTGTTGAAAGTTTACCGGGGACCCAAACTGAGAATATGGGAAATTCAGGTAGAAGGACCTCGTCTGGACCAATGGCCCTCGAAAGGGCATCTGCTGCTCTATGGAGATCTCAAACCCCACCAACTGAATCCTGAATCTATTTTGCAACGGCTGCGTGGCTTCGCCGAGGCCGCTTTTCGCCGGCCTTTGCAAGACGGTGAGTTGAATCCGGTAGAATCGCTCGTCATTCGCAAAATAAAGGAAGGCCTGGATTCACTCCAAGCGTTGCAACTGGGTTTTCAAGCCATTTTATGTTCCCCCGCGTTTCTTTACCTTTCAGAGGGCGAGGGGCCTTTAAACGATTACACCCTTGCATCCCGCCTCTCTTATTTCCTTTGGTCTTCCATGCCCGATAAGCGGTTACTTGCCCAGGCCAAAGCAGGAGGCTTGCGCCATCCGGAAGCATTGCGGCAACAGATCGATCGTATGTTGCGCGATTCCAAATCCGATCGTTTCGTATCCAATTTTATCAGACGCTGGCTCGAAGTGGATAATATTGGAGAGATGCCTGTGTCCGAAGAATTCAGGACTTATCACCGGGATAATATTGAAAGAGCCATGATTGGGGAGACCGAAACGTTTTTTCGCCATGTGCTGGACAACAACCTCAGTCCGGGTGAGTTCCTTTCGGCCGATTACTCCTTCCTCAATCGCGAATTGGCCAGGCACTACGGTCTGGAAGGATTGGAAGGGCATGAACTGCGCAGGGTGTCCTTGGGCGGAACCCAACGACGAGGTTTAACCGGCCATGCTCTAGTGCAAGTGGCTTCGGCTAACGGTGTCGATACTTCACCGGTTGTTCGCGGCATCTACATCTTGGAAAACATACTTGGTCGGTCGCCCCCACCTCCGCCACCGGATGTGCCGCTCATCGAATCCGACGTCAGCGAGGCAAAGACCATTCGTGAGCTGTTGGCCAAACACCGTGAAGAAGCGACCTGCACTGAGTGTCATCGAAAGATCGATCCATTGGGGTTCGCTCTGGAGAATTTTGACGCCGCCGGGTTGTGGCGAACCGGCTACGGAAACAAAAGCCGAGGAATCGATGCCTCCGGTATGCTCCCAAGTGGAGAATCCTTTTCAGGCGTGTCAGAATTCCAGGAGTTGTTGAGTCGACGATCCGACGATTTTACCCGCTGCTTGATCGAGAAGATGATGACTTACGCCCTGGGCAGGACCTTGGGCTTGGGCGACCGGGCTTCAATTGATAAAATTCAGCGCGATCTGATGGCCGGCCAAAGCGGTTTGCAGGACTTGATTGCAGGGGTGGTTCTCAGCGACTCGTTTCTCAACAATTGACCTTATATCCACAAGCCCCGTCGGGGTCATCATGTCTAGCCATAGCCCTTGGGCCACGGCTGATCCTCGCAACCCCGTGCGTCGCAAAGTTGCTTTGCAACGGCGGGTCGTTTTGACGAAGCTTGCGGAGTCTTGCTTCTACGCCAACGGCGTTATACTCTGGAGCCCAGCGTCGCGCTGTGCCGTGCGAAGCCTCTTGACCTGCGTAGCGTTGCGAAGCACGGTTTAGGCAAAGCATGGTAGCGCGCGCTGGGGTACCGATCGGCCCTATGATTGAACCCCAGCGGGGTTCGTTTTTTTGCCCAATTCAACCCAGTGTGCTTTCTGTGGCCTCCGTGGTCACACCATTCTTAATTCCTCATTCCTAATTCCTAATTTGCGCCTTGGCGCCCCCTCCCCCTTCCTCCGCGCTCAGGGAGTTTGCGGCAAACCCTGCGAGGCGCCCAAGCGCTCCCGGTATAGTAAAAAATCCGGGTTTCCCGGTTCCAGTTCGACCGCGCGATTTATGCAGCCATAAGCTTTGTCGGGCTCGCCCAGATACTGGTAGATCATGGCCAGGTTATACCACCAGCGCGCTTGATCGGGATCGAGTCCCACCGCGTCGGATATTGCTTTTTCCGCTGCCCGGTAATCCATTCGTTCGGCGTACAACAAACCTTGCGAATACGGTAGAAGGGCCAGATCGGGAGCAATTCGGCGAGCCATGGTCAACAAGTTCAATGCCTCGTTCACCTCCCCTACCCGATCCAATAATATGGCCGCATCATAGTAAAGATAAGCGTTTTCCCGGTCGAAGGATACAGCCTGTCGGACGAGTTGCTTTACCAATGGGACGTCGCCTTGGATCGCAGCGAGCTCGGCCCGACGCAATGCTCCTCCGGGACGATCCGCGTTCGTCTCGGCGTAAACCATCCATTCCTGAAAAGCGGTCCGCGAAGGGTCGAATTGAGCCAGCAAGGCCTCCGCCGCACGGTTGCGGACGAGGCGGGAATCGTCCTCCAGAGCTGCTTGAACCGCGGCCAACTGATCGGGCCTCTGTGCCAAAACCCCCAACCCGGAATCGCGTAAAAGAGGCGAGGCGTGCTCCAGCGCCTCCAGGGCCAGATCCTTGACCGAATCCTCGGCGGCGAAAGGCTGGAACAACCGCATCCAGGTGGATTGCCAGTAAACATTTTCCTCGGATGCGAACAATTCCTTGAGATCTGCCAAACTATCCGGATGGCTGGCCTGGGCCCGAGTCAGGGTGCGCGCGCGCCGTTGCACCATCTGGCGCCGCTCGGAGTTTCCGTACCAGGTGTTTACATGGGCGATGGCCCATTCCGTGGACTGGTCATCATGGCAACCGTTACAGGCATTGGGCGCCCCCAGTTCCAGGGTGAGCAGTGGGTCCGGACTGGTAAACCCGTGGTCCCTGCGCCAATCCCTTTGCATGTAGACTCTTTCCGGCATGTGACATGCCACGCAACGATTGCCTAGGCTATCAACTCCATGATGGCTATGCTCGACCGGATTTATTATGAGGGCTTCATTCTGCCCGGTGGCATGGCATCGCATGCAAAGCGCGTTGTTCTCCACCGGCAATATCGCCTCCCCGGAATGGGGGTTGTGGCAATCCATGCAGGTCACCCCCTTGTCCGCCATCCTGCTCATCATGAAGGAAGCGTATACATAGTTCTCCTCCCGGGCCTGGCCATCGGCGAAATAAGCGCCGGGCGCATCGGGCAGAGTGAGGCGATAATGATCAAAAAAATGATCTCCCGCCTTGAAGGCGTGTGCCGTCAATTCCTCGCGACGGGCGTGACAAGTGGCGCAATTTTCCATAGCGATCCCGAGATCCGGCTCCGTGGCGCGAGTGGTGTAGCGGCCCGACCGGGCTGACTCCACGTGCTCCTCCATGCCGGAATGGCACTGCACGCAGGTCACACTTTGGGCCAGCCAGGTACTGTGATAAACGTCCTCCGACATGGCATAGTTTTTCTGGAAATCCGTCATGTGACACCAGGCGCAATTGGCGTTCCAGTTCATGCCCTGTTGCGTCCAATGCCCCCACTCGGTCGGGCGACGGTTTTCATCCCCGAATACATTGAACCATTCCTTTTTGGCGGGATCCCAGGTCAAGGCCTGGGTCTGAAATCTCCCTTTGTCAGTGGGCACCAGATATTGCCGGATGGGCGTTTCTCCAATCACCCCCATGACGGGAGAATCGTGACCCTTGGGCATTGCGGCGGGCGCATTCTGCTCCACGATGGCAAAGGCCTCCTCTCCCCCGCTCAAACGGTATTGGGCATTTCCCTCATCCGTCACCTCGGTAAGGGAAAATGCCTCCTCTTCTTTTTGCGGGTCGATGAGCCGGTTGGCTATGGCATGGTGACTCCGGAGCCAGTCGTTGTGGGCCGCGGCATGGCATCCTGCGCAGACGTTCGGACTGGCCCATCCCAAGGATTCGGGATGAAAGGTCTCGGGAAACAGGGCCGCCTCGTCCTTTTCTAAAATTAATGGTTTTTCGGTTTTCTCCGAGCATCCGGCTGAAAACGCCAAAAGGCCCACTACCAGCCAAGCGGCCTGTCTGCGTGCGGCGCACAGGCAGACGCATCCAAAGAGGGTCGCGCCAGGATCAATTTTCCGGAGTGCGGTAGAAGATTTGGAAAATATGCGGGCCAAGCTCATTCGCTCCGGTTCCTGAAAAATCTCCACCTTTCTTCATTTACACCTCTTTGTTCCAGCTCCTCCCGCGATAATTCGTAGAAAAGATCCGACAACCGGTTCATCATCTCGAGAATGCTTGGATCTATCGGCGCCTGCCGATTAAGCGTATGCAGGCGTCGTTCCGCCCGTCGTACCTGCGTGCGTATGACATGGCATAGGGCCGCCACCTCGGTGCCTCCAGGCACCAGGAAGAACTCGGATTTTGACGCTAACGACGCTTCGATTTTGTCCATCCACACTTCCAGAAAAGCGGCCTCCTCAGTGGGGAGAGGGACGGTGGTTTGCCTTGCCGCGTTTTGGGAAAGGGCAATGTGCGCCATGGCATTCATCAAACTTACCTGAATGCGGTGCAATCCAGCCTGCCATTTGTGATCAGCCGCAATCCTTGTCCTCAACAGGCCGATCATGCTGGCCACCTCGTCGATATGCCCGTTGCACTCGATCCGGATATCGTCCTTGTCCACCCGCTCTCCACTCAACAACCCCGTCTTTCCCTTGTCCCCGGCGCGCGTGTAAATCCTGTTCCCCATATCCGATCCACTATTGGAAGCGCCAAATCCCGGAGCAAGCCAAGAGTAGGCGGTCAGGGAGGGGAAGTGGAGTGATGGAATGGGGGAATGTTGGAATGATGGAAAGGGGAGGCGCGCCAATTAGGAATGTTTACGTTTGGGGGGTTGGCAGGGGGAGAGGTGATGTCTTGGGAAGGAGGGGATGATGGGAGAGACTCTCGCAAAGGCGCGAAGAGCGCAAAGAGGGGGAGGGGAAGTGGAGGTTACACCATGAAGTGTGCTGCCATTCCCCCTCTCAGTACCTCGGTACCTCAGTATCTCAGAAACTCTATTCAACTCCTAATTCCAAATTAAATTTCCCTATCCGTGTTCATCCGTGAAATCCGTGGTCTCTTCCTTTCCTAATGTTGAAATACTTGGTTTATTATTGATGGATCCTAGTGGATTATCCTCCCAGTATTCTTTGGTTAAATGGAAGCAGATCGCATATTTGAAACCGTGCTCTACGCCGAGGACTTGAACGCGGCCAAAAAATTCTACAGCGATGTTTTGGGATTATCCCTCTACCGTGAATCCGAATATTTTTTGGTTTACCGCTTGGAAAGCAGCGTCCTGTTGATTTTTGATCCGATACTGAGCGTGGAGGACGGCCGCCCCGTGCCCTCTCACGGGGCCGAGGGCCAGGGCCATATCGCCTTTGGGGCAAGCCACGACCAAATCGAGGCCTGGCGGCAATATTTTCTCAACAAGGGCATCCCCATCGACGAGGTAGTGAAATGGAGCGAGGGGGGCAAATCGGTTTACGTTCGCGACCCCGCCGGTAACAGCATCGAGTTCGCTCCCTCCACCCTCTGGGGCGGCAACTGGGATTTTTAGGAAAATAAGGTCACAACATGAAGTGTGCCTTTCCCCTTCTCAGTACCTCGGTACCTCAGTATCTCAGAAACTCAATTCAATTCCTCATTCACCGAAAGCCTTCAGCGCTTCCCCCACCATTCCATCGCTCCACTTCCCCTCCCCCCCTTTGCGTCCTTCGCGGGCTTTGCGAGAGTCTCTCCCATCATCCCATCCTTCCCAAAACACCACTCCACCACTCCACCATTCCAACATTCCACCACTCCCTCAATATTTCAGGACCGCATCCAGCTTTTCCATTACCATTTCGGGGGTGATCAGATCCATGACCCCCGGGAACTCGATCTTTTTACCCCACTTGGTTTCCGCCGCTGGTCTCTTGAGAAATTTACGGGAGGCCCGATCATAGGCATCCACGCAGAGGTCTATACTTTGATAGGGCCCCGACCGCTTGGGATTGCTGGCCGCGTACAATCCCAAGACCGGTAAATTTACGCAGTTGGCCATGTGCGCAGGTCCCGAATCGGGTGTTATGAGCAATTCGGCGCGCTTCATAACGGCCAAAAAGTCCTTCAGGGTATCCTTTCCAATCAGGTTGAGGGGATCGGTTCGCATCCTTTTTTCAATCTGGCGACCCATGGCGGCCTCCGCCTCACTCGGTCCACCACACAAAACGACCCGCAACCCCTTCTGTTGAAGGTGATCGGCCACCTGCCCGTAATATTCCGCCCTCCAGTTTCTCAATGGATGACTGGCGCAGGGACTGATGATGACAAACCGGCCTTCCGAACCGATATGCCGCCGGGCAAATATTTCCCCACTCTCCGGAATGGGGACCGACCAATCCAATTGCTTCTCCGGAAGACCGGCCGTCTCGAGAAAACTGAAAAAGGCATCCACCACGTGCTGGCCTTTACGGGAAGGTATGCTTTCTCCGATAAACAGGCTGTGGCCATCCTTGGCCCGGGCCCTGTCGAATCCGATTTTGCGTCGGGCCGAAACCAAGGGAATGATCAGGTTGGCCCGTAGCGCCACTTGCATGCAGAGCAACACATCGAACCTCCTTCCGGCCAGGCCTTTCCTCACCTCCCCATAGGCGCCCAGGTATTTGCCCTTGTCAAAAACAACGAACTCCACCCCGGGTAGATCCCCGACCAGCTTGTGGGCAAAACGGCCAATGATCCAGGTTATGCGCGTCTCCGGCCAATGCTTTTGCAAGGTGTGAACAACCGGCAATACATGGGTGACATCTCCCAAGGCCGACAGCCGGAGGATACAAAGGGATTCAGGGCGCTTCATAGCCGGACAGGAGAGATTTCCAATTGTCGGCGGAGTAGTGAAAAACAACATGCATCCGGCTGAGTTTTTCCAGGGAGCGTTTCAATCGCCGCAAAACGCGGGGTTTCCACCAGTTTCCCCAACAGAGGCAGGCTCGGTCGAAATCGATGAGGTAAACCTGCTCCCCATCCAGAAGGATATTGTTTGCGTTGAGGTCCCGATGAAACACCCCGTTGTCGATAAAGGCCCGAATCTGGCGGCCGATTTTCTCCCAGTCCAGCGCATCCAGACCTCTTTCCTGAAGCAGATTGCCGAGCGATTGTGAGTTTTCAATTTCCGTGGTCACGATATCGGACCGACAGAGCCAGCCATCTCTTCGAATCCTCAGGGCCACAGGGAGCGGCGCGGGCAATCCGATTTCCCTCAGCTTTTCCAGGATGGTCCATTCACCATAGGCCCGGCTTCGCTTGAGACCCAACCACAGGTAACCATCGCGGGACAACCGCTGCATGAATCCACCCCGCCAAAAATGGCGCAAGACACAGGCAACTCCGTCGAAATCGAAAAAATAAGTCATTCCCCTACCTTTTACCTGGCGCCGCACCAGCTTTCGGCGCTTCAACCCCTCGGGCTCAAATAGGAACGCGGCATCTGCCTCCACCTGCCGGGCAAACTCAGGTTGA
This sequence comes from Opitutales bacterium, assembly GCA_965219475.1. Classification (GTDB taxonomy): domain Bacteria; phylum Verrucomicrobiota; class Verrucomicrobiia; order Opitutales; family UBA2995; genus JAABVD01. The sequence continues at coordinate 6,003 of CBDCNU010000024.1, read as the reverse complement.
ATCAAGATCACGTTTCGGGTTTTGGCCATGATTCCTGCCAGAGCCTACTGAAAATACCGGCGCTGTTTTTCCGAAATGGGTAGCCCAACCTGCTCCATCACCGTGAGCATGTCCTCCCAGACCAGCCGTTTGGTTTTTTTAATGGTATTACGCAACAGGTAAGACGGGTGGTAGGTCACCAAAAGGGGGGTTTGGTTGAACTCGAAGAACTTTCCCCGTATCGCTCCCAAACGCCGGCGCGGATCCGGCCCAAGCAAGCCGTTCACCGCCGTCATACCCAGAGCCACGATGACTTTGGGCTGAACCACTTCGATCTGGGCCCGCAAATAGGGCAGACAATAGGCCATCTCCTTCTGGGAGGGAGGCCGGTTTCCCACAGGGGTAGGCATTTCAGGCCGCCAGTTCATGATGTTTCCAATATATACCTTCTCGCGGGCAAGGCCCATCGCCCCTATGATCTTGGTCAGTAGTTCCCCGGCCCGGCCTACGAAGGGTTCCCCCTGTCTTTCCTCATCACCGCCCGGCGCTTCCCCGCAAAAAAAGATTTCGGCATCGATGCTGCCGACTCCAAATACAACTCGGGCGCCCGGATTGAGGTGCTCGATACATACCGGGTCATTCAGAACCTGCTGTCGCAAAGCTTCCCAACGCATCCCTTTATCCCCTTCGGGAAGCATAACCTTGGGCGGGTCCTTTGGAATAGGGGCGATAGGGAGGCCTTTCTGGTTCAAGGCAACGGTTCCAGTTCGGGAGCCCAAAGCGGGGCCCTCCAACACGGCCGCTTTGGCAGGCGTGGCCGAGGCAGCCAAAGCTTCGGTCCGGCCGGCCACCATGGCCCGTAGATTCTCCAAGGTCGATTCCTCCACGTAGACGCCTTCGACCCCTTCCCGCTTGAGCCGTTTGAGTTCCTCGACAATCGCTTCAAGCTGGGAGCGCATAATCCTTTCCCCTAACCAGCGATTCCAGATATTTTGCCAAGAGGTCGAATTCCAGGTTCATGAGATCTCCCGGTTTCCTATCCTTCAAATTCGTAACTTCCATGGTATGCGGTATGAGCCAGACAGCCAGGCTTTTTTCCGTCAATTCCGCCACGGTCAGAGAAATACCGTCCAGCGCAATACACCCCTTGTGAGCCACGTGTTTGCGCTGATCCTCCGGAATGGATACACGCAGAAAATAGTCCGATCCCCGTCGCTCCAAAACCTCTATGGTCCCCGTTCCATCAATGTGACCCGTCAAAAGATGCCCGCCAATTTTTCCATGGTAAGCCAGGCTTTTTTCCAAATTCACCCATCGCCCAGGCCCCAGATCGGCAAAACTTGTCAGCCGCACCGTCTCCTCCAAAACATCGAATTGAAGGCCGCTTTCATCGAAAACCACTACCGATAGACAGCAACCGTTTACCGCGATACTGTCCCCCACCCGGACATCCTCCAGCACCTTCCGCCCTCTCACGTGCAAGCGGCGACCCCCCGGTCCTTTTTCAAAACCGAGGATAACCCCCGCCTCTTCCACAATGCCTGTAAACATGTTATCCCGGGGGCAAAATCAACCACGGATTAAACAATTCCCAATTCTTAATTCCTAATTGGTGCCCTTGGGCGCCTCTTATCCGTGTTCATCCGAGTAATCCGTGGTTCATCTCCCTCTCTTCTCCATCTTTGCGTTCTTGGCGTGCTTTGCGAGAGTCAATTCCTCTTCCCTACCCCTTTGTGCCTCTGTGCCTTCTGTGTCCGGCCGTAGCCCCTGGGCGAAGCCGGATGTGCCATCTCGCCTTGGCGAGATCCCATTCCTGATTCCTAATTGGCGCCCCTGGGCGCCTTTTGTGGAACCCCGTTGGGGTTCGGTCATATGGGTGATCGGTAACCCAGCGTGCGCTGCGCGACACTGGGCTATGGAGTTTAACGCCTTTGGCGTAAAAGCAAGATGCTGGATGCTGGGTGTCCTTTTCATGGATATGACGCCCCTGGGCAATCGCGGGATAAACCCGCTCCTACAACTTATCATGGCTATTCGTCCCAAATTCTTCATTCCTAATTCCTTATTGGCGCCCTTGGCGTGCTTCCCCCTTCACTTTAATTGGGCCCTGATAAAGGAGGTCTCGTTATTGCGCTCCACCAATAAGACAAATTCCGACTTTTCCTCATCGGTTTCCACCGCATCCAGCATTTGCAGCGCCTTGTCGTAGGAAGCTACCGGTTCCCCTTCGATTTGGCGTATCCAGTCGCCCCTTCGCAGACCGGCGGTCTCCACTGCGGAACTGCGCTTTACAAAGTTTACGATGGCCCCATGCATCTGGTCTTTCTCGACGCGCCTGCGGATGCCATCGGACAAGAGGAATTCCCGGACCGTAAACCCCAATTTTTCATAAAAGCGGTAATCCGCTTCCCGAACCATTTTCGGGCCCTCTCCCACCTCGATGCTGAATTGCTTTCTCTCCTCCCCTCGGATGACCTCCAATGCAACCGTCTCCCCCGGGGCTTTACGCCGAATAAGCCACTGAAAATAGGGGGTCAAACTGGAGTCGGGTTTCAATTGAGGCAGGGGTTTGCCATCGACCCCGATAACGATGTCGTTGTCTTCCAAACCGACGGAGCTGGCCGGACTGTCTTCCAGGATTTCGCTCAATACGATCCCGGATTGTTTTTCAATGCCCAAATATTTGGCCACCTCGGGATCGATGGGCTGCATGCCGGATACTCCAATCCAAGCCCGGGAACCGTTGATTTCGGATTTCTTTATATGGTCGAGATAGTCGAAAAATTCCTTGCTGGACAGGGCGACTGAGGATTCATCGGGATTGCGCAGTGAAATATTCATCGTTTCCCGCCCCACTTTCATGACCTGGTTGAAGGCCAGCGGTTCGAGCAACCAGCCCACAAACGCGCCTTTTGCGTTGAAGACGGGGCACCCGGGATTGGCGATGCCATCGCGGAAAATGAGCTGAAGATCGGGCATTCGCTTGGCCAAGGCCACGCGGGAGGTCATGACATAGGGGTCAAATCCAAAATCCTTGGTCAACCCTCCCACGGCAAAAACCTGATCACCCATGCTCACCGTAGCGCGGTCGAACCGCGTTATGGGAATGAAGGCCTTGGGCAATTCGTTCTTGAATTTCAGCACGTGCCAGCCCGATGCGTAGTCCTCCCCCAGATATTCCAATTGGTACCGGTCACCGCTGTTGGGAAGCGTATAGCCGAAGAAGTCCTTCAGTTTTTCCACCGGTTCCCAGGCGGGAATCCTGGAAGAGAGGACAACCACGGTTCCATCGTCGTCGACCACCAAACCGAAGGCTCCGCCCTCCTGCCGGTCCAGCTCCCGTTCCAAGACAAACTCTATGGCCACAATGGTCTGGCGCCGTTCCATAGCCAGCTCGCTCAAATTATCCGGTAAAGAGTCGGCAGGGAGAGAGACCGCCCCGGCCAAAAAGGTCAGAAAAATGGACAAAACCAGTCTCATGGTTTCAAGATAAACAAAGAAGTTTGGAAGTTGCGAGTGACTTCTACGAACAGGGGTTCGGAATCGTCCTCGAATGCATCGTGGATGACTCTGAGTTCCTCCAGAGAGCCGAGGCTTTTTCGATTGATCCTGGTAATTATATCACCGGCTCGCATACCGGCCCGGTCGCTTGGAAAGGCGACTTTGACCCCCAGGACCAAAAATCCGTCCTCCGATTCCAATTTGTTTTCCCTCGCGTAAGCGCGGGAGACTTCCCGCACGCTCAAACCCCATTTGTCGAAGGCCCATTCTTCACCCACCCGGCTTTCCAGACGTTCCGTAACCACCTTGAATTCCTCAATTCCTCCTTGCCGTTTCACTCCGAAGGTCAATTCCGTTCCCACCGGGTAGTTGGCGATGATATTTTGCAGGGGCGGAAGCTGTTCCGGGAAACGACCGTCAAGCCGTGTTCCCTCCAACGCAATGAGGATATCGCCCGGCAGTATGCCCGCGTTGGCTGCCGGTGAACGGGGGTCCACACTTTCCACCAGCGCCCCCTCGTTGGCTTCCACGTTGTAAAAGGTTTCCAAGTCCTGCATCGGCCCCAGGACAATGCCCACGTAACTGCGAACGATCTCTTCGGTTTGCATCAGCCCTGCCAACACGAACTGCGCCGTTTTGGCCGGCACGGCAAACCCCAGGTTGTTGGCCCCCAGATAGGCCCGCGTATTGATGCCGATTATCTCACCGTTTTCCGTCACCAGCGGCCCTCCACTGTTTCCGGGATTTATGGCCGCGTCCGTTTGCAACCAGGTATTGAAATAGCCGGTTTCGTATCCGCGAACGTGGTCGGCCCCTTCAAAAAACCGGTTGGTGTTGGAAATGATTCCCCGGGTAACGGTCCGGGTCAGGCCATTGGGAGTACCCACGGCCAGAACCGGCTGCCCCGGGTAGAGGGAATCGGAGTCGCCAAACGCGGCATAGGTAAAGGTCAAACCGCGTTCGGTCAGTTCCTCCATATCCATTTTGAGGAGAGCCAGGTCGGTCCAGTGATCCCAGCCCAACAGCTCCCCCCTCACACGCTCCAGGCTGGCAAGAGTTATGCGAATTTCTTCGGCGAAGTTGGATACGACGTGGGCATTGGTCAATATGTGTCCTTGTGGAGAAACGATGACACCCGATCCTTGGCCTGTTATGTTTTGCTTCGAGCCCCCGCGGTAGGTCACCTCCCTCACGTCAATCCGCACAACCGCGGCCAGCAACCGCTGCAACCCCTGGCCGGAGGTCGGCGAATCAACTTCGACCTCCTCGTCCGGAGGGATGGTGGCACAACCACCCAACACCAGCGCGATGAACGCCAATGTGGAAAGCATTCCGGGCTGTTTGGGATTCATGGCTTGGGTTATTGACTGAACAATCGTTTCAATCAAGCTAGTTCACTTTTCCTGAATTATGTCCACGGGAGCAAAAGACTACGACTTTGCGAAAATTGAGCCTTATTGGCAAAGGTTTTGGGTCGAGGGGAAAACATTCCGGGCCGAAGATTTTTCCGAAAAACCCAAATATTACGTGCTGTCCATGTACCCCTATCCCTCCGGGAACGGGTTGCACATGGGCCATGCCATCAATTACACCGCTCCGGATATCCTGGCCCGCTATAAGAAAGCCCGTGGTTTCAATACCCTGCAACCCATGGGTTGGGATGCATTTGGCCTTCCCACGGAACAATACGCCATTCAAACCGGAACCCATCCGCGAATCGTCACCCAACGCAACGTGGAAACCTTTCGTTCTCAACTGCAGAAGTTGGGCTTTGCCATCGATTGGGACCGCGAGGTCAATACAACCGATCCGGGTTATGTGAAATGGACCCAGTGGATTTTTCTCCAGTTCTTCAAACGCGGATTGGCTTACGTGGACGATAAACCGGTTTGGTGGTGTCCGGCCCTGGGAACGGTCCTGGCCAATGAGGAGGTTATCGATGGCAAATCCGAACGCGGAAACCATCCGGTGGAACGCCGCAAACTGCGCCAATGGGTCCTGCGCATCACCGCCTACGCGGAAAAACTGCTGCGGGGCCACCGACGGTTGGACTGGCCCTCATCCTCCCTGAAACTGCAAAGGAACTGGATTGGGAAATCCACCGGAGCCGAGGTCACTTTCCGCCTCCTCGGCCTTCCTCGCGAGGAACTCCGCGTTTACACCACGCGGCCCGACACCCTGTTCGGCGCAACCTACATGGTCCTTTCCCCCGAACACCCCCTGGTCGATAAGGTCACCACCGATAAACGGCGCCAAGCGGTGGAAAACTACCGGCGGATCGCCTCCCGAAAAAGCGATCTGGAACGCACCGATCTGGCCAAGGATAAATCCGGGGTCTTCTCCGGTGGTTATGCCATCAACCCCGTCAACGATGTACAGATCCCGGTCTGGATCGCCGATTACGTGCTCATGAGTTACGGAACCGGAGCCATCATGGCCGTTCCCGGTCACGATGAACGCGATTTCGAGTTCGCCGGCAAATATGATTTGCCCATCCGCAAGGTCATCGAAAACGACGAGGCC
>CBDCNU010000023.1:0-185912 GCA_965219475.1 Opitutales bacterium | reverse complement strand
AGGAATCTCGACTGGCATCGAATATTCGAAGGAAACCTGGATATATCGAGAATACTCTCGGAACTGGAAATCCTTCTGAACAAGCGAATCGAAGCAGGAAAAGACCTACTGTTCATCGACGAAATCCAGAGCTGTCCAAGAGCAATTACGGCCCTGAGATATTTTTATGAAGAGGCGCCTGAACTGCACGTGATAGCAGCCGGTTCACTACTCGAATTTGCTTTCACAGACATATCGTTTCCGGTCGGGCGCATTCAATTCTTGGAAATGAATCCCCTTACTTTTCAAGAATTCCTTCTTGCCATAGACAAGCAAGCAATGGCCCATGCTCTGGCCAAACTTCCCTCCCAACCGTCGGATTCGGTACATAAGGCGTTGATGAGGGAATTGCGTGACTACCTGCTTGTTGGCGGCATGCCCGAAGCCGTTTATGCCTATGCTGAGACGAATAGCATTAAAGAAGCTCTTCGGGTGCAAGATGACCTGATAGAAACCTACCGCCAGGATTTTTCGAAATACGCGCCCAAAGCGGACAAAAAATGCATTAACTCAGTCTTGACCAATGTCGCAAAATCCGTGGGAAAAATTATCAAATACTCAAAATTGGCAGAAGGATTTTCAACACCTACCATTCACAAGGCCTTTGACCTTCTATGCATGGCACGAGTAATAATAAAAGTTCGCTCCACCAGCCCAAGCGGCATTCCACTATCGGCCAACGCAACGGAAAAACGATTCAAGGCTCTTATCGTGGATGTCGGTCTAATGCGAGCATTGGCGGGGGTATCCGCGGAAGAAATCCTGAAACAAAGCCAACTGCTTGGAATTTTCCAGGGAGCATTGGCCGAGCAATTCGTTGGCCAGGAACTTAGAGCGAGCAAAGGAAGAGATCCCTTCTTCTGGAGACGAGACGCCAGAAGCAGTCAAGCGGAAGTCGACTTCCTGATATCACAGGATAATATCATACGCCCAATCGAGGTCAAAAGCGGTACTTCGGGTAGCCTGAGAAGTCTGCATCTCCTGCTACAATCCTATCCGAATTGCCCCAACGGCTACGTATTGTCAGATCGCCCTTTCGGAGAAATAACATCGCAAAACCTCGTTTTTCTGCCCTTGTATTACGCCGGAAGTTTCCCCTCGTTCAGCCCTTCACCTTAATCTAATGTGGTCACTAAAATATCACCCCATCCTGACAAATGAAAACAATCGAGCGTTTCACCACAGGAATACTTCTGTCGTGTTTGCTTCATGTCCCAATAGCAGCTTCTCAATTTAATATTGTTCTGTTCCTGATCGACGACCTGGGATGGAAGGACATCGGCTGCAACGGAAGCGCCTACTACCAGACACCGGCCATTGACCGCCTTGCGCGCGAAGGCGTGCGCTTCTCCCAGGCCTATTCCGCTTGCGCGGTTTGTACACCCTCCCGCGCAGCCATCCTGACGGGACGTTATCCCGCTCGATTGCTCATGACCAATTGGACCCCGGACGGCCGTTGGAATCCGCAAGCCCCCTTGCGCGAGGGCCGTTTTGTCCGCGACCTTCCACTCGAGGAGTTTACCATTGCAGAAGCCCTCCGGGAAGCCGGCTATAAAACCATATCCATAGGCAAATGGCATTTGGGAGGACCGCCCTTCTCCATGCCCGAACACCATGGCTTTGACCGGAATATTGGCGGATCAGCCCATGGTAGCCCAGGACAATATTTTTACCCCTATGCGGGCAATTGGGCTATCCCCACGACGGGGAAAAGATCCCGATGGAATGTATTGCCGGACGGCCAACCGGGAGAATATTTGACGGACCGCCTCACAGAGGAAACTACCGCGTTCATCAGGGAAAACCGGAACAGGCCCTTTTTCCTGTATTTCCCACACTACGGGGTGCATTCCCCGCTCCAAGCCAAAGAGGAATTGATCAATAAATACCGAGCCATACCGGAGAGCGAAAGACAGGGCAACCCGGTCTACGCAGCCATGGTGGAGAGCATCGACGAAAGTGTGGCGAGGGTCATGGACACCTTGCGCGAACTGGATTTGGAGAAGCGCACAGTAATCATTTTCACCTCGGATAATGGCGGATTGTGGAAGGCCACGGACCATTCTCCGTTAAGGGGGCACAAGGGGACTTACTGGGAAGGTGGCATCCGCGTGCCCCTGATCATCAAGTGGCCCGGATATGCTCAAGCCGGCAAAGTAATAGATGCGCCGGTTATAGGAATGGACCTCTACCCCACCATGCTCGCAATTGCCGGGTTGCCCATGCGTCCCAACCAGCACCTTGACGGCCTTAACCTGGCCCCACTGTTGCAGGATGCTGACCAACTCGAACGCCAAACCCTGTTCTGGCACTTTCCGCATTACAACAACCACCCGGAAACCATGCCGCAAGGAGTTATGAGGAAAGCATCGTGGAAGCTCATTGAGAGCTTTGATCCACCGGGCCTGCAGCTTTACAATCTGGAGCACGATCCTGGGGAATCGAATAACCTTGCCGGAAAAAACGACGAATTGGCCCTGAGCCTCCTGCAAGAACTGCGAGATTGGCGTCGAAACGTCGACGCCGACATGATGAAGCCCAACCCCGATTACAACCCCTCCAAAGCAGGGGAAACAAAACAGAAAAGGCAATAGTCCGGAAGGAAGCGCCCCTTCACATGCCTTCTATCCTGCGGCCTTCTGCATCAGGAATGGGCTGAGCCGGTAACTTTACCCTAATTTAACGTTCTGTTTATTGCAATTGACGACCTCAGGACCACTTCAGGTTGTTACGGCGGTCCCATTGTTCAATCCCCCAACATGACCACTCCCTACACATTTTCAACCGGACGGTACTTCTTCACCCAGTCCGGGTCGATATCCACGCCTATTCCCGGTCCGGTGGGGACTTTGATCTTTCCATCCCGCAAGCGCAGGGATGAGGTTTTGCATTCGATGGGAAGATCTTCGTAACCCTTGAACTCGATGTGGTCCCCGGCGTTGGGCATGAGCGAAACCAGTTGTAGCATGTAGATGTATCCAAATCCTCCGGACAGGTGGGGGATGCATTTCTTGCCCAGGGTTTCACCCATCCTCGCCGCCTTGAGGGAACGAATCAATCCTCCGAAGTAATAGTGGTCGGGTTGCACCACGTCCAGGCCGTCATTGGCCAGCAGCCAACGGAAGGAATTCATGCTGTGTTGCTGCTCGCCTCCGGCGATGGGTATGGACAGGGCATCTGCCACTTCCTTGGTGCCGTCCAGCCAGTCGAAGTAGACGGGTTCTTCAAAATACCGGTAGTTATATTTCTGGAGTAGCTTGCCTACCCGGATGGCTTCTTCGGGATCCTGGTAATAGCCGTTGGCGTCGGCGTAGAGCGCCATATCCGGTCCGAAAGTTTTCCGTATGAGCGGAATGATTGCTTCGGTGCGGCCGGCAGGACCCCGGGCATCCGGATCCTTGGTCATGAACATGAGAGCTCCCACCTTGATCTTGACCGCCTGAGCCCGGCTTTTTTCCACCGCCGCTTTGATCAGCTCCACCGATTCTTCCACCGGTTTTTCCCGCCACTCGGTGGCCTGATAAACCGGAATATGGGTGTTGTGAATCTTACCCAGCAATTGACCGACTGGTTTTCCGGCAATGCGACCCAGCATGTCGAGCAGGGCAAATTCGACCGTTGCCAGTGGAATGCCGATACCCAGGCCTCCCAACCGGAAATTCAACTTATACTCCAGAACCTTCTCAACCAGTCGATCCATGCGTCGCGCATCCTGACCGACAAAGAACCCCTGCAGGCGATTCACGAATATCGGATAGAGCACGCTCATGGTATTGTGCGCAACCGAAATGCCTTCCGCCCCGTCAGTGGAGCGAACCCGGCACAAATAGGACCGGTCCTTTTCCAACAACTCTACAGACTCAATAATAATGGGGTCCTTGAACAACTCCTGCTTGAAAACCGGTTGAGCCAACACTTCGTCCAGTTTGGCGTACCTGGACTCCACCTTTTCCGATTGGCCATAGGCGCTTGTCAGGAGAACTCCCCCGCTCAATCCACCAGCCACACCGCTGGCCAGGAATTTTCTTCGGTTCATACTCATAGAACCTGCATTATCCCAAAGGTTGCAAAGGCATTCAACCCTTAGCCCGCATGTCTCAGTATGCCGTGGAAAGCCACGGGACTCCAGTGGGAGAGTCAACTAAAACCCACCCGGGAACTGGTCGCTCCACCCGGTACCACCTGGAGGGACGTTCAGAGGTAACGATGAAAGTTCAAGTTCTTCAGGAAAAGGCCCCGCGAGGGGGTCAGGGAGCGCCTAGGCCATAACATGCGTGAACACCGAGCAGGCCTCGAAAAGGGTAATGCGAACGCCGACTCCCCTGAGTTAGGAGGAAGGCTGGAATGGCACACCGAACATGCCCTTGTCCGGGACAGTAAGGACGTAAAGAGCGACGATAGACGTGTGCTGGTTCGCCGGGGTAGTGGTGATGGCATGGGCGTAAAGGAGTCCCGTAGGAACACGGGAAGCCCTGGCAAGCAGAGCGAGAAGGCTCAAACAGGAATCCCGCGAGGGACAGACCTGGCCTGCGAGGGGTGGCGGAGAGGCCCGTAGTAGTGAAGACGCGCGTAACGAGCGCCGAGCAAAGGGGCCTCAGTTCCAAGGCAACGCAACAAGTGGGGCAAGAGCGGAGAATGGCGCGAGCCTATCACCTCCGGTAATCTCTGGAAACTGCAAGAAACGTTGCATGCCAAAGCGAAGGGAAGAACTTCCCGTGGGCGAAAGCATGAAATCACCTTGGTCCGAAAGCCGGATGCGGGAAATCCGCACGTCCGGTTTGATGAGCGGGGGTGTGGAAACGGATCCTTCTATGGAAACCGCGCCACCCCTCGACTCTACCAAAATTCGTAGCGAGCGATCGGAGACCGGGTGCTGGCGCGGGTTTTGTGCAGATTTGCGGGTGATGCTGGGTCGACACCCTGCAAAGACGCAAATCCAACGAAGTCCGCGTCAGCGCCGGTATTCCGGAGCGTAGTAGAAAATTTGTGATTTTTGTGAGATAATTTGTGGAACCCCGTTGGGGTTCAATCATATGGGCGATCGGCGACCCAGCGTGCGCTACCATGCTTTGCCTAAACCGTGCTTCGCAACGCTACCATGCTTCGCCTAAAGGCTTCGCACGGCACAGCGCAGGTCAAGAGGCTTCGCACGGCACAGCGCGACGCTGGGCTCTGGAGTTTAACGCCGTTGGCGTAAATGCCAAATGTTTGACCGCGATACCTCCGTGACAAGCATCCGGAAATTGACTCTCGCAAAGCTCGCCAAGGACGCAAAGAGAAGAAGAAACAGGAAATAGGACAAATAGCCACAAAAGAACGCAAAAAGCACAAAAACACACTATTCTCTCTCAGCATCTCGGAAACTCAGAATCTCAGCATCTCCATTCAATTCCCCCTCCCCTCATTCCTAATTGGCGCGCCCCCAGCGCCCCTCCCCCCCCTGTGCCTTCCCTGTCACGCCGTAGACCATCGGCGAAGGCGGATGTGCTTTTCTCCCAGCCTTTATATCAGGATCAGGATTTTAATGGCGGACAGGAATGTCCGCCCTCCGTTATTCTTCCCTCTTGGCGTTTCTTGGCGCTCTCTGCGAGAGTCAATTCCTAATCCTTGCCCTTTGCCCCTTTCTCCATCACTCCATCACTCCATCTTTCCCAATTCCCCTCTCTTCCATTCCTAATTCCTAATTCCTAATTCTTAATTGGCGCGCCCCAGCGCGCCATTCCCTCCTCTCCTTTTGAGTCTTTTGTGCTTTTTGTGGCTAATTTTTCCTATCCGTGCCCATCCGTGTAACTTGTGGTTCATTCCTGGTTGCTGGTTCCTTATCAGCTTTCGCCGCTTTTGAATGCGATCAGGTGCTCGATGGTGCGCAGGTAGGCGGTATCGCCGTCAAATATGGGAGTGCTGCGGTTTTCGCCGAGATTGACACGGGCAATTTCTTTGAACTCAAGTCCCGGTTCCACGAAAATGGCCGTGCCGTTTTCCTCGCCCATGAAGAGTTTGCCGGCGACGAGAAGAATACCCGAATAAGCCCGGCCTCGCATTCCGCGGACTTTGTGGGAGTACAAGATTTCACCGGTGGCAGCGTCCAAAGCCTGAAGCCGGTTGCCCATTGAATGGATGTAGAGAAGTCCTTCATGGACAATCGGTGAGGTGTAGTAACGTTCCTTGGATGCCACCGTGTGCCAGACCTCCTTTAATCCCCGGCGGTTGATCTCTGCAAGGGTAGCGGGAATCTCCATACAATAGACGTCCCCCTGGATGCCAGCTGCACCATGCACGGCATAGACGCGGTTTCCTTCCACAAAAGGGGAATTGAAGAAGGCCCATCTTTTCTCCCGAATGGTCCAGTCCTGGGATGGCAGTTTTTTCCCGTCCCCTACCCGAATCAGTTCACCGCGCGCCGTATAAATGAACCACTCTTCCTCCACCTGGAAGGATGCCGGAGTGCCGAAAGTTTGCGGGTCCTTCACCCGCCAGAGCTCATTGCCGTTTTCGGGATCCAATGCCACGTAGTCGGCGAAGCGGACGATCAGTTTTCCACCGATCAATTGAGGCGATGCGGACGCTCCCCAATTGTGATCCGGTTTTTCCATTACCTTGGCCCAGATTCTGTTTCCCTCCAAATCGTGCTTGGTAACGATACCCAATCCGTTGCAGGTATAGACATATTGACCATCCGAACAAGGTGTCATGGATGTATAACCGTTGGTACTATGCGTTTTGGGTTTTTTTAACCTTTGAGGGACGGTTCCCACCTCTTTCTTGAGGCGGGCCAGCTCCTTGCGCGCCTGGGCGAGCTGGTCCCATAAACGGTCGTTGGATCTGTCGTTTTGCAGGCGACGGTTCAGTTGATAAATTTGGCGTTCAAGCGGCTGCAGTTTTCCCGCGTGCGAGTTGATTTCCTCGATTGTCTTTTTTAGCTGTGCCCGGTCATGGTCGGACATGGCCCAAACATCTTCATAGGAATTGGAGCTTTTCCAAAGTACTTCTCCGGTCTTCGCCTCGGCACAAATCAGCTCGGTGGGTTCGGCCGTATAGAACAATTTGCCCCCCACGATCAAGGGGCAGGCATTGGACCGAACGGGTGTCCCGTGTTTCCAAAAAATGGAATCCTCGTCCTCCCAGTTAATCGGAGCGGTGGTGTCCTCATAGACCCCGTTACCTCCATTTCGCCAGGAGGTGACATCGGCCCAGAGACCGGACATGTAAAACAGTGTAGAAAGGAAAATTACGGAAAGAAGCCTCATTCTGATTATGTGTTTTGCTGAAGAGGGCGGGAAAGTGCAAGATTTTGTGTCACCACTCAATTTTTACCGAATAGAATGAAGGGAACGCTCATCCTATACTGTTTTTGAAATGCGTATCGCATTATTAGCACGGCATCGCGAAACCATTCCCATCCTCGTTCAATGGTACCGATGCCAGTGGGGACCCTTCTACGGGCCCGAGGGAAAGGGTGACGCCAAACACGATCTGGAGTCGCGCTGTAACTGCGACAGCTTACCTCTGGGCCTGATAGCCTTCCATGGTGATATGCCAGTGGGAACCGTAGCTCTGGCACAGGATCTTTCCACACGGCTGACGCCATCGGTAGTAGGCCTGTTCGTGGTCCCTGCTTTTCGCCGTCAGGGGATTGGCGCAGCCCTCATCAACGAAACTGCGAGGTTTGCAAAACGGCTGAATTATAACCGCCTTTATCTGAGCACAATGGTTCTCGATGAGTTTCTGTTGCGCAACGGTTGGCGGAAAATCGATTCCGTCCAGTTTCTCGACGAACAATCGGGGTCGGTATACATGTGCGAGATTTAGATTTTTGCTCTATTCCAATACCCCTATCTGCTTCATCCAATCCGCCATCACGTGATTCCAGCCGGTGACGGGTTGGTCGGTCGGTCTGAGACCGTAACCGTGGCCACCGCTTTCGTAGACGTGAAGTTCGGCAGGAACTCCTGCTTTCTTGAGCTTTATATATAGCTCCGAGCTGGCGATGGACCTGTCTTTGTCATCGTGGGTCACTGCAATGAAGACGGGTGGAAGGTCATCCGCCATTTTGATCCCGGACACTTCATGGATTTGATAGCCCAGGTATATGAGCCCTACAAAATCGGGCCTGTATGAAAATTGGTCGGAATCATCTACCCAGGCGTATTGCCGGGATTCGAGAAGTGTGGTGAGCCCGGCCGTCATGGCGCCGGCCGAAAATCCCATGAGCCCGATTTTATTCGGATCGATCCCCATTGTATCGGCCTCGGCCCGAACCAGGCTTACCGCTCGCTGTGCGTCCTGCACTGCGGACTTCCATCGATTTTCCGGATTGCGTGCCGGAACACGGTATTTGAGAACGATGCCGGTTACACCAATCAAGGTTAACCATTCCGCCACCTCGGTGCCTTCCAGGTCCATGGCCAGGATGTTAAAACCCCCTCCCGGAGCAATGATTACCGATGTGCCGGTGTCGATGGCGGGCTCGGGCTTATAGATGGTTATTTGAGGTGTGGAAACATTGGTAAGCCGGATCACTCGTTTACCGGCTACCAGCCGACCCTTCTCATCGGTTCGGTCATATTCCGGGGGAAGTTTCTCGGTTTCCCCCGGGGCTTCTCCGGGCCAGATATTCAAGGTGACGGGTTTGGCGGGTGTGGCCAGGAGGGTTTTGTCGACAGGCTCAATTTCGAACCTCAAATCATCATCCAATTTTTTTATGGGAGAATCCTGTCCATACGATGGTCCCATTGCGGCGAGCACCGCCATCAATATAAATACTTTTTTCATGATTTGACTTGGATTTTCCTAGGCCAGGATATCGTGCACGACGCGGCCATGCACATCGGTTAGGCGGTAGTCCCGGCCCTGGAACCGGTAGGTCAGTTTTTCGTGATCAAATCCCAGCATATGGAGAATGGTGGCGTTGAGGTCGTGCACGTGGACCGGATTTTCCACCACGTTGAACCCCAGTTCATCGGTAACGCCGTAGGTGTACCCCGCTTTTACGCCTCCGCCGGCCATCCATATGGTGAAGGCCGCATTGTGGTGATCGCGCCCTCGGTCTTCCCCTGGATTTTGCGTCATGGGCGTGCGGCCAAACTCGCCGCCCCAAATGACGAGTGTGTCCTTGAGCATGTCGCGATTCTTCAGGTCCTGCAAAAGAGCCGCGACCGGTTGATCGGTATCCAAACAATTCTGGGTATGATTTTTCACCAGGGTGTTGTGTTGGTCCCAGGCCTCGTGGAAGAGCTGGACGAATCGGACATCCCTCTCCAAAAGTCGACGTGCCAAAAGGCAATTTCGGGCAAAGTTGGACTCCTTGGGATTTTTTATCATGTAGGCATCCAGAGTGGCCTGCGATTCCTGACCCAAGTCCATGAGTTCCGGAGCGCTGGACTGCAAGCGATAAGCCGTTTCGTAGGATTGAATCCTGGCCGCCGTATCCGGATCAGCAGTTCTCGCCAGTGTTTGCTCGTTTAATCGTTTGAGAACGTCGAGAGAATCCCTCTGTGCCCGGTCATCGTATCCGTCGGGATTGGACAAATAGAGGATTGGGTCACCGCTACCCCGAAAGGGGACGCCATTATAGATGGTTGGCAGAAAGCCACAACCATAGTTGCTGGCGCCTCCACTGGTTCCTTTGGCGCTGGTGAGAACCACGTAACCGGGAAGTTCCTCGGAAGCGCTTCCCAGGCCATAAACCGTCCAACTACCTATACTGGGTCTCCCGAATTGCTGGTGCCCGGTGTTCATGAAGATCTGGGCCGGTGCATGGTTAACCTCATTGGTGTGCATGGACCGGATAAAACAGATGTCATCGACATGCTTGCCGATATGGGGAAGCAATTCACTGATTTCGTAACCGCATTCACCCTGTTTGCTGAATGTGAACTCAGTGCCGTAAAGTGCGGAACTGGGGTCGATAAATGCAGTGCGATAATCCTTTAGCAAGCTGGCCGGGGGGAGTTGCCCATGCCGTTTTACCAATTCCGGCTTGTAGTCGAAAAGGTCCAAATGGCTGGGAGCGCCTGCCATGAAAATGTAAACCACGCGTTTGGCCGTTGGAGTGAAGTGAGGCGCTCTGGGCGCCAAAGGGTTCGGTGAACCTGCCGCAAATCCGTCGCGTAGAAATAGGGAGTTGAGGGCAAGGCCTGCCATTCCGACCCCGCATCGCTGCAAAAACCAACGGCGGGTAATGAGCGTTGCAATTTCCTTATGTATTTCGTTCTTCATGACGGTCACCCCGAAGTTAATTTTTGGTCAGAGTCTCGTCAAGATTGAGAAGGACTCTGGAAGCAATGGTCCAGGAAGCCACGTCCTTGGGTGTAACTCCTTCCGGTAGATGCGGAATCGTATCCGGATCCTTGAAAGCGATTTGGCGAATATCGAGCCAGCCGTCGGCCAGTCGTTTGCTTTGGGATTCGACCAGGCCAGCTATTTCCCCGGCCTCGAAGCTGGTGGCGGGACGTCCGGTGGTGAGCAGATAACCGTAATTGGCCCGTTCCTGGTTGGTCTGACCCCCTTCCTTCAGGATGCGTTGCGCCAAGCCTTGGGAGGCTTCCACGAAAATGGTTTCATTCAGGGAGGTGAGAGCGGAAAGGGGGGTGTTGGTCCTGACGCGTCCGGTACAGGATTCGTCCGCGTTGGGCGCGTCGAAACTCGTTAAAACCGGATCGGGCATGGACCTCTTTTTAAACAGGTACAAGGAGCGTCGATACCGGTTTTCGTCTTCGGCCGGATACCAGTAATCAGGTACTACATAATTATATTTAATGACTGATTCGGGAACTGGAGGAAAAATACTCGGACCACCCACTTTCTCAGTTAGCAGACCAGATGATGACAGGGCAATATCCCGAAGTACTTCCGCCTCGGTTCGGAACCGTGGGCCACGAGCGAGGAATTGGTTGTTGGGATCTTTGTCCAGTAACTCCTTACTTACACTTGAGTCCTGT
Organism: Opitutales bacterium; assembly: GCA_965219475.1. GTDB lineage: Bacteria > Verrucomicrobiota > Verrucomicrobiia > Opitutales > UBA2995 > JAABVD01. Next base: position 174,933 of record CBDCNU010000023.1, on the reverse strand, counting down.
TGGTAGATTTTGCTGGTCAGGATCTTCCTTATCAAGGCCTTTTGGCTCCACCCGTTTTCTCTGAAATCCACCGCCAGCCAATCGAGCAGTTCGAGGTGTTCCGGCTTTGGGGCGCGTGTTCCCCAGTCCTCGGGAGTGATTACCAGTCCCGAACCGAATATGGACTGCCAGATTCGGTTCACTTGCACGCGTGCCGTTAAGGGAGCCTCCTCATTGGTAACCCAATACGCCAAGTCGAGCCGGGATGGGGATTTTTTGGACAGGGCATTCAAAATCGACGGAGTGCCTCTTTCAACTTGGTGATTCGGTTTATTCCAAACCCCCCGCTTCAATAGGCGGGTAACACGGGGAAACTCGGCAACGGTGTCCATGGTATGTAGCACGCTGGTTCTTGCCTCCGGAAAACCCGATTCGAGTTCGTTTATTTCTGCCAGAATTTCGGCCAAATCTCCCTGACTCCTACTCCATGCCCGAAAGAGCGCGGCTCGCTCTTTGTCGGAAAGATTTTTTTCATCGCAGCCCAAGGCCAAAGTCGCGGCGTGGTCGAAATTCGTAACGGTTGGGTCGAGCGAACCCGTGAGTGAGAAACGATAACGCCCCAGTTGCTGGTTGTCCGGTCCATTTCCGTCGCCTCCGTGACTCTGAACCAGTTCCACCTTGAGTTGGCTCCCCTCGGGCAGGGCCAGGGGTTCCTTGAAGGCCACTACGGCAGCGTACTCGGAATGCCTCAGGATAGGACCGCGGTCAGGCGCCCAGCCCGTCTTGTCGTCCCCGTCGATGAGAAAGCTTGCCGGACCAATTTTTCGTTTTTCTTCCCCATCCCGTTCCTCGTCGAAGAAATAATCACGCATCGTGCCTTCTTCCATTTCGAAGTCGGCGCTGGCACTACCCAACTCGACCGGTGTCCATTCTTCTTCGCCCGGCCATTTGCGGAAAACCTTGAACTCGCTAATGGCAAATGTTCCCCAATAACCGCGGCCGGGACCTGAGAAAGGTAAGTCCCGGTGGGTGAGCGCTTCCAGTCGGATACCGGTTACCATGGGCAGATTGGATTCGCCCTCGGTAATGGAATATCCGTTTACGGTCGGATGACCCAAAGTGAGGATGCTGTGGTCAGGCAGTTCCACCGGGTGATTGAGGCCTCCCTGCCATAGCTGGGCGTTGGTGTCCCAGGTCTTCCAAATGGAATTGGCTTCACTCTGTTGTTTTTTCCATTCGGCCAATTCGGTTTTCCAATTCGGCCTACTTTGCCGGATTTTTTTCTCCAGTTCTTCGACCCGTGCGCTGATGGATTCGATTTTGCTCAGTTGTTCATCCGAATAAACCCAGGATTGCGCTTCATAGGTTTCGTTAAAAAATGCGAACAATCCGTAGTATTCATCCTGAGTGATGGGATCGAATTTATGGGTATGGCATTGAGCGCAGCGCACTGTCAGCCCCAGGGCGGTTTTCCCAAATGTGTCCATGCGATCGAAAATCCCATCGATTCGAAACTGTTCCGGAATGATGGCCCCTTCCTCGTTAATCATGCCGTTGCGCATAAATCCGGTTGCCACCAATTGGTCCTGGGTTCTTTCGGGAAGCAGATCGCCGGCCAGTTGCTCAACCAGGAACTGATCGTATGGCATATCTTCATTCAGAGCCTTGATGACCCAGTCCCGGTAAATCCATTGCTCCCTGGCGTTATCCTTTTCGTAGCCATTGGAGTCGGCATAGCGGGCCAAGTCCAACCAGTGTCGGGCCCATTTTTCACCGAAGGCGGGCCGCTGCATCAAATCGTCAATCAACGCCTCTGTCACTTTGGTTTTATTCCTCTTGAAGGCTGAGACAAAGGAATCGATCTCTTCCGGATTGGGAGGCAGGCCGATGAGGTCGAGATAAATGCGTCTCACCAGGGTGTACGGATCGGCTCGTTTGGAAGGCCTTAAACCTTCTTTTGCCAGCCGGTCCATGATGAAGGCATCTATCCGGTGTTTTGAATACCTCGGAGGTTCTCTCTTTATCGGTTTCTGCCAGGCCCAGTGTTCGTCGTATTTTGCTCCCTGTTCAATCCATTTGTAGAGCAGGTCCTTGTGTTCCGCCGTGAGTCTCTTTTTGGACTCCTTCGGCGGCATCCGTTCATCTCCATCCCTGTGGTTGATACGGTAGATGAGCTCGCTGTTATCCGGATTTCCCGGGTCAATTGCCACGGCTCCGACGAGGTCGGCATATGCCCCTTCCGGGGTATCCAGTCTCAGATCAGCCTGGCGGGCTTCCGCATCCGGTCCATGGCATTTAAAGCAGTGCTCCGCGAGGATCGGTAGTACCTCGCGGCTGAAATCCACCGTGCCGGACGTTCCGGACAAGGCAATTGGAATGAGACACAGGATGTGACTAAGTGTACGTAAAATCATTACAGCACCCGATAGGGAAAAGCCACCTTGGTTGAATTGCCTATATTTTGCAACTCTATATATTATCCGAAAGTAGAGAGACTTTTTGACTGATAGGATTTTGCTTTGCGTGATGCGGCCTGAAGCTCAATAGTTATGTTGGTGTCAATTGGTAGGATACTTTTCCGCATGCTGGAATTATTGGGGTGTCGTTTGCGGCTCGGTATAACAGGGCGACCGCGCAAGGCCATGGAGGTTGAGGTGAGCCATCCCCTTCTGGAGATCACTTTCGGCCTACTCGTCTCTTATGGGAGCCCGACGCTTGCTGCCGATTTCAATCTTCTAATCTACGCGGATCCGGCCGTTCACCCCTACGCAGATCCGGCGGGAGGTCGGGACCGGCACCGTTACACGGATGCAAAGGTTAACGAATTGAGGCTCTACGATTTTTACTCCCGGCAAGCGGATTATTATCTGGAGCAAGGGACAGTCCCCGACATTATCCCGGCCTACCCGGGTATGGACGCCGGATTAAACAGCCACTGGGGAACGCATCCTCAAGTCCACATACAAAACGATGGGTGGAGCCAAATGGACAATGGTTCCGCCGTCGGTTCGGTCATGGCGCAAGGGGAGGATTTTATGGTGAAAGCTGTCCATATTCGCCTCCGTGGAGACGCTCGTATGTCGGCAACTTTCGATCCCCTAAGTCTTTCCTATCGCCTGGTCTGGGGGGAGGCATTCCTGCGCTACCCGAGCCTTCGTTGGGGCATTACGGGATTGGTGGAACCGGGGGGAAAAATCATCCTCGAGAATCCCGCTTCCGGTTGGTCCAACCTTACCGATGATAAAATTGATTCAGGAATCGCAGAAAGCCATTATTACGGTTATTACCGTCATGGAGAAGAAACCATATTCGTAACTACTCAGGTTCCCAGCGAGGGTGCTGGATCCTCAGGATAATGAAAGATTAATAATCAGGGGACAAGCCAGCGCGGTCAAATATCTTTGCAAGAGCCTTCCAAGCTCCCACTCCCTGTTTCTGCTCGGTTGAGACATATGAACGGATACGAGCAAAGATCTGAGCGTTTTGAGGGGTTCTGAAACCACCTGATATTTTCTGTTTAACTTTTACCATACGAATGTCCCGCTCGGCCTGATTGTTGCTGAAGGGTATCTCCGGGTCCCAGATAAAAGCCAATATTTGGTCCCGGTATTTATCCATGCGCTCAAGAAGATTTCTCGATTTTGTTTTCTTGGGACGGCCTCGTTTCTTTTTGGCTCCCGGCGGATCCTTTATCTGCGGGTTCTCCCGATAACCTTCTGCAATAATTTTGCCATATCGAACATGCCAGCCATGTTTGCTTTTGTGGCCCATTTCTTTCTTGTGGACCTTACCGTAATCATAGGCCTCCTGTAGAAGTTTTTTCATCTTGGCAGCCCACTGTTGCTGGAGTTGTTCTTGGGCAAAAACCAGTTCCCGTATCAGATGAGGATTGCACAGGGAATGCTGGCAGTTTTTCAAACGAAAATAAGTCGCCCAGCAATCGTGAACCAGCCGCCCGGCAAACTTTTCCAATATGCCGAAGTCCTGTAGGGCTTGATAGCCGCGCTTGGGGTGGATCCCCAAAAAAGTATAGCGCTTGTTGCACACAGTATGTAGCCAATGATTTTTCGAATTCACCTTCAGCCCGGTTTCATCGGCATGGACAATGGCGCAGTTTCTCAACTTTTGCTTTACCTGCCTTTCAAATCCTTCCAAGCGCTCATAACACCGTTGACGAGCCTTTAATATGGTATCTTCACTGACACAATAACCGTATAAATCCGCGCATATCCGGCTTATTCGATTCAATGGAACGAGTTGGTAATCATTCAAATACACCAACCAACTCTGGAATCGTTTTCCATATTGCACTGGAGCGCTCACACCCTCGGGAACTTCCGCTGTCACGATACGGCCCGAGCAGTTGCGGTACTGATAGATCCAATGTTCGGTTACGATTAATTTCGGCTCCGGAAGATCGAACACCTGGCGCTTGATGATCTTCACGATGTCCTTATCAGTGAAACACTCTGCGCTTTGCGGACAACGCGATAAGGTGTGTTTTATGATCCGGTCCGGATGGGAACTGAATTGCAATGTCTTGCCTCTGTGGCCGGGCTGACCACCGCTTTTACGTTGGCCTTTTTTACGCAGGCTTTTTGGCTTGGGCTTAGGGTAACCATCACTGCTGGGCGGCTTTGAACTGTTGCGGCTATTTTTGGCAAGTTTCTGCTCCAGTACTTCGACGCGCTCCATCAGGTCCAAAAGGAGTTCGACAACTGCCTCAGGATCCTTTTGGATTAACTCTAAAAGCGCCTGCTTTTTGGACTCCCGGTCTCGCATTCATAAGTCTATGACAGATATAAAAAAAATTGTACAGTTTTTTTTATATTTTTTATATTTTTTCTGGAATCCTCCTCCTTTATTCTGCCTACTAAACCACCTGAGTAGTTACCCATATTCAAGTATCGGGTACAATCCGCTGAGATTCTGGACCGTCCAGGGATGCTCAGCATAGCCGGGACTGCAGTCTTCACCCGAACCCTGGAATTCACCAATGGATCTCCCGGTCTCCAGTTGAACCATTTTCACATCCCCCAAGGAGCAACCAGGCTGAAGCAGGTCCTTCCGGACGGTTTGGCCGGAGTCGCCTGTAAAACAGCCTCCGGCACAATGGGGCTTCTCGTCCAGGCTTCGGATGGAATCTGCGAGGTTAAGATTCAGGAAGATGAAACGGGTGTTCTGGTAATTGAAATACCGTCGGGAAAAGCTGGTTTCACCCTCACCCTTTACTCGTGGAATGGGGATCTGGACGCCGAGGTTGCCGCGAAGGCTATCCGCAAACAAAAACCTGGCATCGCTCCCCAAATGCTGCGCGGCGGGCCAAGCCAAATGGCCGACGTTGTAACGCTGAAAGGTGAGCGTGGTTCGGGAGATGGCCCCTACCTGATCGATACTATTCCCGTTCCGTTGGAAAACCCCTACGGTTCGCCCATGTTTCTCACAGGGCTGGATTTCTTTCCCAACGGCGATGCGGCCGTGTCCACATTTTACGGGGACGTGTGGATCGTGCGCGGTTTGGACCGGAACTTGAAGTCGGTCCGTTGGAAGCGAATCGCTCAAGGGTTGAACCAGCCACTCGGGCTGCTTATCATCAATGGAAAAATCCATACCTTGGGCAAAGACCAGATTACCATTTTGCACGACCTGAACGGAGACGAGGAAATCGATTTCTACGAAAACTTCTGTAATTCCTATGTTACCTCCCCCGGCAGTCACGACTATAATACGGGGTTTCAACGCGATGATGCCGGTTTCCTCTATTTCGCCACCAAACACGCAGGAGTTGTCCGGGTTTGGCCCGATGGAAAGCGAGTTGAATCACTGGGAGCAGGTTTGCGCAACCCGAATGGCCTGGGAGTCAGCCCCGATGGACGCGTCTGGTGCTCGCCCCAGGAGGGCCAATGGACACCTGCTTCTCAAATCGTTCGCATGCAACCCGATGGTTATTACGGACATCATAAACATCTCGATGAGCGCGAAATTACGGCGGCCACCGCTTACATTCCACGGGGAATCGATAACTCCACGGGCGGATCCGTTTACATAACGTCCGACCGTTGGGGACCCATGAAAGACAACCTGGTCGTATTTTCCTATGGGGCGTCCGCACATTACCTCTATTTGGAAGATGACCATGGCTCGACACCCCAGGGGGGAATTGTCCCTTTGGAGGGAGATTTTCTGTCCGGCGTGCATCGCGCTCGCGTGAATCCGGTTGACGGGCAGGTTTACGCAGTCGGAAGCCAGGGCTGGATGAACTACGCCATACAGGACGGCTCTTTTGAACGCCTTCGCTACACCGGCAAACCCGTATATTACCCATCCGGATTTCAGGTCTTTGAAAACGGCATTCGGGTAGATTTTCATGAGACGCTGGCCCCCGGGGAAGTCGAAGAGCACAGCCGGCATTTCGCTCAACAATGGCAGTACCTTTACTCCAAGGGCTACGGGTCGCCGGAGTTTTCCATCCGTGAACCCGGTAGCGTCGGCCACGATCCACTGATCATAAGTTCGACCACGATTGTAGGGGAAGGCGAGTCCCTGTTTCTGGAAATACCGGATCTGGCCCCCGCCATGACCGTTCACCTGCGACTTCACCTGAAGTTCGCCGACGGCAATCCCTTCGCCACGGATTTATTTGTTACCGTACACCAGTTGGGAGAACCGTTTCTCGACATTTCCAACCCCGAACCACTGGTAACCGGGAAACCCTCATCCATCCATCTGCCGATTCGGGAAGCTCCCCCATCTGAGGAAGTGGAACCGGACAACGATGAACCGGGACGGCCCATCCTGCTCAAGGCGATAACAGGCCTGAAGTATGACCAGGAAAAAATCGTGGTTCGTGCCGGGGAGCGTGTATCCCTAACCCTCCTCAATACCGACGAAATGCCCCATAACTGGATTCTGACCGGTTGGTTTACTTATGATCTGATGGGGCAATTAGCGGACGCCATGGTGGCAGATCCGACCGCGGCCGAGCGCCATTATGTTCCCGATGACCCAAGCGTTTTGCAATATACACGCATGCTAGACCCCGGGGAATCCCAAACCATCCATTTCAACGCTCCAACCGCCCCTGGGAAATACCCCTATTTGTGCACTTACCCCGGACACTGGCAGGCCATGAAGGGAACGCTCATCGTTTACTAGTGTGGTGTCACATCCCGCCAATTTCCATCCTTTCCTTAACCGGGGGCAGTATAAGAGTCTCTTTCTATCCCCTACTTTTTAAGTCTTCTTTGCTTTTTGTGGCCAATCTCCTCCCATTTTTTCGATCAGGATCAAGATCATGATCACGATCAAGATTGTGGGCAATCCGTGGTTAATCCTCTCCTCTCAGCATCTCCGGACCTCAGAATCTCAGAAACTTCTCTCTACCCTTTGTGCCTTTGTGCCTTTCTCCCCCCTAATTCCTCATTCCTCATTCGCGCCCTTGGGCGCTTCCCCCATCACCTGATCTTTTCGTCGGGCAGTTCACCTTTGATCCCCTCGTCCATCGGCATCTGATCCTTGCCATCGGTGGCCTCGGCAATGCGCCGGTCGAGTTCGGCCCTCAGCTCGTCAATCAGGTCGGCATACCTGGGATCATGGATCAGGTTGTGACGTTCTTGCGGATCTTTTTTGAGGTTGTAGAGCTCGGCCATGTGGCGGTCGGGAGAACCGTCACCGTGGGGGTATCGGATGTATTTCCACTCGTCTGTGCGCAGCGCCCGGACATTGGGCGTGTATGGAAACTGAACCTCGTAGTTGTATTCGTAATACCAGCTTGTGCGCCACTCCGGATCGCCTTCGGAAACCAGTTTCTTCCAGGATTTTCCCTGGGTCCTGGGAAGTGGTTCGGCTCCACAGATATCGAGGATGGTGGCGGCAAAGTCGAGGGTCAGGGTCTGGGCCTCGATGACCTTGGGCATTTTCGGTGACACCAGAGCGGGATACCGGACTACCAGGGGAATGCGCAGGGAAGGTTCATGAGCGGTGCGTTTGTCGACCATGCCGTGCTCACCGTTGAGGAGCCCGTTGTCGCTGGTGAAAATAAACAAGGTGTTATCCAATTGTCCGGTCCGGTAGAGATAGTCGTAGATCCGCCCCACCGAATCGTCCACCGACAACAGTGTCCCCCAATAGGCTCGGGTCATGTTCTCAAAAGCCACCATGCCCGCGGCTGAAGTATCCGGAAAGTCCTTACGCCAGTCAAACAAGGGTCCGTAAATGCCGTGCCAAGTGGACAATCGCTGCTTTATCCAGGTTGGTTTATGGTCGAGTAGGAAGGCCGTATCGGGATAAGGTATACGGACGTGGTCGAAGGCGTTTTCATATTTCTTTTCCGGGTAATAGAAGCTGTGAGGCGCCTTGTGCCCCAGCATAAGCAGGAAGGGTTCGTTTCCTTCCAAGGTGTCCATCCACTCGATGGCCATGTCGGTAACCACCGTCGTATAATAACCAGGGACCACTTGGCGGGGACCGTCATTGGCCCGAAACTCGGTATCGAAGTATTTTCCCTGTCCCCGGTGCGTAACGAAGTGATCGAAACCCGGACGCTTGCTGTCGTCCTCCTCTCCCATGTGCCACTTGCCGATGTAGGCGGTCCTGTAACCGGCTTTCTGTAAATGGCGCGGAAAGGTGGGCAGGTCGCGGGGATAATCCGTAAAGTTGTTGGTGACTCCATGGGAGTGGGCATACAGGCCGCCAAGGATGGAAGCCCGACTGGGTGAGCAAAGCGAGGTCGTGCAGAAGTGATTATTGAACAGGATCCCTTCCACCGCCAGGCGATCCATATTCGGGGTCTGCAAATGCGGATTTCCGGCACAACTCAAGGCATCCCAACGTTGGTCGTCGGTCAAAATGAACACCACATTGGGCTTGTCCTGAGCCAGTCGAACGGAGCGCTTCCCGGCTAAACCTGAGGAGCTGAGGAAAGATAGAATGAGAAAGGTGAGTAGGAATCGCATAGATAGGTTTGGTTTAGAAATTCAGGGGAGGACAAAGGCAACATAGGCGTCCCCCGGGGGCAAGCGAAGCTTTCCCCCACCCGTAGCGGCAACGACAACGAACTGTTTGCCATCAGCTTGGTATATGCTGGGTGGGGCGGTCCCTCCAAAAGGCAGGGTGTATTGCCAGAGTTCCTCCCCGGTATCCACGTCGTAGGCCTTGATTTTCCTGTCGCGTGCTCCCGTGGAAAAAACCAGCCCCCCGGCAGTCACCGACGGTCCGCCAAAATTCTCGGTCCCGGTGATGGGCAAGCCCTTGGCCATGAGTTCCTCGTATTCTCCGAACGGCACCTGCCATTTGATCTTCCCCGTATTGAGATCGATGGCGTTCAATTTTCCCCAAGGAGGTTTACTGCCGAAATATCCATCCTGATCCAACAGCTTCAGCCAGCCTCCCCTCTGGTCGAAGGCATACCGGGGACGCTGGGGAGGTTCCGCCGGTTTCCCAATCTGTTCCGGCCGGTCGCGCTCGAAGATGTAATCCAGCAGATCCTCCAGAGCCTTTCCCTGGATATGGGGGGTTGGTGGCATGAGGTTCCTACCGGTGGCTAGCAGCGTCTTCACTTCCTCCTCATTGGACCGGTGTTTCAATCCAATCAGGGGCGTGTACTCACCGTTACCTTCCCGATTCGAGCCATGGCAGACCATGCACAGGGTTTCATAAACCTTTCGTCCCGGCGTGGGGATCAGTTTCGATTCATCGACAAAGTCCTCCTCCGCCTGGGTGATGGTGATATAATAAGGAAAGTCGTTGGAATTGACATACAGGGTGGAAGTTTCGGGATCAACACAGGCGCCCGGCCAGTTGGCGCCGCCATGAAGGTTGTTAATGACATTGGGCTTATTCAGCACGTTGGGAACCATCCAACCCATGGTAGCCCCGTCCCTGGCAAACATATCGAGGATGTATTTACGGCTTTCCTCGGACAGATCGGTCACGTCCTCCAGGGTAAACTGCTGCCGGCTGAAGGGTTCCGGAAGTTCTACATCCGGTTGATAAGGCCAAGTGAGAATACCGGGGACCTTGGAAAGTCGGCGCCCGCCGGAGCCGGAACGGGTAAATGGGCTTACCGGTGACCCTATCCAATAAAAGAGTGTTTCCAAACTTGGTGACCGCAGCCACCACGTCGTAATGCTTTCCCTCACGGGTAATGGTAGTGAGCACGGGGGGAGCAGAACCGTCCTGATCCCAGATATCGTGGGGGATCTCCTGGAAATGCCACAAACGCTTACCCGATCGCACATCGATGGCCAGAAGGCAGTTGGCGAACAAGTTTCTTCCACGGTGCCGTTCTCCGAGAAAATTGGGCTTGGGAGATCCGGTCTGCACGTAGGCTATACCTCGTTCGGGGTCCAGGGAAAGGCCTCCCCAGGCATTGGCCGCCACCGGTTCAACATGATCCCAGGTGTCGTATCCATATTCTCCCTCCTCCGGCACGGTGTGAAACACCCAGCGCTGTTCTCCCGTGTGCAGGTCATAACCATAGATGTGCTTGCTGTAGCCGGCGAACACCAGAATATCCTCAAACACGGTGACCGGCACGCGGTTCGTATCCGGGATGGGAGCGTTCCCTCCATTTCCGAAGGTGGGATCCGGCTTACCGTTCTCGGCAAGCAAGGCGAACAGTTTCAATCCTGCGGTAAAAAGTATCCGGTCTCCTTTACCATCGGAACTTCTCCAATAATTGATACCCCGCTTGGTGGGCTCTCCATTTGGATTGAAACGCCAGATTTCCTTGCCGTTGGCGGCGTCCACCGCCACCACGTGATTTCCCGAGGTGAAGGCATACATGACGCCATCCACAACGATCGGGTTGCACTGAATATTACCGGGGGTATCTCCGCTACGGTAGATCCAGGCCACCTCCAGATTGTGCACATTGGACCGGTTGATCTCGGTCAGCGCCGAATAACGGCTCGAATAGGCATCGCCATGTGAACGCGGCCAGTCCCGGTAATCCTCACGAAAGGGCAGTCTTTTGCTGGGAGTAAGCTCATCCAGGGTGGCGGCCGGAATGACTTTGTATTCGGGCAATTGCTCGCGCGCCTCGGCATCCTCGATGACCCAGTAATTGACTGGTTCCTCTCGCCCCCAGGAAATGGAAAGAGTGGAAAAAAGGCAGGCTCCGATCAGGGAGCAGACCCATTTGAACGATTTCATTTTCCCATGATATGTCATTATTACTCCAATTTACCCCAAACTCGTCACGGGATGGCCACCAGGTACATTTCCCTGCCGAACTCGGCCCTTCGTTCAGCCAGGGGTTGATGCCATTTTCCAAAGACATCCTGAACTCCCCCGTGCTGTTTGACCGGCTCGGAGGAGGCCCAGTTGTCCATCATGCCGCACCAGCCCCAGCCGATAAAATCGGGGCGTTTGAAAGCGGCATAATAGACCTCCTCAAACCGATCGGCCGCCACGGAATAGTCGGCGCATTGCGGGCCCAGCGGGTCCGGCATGTGGGGAGGTTGGGGCACACTCCAACTGCTATCGGCGCTGAAAACCGGTTTCCCGGTCAAATTGCGCAGGCGATCCATAACCAACCGGTGATCTTCCCAGGTGGCCCCGTAAAACTGATAGACGATGACCGGAAAGTGTTCGGCATAGAGTTTAATGAGGTCGTCGGGAAGCGGGGAGTTCAGGTTCAGGGTATCTCCCCAGATCATGTGATCGGGCAGGTATTGCTTTAACCCTTCGACTTGGCTGCCCCAGGCTTTGTCGAGGATATCGAGCAAAAAGGCGTGGTTGTCCTGCTCCTCACGAATGTTCCCATTCATATCGATCACGGTTCGCCAATTTTCCGCTTCGACCAACGAATCCCAAGAATCAAAAGCGGTGTTGTAGGCTGCATTGAAGCTTTCGACCCGGTTCCCGTAGCGTTGACGCATCAGATCCACATAGGCCTGTTTGCCGGGAGCATCGGCTGGGAGGTTGCGCAGGCGAACCGGCCAGGTGGTCGTGCCGGGCAGCGGCTTGTGATAAAATCCGGGGGGAAAGGGCCGTGCTTCATAGGGAATCAGGATGGGAACATCGGTCAGGCACCAAGCCAGGACCCAAGGGTCCGCGTGGCGTCTTTGTTCGACCAGCTTTTGCCCGGTGGCTTTGATCGCATCCACGAAGGAATCGGAATACACGTCCAGGAAATTCTCCTCGCTCCATGTGGGGCGATGCGGCGCCAGATCACGAGTTCGCCAGTATTCGTGATAGATGGTTTGAGCCCGTGGAATATAGGGTGTGACATTCATGCCCACCGGAACGAAGTGGCTGTAGAGCGTATTGAAGCCCAGATACTCCGCATCCTTCGCCACCTTCTTCCGGTAGAAAGCCTTGAGGCGTTCTTCGATGCCGGACTCTGGTGACAGACCCAGCTTCTTGTTCCAATAGTCCCGGTTGTAGGGCTGATTAATGGCCCGCAGATTGACGTGGTCCTGTCCGTTGATCAGAAATGCGTTGCCCTCCGGAGTGACCAGCCACCAACGGTCTTCCCCCTGCTCCAGACGGAAGTATCCGGTAGCTTCAAATTGTCTGCCTGTCCAACCACCAAAAGAGTCCAATTCCATTTCGGAAGCTGAAGGTTTAACCGAGGCGCCCAGAGTAAAGATTAGCAGGGTCAGAGATCTGACACGATTTTTTATCATTCCCTTATTGATTAGCTGAGCCCTCATGCCAGGCCTGGGCTCGCTTATTGGCTTCGCCTACCATTCGGGTGAAAGACTCGTATGGTTTTCCGAAGGGATCTACCAAACCCTTCCGCGGCAAGGCCGCAATGGTAAGCTCGGAATTCAGCATCCGCGTATAACTTCCATGTTCGGGAGGGATCCAGGTTTGGATGAATCCACAGTGGTGTATTCCCACCATATAGGGTAGTGAACAGAGCTCCTCGGCATACCGTAAATAACCTTCACCCATGCGCTCCTCATCGTAAACATGGGTCAGAATATCACCGCGCATCGATGGCTTCATATGCGGAGCATAATCCGCGCTGCCATCTCCAATAATAATCGGCTTCCCCGTATTTCGATGAATTTCATCGAAGCGGCCTTTGAACGCCTCGACGCTACCATAGCGTTGAATGGAAATCACATCGACATACTTCTTCAGTATCGGGTGCAGCCAATCCGGCGTGTCGTTATAATGTTTGTCGCCAAAAATCAGATGATGGGGGTCGTACTTCCGGACGGCTTTGTTCAATTTAGCATACCATTGCTCGGCGATAAGCGTCAGCATCCGGTTGCTGTCTCTAACAGTATGGGGAGTATTGTCCGGCTTTGGCCAATCGGTGGTGTCTGACAATGTATCCCAATCGTCGGCTCCGATACCATAGGTGTTGGCTGCTTCCCGGGGAGAGGCGTAAATCTCCTTTAATAGTGAAATCCAAGCCTGTTTGCCGGGAGTGTCCGCCGGTTGACGCCTTAGATAATCCACCCAGGGACTAAAATAAAACCACCATTTATTCTCCTCCTTCACCCCTCGGAAAAATCCCATCCAGGCCGCCTCGTCGGTGAAATAATACCCCAGCAATTTTGGATTGTTTTTGTGCTTCGCACACACCTTTCGGGCTTCAGCATCAGCCCTCTCCGTAAACGCTTCCGAAAACACATCCGGCCACTCGTCGCCCGGCCTCATCGCCGTATGGTATTTCATCAGCTTGATTTCAGCCGTGTAATAAAATTCCGGGGCGATCAGGCTGTGGTCCAATCCATAGAAATGCATGCCAAAGGAATTAAAATTCCACTCCTCCATCCGCATTTCAATATGCCTGAGCCATTTTATTTCTGCTTCGCTGGCCTGCTCGTTGCCTTCCTGCCACCAATCCCCCTTGGCATTCAGCATCCCTTTTCCAAACATTTTGGCTGTATTATTCCGGTTATAAGAGCGCAACCACATGGGCGGCGTGATGGCATGATTTACTCCCATGGAAAAAAAGGACTCCCCCTCCGGAGAAATAAACCACCATACGCCGTCCAGCTCACGGACCTCGACAAACCCGCTTCCGGCTGATTTGGATTGGCACGACATTTGAAATACAATACTTGACATGGAGAGAATGAGGATAGGCAGTTTAACTTTCATCATTTTGGGTTGCAGTCTCGCGTCGGTTAAGTCCGTAAGTTAGATCAGCTTTTCTCCTTTCTGACGGTATTACGCATAAATCTGGAAGGCATCTCCCCAGGCTGAACCCCGTAAACCACGCTGGTTACCAGAAGAAATATTAATAATTTTGTCACTTGTATTGAAATGATTGCAATTCTACTGGGTTTCAACTCATTTCACCCCATTTTAAGCTATTCCTCGATGGGGACGATGTCCTGAAAAAAGTTGACACAAAACATTTTTACCGTAAAACCATAAAACCATGAAAACAACCCTGGATCTACCTGATGATGTTGCCGACCTGCTGCGCATGGAATCAGCGCGCCGAGGTGGCAGGAAAAAGGCATCCTTGAGCCGGTTGGTGAGCCGGGCAGTTCGCGAAGTCTATGCCGGGGAACCGGACACTCCGGCAGTTATCGATCTGCGGGAAGGGCGAGTGGTGGTTAAGCGAGGGAATAAGATGCCGACTGTGGATTCGGAAGACTTGGCCAACGCCCTGGAGGATTGATGGCTTTTTTATTGGATAACGACGTCTTCTTCGCGGCGCTGTATGAAGGACACGTTGCCCATTGTGAGGCTCGAAAATGGCTTGATAAGATTAAACCCGATGGCTGGGCCATAGCAATAGAGACCCAACTCGCAGCCATGCGGCTGTTGATGAATCCGACCATCCTGGGAAGAGCGGTTCTAAAAGGAGAGACAGCATTTATGGTGGTGCATACAGAACTTGCGGGTCCTGACCCGGGTGAGGTGTTATTTGCTCAAAACCGTCCGGATCCCGCTCTGTTTGAACGAGCAACCGGGCACAGGCAAATCATGGATTTCTGGTTGGTCCAAATTGCAAGGGACCACGGCTATACGTTGATGACCAGGGACCATGCGCTAAACCGGACATGGCCTGATTACACCGGTCTTGTTATCTGAACCCGTTCGGTAGGTAGACATGCGGGCTAAGAAGATATTGGGCATTTCCGCCTTCTATCACGATAGTGCAGCAGCATTGGTCGATGGAGGTGACATCGTCGCAGCAGCACAGGAGGAGCGATTTAGTCGAAAAAAGCACGACAATGGCTTTCCTGCTCACGCCATTAATTATTGTTTACGGGAAGGGGGAATCCAAGCAGGGGAACTGGACTACGTCGTGTTCTACGAAAAGCCACTCCTTAAATTTGACCGGTTAATCGAAACCTATCTGGCCTATTCGCCTTCCGGGTACAAATCCTTTTCAAAAGCCATCCCTCAGTGGTTGAAAACCAAGTTGCATCATACCCGTGAGATCCGGAGGTCTCTGAACAAGGAGCACAAGGGTCCCCTTCTTTTTGTGAAGCATCATATGTCGCACGCAGCCAGTGCATTTTTTCCCAGCCCATTTGAAGAAGCCGCCATTATCACCATGGATGGGGTTGGGGAGTGGGATACCACGAGCATTGCGATTGGTGAGGGCAATCGGATTCGTATGCTGAAAACCATCTGCTTTCCCCACTCCATTGGATTGTTGTACAGCGCCTTTACCTATTTTACAGGATTTAGAGTAAACAGTGGAGAATACAAACTGATGGGGCTGGCGCCGTATGGGAATCCTGCATACGTCGATCTCATCCTCGATAAGCTGGTGGACCTCAAGGGCGATGGCTCATTTGCCCTCAATATGGAATGCTTCACCTTTGCCAATGGCCTTACCATGACAGGCTCCAAATTCGAGCGGCTGTTCACGGTAAAAAGACGTCTTCCGGAAGAGCCCTTGGAGCAAATTCATATGGACTTGGCGGCCAGTATACAGGTGGTTACCGAGAAATTGATCAGGGGTTTGGTCCATCATGCAAGAGACTTGACCGGAAAGAACAATCTCTGTCTGGCTGGAGGGGTGGCTCTGAACTGCGTAGCTAACGGCAAGATACAGCGAGAAAAAACCTTTGCCAGAATTTGGACGCAACCGGCAGCAGGTGATGCGGGAGGAGCGTTGGGCGCAGCCCTGTTTACTCACTTCCAACTCCTGGGAAATGAGCGCAAAATAAATCCAAAGGACGCCATGAAAGGGAGCCTCCTCGGACCTCGATTTGAGGATGGTGAGATCAAAGAAGCTTTAGAAGCTGAAGGAGCAGTTTTTGAAAGGATCGAGGGGGAAGCTGAATTGTTATCGTCCGTGAGCCAATACCTGATGGAGGAAAAAGTGGTGGGCTGGTTTCATGGTCGCATGGAATTTGGCCCTCGCGCACTCGGGTCGCGAAGCATTATTGGCGATCCAAGGTCAAAAAATATGCAAAACCGCATTAACCTCAAAATCAAGTTCAGGGAGTCTTTTCGTCCCTTTGCTCCCTCCGTTCCGGAAGAAGACATCGGACCCAATTTTGACCAGGAGGAACCGTCGCCCTACATGCTGGTAACCGCACCTGTGAGCCGGAACTTACGGCGGCATCTGTCTGAAGAGGAAAAAGAACAGATGAAGGATCCCGATATTCGCAAACGCGTAAGTATTGCCAGGTCAACCCTTCCAGCCATTACCCATGTTGATTACTCAGCGCGCCTTCAATCCGTCAGCGAAGAAAGGAACGGTCGATATTATCGGCTGATTAGAGCTTTCAAGGAGCGGACCGGTTGCAGTGTTCTGGTCAATACCAGTTTCAATGTTCGGGGAGAACCAATCGTACAATCACCAGAGAATGCCCTGGGCTGTTTTCTGTCTACCGGCATGGATGTGTTGGTATTGGAAAACTACATTCTTCGGAAAGAGGACCAACCAGCCGATCAGGTTCAAAAATACCGTGGAAAAGGAAATCCTTTGCATCAGATTAAAGCCAGGTTTGAAAACCTTAACCGAAATCCCAGCCGGAAAGAGGTGGAAAAATTTGCCTTCACCATCCTTTTAGCCCTTCCGGTTCTCGGACTTATCTGGATGGGTATCATCTGGTTGTCTGCGCAGGCCCTGAATTATTGGGTGCTGATTGGTTTTGCGGGGATGGGTCTCCTGCTGTGTGGGTTATCCCTGGTTTCAAAGAGTTCGGGAAAAACCGTCTATGTGATTTGGCATGGATTGGCGGCATTTGCGGAATGGATGATTACCTCGATCTCCACCCTGATCATGTACTACCTGACCCTCGCTCCCACCGGACTGATTATGAAATTATTCGGGAGAAAGCCCTTACCCATACAATATGATAAAAATAGAAAAACCTACTGGATAAATTGCCAAGGAGAGCCAGAGCTGAAACGGTATTTTCGGCAATTTTGAGGAAAAACAATGAATGGTAATGGGCAGAAGTCCATAGAGGACGTGGATGCTCCCGAATCCCAGGGAATCATCGCGGAATTCTGGAGTTTCATCAGGCACAACAAGAAGTACTGGTTGATTCCTATCCTCCTTATATTCATCTTGTTGGGAATTTTAATCATCTTTTCAGGAAGTGGGGTAGCACCCTTTATCTATCCCTTGTTTTAGCCTGGATATCTCAAGGTCGATAGCCTGAAAATGAGGAACAGGAGGAATAGCCGCGAAAGACCCTTTGATCCCTATGACCCATCCCGCCTCAGCATTGGAAAACAACTGGTTCACGGTAGACGCCCTGGACGACTCCACCTTTGGCATAAGCGAGTATGGGCAATGGATGAAAGTTCATTCCTATTTGTTTGTCGGGACTGAGAGAGCCATCCTGGTCGACTCCGGTTTGGGAGTAGGAAATATTCGGACCATAGTCGAGGAACTGACGAAACTCCCGGTCGATTTGATAACGAGCCATGCCCATTGGGATCACACGGGGGGGCATCATTTGTTCGATCGTTTTTCGGCCCACATTCTGGAGCGCGACTGGATTGAGAGCAGTTGGCAACGCTACACCAAGGATATTGGCAACTGGTTGGTCAAGGAACCCTTCAGCCAAGAACCGCCCCCGCAGTTTGAAATCAAAAAATACAGGCCATTCCACGCCAAAGTCGATAGGCTGCACCGCGACGGGGACGTCCTCGACCTGGGAGGACGAAAGTTGGAAATCATTCACACCCCCGGTCATTCACCGGGACATGTATGCATCCATGAGGAAGAACGCGGCTACCTGGCAACAGCCGACCTACTCTACAAGGGCGTTCTTTTGGGAGGATTGAAATTCTCGGACCCGGAGGATTTTCACCGTTCACTTTTACGACTGCGGGAGTTCTTCCCCATTGGAAAGCTCCTGCCGGGCCATGGCCGGCTCAATATCCGGAACGATCTCCTGGATGAAGCAATCGAAGCCTTTGGTCGACTCGCTAAAAAAGGCCTGCTCAAAAAAGAATCGGGCCTGCACGAGTTCGACCGGTTGAAAATCCAGCTTTAGCCCACCGGGGATATTCTTCCGCGAACGGAAGATGAACCACGGTTTGGATTTGAGATGTAGAGGTACTGAGAAGTTATCATCGTTTCGGACGGTTGGATGGCTTCTCCGGATTTGCTCTCGCCAAGCCGCAAAGATCGCCAAGATCTTTCTTCAGGCCTGTCTGCGTGCTCCGCACAAGCAGACAACCCATTTACGGTAATATTTATGCTGTCATTCATCATCGCTCCTACACCATTTAACCCATAGCCATGTCTCTGCGTTCTTGGCGCCTTTGCGAGAGTCAATTCCTAATTCCTAATTCCTAATTCCTAATTCGCGCCCCTCGGCGCCTCCTCATCTCCCCTCCCTTTTTGCGCCTTTTGCGATCTTTTGTGGCTATTTTTCCTAACTCTCTCCTCTCTCTGTGTCCTCTGTGGTTTTTTTCTCCTCATCCCGTCCATCCTGTTTATCCATGTTCAATTCATAATCCGTGGTATCTATCTCGCGGATCGGCAGAGTCTAATAATCTGCGCCGGATAGACTGAGTTCCACTGATTTCTGCCACTTCAAAAGTTTCCTGGACAGGGACTCGAGGACTTCCGGTTTACTGCTGGCAAGATTTTGGGTTTCCCCGGGGTCCTTCACGATATCGTATAATTCCACTACACTTTTTCCCGGCCGCAGGAGTTTGTAGCGGTTATGCAGGATCGAGGCATCTCCTTCGAAGTCCTTTGTTTTTGCCACCGGGTGCTTGTAGTTGAGAAAATCAATTCCGGGATTGCGCACCGTCGGAGTCGTGCCTTTTTGCAACTCTGCGGGGAGCCAACGCTCTCCCTTTTTTTCCTTGCCGGTTTTGTATTTCCAAAAGGCGATCGGACTGGGTCGGGCGGTCATTTCTCCATTCAATAAATCTACCAGGCTGACACCATCCAACGGACGATCCGGAACGGGGATGCCGAGAAGTTCGCACAAGGTGGGAAGGATGTCGCTGGTAACCCCGGGGATGGAGCTGATGCGAGGTTTTTGAATGCCCTCCGGCCACTCGATGAGGCCCGGCACACGCACCCCACCCTCGTAAAGGGTACCTTTGCCTCCTTTCAGCTCGGGCTCATGGGCCACCTGTCGGGGCACCCCGTTATCACTGCAAAACCAATGCAGGGTGTTATCCGCCACACCTTCTGCACGCAACCAGTCCCGCAACCTGCCTATGGAGCGGTCCATGGCGGTTATCTCGCCATAACGGTCGGCAAGCTCATCCGATACTTTGCCTGAATAGAGCCGACGGTCTTCCTCCGTAGCAATGTAGGGACCGTGAGGCGAACCAAACCAAACCATGACAAAGAATGGCCTATTTTTGTTGCTCGCGCGTTCGATAAATTCAATCGCCGCCTCCACAATAATTTCAGAACTCTCACCTTTATGGATTTCGGGAGGGGCTCCATTACGAACCAGAACCGGATCCATTTCGAAAAAATTGTCGTGGGATAACCATTCATCAAAACCAGCCGCACCCGGATTGTTCGGCGCTCCCTTCTTCACTGGCCCAAGATGCCATTTGCCAAAGTGGCCCGTTACGTAACCGGCGGACTTGATCAGGTTGCCCAATGTTATTTCCTCCGGACGCATGGCCCAGTTCGGTCCAAACAATCCAAAGCGGTTGGCGTTTCGCCCGGTCATCACGCTGCCCCGAGTGGGACCACAATTGGGAGCGGCCGCATAAAAACGGTCCAATCGCAACCCCGATTGGGCTATTTCGTCCAGCGTCGGGGTCTTTAATACCGGATGACCGTTATATCCGGTTTCCTCCCAACCCATGTCATCCGCCATGCACAGAACGATATTGGGGCGCTCGGCGGCAAATGCATTCACCCCGCCAGTGAGCAAAACCAGAATCAAGAATAGGCCACCCATCGCTCCAAATTCCTCATTCGCGCCCTTGGCGCCTCTTATCCCGTCCATCTTGTTTATCCATCTTGTTTATCCATGTTCAATTCCTCATTCGTGTAATCCGTGGTTCATTCTCCCTGCCTTTTCATTCCTCATTCCTAATTTCTCATTCCTGATTGGCGCCCCTCGGCGCCTCCTCCCCCTCCCTTTTTGCTCCTTTTGCGATCTTTTGTGGCTATTCCCCCCATCCGTGCAATCCGTGGTCACTCTTCTCTCCATTCCCTCATTCCATTACTCCATCACTCCATCACTCCATAAGTGGCTAGTGACTAGTGGTTAGTGGCGAGAGATATCGGAGGGCGGACATTTCCTGTATGCCATTGCCCTTTCTTTGCGTTCTCCCCGTGCCTCTACCTTCCCGAGAGCCAACCTTTCCACCCGCCAACCTCCAATCGTAAACATTCCTAATTCCTAATTCCTGATTCCTAATTGGCGCGCCCCAGCGCGCCTCCTCCCCCCTCCCTTTTTGCGCCTTTTGCGATCTTTTGTGGCTATTCCCCCCATCCGTGCAATCCGTGGTCACTCTTCTCTCCATTCCCTCATTCCATTACTCCATCACTCCATAAGTGGCTAGTGACTAGTGGTTAGTGTTTAGTGGCGAGAGATATCGGAGGGCGGACATTTCCTGTATGTGTATCTTTGCGCTCTCTGCGTGAGCCAAATCCTCCCTCCCCTTTTTTTGAGTCTTTTGTGCTTTTTGTGGTTAATCCCTCCCCATTCCTAATTGGCGCGTCTCTGTGTCCTCTGTGGTTCGTTCCTCATTCTCCCGATTGCTCCAACTCGAGATGAAGATCCAGAAACTGTTGAAAGGTCTTGGAGGGCTTCCCCCCAAAGGCGGAATTATCCGGTTTCCATTCGGGCAGGTTGTCCAAAGCTTCTTGCAGGCGGATTCGGGCCGCTCGAACCACCGGACCGGCCCGGTCCATGTCGAGGGGCGACTGCTCCAGGTAGTCCTGCCCCACCTCGAACATTCGGCCGTCGAGATACAGCTTGTATTTCCCGTCATAGGCGAAACGCACTCGCCTGAAATTGGGCTCCGAAGCATCGGGATCTTTGTCGTAGTGGATAACCACGGAGTGGCGAGGGTTACCCTTTTGTCCCTTGAGTTGAGGCAGAAAGCTTCGTCCATCGAGGATCCGGTCGTCCGGAAGTTTCCCCTGACCCACCTCGGCCAAGGTGGGCAGAAAATCACTCAAATCAATGAGATCATGACAAACCGACCCCGCTCCAATCGTACCTTTCCAGTATGCCAGCATGGGAACATGGGTGCCCGCTTCGACCGACAGGCCTTTGCCCCCGGTCACCAGGCGATCGCCCAGCCAACTTACCATCCCTCTACCCGTTCCGTTATCGGCGGTAAAGAGAACGAGGGTATCCTCCGCGATTCCGGTCTCCTCCAGTTTCTGAAGGATGCGCTCGATGATATGGCCGGTGTAGCGCACCATATCGCCAAAGTATTTTCTATCGCTGGAGAACTTGTCCTGTTCCGGAAAACCCCGGGAATGCGGAGTCGGCACGAACGGCCCGTGGGTCAACGCCATCGGATAATAGACAAAAAACTCCTCTTCCTTATTTCGTTCGATAAAATCCAGAACGTAATCGCTATAAATGTCCGGCCCGAAATCCTCCTGGGTAGTCGGTTGATATACCCCGTTTGTCAGAATGGATGGATTCCAGAATCGCGAGGAGTCCTTACCCTTCTTCAAAGAGCTGTTGGCCAAAAAATGCTCCAGGTCCCTGGGCTGCAAATAATGCGCATAAGCCCACATGCAACTTTCATCAAAACCACAATCCTGCCACCACATTCCTTTTGTCTCTTTGTTCTTATTGCCCGACAACTGCCACTTGCCCACTACGCAGGTCTTGTAGCCGGCATCCTTCAGAACATTGCCAAAAGTAACTTCCCCTTCGCGCAGAACTCCGAATGCAACATAATTGCGGGCATTCGACTGCCCGGTCATAATCTTGACCCGGGACGGGGTACACACCGGTTGGGAGTAACAGCGTGTAAATCGCATGCCCTGTGCAGCGATGCGGTCGAAAGCCGGGGTTTTGTAAGTGGCGCCGCCGTTGCAGGCCAGGGCCTCATAGCCCATATCGTCCGCCATTATGACAATGATATTGGGGCGGCGAGCCTGCGCCGCAACAGCCAAGGCAATGCAAAGCCCCAAAGCTCCAAGGAATTGAGTAATACGTAGCATATACAACTGAGAAAATAAGTTTATCAACCAGCCTCTACCCGAAGGCCGAATTTGTAAAGTTCAGGAAGCGGAGTTGTTTTTGAAAAACCACGGATAGGATTTTCTCTCTGCGCCCTCTGTGGTTAATCTTCTCCCAAATCCTGTCTATCCATGTTCATTTCTCCATCACTCCATCACTCCACCACTCCACCACTCCATAAGTGGCTAGTGACTAGTGGTTAGTGGCGAGAGATAACGGAGGGCGGACATTCCCTGTCTGCGTGCGGTGACGCACAGGCAGGCTGTCCGCCATTGCCCTTTCTTTGCGTTCCCTGCGTACTTTGCGAGAGTCAATTTCTCTCCCCCACCCTTTTGAGCCTTTTGTGCTTTTTGTGGCTAATTCTTCCTATCCGTGCCCATCCGTGTAATCCGTGGTTCATTCCCAATTCTTCCTGGTGACCGCTCGCATGCGGATATCTGTATCGAGCCGGGTCTCCCCTCCCCCGTAGAGCACGCCGCGGGTCGGCGAAACATCCCGAAAGTCCCGCCCCACCGCCACGCGTATATGCCGCTCGTCGGCAAAGGTTTGGTTGGTGGGGTCGAAGCCCACCCAGCCGAGCCGGGGCAACAGGCATTCCACCCAGGCGTGGGTCGCGTGTTCCTCGCTCTCCCCATCGGCCAGGGCGGCATCGTAGAGGTAGCCCATTACGTAACGCGCGGGAATGCCCCACAAACGCGCAATAGCTATCATGACGTGGGCGTAATCCTGGCAAACACCGCGTCTGGTCTCCAGTATGTGTTCGATAGCAGAACAGGTCGAGGTGCTTCCCGGCACGTACTCGAAACTGTGGTAGAGCGTATCTGAAAGCCGCAAGAGGGAAATTAGCGGGTCGGCATCCGGTTTGATTCCATTCCGCCTGATAAATGCGTCCAGGGCCGGCGAGGGCTTCGCCAAAGCGCTGGCTAGCAGGAAATCCCAGTTATGGAAGGATTTCTTCCAGTTGCGGATCTCCTCCCACCCTTCCCTGCCAATCTCGTCCGGTAAAGGGGCAATGGGTGTTTTTCTGACTATGGAACACGCCGTGATCTTGAGGGACGAGTGTTCCCGGTAGATATTCAGGTTGTACTTGATGTTGCCGAAACAGTCGACCTCCTGGTGGAGACCGGCCGGAGGTTCGGTTTTGATGTCGAAAAGGACCAGTCGTTGATTCGGTCCTTTCCACGGCTGGAGGCACAGCGACATCGAACAACGCCGCGTAGGAAAACTGTAGCGGTACCAGGAAACGTGGTCGATACCATACTGGATAGTTTCGACCATCCCGGTCAGCGTATGGGAGATTCCTCTATGGGATAGTCGATGTAGGCTTGGTTAATGAGATGGTGCAGTTTCCTACGCTTGTCATTTACCAGAACGAGAGTGGCCTCCCGATCTTCCTTTTCCGCCCAGTCGCGCCGGATCAAATCGCACAAACGGCTGGTAAGAGTGCCGGCTTCCGCGCTCGAACGCAAACCCGGGCCCGGGCCCACAGCGCTCAGTTCCGATGCAACTGATTCGAGAGACCTGTAGAGCGAACCGGGCAGCGAAGGGTCCGTGACGAGCAGGTCCAGAACCTGATCCGGTTGAACCACCACGCTGTAGGCATACACATAGGTGTCGAAGGCGTGGTATACGTGCAACAGGTTGGCCCAATCAGCATCGAATGATTCGTCTTGCTTTCTGTCCGCGTCCATCTGGGCCAGCAGAATCCCCGCCGACAGTTGGACCCGCTCCATGTAACGCCCGAGTTGCATGAAGCGCCAGCCTTCATCACGATACATGGTAGCTTCCGCCACCCCCGCAAAGGCGCTTATTTCCTCTATCGTTTTCGCGTAGAAGGACTCCGGGGCAACCTTCCAGATTGCCTGGATATCCAACTTTTGCAGACGCAGATAGGTGGTGTTCAACGATATCCACATCTCGGCGGCGATATGATTGCGCACCTGCCGGGCATTCTCGCGGGCGTAGGCCACACAGTTCCAGATCGAATCGGGATTCAAGCGCTCGAAGGTTAGGTGATCCGCCAGAGTGTAGGAATCGGCCAGAGTGTATTCGTCGCTGTCGAACTTTTCAATGACACCGCCGGAAAGCGGGGACTGATTCATGCTCTTGTAGACGCGATTCCACCCGAAATAAATCTCCCGGAGGGGGCGGTCCACCAGCGTTTCCAACTGCAGTTGCAACAGACGGCAAAGGTGCCCCGCCCGTTCAAGGTAACGGGTCATCCAGTAGAGGCCCTGTGCGCTACGCGAAAGCATCTAATTCTCCAGCACCCAGATGTCTTTTCCGCCTCCGCCTTGGCTGGAGTTGACCACCAGACTGCCTTTGCGAAGAGCCACGCGGCAGAAGGCTCCCGGGACGATTCGAGTCTTGCGCCCGTTGAGTATGAAGGGACGCAGATCCACGTGGCGCGCCGCCGCCTGCCCATCGATCATGCAAGGCGCGCGGGAGAGTTGAAGCACCGGTTGCGAAATGAAATCCGAGGGATTTTTTCGGATCTCCGCCGCATAGGCCTGGCGCTCTTCGGAGGTGGAGTGGGGCCCGACCAGCATGCCGTATCCTCCGGATTCGCCCACGCGTTTCACCACCAGACGCTCCAGATTGTCCAAGGTGTATTCAAGACCCTCCGGACGTCTGCAGATATGGGTTTCCACATTGGCCAAAAGCGGTTCCTGGCCCAGATAATAACGAATCATATCCGGCACATAAGCGTATACGCTCTTGTCGTCCGCCACCCCCGTGCCAGGCGCGTTGGCCAGAACAACGTTTTCCGCTTTGTAAACACTCATCAGCCCGGGGACGCCAAGGAGGGAATCGGGCCGAAAGACCAGGGGGTCGAGGAAATCGTCGTCGACCCGGCGATAGATCACGTCCACGCGCTTCAAACCGGAAGTCGTACGCATGTAAAGGAACCCATCGTTGACCAGCAGATCGCGTCCTTCCACCAGGGCTGCTCCGATCTCATGGGCCAGGTAAATATGCTCGTAGAAGGCGGAATTGAACACCCCCGGTGTCAGTAGGGCCACGCACGGCTCCTCCCGGTCTTTCGGAGCGAGTTCGCGCAGGGTCTTTCGCAAAAGACCTCCGTAGTGTTCAACCTCCCTAACCCGGCAACTGCGGTAAAGGCGTCGCAGGTTTGTCTTTACCGCTTTTCGATTGGCCACCATGTAGGATACGCCCGAGGGTACGCGCAAATTGTCCTCCAGCACGTGAAATCCCTCGTTCGTGCGCACCAGGTCTGTGCCGCATACCGCAACGTATGTTCCGTTCGGCACGGAGACTCCGCGCATTTCCACCCGGTAGTGGGGGCATCCCCGTATCATATCAACCGGTCTGACGCCGTCTTCCACGATGCGGGCATCGCCGTAGATATCATTCAAAATTCGATTCAGCGCTTCCAGCCGCTGGGTTAGACCAACTTCGATTTGTCGCCATTCCGCCGCCGAGAGTATGCGGGGAAGGCAGTCGATGGGCATGATTCGCTCGTTGACCTCGTCGTCCCCGTAGACGGTGAAGGTAATGCCTTCGTTGGAAAATGAATTGGTGACCCGCTCCTGCATCCGGTTGAGTTCCTCAACGGGAAGCCGGAGCAGCGCGTCGTACAGGCTTCGGCATTGATCGCGCGGGGTGCCGTCCGACAGAAACATCTCGTCGTAAACCGCGCTGTCGAGTTCGTAGGTGTCGAAATTCATGGGGGATGCTTCCTCCAGTAAGCTCCTGTTAACAAACTATATGGGAGAAACAAACCAGATCAAGCGCAAGGGGCCGTTTTGCCGGAGCCAACGAAAAGGACGTCAGATCGTATTTTGGACCCTGCGAATCCGGAACATACAAGGCTTTGTTGGACAGAGGCTGGGGACGGCCGCCGCGACATAAACAGCTCTTTGGACGTTTCGAGAAGAGGGAGGAGAGGGACCGCAGCAATGGCCCTTTCGGAGGAATTTTTTTAGAGGCTAATTCTGGGGGATTAGAGCCGCAGTTTGAGGATTTCCTTCGAACGCCCATGAGGGTGTCGGAGAATGCAGCCTCATTCGAGTATCAACTCGGTTTCGGGATAAACTCGCTGCTGCAATACCTTTGCAGCCCGACTGCAATCTGATTGCAGCGGACAGGCAGGTTACCGTCAACAACTTAAAACGCTAAACAACAAGGTCCGTCTCCTTATTTGGTTTGCTGATCTTGGGGAGAGGAAATCTTGAGGGGCGAATTAACTATAGATTGGCAGGGATGAGAAATTGACTTTCGCAAATAGCGCAAGGGCGCAAAGACGAGAAGAATTGTGGATTCACGGGCCTTGGGTGTCTTGGCCTTTCTCAGCTTGTTCCCTTTCTACTCCCTCATCTCAACTACCCCTAGTTGGCTCCCACAATCCGTGGACAAACTTGAAGTCATGGGAGCCCTCAGTTAAGTTCAACAATGTTCGAGCAAGGTTGAGCCCGTCGGATTTACTGAGTTCTTCCCTTGATCGTGGGGGTACGATGCAATTTGGACAGCCTCTGGAACACTTGCATGATTCGGCTACTCGGATACCGATTTCAAGCATACTCCGCCATCGTTCAAGCGCCTTGCGAGCAATGCCTATGCCACCTGGGTAACTTTCGACGATGTAGGCCTTTCGTTCCTTCACAACTGCGTGCGGGAACATGTCGTGTGCGTCTAGGGGAACGGAAAAGAGGGCGCCGATACGTAGGAGATGTTGAAGCGCCGTGATTCCTGATCTTGCCTCGTCAGTGAAACTTTCCTGATGCAGCCAGAACGCATGAGCGTTATCAAACTGTGCCGAATTGACCTGCGGTATCCAACGGTCCTTCACATCGCCGGTGCGCTCGTCTACTTCTTCTACTGAAGTGAGTGCTTCAACAATCAGGACTTTGCCATAGTAGACATTGATAATGAAATCACCTGTCGTCCACTGCCGCGCGTCGTAAATATTCTGCTCTGTCAATGTCGTGAAGGTATGCGTGTTGGTTCTAAAAAATGGTTCTACAGGGCCGAGCCTGATCTCGCCTCCGCTACCCGTATAGGAAATCTCTTCAACACGATAAGTCCGTCCTCCATGCATGTATATCGCGCGGTGATGGGCCTCACGGAACTGCTGCTGAGCAGAGAGCGTCCCGATTTCGTTCGATCCCTCCTTCAAAACAAAGGTGCCTCCTCCGCTGCCACGCAGGTTCACAGCTATGTGGGGTCGATAGTGTCCACTTCTTACAGGCCGCGCACCGGATTCCTGTTTCTTGGCGGCAGCCCCGGAAAGCCCAGGACCTAGGATATCCGGCACTACTTCAACATCGGGCGTCTCAAACAGCAATGAAGGGACGTGCTTTTCGACCAAGTCTTCATTGTCCGGATTGACAACCAAGTCATCAAGCGGCTTTTCGAGAAAAGTGCCTAGGTTGGAGGCATAGAAGCGGTCTAACGGATTGTTCCGGGCGTAATAGAGCACGAAGGCATCAGAGTCCCATCTGCGGCCGGCGCGACCGATTCGTTGCCATGCCGACATCATGCTGTCCGGGAACCCGGCTAGGATTACTCCATCAAGGCCGCCGATATCGATGCCGAGTTCAAGAGCATTGGTGGTGAAGGCCAACCGCACCACGCCATTCTTAAGGCCTTCTTGGATTTCATGACGCATGTCGGTACTAAGGCCTGCCCTGAACACTTTAATCGTTTCGGGATCAATGGTGTTGTGGCCATTCTGGGCCAACTTCTCCACCTCTCGCATTGCGATACGATGACAGGACTCAGCGAATTTACGGGTTGGACAGAAAGCCAGGACAGCTTTTCCCAGCTCTATACAGGCGAGTCCGGCTTTGACCGTCCGAAGCTGCAGGATATCCCAGTATTGGAAGTCTGAAATGTCGGGCTGGATGAAGTAAAAGTGGCGTAAGGGCCGGAAGCCGTCGCTTGCGTTCACTTCTTCAAATTTCAGTCCAGTGAGATTCTCGGCGTGTTCCCTGGCGTTTGCACATGTCGCTGAACTTAGGAAGAACTGCGGATGTGTGCCCAGCGAGGCGAGATGGTGAGCAAAGCGACGAAGGAGAATCGACACGTTTGAGCCGAAAAATCCGCGGTACTCATGCATCTCATCAACCACGACCCACTTAAGATTCTTGAGGAATTGATGCCACTTGTCGGCATGCCCCAGGAAGGTTAGATTGAGCATCTCAGGGTTTGTAATCAGGATCGGAGGGGGATTCTGACGTATCAGGTCGCGATGTTCCCGGTTTGTGTCGCCATCATACCACCAGGAATCAATCCGGCGGCCGGGAATATGCTCGACCAACTTCAGCAATTGTTCGCGTTGATCAAGGGCAAGCGCCTTGTTTGGATAGACCATCAATGCGTGTACATTGCTTCCGGTCGATAAAGCCTCAAGCATTGGGACTTGGAAGGCCAGTGTCTTTCCGCTGGCGGTAGGTGCTTGTAGCACCACGTTGCTGCCGCTGACAGCCTTGGCGATGGCGTCAGCCTGATGCTGGAAGAGACGCTCAATGCCAAGCCCCTTGATGGCGGAAACAAGTTTTGGTGAGAGGAGCCTGAACGCGGTCGAATTAGCGTATGTGGGGGCGATGGATCTCAGCGATGCATGCGATACGACGTCACCTCCCGACTCTCCATCTAGCAGGGCGTCAAACCTCCTCAGTTCGTCAAGAAGGCCCTTCATGGAATCTCTCCCCCTCCGCGTTTTGTCCCAATTGCAGGGTGATTATCTCATGTAACCTAAACATCAAGCCTGAACTTTAGCGTGAAAATTATTGATTTTGTCCAGTTCTGGAGGCCGATCACCAAATGAATCCGGTCACGACCGGTTACTACTATGGTTTCGCCCGGCATTGCTAAACGCACCTTCTGACTCAGCCGCTTTTCTTAGGACCTTGATGCCAATCAATCTCATGGATTATCGAGCAGGTACTAGTAGCGTAGCCACTTTGTCAAGAACTCCCTGGGTCTTGCCCCATCGGCGGGACCGTACCTCTGGACAGATGACTGCCCCAATATACTCATCAATTCCATTGACGATCCAAAGCAAATAACGGCTGTCACAGTATGGGCACTTCTTCATCTCGCCCCTTAGGATAGCTTTTTTGTCAGCATATTCCTGATCTTTGAGAACTACCAAACCTAGAAGAAAACCAAATGGACCGAGTAAAATTCCAAGTATAAACCAACCACACTCACTTCGTCCTTTATTCGTCGCAACCACCGCGCTGACAATTCCAAATAGTAGCCAGATGACGAAAATTTCAATTCCAATTGACGTTTCCATTCCAATTAATGTTTGCTTTTTAAAGGGGGCAAAACATACGACAGATAGCAACCAATTTGGTCAGTGGCTGACGGCTTTCAATGCCGCGTCTTCGTCTTATCTCATCTTGCCCACCTACACCTTCTTTATCGGGATAGCAGACACTTTCAGATTGGAGAACCATTTTTCTCCAATCTTCCTGAATCCATCGGTTTCTTGGAAAGAATGAATCATCACTGTCTCGAAATTATCAAGATCATGGGTGTAGTTTACCGCCAAGCCCCGGGTCTTTCCATAGTAGGCTAATCCCCCTTTAAGCACGTTACAGCACCGCTTGATTACCTCGTTTCTAGAGAGCCCCTCAGATGACGAAAAGACATACAGAAAATCTGGTTTAGAATCCAAGTGAGCGGCCTGATAGAGCATTGGTTCGTTTGAATCCTCATTCTTGACCGTCACGACGACACGAGAAAGGGATTCTCCAAGCTTTCGTCTTTCATCTAGGATGAGGTCGCAAAGCTCATCTTGGATCAGAAGATAGTTGCTTCTCTTCGAAGTCGGATCGAACTGGCGAGCAATCTCTTCGTCCAGCCCCTCATCGTGCGCCTCAAGTCTTCTAGATAGACGGTCGGCTAGCTCTTCGATTAGCCTAGCCTTTACGTTCGCGGCCTCTCTCTTTCTAATTAGACTTTCGACCTCGGCTCTTCGCTGGCAAATCTCTTTCACTATGTCCTGAAGCGAATCAACCTCACGAGGCGATCCCCCATAGAGAACGTAATACTCAAATATGGTATTTTCGATTCCAACGATTCGTTGTAGCCACGGGCAGATTGAACAACGTATATCGAGATATCGAAGGAGGTCATTGATCGTTCTCAATTCGATCACAATATTCAAAAAGTCTATAACGGAAAGATAGGAAACGGGAACCGAGTCGATCTCAAGTGGCATGTCCTGACCAAGAGACACATCCTCAAACGTTTCAACAATGACAACAGCTCGGACAGGATCGATTTGGTTAGGACTGAAAGAGACTTGACCTCGTCTCTGGTGGTTGCACCAGAACTTTCTCGTCTTGGATGTCCTGATACCACCCCTCACCTGCTTCAGTGCAGCCTTCGCGCTCTTCCGCACCCATCGAACGAGTTTGTCACCAGTTCTAATCATTGGATTCTGCTGGCACTTCATCGAAATGAAGATTCCCCTGTTCCTCAGAACAAGAAGCAGGTCAACGACTTCTTTGTCGGTTTTCGTGGTGTACTTGGGACTACGAAAGACGTTTTCCCATGTCAGCGGCACTTTTGCCAACTGTTCGAGAAATCGTTCAGCTTTATCTGTTCTTTGCATTCTGGAGATCCTAGCCTGCATTTGGCATAATATAAACATGTCTAGCAAATCAAAACGAGGGAGGTGCTGACCGAAGACGAAAAAAGCTGCTGGCTCACGTGGCCCGAACCCTTAATCTGGAGGAGAAAAGGGAACAGGTTGGGCGGTAGCTGACGGTTTTCAATAACGTGTCTTCGTCTACAACAGCTTGTTCCCTTTCATACTACCTGTCCTTTTTTGGGGTTCCTGGAAAAGGGAGGTGGCACGATTAACCCGAAAGCATACAAACTGTACAAACACATGGCTGGCAAAATGGCTCAACATGGGCCATCCCAGCCGAATCACGATGGCAATGAGGCAGGGATAATTCTATTTTCTACGTTTGACCCCTTTTGTCTCCACCGCCGCAATATCCATCCCAGGCCACCATGAGACCAAGTCCAACATGGCGGCCCGCTCCAATAGCAAGCGGTCCCGATATCGGTTCCCGAAATTGCAAACGGACATGCCAAGCGGGAAAATGCTTGAGATATCGCGGCCGATGATAATAGCGTGGGTGCAGTGACCCGGGCCAGAACGGCGCCTTTCGCATGGTCAGTTCTGTGACCACATCAATCGGGAGCCCCGCCTGCCAAATTGCTTTAAGGAGCAGTTTCTCCGCCTTGGCATGTTTGCCATCGTCGAACCCTGGCACAATAACCGGTGTAACGCTGGACCAATTTCGACTTTCCGATATGTATCGGCCTACCATGACGTGGGAACTTTGTCGCCATAGGTCGAGAAGAAAACCTCGTTCGTTACCGTATTTGTCGCGCAACACTTGGTTTTTCAGGCGCTTTTGTGCCCACTTGGCGTGGAAGCCATCGCCGCTAATGGGCTCAGCGATCAACAGGCGACGAATCATGCCGTCAGCATGCGGATGACCGATGGACGGAAGCGGCAGATACGAAAACCGATGCGGGGACTGTTCTCCGCCACCGGTATGACCGGCCAGATAAACTTCCGAATCTTCGCTGAATTGTTCTTGAAAATCAAGGCGGTGCTTTTCGCGACAGACCAGCGAGCGCAGTATGGCTGCGATCTCGTTTGTCGTCTCCTGGCGAAATGCCACGCCTTCGGGCAACTCGAAGAGAGCGCATGAGCGGGGCGGCAGCGTGGCTGCACTACGGTACGTTACCGAGTCGAACTGCTTGAGCTTCCTCGTCGGATTGAACCGATGTCCGTTCATTCTATTGAGAAACGATTCGTGAACGTCCTCAAGATCCTTCAATGAACCCTCTTTTGGAACACGCCACCCAATCTGACCGGAACGATCGTTGTCCCATGACCACCATCTCCGACCGGGCAATAAGGCTGCCTCGGTGTTAGTAAGAATGCTGCCATTGCCCACCGTTTGGTCAATCCCCCAGCCAAGCGTCAACAGATGCCGTGCCTCGTGACAGATTAATTCAGCATGCCTACGAGCCGTCGGCCACTGTTCTTCGGGAATGGGCCACAAATAATACAGTCTCTTCCGCAGGTCAGGCACTTGGCCGCCGATGCTGATTCGATGAGGACGAGCAACCTTGGAGGTGAGTCGATCCTGACGGTCAAACTTCTTGTCGCTATCGTTGTTCGGTACGAAAAGCGTATAGCCCACTGTCGAACTTGCTTCGGGAGCAAGAATCTGCGGTGGCTCACATTGTTCCAGCCAACAATATGCAGCACGAAAGGGGTCCTGGTTATCGGATGACCATCTTGAGTTTCGACAGCCTGCCCGAGAGCCAGCGAGCAACGCTTGAAACAGCCGCATTGGCGATGGGGGCCACTCTGGAGTATCTTCTTCCTTCTTGCCGTGAAAGAGCGGATCCAGAAACGTTACCGAGATACAGAGGAAGCGTTCCACATTACAGACCTTGATTGATGACAGCATCCGTTCGGCGAAGTTTATCCCGATCTTTTTTGCTCTTCTTCATCCACTTCTCCGCTTTCGCTTGGTCGAACACGAAAGGTTTGTCAAACTGTTGTACCTCAAATTGCGCTGCAGCCTCCATCGCGAAGTTCAGAGCTTCTTTCGGCTCGATCGAAATGTCTTCCTCGTCTCCCTGGAATAGTACGGCCTTCCAGGCAGAAGATCTGGAGATCCTGAGTAGACAACCTTCACGAAGGTTGAATTGCTGATCGTTGCGATGGGTTAGTGCGACTAAGGCGATACCAAGAATGTAGCGACGCAGTTTCAGAGCGCGTTTAACAGTGTCCCTTGCATCTTCTTCCTTTCTCGGCGTCACGCCAAGGGTGCGCAATGCGACAAGGTTGGTGCTGGCGTCGCGCCGGATGTCGCCTACCACCTCTACGCCACCGTGTGATTTTGAAGCAAGACTGTAAAGAAATCCTTCTTGGCTAAGTGGATTCTTATCGCCTTCTCCTTTATCGTGCTTCTCGTCGATCAAACCCTCATTAACGTATTTTAGAGTCGTGTTATAAAGGCGCGGTGTATTGAACGTAGCTGACCGAGTGTGTTGCTTGACATCATACGCACGGATTACTGATCGGACAATCCGAGGCAACTTGGCCTGTGTGGCACGCGAATCCCAAACGCCGAAGACAAGAGAAGTTGGGGCTATTTTCGCTAGAGGCTCTGCATTTCCATCTTTCTGCCATGCCACGAACGCGTCCCATATCTGCTTGCCAAGGGCCACCTCATTGGCGCTCTCGGTAGCGTTCCCCTTACGCTTCGGATTGTCCGCAAAACGCACGATGGCATCACCAGCGCGGTGACCAGCATCAAGGATGTGAATGTCGTGTTCGCCAGCCCGAATTAAAACCTGTGGAACGAGTTGCTTGTATTTCTCCCTCTTGAAGACGGGCTCCATCCGGTTGGCTTGTGACCCAACGCTGTCGATCAGACACACACTCGATCCATCCTCGAATCGATCGATGTTGTAGCCTGTCCATTCCTTGTCCTGCACCCCTAGTGGCTTGGCATAAGTCGGCGGGAAAATTACAGCCCTCTCATTATCGGAGAGACCTATCTCCTCGACGGGCCTCAGCCACTGATGCATTACGAGTGCTGCTAAATTGCTTTCGTCAACGAGCCAGTGGTCGAAATGCCTTAGATTGATATCATCGCTACTCATGAGTCATCTCCAATCCGTTTTGAGAATCCAAAGGATTTGTATCGTTTTTGATCGTCACGGAAATCAAGTTTGAAGAGGTAGCGCTTCGAGCCCGGCATGGTCGTGCCACAAGAAGCTACTGCGGCTGCAATGGGAACACCGAGCCGCTTGGGCCAAGTCTGATACTCGAAGTGCCTTATCCTTGTGGAAGAAGGCATGGGCCGAAAGCGCTGTAGCCCGATCAGACAGAGTAACTCCACAGCCGGGTGCGCGATCGTCTCGGCATCCTGCACGTCAAGTGAGAAGCCAGTATCGAGAGCGTGCGCGAAGCGTCTTGCGTCAAAGTAAAACGGCTCAACCTTCCTATGGGATTTATCTGGCGCGAGCAACACATCGCCGTAATTTAACACCGAGGTACTACTCACTACTGGAAGAGTTTTTTGTGCGGCAGACGCAATCATGCCCGGTCTCTGTTGACCAGCCCATGTCTTTAGTCTTTTCAGGTCATCATCAGTCTGCCACCAGTTTAATGTCAAACCAAAGGGTTCTCCGATTTGGATATTCCCTTTGCGGTCCTTGTTATCAAGTGATTTGCGTCGTGCCTCCTTGTCCTGGGGAAACTCTTGATCCAGTTTTCGAGAGCGTCTCTTTTCATTTGCAAGTGTATTCTTCTCTTCACGCTCCGCCTTGCTCAGCACGCTGATATCGCAATCACGCAATTTTCTGAAGAGACACCGCTGCGCATCACTGCCAGCGGAGATTACAAACATGGAAGTATTCCTGCCAAACCGCCCCTCCGCACCGGGCCACAGCCGATGCGCCAATTTCAGCAAGCCGCAACAGGCGAAGAAATGGCCTGGGTTGGTTACGTCTACCTCAACACTGAAACTAGGGCCGGGATGGTTCATCGCTCGATCTCTTGGGATTGCTCGGCATTGGTTAATTCTGTGGGCGGCTGTGACGTGACAATATCGGCACAACGCAGCAGCGACTCCAGCCAGGCCAACCCCCAACGACCGAAGCGGTTCTGAAGTTGCCCGAACCTCCGCATCACTTCAGCGACGGAATCCTCATTGTTTCGTGTGGTGAACTGCCCGTGGTGGTCGAAAGCCTTGGAATCGAAGTGTGGCCGCGCGCGTCCGTGGTGGGCCGCGATTAGGTGCAAAATCAAGTCGCGTTCGGGATGATTACGCAGATCGTCGCAGCCCATCGCCTCCAGTAGCGACCCAAACTCATGTCGATAGCCGCCGAGTGCTCTCCAATGCAAGTATTTGGTCGATTTTGCCAGAGGCTCTGTGCCGTTATCGTTGCAGGCATACCGTTGCCAGACCGCACGGTCCTTGCCACAGTCGTGCCATTTCGCGGCGGAGGCGAGCGCAGCTTTGAACGAT
The DNA here is from genome assembly GCA_965219475.1 of Opitutales bacterium. Classification (GTDB taxonomy): domain Bacteria; phylum Verrucomicrobiota; class Verrucomicrobiia; order Opitutales; family UBA2995; genus JAABVD01. Next base: position 139,358 of record CBDCNU010000023.1, on the reverse strand, counting down.
GGTTCCAAATCCAACCGGTCGCTGATGTCTCCCATGTGCTCCTTGATCGCTTCCGTATGTTTGGTCAGAGTTTGCGTCACCCTAGCGGTTTCCGGATCCGCGACTGTCGGTTGCTTCTCCGGGATACATAAAAGCAAGTCAAATCTTTCTTCTGAATCCTCGGCGCTCTCATCCGGCTCTCCCAGCATTACACGTTCTCGTTCTTGTAACCCTGGAGGCAGCGACTCCAGCGTCTCCTCAGAAAGTAGGTGTCGGTAACGCGAGGCCTCCTTCGTCCCGGTGCATAGCCATCGCTGGCGTTGGATCTGCATCTCTCCGATAGCGACTTCTTCTGCTACGTCGATCATTGGAGCCTGCTCAACCATCTTGGGGTCAATCATTCCACCTCGTTGGAGGCCACCTGCCTCTACAGGCAAAACGACTGTCTTGTAGGAGAGATGCGAGAGATTAGAGTCGGCCACTTTTGACAAGCGCGACCGCTTCGCTTCCCCGTGTTCATCTAACAGAACAACCGTAAAGTCGCGTTTTGTTTCCTTCTTTCTGTGCTCTTTCAGCAAGTTGTGAAGTTCCTTCTTCAAATGATCAGTGCGACCGCGCAGACGCTCGCCTGCGTGGATCCCGAAGATGTTGAACCACCGACGCAACGATCTATCGTCCATCTCATATTTATCGAAAAGAGCGACTTCCTGCCTCCAGACAACGTACGTTTCAGGAGGGTCGTTGGTCAAACCGTGCAGATATGCCGCAACCGCCGGACGTCCAGGCATCTTGCCGATACTTGTCAAAGACCAAGCGTCGAGTAGGATGTCGGTCAACGGTTGGACTTCGGGCATCGGGGAAAAAGACCCTATCCGTTCATCTTCACTCAGTTTATTTACGATTCTCCGCAGGTTGCGAGGACTTGCGTTAATTGTGCCACATGAGGAATAATCCCAGCGTTTGAGGATTGTGATTGTATTGGAGTTCGCTTTGTCAATGTTTGTGGCTTTGTCACTGGGTTTCTCATCCTTCTCCGTCCATACCACGTCAAGGCGAGCCTTGCGGTCCTCTCCGCCGCGACGGTTGACGCGACCGAGGCGTTGAATCATGGAATCCAACGTTGTAAGGTCACTCACCATGTGGTCGGCGTCGAGGTCGATGCCGACTTCCCCGGCCGAGGTGCTCACCAAATAAACCGTCTTAGAAGGGCACGACTTAGGGTCGAGCAGTTCCTTGTAGACTTGGTCGTTTGTCACAAGTAGATCGCGCTCATAGCCGCGGATTGTGCCTGTGAGCAACGCAATTCGGCCATGGTTGTTGTTGCTCAGCTTTTTCTCCAACGCCTTCACCACTTCTTGGGCAGTCTGCGGTCGGCGCACGTAGATCAACACTTTTTTCGCATCGGCTTCGTGCTGGTGTGCGAGTTCCACAATCCTCTGAACAAATCGCTTGCGTGTTTGCAAGTTGGTTTCTCTGTTTTTCGGCTCGAGTTTGTGAAGGTGCAGTTGCTTCTTCGCGTCAAGACGATCTATGGCAAATTCGTCCTGTTCGTCTTCCTCTTCCAACCGCAGAACATCGCTGTCATCACTGCTACTACCGCGTTGGGTGGCGGACAATTCCATCAACTGGATAGGCCTTGGCTCGCGGTCTTTTTCCTGCGCCGATTTTACGTCGCGCAAAAGGCTGCTGAAGGCAGGTGTGAGGTGTGCCTCGTCATGGACAATCAATACATCTTGGCCGATAACACCGGCATGATGCGGGCGATAGTACAGTCCGTCGCCGTATCCGCTGAACAGAAGCTTGCTGCCAATCATATCGATGGTACCAATGACTATTGCGGCGCGGGCGGGATCTGCTCTCCACTCGTTGTTATCCGCCAACTCTCCTCGAAGCGTGCTGACGGCCAGCGGGAGGTTATCCGGCGACAACTGTTGGAGGGAGGAAGCTATCGAAAGTAACAATTCTTCATGTTTCGACCAATCCGAGTTACTCGGCTCCAACAATCTTTTTCGGATTCGTTCGACCACGGTCGTCGCTTGATCAACGACCGTTCGTCGATTGACGATGTAGACCAAGCGTCGTGGTAGAGTGATGTGGTCCCCATCTGCTGCTTGCTGAGCAAGCGCGATTATCCAGATCGGGATAACGGACGTCTTCCCCAACCCAGTTGGGAGGTCACACACTCGGGGTATACTCGGAATATCTCTTATTTCTGGGTCGATGCGCAGTCGATCAAAGAGTCTTAGTTGCCAACGTAGCGGGGTATATTCAGTTAGAGCCTGAAAGGCCTTATCGAATTTGATGTCTGTTGCTACCATAGATGGACGTCCTCTCATCTCATCGTAAAGGCACTAGAACCATTGAGTGTGCGGCTCAGAAGCATGTCCTGCGTGCCGATCAGAACCGCTATACACTCATGATGAGGTCCCAATCCTCGATCTTTTTCTAACCCAATAGGCACCCACATAGGTGTCAAGCAGCATACTCGCAACCCGAATAATGTGCCCGGATCATACCGGCCCTACTCGCACCCCTGGCCGGGAAAGCGCAACGCTTGCCGTAACGCCCGCGGTGAACCATTTTTGCTTGACATTCCCATTGATTTATGCTCAAATGGAAAAATGGCGAGAATCCAGCATTTAAAAACAAAAGTTAGCTTTCTAAAAACGACAAATTTAAAAGAAAGGAGTTGAAATTATGAGAAGAGACCAAAGCGCGGACCTGGAAATTCGGCTCCGAATGAATCCGCGCTATGACACAAAAGAAACCACCGCCGATTCTAGATCGTGAAAATTAATTATCGGCGGTGGGAGGGTCCACGGGCACCCGGTGGGAATCCGCCGGGTGTTCTATTTTTTAAAAAGGCTAAGAAAAATTTTTCTAAAATCAAAGAAAAAATTCTCATTTTTTCCGTTTTTCCCATGGTAGGGGTTTTCTTTGCTTATCGCCCGAATTTAGCCCTACTCGAAGTCAAAAAGCATTTTCAATGCTTTGAAGCAGATCCTCCAGCTTTTCTAATAAGGATTCGCGGTCTATTCCATGCAAAAGTTTACGCTTTAGTTCCGAATCCGAATAATTTGGTGGAGGCCGGTATTTATCCCAACTTCCCTTTATCTTCTTCCATCTCTTTTTGTCGAGATTCTTCACATTATCTGCAAATGGAGTTAATTCACGAAAACTTTTCAAGTGCCATTCCGTTATGGAGAAGGAGCCACCTAAATTATCTGGTTTTTTTATTCAGACATCTGATTTCTGAACGAACAGCAGAAGCCAATTCGCTTAGGCGTTGGTTCTTTCTTTTTCTTCTTTCAGCGTAATTTTCAGCCCAAATCCCTCCAAAAAAGCGGGCTGCTAACACTAAGAAAATATCCCCAAGCCAATCCATTCTCAAATGAGCAGATCAGGTCTATTCCCAGGATAGCAACCGGAAAGGCAATGAAGATTTCGTGTAAGATTCACTTTTTTCGAGTCTTGATTTCTTTAAATCCTTGTTATCCAAAGGCTTTAACTACATAACGATCTGCCCGGAAAAGGCCCGGACCATCTGTTCGGATCCGTCGGCTAAACCCTGGCGATCTTATTCACCTTCCAACAACGCTAACACTTTGCCGTCGCACAATTGATCGGCGACTTCCAGCATGAGGCGACTCATCATGGCAAAATCTCCATCTGTCAGGAGAACTCCGGCCAGGGGGTCGCTTTCGTGGGCTTCCGATACTGCTACGATATGCTCTCGGTCTCGCCCCTATCGGTGAAACAACGAAGTGTATATGGCGAGAAGATACTGCCCTGACGCACGATGGTCGAAATCTCGATACTTTGGGGATATGCGTAATCGTCGTGGTCGTAGGGAGTGGTCCTGACTTCTGGAGCAATACGTATTCCGTGTATGGTCGGTCCGTCGAGTCCAGCCCTGGCCTATGGTTCCAACCGTGTTGAAGGTGCAGGCTTCGAAACCTTGCTCTTTATGAGACTTGTTTAGCAGTTAGTGTCGGTAGCTCTCCTTTCATACGTCAACTCGAACACTCTATTTCCTAGCCACCGTTTGAAGTCCCGGTTGTCAACGAATTGCTGAAATAGCGCTTTGCCGTGCACGACCCTTGCTTGGCTCACATCACATCCGCAGATCATCCAAAAACTCTGAGGAAGGATTAACGCCTGTTACCATCAAGTGGTCCCGGGCGCGGGTACAGGCGACGTAGAGCAGGTGTCTTTCGGTATTATAGACATCTTCGAGGTCTGAAACATCAGCTACGGATTCGATCCGTTCCTGTGAAGGGATGACCTCATCGTCACAGGCCATGACAGCCACGGCGCGGAACTCCAGTCCTTTCGCCAAGTGCATCGTGCTTATGGATACGCTGTCGTCGCCAGTCTTATCTCGTTCATCCAGGACCTGTAGATTGAATCCCGCAACACGCACTGCCGCACGTGCACGGTCCAGTTCCTTCCCTGAGCGCACGAACACTCCAATTTCATTGTCGCTCACGCCTTGATCTCGGCGTTCCAGCAACCATATTCCGACAGCCTCTCTTTCTCCCAGCTCGGTCTCGAAGAGGTGTATTGTCGGAGGTTCGCCATTGAAGGCCGAAACCGTTCCGCGCCGTTCTTCGACGTTGCCATCCACGTCGGCGAGTTCGGAACCCAACAAACGGTCAGCCTGCATCCGAATCTGATGCGATGTTCGATAGTTGAGTTTGAGATTCTGAGATCTTCCACGAATATCGACACCAAGGGCTTTCCAGGAAAAGGGAGTCTGAAAAATCCGTTGGCCGAGGTCACCTGCGAAAAAGAGGCTATTTGGCCGATCGCCACCCAAGGCGGCAAGGAAGCGCAGTTGGGAAACACCAATATCCTGCGTCTCATCCACGATTACGAAGTCAAAGGGTGGATTCTTACGATCTTTGAGCTTCTCAGCAAGCGCACTCAACATACCGGATCGGGTCACCAGACCTCGATCTCGAAGTTCCGCCCTGACCCGTTCAAAGATAGCCCATAGCGCCGACCGCTGCTCTTCCGGCAGCCGTGTTTTTCTACCAAGCCTCCTCACATCGCGATAGGCTTCCCAGGTATCCAACTGCCAGGCATCGACGACATCCTCCCACTCGCTCAGCAAAAATCGGAGGCTGAATTTGTGTGTCTCCATTTGGTTGGAGACTGTCTCCAGAATTCTTTGGATTTGCTTCCGGGTTGCTATCTTTGGGGGGCCGAATTGTGCCCGATAAAGCCGTTCGCCAACTGCATTGATTGAGGCGACCTCAAGGCGTTCAGCAAGCCGGGGTTCGTTGTAGATCAACCGTCTGACTTTTGCCCGCAGGGCAATGGCCAAGGTGTCGGAAAAGGTGGTGAGGAGGACCCGGGAATCCAGGTTGGCACGGGCCAGATACACAGCACGATGGATAGCCACAACGGTTTTTCCCGTACCGGCGGCCCCGGACACCCGAAAGGGACCGCCATAGTCCTTCTCTACAATCGCGCGCTGGGTTGGATGAAGGAACAGCGTCCACTTTTCCCAGGGATAATCCAATGCGCGTTCCAGCTCCTCCCTGTTGCTCACTGTGCGGAATCGTCTCTGCGCTTCCGGGTGCTCGAATGGGTCTGGGAAGGAAACGGCTTCAGCGGGCTCCGGTGGTTCACCTTTTTCCCCGTAAACAGTGAGATCTTCGGCAACAGCTTTTTCGGGCCGAGGTGTTCCACCTACGGCCAACTCCAGAAGCGCCTCGGCTGCCTCGCCCGGCAGACGCTCCGCCAACTCAAGCAGGCTGTCTTCATCAGCATTGCCCACGTCGTTCATCCATTCAGGCGGCACACCGTAGTTCAACAATTCTTCTTCGGAAATATCAGTGAAAAGGAGTGGTTTGGGCGATGCCTCTTTCTCCTTTTCCACATAAACAGGCACAACGATTTCCTGAATCTTTTCACGCACTTCAACCAACTGGGCCGCGCCGGTCTTTGGATGGGTTTCGATCTTGCGCCGTTCTGCCCAATGATAGGCGTTATCGTGGTGATCCACATAACAGAGCAACAGGCTGTTCTGCGTCCGATGTAAGATCATCCGAATGTCGCGATTGACGCGGATGGACCAGAAATTCGGGTCGCGGGAGCCATCCAGCCTGTGGAGACGCAGTCCCGGTTGGGCTGGGTTCATTTGCAAGTCGAATACCTTGATCTTGGCAGCCTTCTGCTCGTTACCGGTCAGTTTGGCGAGGCTATCGGTGAAGGTATGGGCGATGCGGAAGTTCACCGTATTCGTCAATTCAGTCGAGGTGAAACGTTACCTTTACACTCGTTGACTGGTCGTCCTGAGTTAGGTCCGGTTCTGTCTCGTTAAAATCGCGCATTTCCTTTCGCATTATTAGCCAGCCTCTGCCCCGTTGCTCCATCAGGCCTCTGACAACCATGTAGTTGGCCATCGACTCGTTGCGCGACCGGGGATGGGCTCCAGCTCGTACGCTTTCCACACTCATGTGGTTTGGTAGTCCGCCCGGACTAGTCACGTCAACATGGTGTGAGAAGGCCTCAAGCAACACTTTCGATCCGGTTATTGCATAATCCCGGTGTACAACAGCATTTACCAGCGCTTCGCGAAGGGCTGGTTTCGGCAATAGTGGTCGATCTTCCCGTACGAGGTTCCGATAGGATTCAAACCGCCCAAGGTCTGCAAACCACCCTACCGACCTTGATACTTGTTCATAAAGTGTGCCCCGCGCATCGGCCACTTGCAGAGTGCGCGAAGCCCGGTCGTTTCCCTCGTAGGCGACACACTCGACTTGAAAGTTTCCAGTCTGCGGATACCTTTGCGGTTCTTTGCCGAAAGCCAAAACGCCGTAGAGCGTGGGATGAATCTCATTCCCAAGCTGTGTTACTACCCCTCGATTTCGAAGATCGTCCATGCCGTCCGGCTGGACGTCTCCGAAGGTATTAATTCCCATTGCTCTAAGATAATCACGAAATACTTGGAGATCGATGTGTTCCGGGGTAGCAGCCTGGATCGTGCGTTCCTCGGTCAGGATGTATCCGAACACGTTGTAGAGTTCTTGCAGTTCGGTTGGTGACGGTTGGACGTTGCTGCGTTCTCGGCGGACCCACACCCGGCCAGCTTGGCGCAAGGGTTCGTATCCCCGCTGGCGGGGAACTTCGATCCAATGGACCCATCCGTTGGGGTCTTCATGACGCCCGCTTTGGGCAGATACGGGGGTACTGCAACCGGTCTGAAGGAACGCTGTCAAACGCTCTTGCACTCTTTCGGAATCCTCTTTGACACCCACGATTTCCTGGGATTTGTCATCAACTCCCAAAATGATGATCCCGCCCTCGGTGTTGGCGAAGGCACAAATTGCCCTGCCTACGCTTGAGAAGTCGCCTAGCCCCCGTTTGAACTCGGTGTGTCGGTCCTCACCCAGTTCTATCCGCTTAAGGATGTTCAGCCATTCCATGAGATCTCAGAATCCATACTTCAGCCGACGCAGGCGGAATGCTTCATCGCCACCGTCAACAGTCCTAACAATAGCGTCTCTGACGTTAGGATCCTCGATTGCACCTTCGCATGCAATTCGGCCTTTGTTAGCCGTCGCCTCAAGCTGAATAACCTGATCCGCGTCGCCGTTGACAACTATGTTCGCGTTGTGGGTCGCAACGATGATTTGCCGGCGTCCCTTGAGTCGCTTGAGCGCAGGGAGGACTGTGTCGAATAAGAACCGGTTGTCCAACTCGTCCTCAGGTTGGTCGATGACCAGGGGGCGCTCGTCGGTCGTTTCGAGGAGCAGCGAGAGCAGCAGACTCACCCTCTGCCCTCCGGAAAGGTCGTCCAGACGCCGATTACTGCCATCATCCAGCCTGAGTTCGAGGAGGTAATGATCGCTACAACGAATAGCGGCAAGTTCCCGTTGTCTCGTCCTGGTGAGTTGCTCCCGGAAAGTTTTCTGTACGGCGTCACTCATGTCGACCTCATTCAACGTGTCATGTTGCAGATTTTCTAGCAATTCTGCGGGTGTGGGTCTGTGCTGATCCTCCAATTCGTTCCACCATCGTGTAATCCCCCTCTTGCTGAGTTTTTTCAGAAAGCGCTCGAGAGGTTGGCGATTTCCATCGTCGACCCGACGGGCGGAAATTCGGCCCTCGAAGTCGATCAGGATAGCCTTGATCACACGGTCAAATGCAGACCTTTGCATATCCACGAGCCGTTGCCTTTCCTTGAGTTGGAACCCGAAAGATTGATCGCCGGAATGAAGCTCGGCGCACACTTGTTCGAGATTCGCTTTATAACTCTCCAAAAGGGATGCCTGTCGGTTCAGCGCCTTGAATTCCTCGATTCGTGCCCCGTCAAGTCCGAGGGCTGCCAGCGTGCGGTCCACTTCTGTTCGGACATGTTGCTCCTGCACTTCCAACCCATCGACAATTAACTTTGTTCTTACATTCCAGTCTCCAATTTCTGATTTTGCTGATAGAAGCTGCTCGCGAATTTGATTCCATTGATCCTGCAAGTTCTCGTGGGGTACGTCAGCCTCCATACCTTGCAAAACTACAGGGAGTCGTTCGTCTATTTCCGGTATTTCTAATGCTTTCATCGATTTCAATAGGCGACTCAGTTTAATTTCCAGCTCAGTGGAAATTTCAGCAGTTTCCTGCCACCGGCGAAGATCGCGGGAAGCTTGGTGCAGTTTTTCCACCCCGGCCTGGGAGAATGCTGCGAGTTGGGCCGAGGCCTTTTTCGTCCGTTCCAAAGCCTGCTCAGCTTCTGCAAGGTCTTCATCCAATTTCCCCAAGCGCTGTACGGCACGACTGAGTTCCTTATCCAAGGAGACTAAATTTGCTCGACGTTCCTGAATGCCCACCATCTCTGTCGGCACAAGTCGTGCGAGCAACTCCTCAACCGCTTCCGATTCCTGAGCAAGTCGCTGCAGTTCATTCTGTGCGAAGAATACCGCTGGCCACTGTTCATTAAGGGATGCCGTCGGATCCTGTCCTGGGCATTCGAGGCAGACTTCGGGCGATCCTCCGAGGAAACGTATCTGCGCACGTGCTTTTACCTGCTGTTCGATGCTCTCGTCAATTGGCAAGGGAGCGTTGATATGTACGCGCAGACCGTCGAGAAAAGTACTCTTACCAGTCATGCTTCCGCCAATAATGCAGGTCAGATCCGGACTCAAATCGAACCGAATTCCCTGTTCACCATCACCCGCGGCACCAAAGAATGAAGCCTTTCCGGTGACGGTGACAGACTTGAGCCAGGGACGCCCATTCACCGTTACATCGGGCGGATTCGCGATCTCGATAAGCGCGTTACTCGCATCCCGTTCGTAACCGATGCGTATTCGCGAGTCGCTGGCAATAAATGCTTGACGTAACGCTTCGATTCTGGGGCTGGCGAGTTTTAACCAAGTATGACGATTTCCGATTGCGTCCACCGAGTAGGCATCGCTGCCGTGGAAGAATGCCTGATGGTATGCCGCCATCCCCTTTGGCAGCCATTCGCGGTTTTTCAGGGTATCCACAGGAAGCTTTTCGTCGCCGAGTTCAAGGCCCGTCACCTCCTCGTGCGAAAAGTTCTTCAGCACCTGCGCATTGAGCGCTCCCAAGAGCCCCTTATCGTTTTCGATATGGGGCGCGAGCGTGATATAGCTCCATTGACGCCGTCCATCTTGGCCAGCAGAACACTCCAGACCATGGAACTCGCGAAGTTCGCGAAAAACTTCGTCGGCGCTTTTACTTGAGATTTGCAACTCCTTGTTGCGCCATGGTGCGACTCCACCCATTGTCAGATCAAAAGCCTTGAGATAATTGCTTCGTCCGATTTCAGGATCGAATAAAAACAGAAGGTGCAGTCCCGCCCTCCCCTGTTTGAGAGAGGGTTCGAAGCCTGGAAAGACTGCATACAACTTTTCCCGAAAAGGAATTCCATCATCGTCATCGCCTCGATTCCACTCCTCAACGATTGTCCACACTGCGCTGCCTCCTGTATCGGCTCCGACCCGTGGTGAATGCGGCGTTAGCCCAAGCACCTGAATACCACGCTCGACCGCGCTTTGGAGAAATCGCCGGGCGTAGGCCTTTAGTTCAGTTTCTGATTCCGGCAGGGTACTGATGCCAGCCGGAAGCTTTGCTCTCCCTCCCGAAAAATCGTCTATTGTGTGGATATGGAGGTCGGTTTTGAACCACCGCGCGCCAGGCACCTCTTGGTGCCAGTTTTTTGCCTCTCTCCTTGTGAATGTCATTACCTAATCTCCGAACAAGCAGTACTCCTCAGCATGATTTTACACAACGCAATTTTAAACTAAAGCCATTCACACCCGAAACACCTTCATCACCTCATCCCCAAGGTGATTGATGACTTTCACTGCGATTCGGCCTGATGCCGGTTTATCGAAGGGCCGGGAGGTGTCGCTGCGGAGGGTTTCCCAGGCTTCGCGGTTGATTTCTGCTTTGAGGGTGGTCTTAAGGGCCTTGTAGGGATCTCGGGCGCCGAGGAAGTAGGCGTGGCGGACGAAGAAACTCTCCCCGTTGTAGTCGGTGTCGACGAACCAGCAGGCGATGCCGTCGGCGCTGTCGCTGCGGATTTCGCCGGTGTTGGGATGGAATACGTCGACGCCATTCACAGTGACCTGTGCCCAGTGGCCAGTAGTCAGAGCCAGTGGAAAGTCTTCGTTAGTCAGATTCTGGATCGTAGCGAGCGTTTGAGTCCGTTGAGCATCCGTCCAACTGTTTTCGCCTCCAAAAGAAGCGGTTTGGTCTGATCGGGGGTCACCATCCTCAATTCCTGCGCCAGAATCAGGAAAGTCTCGGTTTCCGCCAGCGAACCGCTTGCCAGCCCGATTGATTTCTTCCAAACTTCCAAGTCCTGATAGCTCTTTAACCTGTTCATAGTTAGCAAATTTTTCTCCAAAACTGGTCACCAACCACTGACCACTAACCACTGAAACATCCGGTTCTCCGAAGATGACGAAGAGGTTGCCTTTACCGGTGTTCTTGAGGTCGTCGGCCATGTGGAGATCGGCGTTCATGCGGGCCTTCAGCACTGGGACTCGTCCAAGCTTATTAAGCTCCGAGGCGTGGGCGTCGTAGTTGAATGCGCATGCGATCAGCACATCGAATCCAGCATCCGCGGCTTCGCGCACAGCTTCCACGAGATCGAGGCGGGAGACGGTTCCGAATTCGGGACCGACGAAGATGCCGGCTCGCTTCTCGGCGCCAGAGGCGGCGTTGTCCTCAATGTAGGTTCCTTCGGCACAGACCAAGTCGAGTCCATGGGCAAACCCTGCCTCGTAGTATACCTCACCTCTGGCGCCATCATCGCCCTGAGTAAAGTCGGCCACCACGAATCGTGAGCGACGGAGTTCCGCAATGATTTCATCGTCAATTTTGTTGACGTGTTCCTTGCGGTCTATTCTCAATGGCTTATATCCCGCTTCCTTGATGGCAGGCTCAATGCCGGCCTCGAATGCTTGGTTCATACTTTTATCAAACCACATGGCAATGAACGCTTGAGAAGAATTCAGATTAGCTCTCTGTTCTGCGATTCGTTGGTAACCTGCGACTGTATGCTTTCCGGAAAACCTTCTCGCTCCAGGTCGGCGGCCCTGTATCCATTCCATCTCCTCCAAATAGTTGAGTAAATATGCGACCTCATCCCATTCAGTTGATTCAGACCACGTATAAGCTTCCCAGGATAGCCCAGTCCCCAGCACTCCAGCCAGTAAGTCTATTCAGCCCCATCAGCATATATCTCGTCCAGAATTGCACAGATAATGTAGTGAAACTCTGTTCGAGCGGAAGCCAAGTTGTCCAAGTCGTCTTCAAGGTATCTCCATTGAACAAAATCGTCCCGGTGCTTTTCAAGAAACGATTCCATTCTGGAATCTCTGTGTTTCATTTTTACGTCGTCTTCCATGTATCTCTGAAAGCGCATAGAGAGTTTCTCTTGGGTTGCATCCGATAAAGACTCGAATAGACACAGTAAATCATGCGTACGCTTATAGCCGTAGGCCGAAGAATCCTTTTGTTTTAAGCCCTTCAGTGCTAACTCCGCTGCAAGTGGCAGGAGTATATTTGAGGAAAGGGTTAGGCCCAGTTCCAAGGCCTGATTATTTCCCGAAAGGATCGATACTTTTGACTCTGGCATGAATGAATAGATAGCCCACTGAAGTGCCAACGCAGTTTTATCCATTTGGATCGGTAATCTTTTGGTCATGTTCTTATCTCCCCCGATACCAGCTTTGGCAATAGCGCATCCCTCTGAGCGGCGAGGGAGCGGGACACTTTGCGAATTATCTCGATTTTGGCAAACAAAGGGCTGATATGTGAACGGAATTTTACCCAAACGTCCGATGGAGGAAAAGGAAGCAGATACGGAGCCAATGCATTAATCTGGACGCGTTGCCGTCCCGACGTTCCCGTCATGCTTTGAATAGCATGCTCTCGAAATGCGGCGTCACGGGCCAGGAGATACGTGAATTCGGGTGGAACAGGTGGAATGGCCCGCAGAATTATAAACTCAGTCGAGCCCCAACCTACTGTATCCTTTGGAAGCGATTGGACAAAGGCAGTCTTTCCATTTTCCAAGCAGGGAGTTATCCGTGCGAGTAGCGTATCGTCGTTGCGGAAGCGTGTACCGGATTTATACTCCCGCGAAATCCAATCGTCTGGGTTAGGGCCTGTTGTTGGGAGAGACGCCATAGGTAGATATGGAACAACGGTACCTTTCTTCAGGGACTCGGACGGATTCAATTCCACTACATCTCCCAACCTCTTCACCTCCCAACCCTCCGGTATCTCCCCCAATTCAGAGGGCACCAGCCGGTCAGGGAACAGGTCGGCAATTTCCGGGTCCATCCTATCGAGATAGGCTTTGGCCCGCTCAACGGTCCAATCATTCCCTCCTTGAGGGTGAGTCGAAACCGGCTCAGCCGGTTGCGGTGGGGGGCATTCGGTCCCCTTAACAGGGTCATGACGGAGGGTGGCCAGAATGCTTTCCAACACTCCATAGCAGTTCTCGAAGACCACGCTATTCCAGAATCGTAACACCCTATATCCCTGATCCGTCAGGAATTGATCCCGTTGTTCGTGTCCACAAAATCGGGGGAGGTTCACCCTTTGGGTTGAATGCTGGCCGCCGTCGAGTTCTATGACCAACTTTTCAGCCATGCAGACGAAGTCCACAATGTAGCGGCCGATGGGTTGCTGCCGGCGAAATTTGTGCCCATCGAGTTGTTTCTTGCGCAGGTAATGCCAGAGAAGCCCTTCCGCGTCGCTTCGGGATTGGCGGAGGGCTTTTGCGCGTTTGAGGGTTAGCGGGGAATAGAGGCGTTTAATCTCCTCTCGCCGGTGTAACTGTGGGCGGGAAACCCCCCACCGGCTCGCCTGCGGGCTGGCGCCCTTGCCTTGCCGACTCCCCCTCAAGGGTGGAGTGATTGATTTGTGGCGTTTCAGGGCTGATTTGGCGTGGACGGGGTCAAAGTCGACGAACCATGATTTGAAGAGCGCACGGGCCATTGCCTCCAAAGTTTCGTTCATGCGCCGATTCAGTTCGATCTTGTCGTCCAGCGTGCCGAGGATGTGGGCGATGGCGCGTTGTTCGGGGAGGGATGGGTAAAGTATCGGTGCATCACTGAGTATCCGAGTATTCAGCGAAGGCATTGTAGCGCCCACTGCGATTGACCTGATGAATTCCTGAAATACTGGTAGACCGAAGAAGTAGGACAGATAAGCAGGATCAACCTCCTTTGGGTCCGGTCGCACTCGTAAGCACCGCCCCGAAAATAACCAACCATCTTCTGCATCCCTGACAAGGGCCCTCCGATCTACTGAGCCCACACGACTAAATACGATATCGCCAGTTTGGAGCCAGTATTTCGATAAACGCAGCCTGTCTTTTTCTGAAACACAAGGCACTCCTTGTTGAAGAATTCTGTTTTCTCCTAGATGTTCCACAGTGATTATTGGGGTTCCAACTTTCACATAGTCTTTTTTGTGTAACTGACTTCCAAATGGCCCGGTTTGAACGCCGGATATTGGAACACACAGGTCGGCAAGACGATTTTCGGAGAAATCTGAGTTTATGGGGCCGTACACAGTATCGCGCCACTTACCCACCGTCCCTCGTTCTTCTCTCTCCACCAACACCACATGCTCGGCCTCAATCTCCTTGCGGAACTGTTCAGGCACCTCATCCCACACGAATAAATCCACTTGAAAGGGAAGGTTGCTTTCCTCGAAAGCCTCTCGGAGGTCGGACACCTTGCGCTCTTGATTGGGCGTCGGGAATACCACCAAGTCCAGATCGGATTGCGGGCGAGAGGTCCATTTTACACGTGAGCCGTAGACCCAGGCGGTGGTGTTCGGCAGATACTTCTCCAGCAATGCCAGTATGGCCTTGCGTTGGCTGGCGGTGATGTCGATAGGCCGGTCTCCGTCCATGGATAGAGGCGCCCTCTGCGACACCACTATGTCTCGGAAGGATTCTGAAATCCGGCTCAGGTCCACAATATCAACCGTGTAGGGGAGGGCCGAGTCCTCGAATGCGTCCTTCAGCGCTCCCAACAGCTTGTGGCTGAGCCTGCCCTCACTTTCCAAGGCCAGGTCCAGGTCTGAAGAGTCCTTCGTGGTCCAGATAGCACGGCTCCCAAAGACCCAGACCCTGACATCCACAGGTAGATACTCGCGCAGGATATCCTGCACGATTTTGAGGTGGTCGGGCCTGATATCCACCGGGCTAGCCAAGGGAATCGTTCCTCTTATGGAGTTGATTCAAGAGATACCGGGCCTCTTGGAGGAAGTCCGGGGCACTCTCAAACACCTCCTGCGCCTTTTCTTCATTGTAGGCATGATTGGTCGTCCCACGGTTTCTGCGAAACTCCTTCCAAACCAAGAGTTCGGACCTGAGCAAAGCCTGCCTGAAGCCTTCACGTATAACGTCATTGAACACTAACGCGTCGACTTCCGCTGGGTTGGCTGAGGCTAGCTCGAGATAACGCTTCAGCATTTTGAAGGAGAGCTCGTAGGTGAACTCAAATGCCTGGATCACGGCAGCTCTCAGATGTCTCTTGAGGCGAGGGTCGGCCTCTGCCAAGTCGGAGTAGAATAAGTCCAAGGCTTCCTCCAACTGGGCAACGGCGTCTTCCAGAGGTGTCAAATTCACTTGGGTCGTGCTCTCGCCATGTTGTTTCTTCTGATTAATTGTTCATGAAAACAATAGAGGCGAGGCAAAGAGCATCAAGATGGAAGGAGAGTTAAGAAAAGTTTCTGAGATTCTGAGGTGCTGAGAGGAGAGGATTAACCTCGGATTACCTGCCTTTGCGTCGAACGCAGACAGGCACGGATGGGAAGCGGATTGAAACTGCAATGGGTTTGCAACCGCGCTGCAGCGCGGTTGCAGGCGGGCCGGTTTCGAGGAAACCCGAACTTGATAAAATCAAAATTTATCAGGCAACAATCACCAGATCAGGCAAAGCAATTGGGTTGCAGGGAAGTAAAGGACGTGAGATCCTATTTTGGACCCCGCGAATCCGGAACATACAACAGCTCCGGCATAACCACCTCCCACGTCTCGCATTTGGGTTCCGGATATTTTTTCAAGTCCGTGGGATTTTTCTTCCAGACGACGATGGCCAGAACGGTTGCCGAATGGATGACCATACCCGTTGGCGGTCTGTATTTTGCAGCGAGATGACCTACCGGCCGACCCGATTGATCCAAGATCCTGACGGGCCCCGATTCACCTGAAAGCGCTTGCAGAGGATCACCGGGTTTCAATGCGCGGATGGCCGCATGTACCTGATGCCGAGGGGAAAAGCGGCCGGCAAATCCAAGGTCGATCTCTTTCAGACTGGGACACCGATAGCGCCGGGCAAGGTAGGGCAATCCCCCGGATGCGTCATAATTGAGCGACCTGATGAGCACGGCGTCATGGTTCAGCAGAACCCGAAGCATCGGATGGCGGCGAATCGCATTTTTGGATTGATCCGGACGGTTGGTTTTCTTCGTTCCCTGATGGCCACTTCGGGTGTAACCCGGGTCCGAACAGACAAGGTCCAGGGATCGGCGGGCGCGCGTCATGGCCACATAATACAGCCTCCGCGCGGCATCCCGATCTTCGCCGGAACCTCTTCGTTTCCATCCTCCGTCCAGCACGACCACATGGTCGAATTCCAATCCTTTGGCACGATGGGCCGTCAGCAAAAGAAGGCCGTGCTGCCGACGACGCGCTTCCCTTCCCCACTCCGCGAGCCATTCCTTGAAATGGTCTACCGGGAACTGTTCTACCGGAGGACCTGCCGAATCATCCACATCCGAAAACGTACAATGCTCCTCTTTGAATTCTGCAAGCCCCTGACGCAACAGATCGGACCATGGCCCCGAAGTATGGTTGTCCACCCATTCAGTGAGGTCTTCGATGGAAACCGTAGCCGAGTCCCGTTGATCCATCCATTGGAGCAGTCCCTGTGTTTCACGAAGTCGCCAGAAGGGAGGCGCCTCTTCTTTGGCCATGGTTATCGGTATGCCGTGGTCTTCACAATAGGCTCGAATCGGGTCCAGATACTTCCATTCCCTGGCAATCACGGCGCATCGGGTCCAATCCCAATTGGGGATGAGGTGGGAAAGCCGCTTCAATTCATCCATCGCGATCCGAACCTGAAAGTCGGGGCCGCCGGATAGATGGAGGATCTGCACTTTACCCTGAGCAACGGGGTCCTGCGCTCTCAATGCGCCGCCTGGATCATCCTTGGCGCGC
Organism: Opitutales bacterium; assembly: GCA_965219475.1. Lineage (GTDB taxonomy): Bacteria > Verrucomicrobiota > Verrucomicrobiia > Opitutales > UBA2995 > JAABVD01. The sequence continues at coordinate 122,653 of CBDCNU010000023.1, read as the reverse complement.
TTCCTGTCGATGCGGATGGGATGCTGCGATTTCATCCGCTGACGGGCCGGAGCGATCATGGCATTGGCCGCCTGAATGATGTATATCGTGGAACGGTAGTTGTCCGTCAGGTAGAACGGCTTTGCCATGTAATCGCTTTCGAACCGTTTGATGAACTCGACGGAGGCGCCGTTGAAAGCGTAGATGTTCTGGTCGTCATCGCCGACGGCGAACATATGGAGTTTGCGGTCTTCATCCTTCTCCCCGCGCCCGGCCAAGGCCGATATCATCTCGTACTGATCGGCATCGATGTCCTGGTATTCGTCCACGAGTATCCAGCGGAAGCCGGCCAGCAGCCGGTCCCGATGCGTGTCCGCTTCCTCGGGAGGAAGGCCCGATCCCCGAAGCAGATTTGTCGCCTGTTGCAGAATCTTTCGAAAATCCTTGTTTTCAGGCTGATCTTCCGTGTCCAGAAAACTTGCCCCGACCAGACGCATGGCGGTGGCATGTAGCGTCTGCGCCATCACCCCTTTTGAGTCGTCTCCGATGAGGTCTCTGAGCCGGCGGCGGATCTGGACTGCGGCATGGCGGTTGTAGGCGAGGGCGAGTATGCCACGTGGGTTCTCCCGCCTCGCGCGTATCAGATACGCGATGCGATGGACCAGCGCGCGCGTCTTTCCGGACCCCGGGCCGGCCAGCACCAGCACGTTGGTCTTTTCCCGGTCGTCTGCGACAATTCGTTGCTGAATCGGGTTTTTCAGTGATTCTACGATTTTCCACCAGGACTCGGGAGTCGTTTCCCTGCTGGTCTCCTTTTCCCGGTCCGGAAGCCACTTTTTGAGAAACCCTGCCTGATCCATCGTGAAATAGTCCCCCACCAGGCGTAGCGCTTGCGGCATCTTCTTCAATCCGCGCCGGGCGAATTCAACCATGATATGGATTTGCTGCACTTGGCCCCTGTAGTGCAGATCGAGCGGTTTGAAATCCGTTTTCGAAAATCTGCGTTTCTCATCGGTCAGGCGGATGGTCATGGCGGATCTGAAGACGGTCAGGCCCTTGTGTAGACGGATGACCTCCTGATCGTGAAGCCACAATAGGGCGTAACGAAGCAGCAGGTCCGGTTTCCTCACCCCCTGGGTTTTGAGGATCAGGTCGCTTTTGATTTCATGCAATAGCTTGCCCATCGTGGTTTCCGCGAGCAGGTCCACTCCCCGGCTTTTGGGCGGAAGGCACGCAATCAGGTGATCCAGCAGGCATTTCGCCGCAGTCCTCCGAAGATCGGCATATTTCGCAAGATTGGACCAGTCGCGCCGGAGCGTGACCTGCACGGATTCGCCACTTTGATTTCTCGTAGAGATACAACCCGTACCGCCCTCGACCCCCCTCTTCGCCTTGTCGATCCCGGTGAGTAGACGTCGCACACGTCCGGGGGGAAGGGTTTCGACGATGCCCTGGTCGCGCAAGTGCTGGGTTGTCTGGCGCAAATGCAGTGGCCACGTTTCCCCTACTTCCTGATCCGGGGCGTCTTCGCGCATCTTGTCGATCAACGCCTTTTCCAATTCGACCGCTTCCTTAAACCTGGCGCGGGAGGATAGTTTTACCCCTTCGTGGACGTATGCGGTAAGCGCCGTGTCATTGTTCGATATCCCCGTATTTTCCAGATCCGAGAGCGCCTTCCGTATTTTATCAGGATCATCGAGGCCGGTTATCCCCATCAACTCATCGGTCGAAATCCCTTCATCGGGATCGGCTTCGATGAGCTTCTCCACGATACGGAGCAATTGACCTCGATATCGGGAATGAATGTTCTTCGTTGCCAGCTTGGCTTTCGCTTCCTCCGCCGAATTTACCCGTAGTGAGGACGGAAAAACCCTGACCCGGTTCTCCTCTCGCGTGAGCAACGCGGCGTTCTCCAGCCATGAGACCGCCGTTCGAACTCGGGTGTCATTCGTGATCGGGTCCTTTTCAAAAACGCCGTCCTCGTCTTCATGCAGGATTTCTCCCGAGGTGGCAATCACTTCCCGATTCATGCGTTTCTTTCGGTTCAGATTGCGCAGGGCCCGGAGTATTCCATGAATTTCCGCTCGCCTGAGCCGCGATCTCGCCTTCAGACCGAACTGTCTCTCGACATCGTCCGAGGAATAGAGCAGCACGCATTTAGCCCTGATTCTGTCACGGCCAGCCCGACCCGATTCCTGCAAATAGCTTTCCAGGGAACCCGGGATGTTCGCGTGGATCACCAGTCTTACATCGGGCTTGTCAATACCCATGCCGAACGCATTCGTGGCGGTAATCACCCTCAGTTCCCCGTCAATGAACCGCTTCTGCAGGTCCTTTTTCGTTTCGCCCTGGAGTCCGGCGTGATAATACTCGGCGTCTATCCCGTTGACCTGCAGGTATTCTGCGATGTCTTCGGCCTGGCGCCGCGTCGCGCAGTATACGATAGCGCCGCCTTCGGGACCCAGATCCAGAAGGTCGGCCTTCAGAACCTGGGCCGTCACACTGAACTTCTCGGCTACGGTGGTGGGAACGACGGTGAACTCGAGGTTGTCACGCTTGGCCCCGCCATCGAAAACCCCGAGGTCCTGATCCAGAACCTCCTTGAAATGTACTCTGATTTCGGTGACCACATCGGGCTTCGCCGTTGCGGTAAAGCACAGGATAGGCGGGATGGTTTCCGTCTCTGCCGATTCCTTGATGAATCGGCTCAGGTAGCGATAGTCCGGGCGAAAATCGTGTCCCCACTTGGAAAGACAATGCGCTTCGTCCACAACCCAATAACCGATCTCCCGTTGCCTCAGCGCTTTGGAGACGGTGCTGTTGCGCAGTTGCTCCGGGGAGATCAGCAGAATCCCCGCATCTCCCAGCCGCACGCGATCCAGCGCTTCCTCTCTTTCGGGCATCGACAGCAATCCATTGATCGCCACGCAGGACCCAATATCTTGTTTCTCCAGTCCCTGGACCTGGTCGGCCATTAAGGCGACCAACGGAGAAACCACGACCGTCAAGGCGCCTGTCTTGTCGTAGAGGGACAACGCAGGCGCCTGATAGCAGATGGATTTACCAGTACCGGTAGGCAAAATGCCCAGTAGGGATTCGCCCCTCATGGCGGCTTCAACGATGGTTTTCTGGTAGGACCGTCCGCGATGGTCCGAGGGTTCGGGACGGAATTGGTCAAAACCGAACCAGCGCCGAAGTTCTTTGACCGCGTCATGCCGGGTACGGCACCAATCGCAGTCGGGATCCGCACAAGGCTTATCTCTCAGCCGCCGCACGATACTACCGGCCTCGGGAAACTGGTGACGAACCCATGGCGGCATCACGGAATTGCCCCCGCAAACCGAGAGCCAGGCAAGCGCATAGGCCAGCGCCCACCCGTGCTGATTTTCCTGCTTTTGCAGGCCTCGAGCACAGGTCACGCATGCTTTGCCTTCGAGTAGTCGGTCGATGGCGTCCCAGGCGTTCCTGCGGTCGGGCCGTTTCGATTCCCTGATCACTGTGAAGAAGGCATCGACACCCGTCACCTCGGGAGTTTCCGTGGTCAACCAATGCCAGGCCGGGAGAAGGTCCGGTTCGGCTTTTTGAAAAGCGTGGTACTGATCGACCAGCACATCGAAGGTCAATCTGGCGTCGAGTTCAGGATTATTCAGTTGTCCCTGTTTCAACTGTCCATCCTGATATTGCTTTACCAGGCCGTGATACGGGTTCCCGGGGAAAGCCAGCGGATTCAGGCGAAGCGTATCCACCGCAGGCATTTGCAGGAGTCGCAGGCCCGGGTTTACAGCCTCCAGATGTGGCAGATCATGGGCAACCAGGTTATGCCCGAGCACGAACGAGGCCCCAGCCGCAAATGCATCCAGTTCCTGTAACGACCTGACAAGATTTCCGGATCGAAATTGGTAAGTTTTATCGAGGTCGAATCGTATCGCGGCAAACGCTCGTATGCGCTTGTTTTCCTTGTTCACCTCAAGATCCAATGAGATGCACGAACGCAGTTGCTCGGGAACCTCGGGATTGGACGTGAACATACGTTATCTACATTGGATATCCCCATCCTCATGGAACGGCCGTCCTATGGCAATGACGATCCTGTTTCAACCGCGACGGATGCGTTGCCGTGGAAATCAGTGGGGTCTGCCGGGACTCGGGTGGGCGGAGAAAGGCATTTTTTCCTTGTAAATCCTCCAAGAGTTGGGAGTTTTGCAAGGATGTTGGAGAGGTGGCTTCATAAAAGAATCGAGGAAACCCTCAATCAAATTGCCGCGGTCGTCATACTGGGACCCCGGCAAGTAGGCAAGACCACCCTGGCGCAATCCATCGCGGCGGAGCGCCCTTCCATCTACCTCGATCTGGAAGATCCCGGCGACCTCCTAAGGCTTGAGGACCCTCGATTCTATTTCGAGCAGAACCGCGATAAACTGATCGTCATCGATGAAATCCAACGCAAACCGGACCTCTTCAAGGTCCTGCGCGGTCAGATTGATCGCAATCGCCGTGCCGGGCATTTATACGGTCAGTTCCTATTACTTGGGTCGGCGTCCAGGGAACTTCTCAATCAATCGGCTGAATCGCTTGCCGGACGGGTGTCCTATCAGGAGCTTCGACCGCTGAACGTGTTTGAGACCGGTAGGAGCAGCATCCATGATTTGTGGATTCGAGGTGGGTTTCCGGAATCCATGCTGAACGAGGATTTCAGCCATTCCTGGCGACGGGATTTCATTCGCACTTATCTGGAACGCGATATTCCCGCACTGGGTTCCCGCATACCTGCGGAGACACTGCGGCGGTTTTGGACCATGCTTGCCCACAATCAGGGGCAATTTTACAACGCCTCCCAAATTGGAGGCAATCTGAACGTCTCCGGGCAAACGGCGGTGCGGTACCTCGATCTGATGGTAGATCTCATGCTGGTGCGCAGGCTGAATCCCTGGTACGTGAACGTGGCAAAACGGCTGGTGAAACGTCCAAAAACCTATATTCGCGACTCCGGTATTCTCCATGCCCTTCTCAATATTCAATCCTTGGATGACCTTTTGGGCCATCCCGTTGTCGGCGGCAGTTGGGAGGGCTTCGTGATTGAAAATATTCTGTCCGTCGCCCCGCCGGAGGTCGATGCCGCATTTTATCGCACTGCAGCCGGGGCGGAAATCGACCTGGTCCTGAGTTTCGGCGATAAGCGATGGGCCGTGGAGATCAAACGAACTACCGCGCCAAAGCTTACGCGGGGATTTCACGCGGCTTGTGAAGATGTCAAGCCAGCGAGAAAGTGGGTTGTTTACACGGGAAACGAACGGTATATGCTGCGTGATAATATCAACATTGTTCCTTTGCCGGTTATGATGGAAGCGTTGGCCCGTATGGGGTAATCCAGCATGGGGAAAGGGTGAAATATTCCTCCCAATTGCTCATCCGTGCCCATCCGTGGCCAGAAATAAGTGGCTAGTGACTAGGTGGTTAGTGGCGAGAGGTGGAGAGGTGGACATTCACTGTCTGCGTGCGGTGATCCACAGGCAGTCTGTCCGCCATTGCCCTTCTCCCCCATTCCTAAATCCTAATTCGCGCGCCTTGGCGCGCCTTTGCACCTCCAAATAAACTAACCACAGAGGCCACAGAGAACACAGAGATTTGGAAATAAGAAAGGTGAGTTTTTGCGTATTTTGCTCCAAACCACGGATTACACGGATGAGCACGGATATTAAACTAAACAACGCTTCGCTTGATGCCTGCGGCAACAGGATGGAGCTGCGCTCCAACAGGATAATTAACAAAAGAATTCCTCTTCGCGAAGCGATCCTGTTCCGGCGCAGCCGGATCAAGCGAAGCGTTGTTAAAAATAATTCCTGATTCGCGCCCTCGGCGCGCCTCCCCCTTTGCGTTGCTTTGCGCTCTTTTGTGGCTAATCCCTCTCCCGTCTCCCCATTCCTAATTCCTAATTCCTAATTCTTAATTGGCGCGCCCCAGCGCGCCTTCGCCTACCCTTTTGAGTCCTTTGTGCTTTTTGTGGCTATTCAAATTTTGCCCTGCTTATCCTGTCTATCCTGTCCATCCATGTTCAACTTCTAGCCTGAAGGACAAGGAAGGAGACATTTTGGATTGATCGACGCTCCCAGCCGAGTGACAATCATGGGTTCCATAATTGGCGCTACTGCCCTCTCTTCCGGAAGATGAAATCGTTTCCCTTTATCGTGTGTTTGGCGATCGGTCTTTGGGTGGGTTTTTTCATTGGGAACAAGAAACCGGCTGAGGTGCCTGTAGAAGATAGGAAGCAATCGGAAACCGCGAGTTTGGTTGAGGACGATGCGTCCAGGGAAATCGCCTCCTTGAATGAAAAGATTTTTCATCTGGAAAAGGAATTGGCCAATTTCAAAACGGAACGTGCTTCCAGAGTATTGAAAGAACAGGCCGCAAAGGAGAAGAAAAACGCCCTGGAGCAGGCCGCAAAAGAGAAGGTAATCGCCCGACGCCTTCAAGAGTTCAAAGGCTTGTTTGATTTGACGCCTGAACAGGCTGCTCAAATAGGTGAATTAGCATGGGAGTCTTCACAATACTGGAAGAAGGTTCATTCCGGGGTAATCGACATTAAAGACCAACCGTGGATTGATGTAGATGCCGAAATCAAGGCGCTGCTGACACCGGAGCAGTTGGAAATCTTTGAGGTGCATCTCGAGGAAAAGAAGGACTCGACGGCGTCAGTCATGGCAACTACAACCTTGGGGAATTATCCGGTTACCCTGTTGCTCTCTGATGAACAGAAGGACTCAATTTATGCGAACCTTTATTCCTACTTTCATTCGGGTCGAAGGGAGGAGGTGAAAGAAGCCCTAAAAGACACCTTGCCGGGAGAGTATAAAGGAACGGATCAGACACTTATCTGGGCCGCTAAGGAAACTTTGGAAGAAGAACAATACCTCGCCCTGCTTCAAGCGTTGAAGAAGGATTAAGGGAACGGGGGAGGGAGAGGCACAAAGGGGCAAAGGCTCAGGGGCGCATAGGGGTCAATTCTTCGGGAAGTTGAACAGCATCTTCCAGGTCACCATGACGGACCAATGGCTGGTGGATTCGTAACGATTGTGGTTGGAAAAATCCGGGTCGGTGAGGTGCATGGGATGGGAGATGTAGCGGCCTTCGGCCTCCATGGCTCCAAGGCGCGACCAGGCGATCTTGAGGCCGACCAGGGTCCGCTCGGTCATCGGATAGTCCAGGCCGGCGTAGAGGCGGCCGGCGGCGACGGTGTCGGAGAGGTCGTCGTCCTGGTGGCTGCCGTAGAAGGTCAGGGGCGGATCGTAGGTCCCGGGAGGGTTTGCCGTATCGGAATAGACGTCGGCAAAGAATACGTTGGAGACACGCAGGTAGGCGAGGCTGGCGCCTATGCCCAGGTAGGGTGTGATTTTTTCAAATACTCCCGGAAAATCGAGATAGGCGTTGAGGGAGATGCTCCGCGCCCGATAACCGCCCAAAGCGGTCATGGCCTGGCTGGTGACGGTGTTGCTGCTCTGCCCGACAGGCGAACCGTCCAGGTGGGTAAGGCCGAGAAACTGTTCCTGGCCGAGGTCGTTTTCCCGTTGGGCCAGCGCGGTTTCCAGGCGCCATCGGTTAAAAGCGCGGCCCAGGGTAATTTCGGCCGCGTAGCCGGTGTCCAGGTCGTTGGCGTAACTCCAGCGATATCCGTCTACGGTTGGCACGGGTTTCTGATCGAAACAGGCAAAGGTTGGATAGCAGACGTTATCACGGTTCCAACCGCGCTGGTCGGCGCCGGAGGCCCAGTTGCCCCCCAAGGAAACTCCCATGTACCAATCGGACGATTCCACACGCGCCTGGACAATGACACACACCAACGCGAATAACAAATACGGGAAGCGGAATCGAGCAAAGTCCATCAATTGATACCTCCAAAGGACTGCTGCCCTGTCAATTATTAAAAAGCGGAGAGGGAAAGAGATCATTGAAGGCATAATGCGGGGGGAAGGGGCCACCTTCGGTCGCGGTAGAACCGCCGGTTACCCGGCGGCCCCCGCACAGATCCCTGCGGGCGGGACTACCGCACAAGGCTCCTACCTCAGGTCGTAACGTTCAAACGATGTTCAGGATAGGGGTGCATGACACGCAGTTTTGGCATCCTTACCGCTTGACGTATCCGTTCCAACGCACTTTGCAGCCTTTTCCGGCTCAGGGTCCGGTGACTGGTTTGCTGGCTCGGATTGCCTTTGGCCAACCCCCTTTTCTCCGCCGACTCCGCCGCCGGGCTTCTCTGCCCAACTTTGTTCGCCGGTTTCTTCGATACTATGGAGTTGTCCGACTTCTCAGGATCGTTCATCGCATGCTTGTTCCCTTGGGATTCCACGCGCGGACCCACCGCACGCCACTGCGGCGGGCCGACACTGAGATCTCCCGGCTTCCGCGTGAGTAGTGTCGCCACATGCCCTGGTTCTTCGACCGCGCAGGAGCCATGCGCGCCTCGTCCTGGCGGCGTGCACGGTGTTGCCTTCCCTTTACCATTAGAAAGTCGGCCCCCCGAAGGATAACTTGATTTCGCGGCTCTATAGCCCGGCCTGTGGGTTCCCCTGTCAACGCTTCAAATGTGCCCTCACGAACACATTCACATGACTCGGGGTCAGTGTAACTGACTAGGTCTTCACTGTAAGACTCTTTCATTCTCTACTTCTCACCGGCTTGGCCGGCGCTATCAATGGCGCTTAGTTAAGCCATTTTCCGAACATAAGACCACCTAAGAAAAGGAAGGGGTCAAGACGAGGAAAAGTTATGCCTTACAGGGTCAGTTGCCTTGTAAAAGTGTATGAAGTACAACGGAATACAGTTTTCAAGGCCTGACCCTTTTCTTGCAGAAGGCATCACTTTTCCACAGCATGACCCCGGTTGGCGCCATGCCTTTTGCCCTCAATAACCCCGCTTAACTAAGTGCCATTCGGGCCACCTTCAAAAGCCGGTTGCATACCGGCGGTGAAATCTTGATTTTAGGACAATTACAGGAGACCAAAGAAGCCACCTGCCAGTATCCGATGAACCAGAACGCACTCTTTGAACAGGCGCTTGAATTCTGGAAAACCTGCCCTGAAGGACTGGATCTCACCAACGAGAACCACCTCGATCAGGTTCGAACCCTGGCCGATTCTATCCTGGCCGGCAATCCTTCCGCGAGGTCCTTGCGTGAATGGGAAACCGAATTTTGTAAGGACAAGGATGCATTGCCGCTGATGGCTCACTTGGCGGTCAAACTGGCTCTGTCCAAAACCATTCTGAGGGAAATCAAAGGACCGGTTCATGTTTCGGTCGTATTCGCCGCTTATAAGGAACACAATCGAATCCGTAGAAAAGCGGAACATGAACATGGTGAGGATTTTCTTAATCGAAAGATTTCCCAGTTGAACTGGCTTTGCGGTGATTTTCCGAACAAGACCTGGGATTTGCGCATGGTGGATGATGGTTGCCCGGAAAATAGCGGAGCCATCGCGGAAGAGATCCTGGCAAAGGCCGAGGAACAGGTCGATGCAGATGTATTATACCTGCAAAATGCCATTGATAAAAAACTGCCCATAACATTGACGATGCAGTCGGCTTCGAAAAGTCAGAAAGGTGGCTCCATCCAGTATGGAATGTGGGAGGCAGCCCAGCGAATCCGCAGTGAAAATCACCTGATCGTTTTCACCGATGCGGATCTTTCCACCCACCTGGGACAGATTGGATTGCTTGCAGATGGTATCATCAATCATGGGAAACTGGCGGCCATAGGATCCAGAAGAGAACCCGCCTCGATCGTGGTGAAAAAAGGAATCAGGAACATCCGGGGAAAACTGTTCATTTATTTATGGAAACGCATCATCACAAACCTGAACTACATTGTGGATACCCAATGCGGATTCAAAGCATTCAGAGCGGAAACGATTGGCAGAATCCTGGATGATCCGATCGAAAGAAAATTCGCCTTCGACGTTGAATTGCTCCTGAAAACGGAACTGCTGGAACCCAATTCCATTGCGAAAACAGCAGTGGCCTGGATCGACAGTGAAACCGCATCCACCACGACTGGTATCGGCCCGTATTTGTCCATGCTTAAGGCGCTGGTAAGGATGTATCGAAGGTATCTTCCAGCAAACCCTTCGGCAGATGAGTTTGCCAAATTTATCGAATCTCTGAGCGAAGATCAATGGCAGTCCATTGTGACCAATATTCCGACGGAAATTGCGGACCGGGCTCCCTCCGAATTTGCTCAATATTCCGGCGTAGGTGTGGATCGCCTCAAGGAGGCTCTTCAGGACTGATTTAACCACAGTGGACAATAGAGTAGACGAGGGGGCCAGCCAGTGGGCCAGCCCGCCTCGTCCCTCATCGAACCGAGTATACAGATTTCCAGTTGACGGCTCTCCTGCAACCTTCACCGTTTGGCTATCGAAGGTTATTCTTCGCCTTACGGTAGAGCTTCCATCGTAAAAGGATGAGGGATTCACTGATTTCCCGGCCATGAGTTTCATCTCTGGCCTGGGAGTCAGCTTCTTCCGTAAAGGAGAGTTTGCTCTCAAGCGGCCTCCTTCCTTTCTGATAGTAGCATGTTTACAGTAGGGTCCCTTTGCTCCACGGGCTTTCACCCGCTTCCCAGCTACTATGGACCCCTCTGAGACCTCGCTCCAGCCGATGGCATGGTTATGCTTTCCCATGCTTCGTTGTCTACGGCCCAATCGCGGGCGGTGGGACACTGGGGAGGCTTCCCGGTTAGCTCGGGTTCTCTTTCGGTGCGCGCTTTCATCAGTCACCCCGCCCGGCCCCTCAACTGCACTTGACCGTTGCTTGGTTGAGAGTTGCTGGCTTCGCCATCTCTGGGAGGTTGGCCACCGGGGGTTATAGTGTAACGAGGCCGAATCATGTTCGCTTGCGCTAAGGCTCGCACCTTTGCAATCAGGGGGTTTCCATCCCCCTTCGCCTGCCATAAGGGCAGACCGCTTCGTTTCACGTGCTTTGTCGCCGCCACACGCCGATGCGTCGCTACATGTTGAACGGTCAATTAACATGGATCATACTTTACAATGAGCTAGAGAACCGGCCAGAGCCGGCATAACCAGAGAGCACAGAGGGAATGGCGCGCTGGGGCGCGCCAATTAAGAATTAGGAATTAGGAATGGAAGAGAGGGGAATTGGGAAAGATGGAGTGATGGAGTGATGGAGAAAGGGGCAAAGGGCAAGGATTAGGAATTGACTCTCGCAGAGAGTGCAAAGAAACGCAAAGAGGGAAGAATAACGGAGGGCGGACATTCCTGTCCGCCATTAAAATCCTGATCCTGATCGAAAGGCTGGGAGAATGGGACTAAGGCATATCCGCCTTCGCCGCCTGGCGGACTACGGCGTGACAGGGAAGGCACAGTGGGGGGAGAGAACCACGGATGCGGTCTCAATCGTGATCTTGATCGAAAGACACAAAGAGGGGGAGAGAATCAGGAATTAGGAATTGGGGAAAAGGGGAGAGATCAAGATCACGATTATGGGGCGGCAAATGGGCCCATCTATTGCTCCGATCAACCGATTCAAACATCTGGCTTTTACGCCAAAGGCGTTAAACTCCGTAGCCCAGCGTCGCGCTGTGCCGTGCGAAGCCTCTTGACCTGCGTAGCGTTGCGAAGCACGGTTTAGGCAAAGCATGGTAGCGCACGCTGGGGTAGCGACCGCCCCTATGATTGAACCCCAACGAGGTTCCACAAATCATATCCAAAATGCCTTGGCATTGATTCATTGTGGAACCCCATTGGGGTTCGTTGTTTTTTGCCCAATTCAACCCAGTGTGCGCTGTGCGACACTGGGCTTTGGAGTGGAACTGCTTTGCAGTTCATTCCAGGGTGGCCTTCATTAAATGAGTTAACCTTCTATCCAGCTGTTACAGAATAACACCCAGCCGTTTGTGTGAACGAATTAACAGGACACCACACTAGAATTCAGCCGACAAGCGGGTGTACCAGAATGAGCCGTTGTAGTCCCAGGGTGTGCTCTCCGGGCGTAGGTTTCCCTGGCCGGCGGTTTCCTCGAGAGGCGCCGTAGGCACCGAGTTAAAAATATTCTGAATTCCAAATGCCAAATGGTAGCGGTCACTGAAGCTGTACCCGATTTCGCCATCGAAGATGATGGCTCCGGCAAAGGCATCGAGGTCGGTGCAGGCATTGGACTGGAAGCGGCAGGCATTCCAGGAACTGAAGAAACTGGATCTCAGCAAGCCGTCCCAGGAGCCCGTTTGGTGTCGGGCGGAAAACACCAGGCGGTGCTCCGGGTTCATTTCTTCCAGTTCCACCTGTCGCCGGGGGGTCATGAGTCTGACCCCGATCGGTTCGGCCAGGGGCGTTCCGAGGAATTCGGTGACTTGTCGCAACTGCGAAAAATCATCGAGGTTGGTTTGGGTCCAGTTATAGGCGAAATCGATACTTGATTCGGATTGGTCGCCCCACTCCTTCCTCCACTGCAGCACCAGGTCGATTCCTCGCGTAGTGGTATCGAAGTCGTTGGAGAAGAACTTGATTTCCTGCAGAACGCCGGTGCCCCTCAGGGCCTCCTTTTCCCGGATGAGTTGATCGATTTCATCCGTGATATTTATATTCCCGGTCAAGGCGATACGGTCCTGTATGGAGATTTGGAAATAGTCGAGGGTCATGTGGAGTTCGTCGGAAAGCTCAATGGAGGCGCCAATGGAATAGTTGACGGACTCCTCCTCGGTCAGGGGCAACCCGCCCAGGGCGGCGGCAATGGGATGAGTGGGCGGTACCTGCCCCTGCTCTGACAACCCGCCTGTACCGGAAAAGCCGGTAGTTACGGCGGTGAAGTTGGCTTGGCCGGGAGACGGGGCGCGGAAGCCGGTGCTGACGGTCGAACGCAGGGAATAACGTTCCCCCGCCCGCCAGAATGCGGACAACTTGCCGTTGAGGGTACTGCCGAAATCGCTGTAAAAATCTTCGTAACGCACGGCTACGCCCAACTGTAACGGCTGCGTAACATCGGCTTGCGTGTCTAGGTAGAGGGCATAGTTGGGGCGGTTCCACCTTCCAGCATTCCTCGGATCCAATCCTTGATAACCGTTGGAACCAATACTGAAGCCCTGATCAAAGAAGGGACCGGTCTGGTAAGAGGCCGGATCGCCGGCAACGGATTCGAAGGTTTCCTCACGCCATTCCGCACCCCAGGCAATATCGAGCAGGGAGGCCAGGCCGCCCACCTCGGCGGAGTAGGCGAAATCGAGGTTTCCCGCCACTTCGGTCTGAATATATTCGCGCGGCCTGAAGGAGGTCGGAGTATCCGGCCCCAGCGAAGCGTTGATGGTGTTGAAGATGAAAAAATCGACGTTGCTTCGAGCGCCGCTCACGCTGGCGTCCCATTTGAGGAGGCTGTCGGGTTCGCTGCGCAGCCCGGTGACCAGGCTCAGGTCGCGGATATCAGCTCCGAAACGTGGGGTGAAACCTCCTGGAAACCGTTCGTTGAAAAGAAATAGATCACCTCGGTATTGGTCGATAAACGCATCGACCTCGCTGAAGTCGGCATCCAGGGAAGGCACATCCACGTTGGCGACTGTGATGTCGTCGTTGAGGTCGAGGTCGACGACAGCCCGCTGATCCCCAAAACGAAAGACGGCGCTACGCGCAGACGAGGTGCCGGGAGCACGGAAGAAGAACCCCCCTTCGGCCCGGCGTTTGGCCCAGCCACCCAGACTGTAGGCTTCGACTCCGCTGCCAAGCTGGATGCCGGCATTGAAAAAAGTGTTCCAAGCTCCGTCGATGTCGGGGCTGCCCCAGATCTGAGCCGGTTGGTTGACGGGATAACCACGTGAAATAAGGGTTGCGGCATCGGCGCGGCTACCCGAGCGGATCGTCGGGTCGAGCTGCTTGTATTCAAGGCTCAAATTGAAGAAACCGTCTTTGGTGAGCGGTAATCCAAAATTCAACGCTGTTTGGGCCAGAGCCCCGTCCCCCTCAAAGTACTGACCCGTGCGCATTTCCAGCAATGCGCCTTCGGAGGCATCGCGCAATCTCAGGTTGAGCACTCCGGCGATGGCATCCGAGCCGTACTGAGCCGCGGCGCCGTCTCGCAGGAGTTCCATTTGTTCAATTGCAATGGACGGAATAACGCTTAAATCCGGTCCCTGGGAGCCGGTGTTGAGGGAACTGCCCAGCAACGCGATCACCCCGGAGCGGTGGCGGCGCTTGCCATTGATCAGAACCAGCAGGTTGTCCGGGGGCAGACCCCGCAAGGTGACGGGACGGACCAGGGTTGCCTCGTCGTCGATTCCGTGCCGCTGAACATTGAAGGAGGGGACCAGAGTACGTAAAATGTCGTCCAATGTGACAGCGGCCTGGGCGCGCAGATCAACCGGACTCAACACGTCTATGGGCGCGGCCGATTCTTCCACCGAGCGGGGCGCATGCCGCGTCCCCACGACTACCAATTCCTCCAAGGTGTACTCCTCAATCTCGGCGGTATCCTCATCACCTTCCGCAGATGGCTGCAACTCCTGCGACCAGATCGTATTGCAGAAGAGAAGGGAACCAACCAGTAGTAGACCAATGGCAGCGTGCCTGAAGGAAGGTGCCGGGTCGATTAAAGGTAACGCCAAGTCGGAACTGATTCGTTTTTTCATATTACTGAAGAGGAAGATCAAATTTTAAGACAATTAAATCCTTTATCGCCATACAAGGCTAATCCTCAAGTAACTTCTGCGCTATCTCTCTCGCCTTGCTCAGCTTGCCGACAATGCGGTCGGCGGGAACGCGCTTCAAAACATTGAGAGCCCCGAGGGTGACGGCCGGCAAACCGGAGAGTCCCATCACGATGCACTCGGTTTTCTGATCGATGGCGGCATCGATCAATCGTTCCACCACCAAGGCGGCGCTGTCGTCCATGTAGACGGTGTCGGTGAGGTCGAAAATGACGACCTCATGTTCTCCTATGTCCTTGCTGATCGTGGCGATCAGTTTGGTGGAAGAAGCCACGGAAAAACGCCCCCTGAGCGCCACCAGGCCGACACGAGCGGAAAAATCCTCCACCTCGGGCTCCTCCTTCTTGCCGGAAAAGAAACTCTGGTCCAGAAGTGGCACGGAGACCACACTGTCCAGCTCCAGGCGTTCCAGCACCCGCGCGCTGGTCATCCCGGCGGCGATCAATCCGATGGCTACGGCGGTAACCAGGTCGAGGAAGACGGTGAGTCCGAGAGTGACGACCATGACGACAAGGTGTTCCCGCTGGACGCGGTGGATGCGGGTGATGAATCGCCAGTCGATGATGCCCCAGCCGACTCTTATGAGAATACCGGCAAGAACCGCATGGGGAATGGCCTCCACGAATCTTCCAAGGCCAAGAACGATGCCTAGCATGATTACCGCATAAAGCGCTCCGGAAACCCGGGTTGACCCTCCCGCGCGTATGTTCACCACAGTGCGCGTGGTGGACCCGGCCCCGGGCAGACCCCCGATGAACCCCGCAAATATATTTCCGAGACCCTGGCCAATCAGCACCCGGTTCGGTTCGTGGCGCGTTCGGGTCATCGCATCACCTATCAAGGCGCTGAGCAGACTGTCGATGGCGCCAAGAAAACCGATGATCAGCGCCGGTTCAATTCCTCGCGCCAAAATGCTGAGGGAAAAATCAGGAAACCGCAGTTGCGGCAGACCGGTCGGCACTTCTCCAATGACGGGCACACCCCGCAACCACAAGAAGCTCAGCAGGGTGCCGATAATCAGCGCCGCCAAAGTAGGAGGCAGATAATTCCTGAAACGTTTGGGCCAAAATATACCCACGAGAAGGGTGGCGGCAGCAATGGAAAACGCGTTGAAGTCGATATTCCGAAGCGCCTCGGGCCAAGCCAAGACCACGCTTGCGGGTGGACCCGATGCCCCGGATATGCCAAGAAAAGGAAGCGTCTGTAGCAATATGATGATTATCCCGATCCCGGACATGAATCCGGATATCACGGAGTATGGCGTGTAGACGACAAAGCGGCCGATCTTCGTTACACCTATCAGAACTTGGACCAGACCCGCCATAATAGCTATTATGAACGCCTCCGCCAAACTGCCCGCGTGGCCCGTTACGATGACCGCCATGGCCACCGACATCGGTCCGGTGGGACCGGATATGAGAGACCGGCCGCCCCCGAATATAGCGGTGAAGAAACCCACCGCGATTGCACCGTACATACCGGCGACCGCCCCCAAGCCCGAGACAACCCCGTAAGCCAAGGCCAAAGGCAGTCCCACTATTGCGACCGTAATGCCGCCGAAAACATCCCCACGGAAAGTTTCGAAATCGTACTTCATGTTCGAACGTCTTCGATTACTTCCTCTGATGCCAACGAATCCTCGAAGGTTGTCCGCGTTTTCGACCGGGGTCGGGCCGATTCGATGGTCCCGCTTTCAGGGACGGTTTCCAGTCTCGAAACGCTCGCCAGGGTGGCGGTGAATATAACCTTTTTCGGATGGCAGGGATACCCTTCCCTGTTGGAATCCGTCGGAAAAAGCTCTGTCATGGACAATGATCTTGGAGAAGGGAGCAGAGGCGTCAAGCGAGAGCACCGGAAAGCACAGCAGGCTTAAATCCGGGAACGGAAACTTCCATGCCCATCCAGTCAATCCATGTTCAATTCCCTAACCGTATAATTGTCATCCTGATCGTGATCTCTCACCCTAATTCCTAATTAAATATCCCCTCTCTGGGGTTAAATCCTCTCCCCTCTCAGTCCCTTTGTGCCCCTGTGCCTTTTTCTTCCTGATTCCTGATTTATCCCGACACCTTCTGTCTCCCCTCAGGCAATAATGTCCTTCACCACGTGGCCGTGCACATCGGTCAGGCGATAGTTGCGGCCCTGGAATTTGTAGGTGTATTTCTCGTGATCGATGCCGAGCAGGTGCAATAGCGTTGCCTGGAAATCGTGCACGTGTACCGGATTCTCCGTTGCATTGAACCCTAACTCATCGGTAGCTCCATAGACAAAACCCGGCTTCACTCCCCCACCCGCCAAACAGATGGTGAAACCATAGGGATGATGGTCACGACCCCAGCGAGGCACGTCATCGAACTCGCCTTGCAGGAATGGCGTGCGCCCGAATTCACCGCCCCAAATAACGAGCGTATCGTCCAAAAGTCCCCTTTGCTTCAGGTCCTTGATCAGAGCGGCGCTCGGGGCGTCGGTGTCTCTACACTGGATTTGAAGCTGGGAGGTCAGATTGTTATGCTGATCCCAGCCGGCATGCATCAATTGAATGTATCGAGTGCCGCGTTCGGCAAGTCGTCGAGCCATGAGACAGTTATATGAGAAAGTGCCTTGTTTATGCACGTCGGGTCCATACATCTCCAGGGTCTCCGTCGATTCATCGGAAAAATCTGTCAGCTCCGGCACACTGACCTGCATTTTGTAGGCCATTTCGTATTGCGAAATGCGTGTGGAAATCTCGGGATCACCGTATTCCCTCAACTTGATTTCATTTAATTGTGCCAGGTCATCCAACATATCCCGTCGAAGCTCACGGTCCGTGCCCTCGGGGTTTTGCAGGTACAATACCGGGTCTCCTCTTCCCCTGAATTTAACTCCTTGGTATTTCGACGGCAGGAATCCACTTCCCCAATAGAAGTCGTAGAACATTTGCCCACAGGAAGCTTCCTTATCCCGGGAAGTCATCGCCACAAAGGCAGGTAAATCCTCGGATTCGGCGCCGATTCCATAACTTAACCAGGAACCGATGGTCGGTCGCCCGGGAATTTCCGAACCGCTCAAAAAGAACTGAATGGCCGGGGCATGATTTACCTGGGTGGTATACATGGAGCGAATGAAACACAACTCCTCGGCAAGTTCGGCCAACTTCGGAAGATAGCTCCCCATCCACATCCCGTTCTGCCCGTATTGCTTGAATTCGGTGATATTCGGCAAAAGCAACTTCTCCTTGGTATTGGTCATGGAACTGAACCGCTTGTCCCCAAGAACCGAAGGCGGAACAGGCTCGCCCTGCAGCTCTTTCAATTTTGGTTTGTAGTCGAACAAGTCCACGTGACTGGGAGCGCCATTCTGCAGGAGGTATATGACCCGCTTGGCCTTTGGCGCGAAATGCGGCAGGCCCGAAATTGCCGGGGCATTGATCGCAGAACCAAACAATCTCGGTTCCAACAGACTGGCGAAAGCAACACCCCCTACTCCCATGGCCGCTTTTCCAAAGAATTCGCGGCGGGTGAATTGGCGTTTGGCGTCTTCTAAAGGATTCATTCTTTGGTCAGTGTTTCATCGAGGTTCAACAACATCAGGCAAAGCGTCGACCAGGCGGCCAACTCCACCGTATCCGGGGATTTGTTGCGCGGGGACTCCCCAACTGCCACAGCGAGCGCCGCTTTGTCCGGATCAGTTGAGAATCGTTTTTCATATTTGGAAAGGGCCGCTTCCAAAACCTTTTGCTCCACCTGATTCGGCCAACGGGATGTGACCATTCGGAAGGCAATTCCCAACTTGTTTTTTTCGTTTTTATAATCTGTTAGAACACGCTCGGCCATTTTGCGGGCGGCCTCGGCGAAGGTCATGTCATTGAGTGTTGTCAAAGCATGCAATGGCGTGTTTGTGCGCTGAACTTTTACCTCACAAACTTGCCTGCCGGCAGAATCAAATAAATGGGTCGGTCCGACGATGCGTTTCCAAAATGTGTACAAGCTCCTTCGATAGAGACCTTCTCCACGATCCCGCACATACCTGGCCGTTCCGAAGGAGGCCTCCTTCCAAACGCCATCAGGTTGGTAGGGTTGAACCGCCGGACCCCCCATTCTTTCAACCAATAGTCTACTTACGTAAAGCGCTTGATCCCGTATCATCCAGGATGGCATTCGAAAGCGCGGTCCTCGGGCCAACAGTTCATTTTCCGGGTCCCTCTCCATGGCGTCCTCGGAAGATATTGAAGACTGCTGATAAGTGGCGCTCATGACTATTTTCTTAAGGATTGCCTTCAAATCCCATCCGCTTTCACGAAACTCCACAGCAAGCCAATCGAGTAAGGTTGCGTAGACCGGAGGCGGGGATTGTACGCCAAAATTCTCGATCTGTTCCAAAAGCCCTCGCCCGAAGAAAAGTTGCCAGTAGCGGTTCAATGTGACCCGTGCCGTTAAAGGATGATCTTCTGAAAATAACCAATTGGCCAGGTCCAGACGGTTGTAGTCGCCCGCATCACTGACGCCGCCATTCATAATCGCGAGGTACCCCGGTTGAACTTTCTCGTCAGTTGGGTTGTTATAGATACCGCGATTCAGGATAAAGGTATCTCGCTCCACGGAATCCTCCATGACCATTACAATCGGTCGTCGTTGGGAGTAGTGTTGCTTTGCGTCATACGCGTCCCACCAGCGATTGATTGCCTCGGCGTATTGCGGATAGGCCGCGCCAAAAAATCGCAACATATTGCGAAACTCTTTGGGACTGCGTTCGACGGCGGGTTTTTCGACCACTGAAGCCCAACGACCATTCTCTATGCTCAATACCTTTTCAGACTTGCTGGAAGGCTCACCCTCGGGCCTCGGAAAAAGCTTCAATTCCAATTCATCGATGTTCTGGGAAATCTCCGCAAAGGTCGTTTCCAACTGCTTGAGCGTCAGGTCGTGAGCTTCGGTGGTAAAATCCAATACGGGTGGCGTATGGGGATTCCTGCCCTCGCCCGTAACCTCGGTTTTATTGAAAAAGGCCATGAACTGATAGTATTCCCGCTGAGTGATCGGATCATATTTGTGATCGTGGCAACGAGCACAGTTCATGGTGACGCCCATCCAAATCGTCCCGACGGTTTCGGCCTGATCAAACAGATACTCGATCCGGTTTTCTTCCGGCAAACGCCCTCCTTCCCCATTGATCATGTGATTCCGCAAAAAAGCCGTGGCCAATTTTTGTTCACGTGTAGCATCGGGCAACAGATCACCCGCGATCTGTGCGATGGAAAACTGATCGTAAGGCATGTTGTCGTTGAAAGCTTTGATTGCCCAATCACGCCAAGGCCACATACCGCGTTCAGGATCATTCTGGTAGCCATTGCTATCGGAATAACGCGCCGCATCCAGCCAGTCCCAGACCATGCGCTCCCCGTAACGCGAAGAGGCCAAGAGACGGTCCACCACTTTTTCGTAAGCTCCCGGAGTTTCATCCAATAGAAATGCATCCACCTCTTCCGGACTCGGCGGAAGCCCAGTGAGATCGAGGCTCACTCTACGAATCAAAGTCTCCCTCTTGGCCATTGGTGACGGCGCCAAACCTTCCCTCTCCAAATGTGCCAAAACAAAACGATCAATTGCATTCTTCGGCCAGGAGCGGTCTTTTACTTCGGGCAAAGGACGCTTCTCAGGCGGCAAATAAGCCCAGTGTTCCTGATATTCAGCCCCTTCATCGATCCAATCGGCAAAGGACTGCTTCTCCTCCGAGGTGAGGACGCGCGGATGCCTTTTCGGAGGCATCCTATCCTCCTCATCCTCAGCGTTTATCATCCAAATGATGAGACTGTCCTTTGCATTTCCCGGTATGATTGCAGGAGAACCTTCCCGATCCGCAATCGCCATCTCCCGGATATCGAGTCTCAAGTCTGCTTTTCGGGCATGCGGATCCGGACCATGACATTGGAAACAGGTGTCCGCCAGAATCGGACGAATATCGCGATTAAAGGATACCTGCGCAAATGCCTGTTTGCCCAACACAGCCGAGAGGCAAATGACTTGCCATAAGATGGTTCTATACATCATCACACATTTGGCTGTGTTCAAAGGTGGTTTTCCTCGAAATTCAGTTATGCATTCTGAAAATGTAAGTCGAGCTTGTCTAGGGTCTTGTCTCAGAAATTCCCCTGCACCCTCGTCGGCGGCATCATAAAATGATTGGCCACAAAAGGCACAAAGGGGGGAAGCGCCCAAGGGCGCGAATTAGGAATGAGGAATGAGGAATTGAATAGAGATTCTGAGGTGCTGAGATGCTGAGAGGAGAGGATTAACCACGGATTCCGGGGTAGAGAAATAGTTTAAGCTGTAGGAGCGGGTTTACCCCGCGATTGTTTAAAAATTGACTCTCGCAAAGAGTGCAAGAATCGCAAAGACGAGGATAATTCGAGATTCAGGTCGGTGAGGGTGTTCATGCCAGCATCAGGCGTTCGCCCTTCGGTTCCGGAATGGGGTCTCCGAACTCTCGTGCCGTTTCGAGCCACAGGGCGATGGCTTCATTGACGTGCTTCAATGCTGTTTCGTGCGTGTTGCCGTGGGCGGCGCATCCCGGCAATTCGGGCACCTCCGCCACAAAGGCCCCGTCTTCGTTGCTCCAATAGATGATAATCTCGTATTTGTGCATCAATCTCCTTCCTCCAGTCGGTGTGCCAGGATGACCTTACGCACCTGTCTTACCTGATAGGGTTTGCCGTGGTTTCCGTCTCGTTGCAAGTTTATCCGCTCGCGGACACCTTCCTTTCTGAAGATATGGTGACTGCCTCGTATTCGCTCGGTGAACCCCAGTTGCATCAGGAGTCGCCGAAGTTCGTCGAAGCGGATATTGGCGTCTGACCGCCCGCCCAATACTTTCAATCGTAAGTTATCGCTCTGGTCCATGGGAATTGTCCCTAGCTATAGCAGATATTACAAATCCATCCTGCAACCGGCGCTCCAGAACAATCTGACCGTAGTCGTGGAGTTCTGCACTTGGCGTAACAGGGGTGATGTCGAGGCCGTGGGCGATACGCCAGCCCAAGCCCACCAGCCAACCGAGGGCGGCTTCGGGGAATGAGATTATCTTCATTGCCAGAAGCAATTACCGCTTTTCAGCCCCATTAGCGTATATCTCGTCCGGAATTGCATTGATAATGTAGTGAAACTCCGTTCGAGCGGAAGCCAAGTTTTCCAAGTCGCCATCAAGATATCTCCATTGAACAAAATCATCCCGGTGCTTTTCAAGAAACGATTCCATGCTGGAATCTCTATGTTGCATCTTTGCGTCTTCTCCCCTTCATCCATACCAAACATCAAGGGCTGACCCTTTTTCCGGCCTCGGCCACTTTCGACCTCCAACTTGATAAAATATCAAGAATATATCAAGTTGGGGAGCGACGCCAGTAAATGCAGGGGTCGGTGGGCAAATAAATCAAGTTTATCAAGTTTTTGGGTTTAAATTTTGATATATTTTGATAATTTGGGGTAAATCTTGATATCCTGGGTTTATTTGCCTTTATTTACCTTTATTAAAGTTTCAAAAAGTTTCGATATTTAAGATTCAGGAGGCCGGATCTGGATGTTTTGGGTTTAAATCCTAATATTTTTTGGTGATATCGACGGTTAACCTTTAATTGATTGCTTCACCTTTCAGGGGATCGAACGGGGAGTGAGGTAAGTGTAAAGGCCATTGGCAGGCTATTGATTCTGTTGAGGAAAATTTTTTATCCCAGGTTTTGTCAGTAACCTATAATGCTTTGAATTGACAAAATGTTCAGGATATTTCAGGCTGAAGAATGGATGATAATATGGGAAATCACGGAGGACGGCGACGGGGAGCGGGCAGGCCACCCGGCTCGCGCAACAAGGAAACTTTGGCTCGGGAGGAAAGAGCGAAGACCCTGAGCGCGCTTGCGCGGGAGAACACGGAACCCGCCTTGGCCGCGCTGGTGGAGGTTGCTGAGGATGCCTCGGCTCCAGCGGCAGCGAGAGTGCAAGCGGCAAAGGCTTTGCTGGATAGAGGCTGGGGGCGGCCGCCGCGACATAAACAGCTCTACGGACGTTTCGAGAAGAGGGAGGAAAGGGACCGCAACCATGGCCCTTTCGGAGGAATTTTTATTAGAAGCTAATTCCGGGAAATTAGAGCCGCTACTTAACGATCTCCTTCGAACGCCCATGAGGGTGTCGGAGAATGCAGCCACATCCGAGCATCATCTCGGTTTCGGGATAAACTCGCTCCTGCAATACCTTTGCAGGCCAGTTGCAGCCGTATTGCAGCGGAGAGGCAGGCAGGTCACCGTCAAAACTTGCAGGTCTTTTCGTTATGATTTTACCGGCTTTTGAACACTTCCGAGAATGGGTCCAAACCACTCTATTGCCGGGAATGAATGGAACCCGATGTTAATGTTTTGAGTTTGACCCCTTTTGCCCCCACCCGTCTCACCGGACTTGGCTTGCGCCATCAAGAGGCGAGACCTGACGAATTTACATTCTCCCGATTTGGTGGATCATTCTCTCGGAACATGGAAATAATTAGGTCATACTAGTAATTTTCTTGGCCAATGCTGGCAGCGCATCCAGATCAATACGACTCTGTATCGCTTCCTCCAAGAGCAGTTGTTTACCAAGATACCTGTCGTACTTTTCCACGATGAGGTTTTGCCCAGGGGACACAATGTTGCCAAAATCAACTGCCTTTGAACTGGCTATTTGCCGAAGGGACGTTTCAACCGAGTCAACGTTAGCCCGAAAAACTCACAAAAAAGAGTTGTCCTAGGTTGTTGCAGATGTTAAGTTGTTGATTTTAAGAAAGTTACATAAACACCAACAACAACCAGGACAATGACACACTGTAGCCAAAAGGTTTTCCAATTTCAAGGCTTAAACAGCCGAAAAGTGACGGTGGATTTCAAAGGGGGCTATCTCAGTAGTGAGGGTGGAGCGCTCATTCTGCGTGAAATGGAACGGCGCCACCGCATCCTCAGAAAGTTGTCCCGTTGCTTTGTGGATTTGCGTAATCAAGGGTTTGTCGAACACCGTCCGGAGGAGTTGTTGGCCCAGCGCATCAACGGGATTATCCTGGGTTATGAGGATATCAATGACCACGACCGCCTGCGCCTGGACCCGGTGCATGCCTTGTTGGCGGGCAAGACTGATATCACCGGTGAGAAACGCATCCGTAAAGCGGACCGCGGCAAAGCTCTGGCCGCGCATGCCACCCTTAATCGCTTGGAGTTGGGAGCCTGCGGAGGCGATGGACGTTACTATAAAATTTTGGCCAATGCCGAGAGTATTGAAGCCTTGCTCATAAGCGAAGGGCTCAAGGCGATCCCTCCCCAAAGCAAGGAGATCGTGTTGGACTTCGATGCCACCGATGATCCGTTGCATGGCCAACAGGAGGGAGCCTATTTTCATGGCTACTATAAAAGCTACTGCTACATGCCGCTGTATTGTTTTTGCGACAACATTCCTTTGTGGGCGCAGTTGAGAGACTGCAAACGCGACGGCAGCGATGGCACCGAAGAGGCGCTGGCTAAGATCGTGCCGGAGGTCCGGCGGCGTTTTGGCAAAAAGATGCGCATAATTGTGCGTGCAGACAGTGGATTTGCCCGCGATGCGATCATGAACTTTTGTGAGAAAGAGAAGCTGTATTATTGCTTCGGATTGGCCAAGAACCCGACGCTTAAAGAGCTGATGAAGAATACCTTCGAAGAGATGCTCCAGGAAATTGAAGCCGGGCAAAGCGCTTTGCCGTATCGGCAGTTTATCGAGTTTGGCTACCGCACGACAAAAAGCTGGAGTCGATTTCGGCGGGTGGTGGGCAAAGCTGAGATGTTGGCCAAAGGGAAAAATCCGCGTTTTGTGGTGACCAACTTGCCGGCGGAAGGTTTCGCCGGAGATGCTCCCGAGCGCTTTGCGGCGAGGCGCCTCTACGAGCAGTTTTACTGTGCCCGAGGGGACATGGAGAACCGCATCAAGGAGCAACAACTCGACCTGTTTGCCGATCGCACCAGCACGCACTTCAAAGCTTCCAACCAGTTGCGATTGTGGTTTTCGAGTTTTGCCCACCTGATACTCTCCAGGCTGCAGGCCGAGGTGCTCAAAGGCACCCAGTGGGCCCGCGCCACGATTGGCCAGATACGCTTGAAGCTGTTCAAGATCGCGGCGCGTGTGCGCATCAGTTGCCGGCGCATCCATTTTGAGTTGGCTAGCTCTTACCCCTATTGGCAGGACTTTGCCAAGGCCCACGCCAACTTACAGGCTGATGGGTTCACCTAAAATAACTCTCTTGTGCAGTGCTGGCGGTTGGATCTGATCCCCCAATGAGAGGGGCCATGGAGGATTTTTGCCGCTGACAAAAACGGGATGCGAAATGGGCTTTGAGCGGCATCGTTTTGGCCAATCTGAGAGAAAAATGAGAGAAAAATTTTAGCTGGAAGCCGCCGAGTTGTTCCGGGCCCCGCTGATGGGCGCCTCAGAGCAGAAACTCAGAAATTTGTGAGAAATGCGGGTTAGTCCCATAGTTGACCTCTATAACTCCATCATGCACCGTCGCTCGGTATCCCTTGGCCCGCAATGCCAGAGCCAGCGTCGAAGTCTTTACGGTCCCCGCCCAGGTTGCAATCAGCCGATTGCGTTCGCCGATTTCGCAGATTGCCCCATTGTTCAATCCGAGCCGATGATATTGTGATCGGGCATCGCCCAAGATTTTGGTCGCGTCCTGGTCGAGATAAATCGGCACATCCGTGCTGTCGAAAATCTCCTGCATCTTTTCTACGACTTTATCATGGATCAGGCCTCCGCTCCCTCCAAAACTGGGAGGTCGTCCGGTCCGGCCAGGGACAACATCAATTACCTTCTTCTGGTCATGAATCGCCGTGACACGCCAACGACGGCCGGAAAAAATAATCGTCATGTCTGGTGCCAAGACCATTTGGATTGGAAGGGTTCCTAAGGTCCTGCCATTGTTGGTAATTCTGAATTCCTCTGGTGTTTGAAAAACAGCATAGAAGGTGTAGTGTTCAACTATCCGCTCCCCCTTTGGTCCTAGAAGTAATGCACCATTCGGCGCTTGTTCCACCAATCCCACGTCTTTCTGGCCGAGTCTTCTGAGGAGACGGGCAAAAAGTCCGGCATCCACCCGCCTAAAGGGTCCTCGCACACATAACGTGACAAACAATTGTTTTGCTTTCGCCCCACCGCGTTCAGCAATGACGGAAAGAATCTGATGGGTAAGGGTAGACAGGTGGAGAGCTTGAGGAGCCGGTGGCTCACACCATTTCTCGATCAGCAATTCCACCATTGCAACGGAACGGACAAATTCCAAATGAAGTCGATCGATTGGATGAGATTTGGGGCTGGGCTCGTTTTCTATGGCGTACATTCTCAGCACGGCCGGTTCGCCTTTTCGCCTTCCTGAACGACCAAGACGCTGCCGAAGGGACGCAACAGAGAATGGTGGACCGATTTGGGCCACGCACTTGATCGCTCCTATGTCGATTCCAAGTTCAAGTGTCGAGGTGCACACGGCTGTTGCAGCCGAACGCTTCTTTAACCTTTTTTCGAGCTCGACCCGGTGTATACGATCAAGATTTGCATGATGAGGAAAGAACTCTACAGGGACACGCTCTCTTTCGGACATTACCCGCAGAGCATCTGCATATAATTCGACATTCTTGCGAGATTCCGCAAAAATCAGATTGCGGCTGCCGCGCAGATTTTGGAACAAATGGAGGGCCACGGATCGCTGAGATCCCAAGTTATTCTCATCTGGTTGCCCATTTTCCGCAGGTGCTTGTTTTTCTAAGTATCCACGCAATTGTACCCTTAGTTCCGTAGCTACCGATTTGCTCTCCAGTAGTTTCACCTTTTCGGGGGATTCTGGCCTCAAGTACTTTCGCGCCAATTCCATCTCCCCCAATGTCGCTGACAGACCAATGCGCCTGATTCGGCGATTCACGGCCATTTCCAATCGGTTCAAGAGCGACCGCAGATGGATCCCCCTTTCGTTGTCGAGCAAGGCGTGTAGCTCATCGACCACGATGGCCCGGACCCCTTTGAACAACCTCCGTATTTCAAGCCCACGCAAGACAAAGAGAGCCTCAAGGGACTCTGGCGTTATCAATAATACGCCACTCGGGGTCTGGCGCGCGCGTTTCTTGACGCCGGCGGCAATATCCCCGTGCCAAGGATGGACCGCCAGGTCCGTTTTGAAACAAAGATCTTCTAATCGTTCAAACTGATCGTTGATCAATGCTCGCAACGGTCCGACATAAACGAGGTCGAACCCGCCCTTACCCGGGTTATCGAGTATTGAGGATATAAGCGGAAGGAATGCGGCTTCCGTTTTTCCGCCAGCTGTCGTAGCGGCGATAATCACATCGGCATCCTGATTGAGCAGCAATGGAATGGAACGCTCCTGAATGTCGTGCAGGCTCTCCCAACCCCTATCCCAAATCCAGCGCTTAACAGGGGTCGCCAGCAAGTCAAACGATGTGGAGCGTTTAGAGCTTGAAATCTTTGAGTTCATCATCCCCGAAATCTTTTTTTAACTCGACACCGTCTATCAGATCACGCCAAACAGTTCCGGGGTTCTGCTCCAGAACTGAAAGCAAATCTACGAAAGCAGTCACTGTGTTTCGGGGGGTGCGAAAGTAGGCATCTCCAATTCGGTTTGAGCAGTGAGTCATAAAGGCGGTCAAAGCGTCATCCGGCAAAGCTGTACTGTTGGCGAAGAATATGCCCCGAATATTCCTAAGGAGAACAAACATATCCTCCGGTGTGAGGTTCGCGAGCCTGATTACCGGTCCTGAAAGATCAACCAATCCGTCTCGGGCAAAAGTGTTCTCAGGCAGTCGTGATTGCAACGCTTCGTAGCTGTATAAGCCCCGGCGGGTATCCTTCAGAAACTCAGGCGTCCCACCGAGCATGAATCCAAGATACTTTGCACTACCCTGCAAAACGTCGTTCAGAATGCGCATTATTTGTTCGTAATTGGATTTCCGCGCCCGTGGGGAGGTCAAATTGTACAAATTGACCAGTTCGTCCAGGGAAACGAGGAGTCCTCGATAGCCGGCTGTTCGAACAAACAATGCCAGCAATTTCAGGTGGTCGTAGACATTTGAGTCGTTGATGATCGTTCGAACACCTAGGGCATACCGGGCTTCTGTACGGGTGGAAAACTCCGCTCGAAGCCACCTTACCGCGGCAGACTTCAATACCTCATCTCCGCGCTCGTAACCTTCCCAATAGCGGACAATCACGGTGGTGAAATCGTATCCGCCGGTCAACTCTTCAAGTAGCCCCAAGCTCTGGCGCATGACCTCACCTGGGTCCCGGCCGGACTTTTCCGCCTTGCGCATGGAGGTGCTGGCGAAGCGTTCAACTATCGAGGTCATGGCTCCTCCATCGGGTTTGGTGCGGGTAGAGGCATTGCGAGCCATTTCGGCGTATAGAGATCGGGCCTGTCCACCCGTGGCGTGGAGGCGACGGTCGGGCGCCATATCCGCCGAAAGCGCGACCATGCCCTGTTCCAGTGCTATCAAACGAGTTAGATTGAGGAAGAATGTCTTTCCCGAACCGTAATCGCCGATTATAAACCGGATGGCAGCACCACCCTCCTTGATACGGTTTATATCCCGTAGCATTTCTTTGACTTCGCGGGATCGCCCAACCTGAATGTGCTGCAGTCCCAGTTTGGGTACAACGCCCGCTCGTAGGGCCTGTATGATCGAATCCCTGTCCCGTCGCTTCATGGGCTCAGAGAGTAGGAGGGTATGTCAGATTTGCTCTCAAGGTAGTCTTTGAAAATTGTCCATTATTCGAGCCTGAGCTTTTTGTCCTCACTAAATTCACGATTATCCCCCGTTTCTTTCCTCACTGTTCTATCCCGTGGGGTTCTTTTTCAGGCGACATTTTCTCAAGGCTCGCCTCCACATACGGATACGGGCGTTCCAGTACGTCGAGCAGTGTGCTTCCAATCCGGGTCGTTAACCGCCGCACATCGAATGCTTTAAGTACTGCACGAATGTGCTTGTCTGAGCCGCGTTCAAGCTCGTCTTCGCGGCCTATCCGCACTAGACCTGCGACGAGTTTAAGCTCACTTGGGGGTATCTGGTCAAACTCACGCGGTCCTCGCTCACGAGCTACTACCTGTTGACTATCAGGTGACCGAACTATCGAACCAACAAACCCACCAACTCCCCATTCTCCCCACTCATCGGCCATGAGTATGAGGTCTTGGCGAATTGCGTGCTGAAGGGCCTTGTTCATTAGGCGCTTCAGGGCGTGGCCCATCCTTCGAATTCCGCAACCGCGCAAATAGATGTCGTAGGCTCGCTTGGCCAACATGGGCCCTTCGACCCTGATGATCTGGCAAAGCCCGTCGGCGACTTGCGAAGTGTGCACAGTTCGGGGATCTTGGAACGGTGGCCCATCGAATTCCAAGTAGGGCCCGAGGCCATTCTTCCCAATCAACTGCGGTTGCGGCAATTCCTTGTCAGGACCGGATGGGTAACCGGATTCGACGTGGGGTTGCTGTGGTTCCACCGCATCTTGCGGGGGTTGCATTGAGACAGTTTTGCCTGAGGGATCGTTTGCGTCGATTTCCCTTACCAGGTTGGACTGCGGTGATGGAACCGAAGAACCCGCTTCATCTGCCTGCGATGTAAAGGTCCTCACTTCTTCGGCGTCCTGCGGATCGCTTTCCCTTTCCTTTCGACGGAATCTAGTTCTTCCAATATTTTCAAATTGTTTTACCACTTCCTGGTTTATGTCGTATCCTTCGTATTCCTCGATCAAGGAATCGCCGAACCGCTCGTAAGACCACTCGTTCAAGGATTCAAGGGCTCCCCCTGGCATGAGTTGAAATTGGTTCGCCAAATTGATCCAATCGCTTTCATCCCAGTGTGGCTTGGTCAGTAACTCCTCAAGGAAAAGGGAATGCTTTACATCCAGACCCTGAAAGCCCCCATTTGAATTCTCAAAGTGTTCCTCTATTTCCTCATCCATGTCTTTGTCCTCAAAAATCTCCTTCAACAATTTTTTTACTCGATCGGTATCCTTCTCCAGAGTATCGATCCGCTTGGGGTCCAGTTCCACACGACCGTTCCGACTTGGTACTGATGGCCTCGTAGACTCGGTTGACGGCGGTCTATCTGTATCCGGCTCACCCTTAGGCAGATTGAAAGAGATATCCTCAGTAGGTAACCCGATGGCTTTGTAGAGCCTTTCTATTGCCTTGATTTCCCGAAAATCAATCATGCCGTCTATAGCCGCCATAGAAAGTGCCAAATGGCCGAGATGCTGACGGTCCACGTCCGACACATTCTGTATGCGCCGACGCAGAAAATCCATGTCAAGCGGAACGGACAGCATCCACTTCAGGTTGGCATGAAGTCGAACGTTCTCGACCTCCGGCAAACCGGCTCCGTCAATTTGGGCCTCGAGCACTCGTCGCTCTTTTTCCTCAATGGCTCCATCAGCGTGCGCAACAAAGCTTCCCAACGCAATGGACACAAGCAGCGTCTTGTACTTATTGCTAACTTGTTCAAGCTCAATAATGCCTTCGGGTAGGTGAAAAAGAACCACCGGTTCGCCCAGCTTTGGACTACGCAAGGCAAAACGGGGATCCGGGGCCATGCCAATTGACAAACGTGCAAGTGCGTCAGCAGCTCCGGTCAATTGGTTCTTGTTCGCTTTCTCAGGTATCGAACCTTCCATTAGCACAATAACCTGCTCAACCGCTACAAGCCCGCCCTTCTCAATGACTGTGTTGGCCCAATCCCGCAAGATCTCCATTTCGCTGCACGGGAATAGATGCCAGATGCGTTGGGGCAAAAGTGCGTGAGCTTCGATGGTTGCACGGCCTAGGGGGTTGCGACCGAGGAAGCGACTATATTTGTCGAGCTCATTTGAGGCCGCTTCCACTAATTTTCTGGCAAGGCTCAAAGTTCTGGATGAACGCGGAATGTCTGGGACGCCACCAACGAACTTTACCAAATCGACTTCAAACTCCAAGGAGGCCGACATGTATCTTGCCTGAAATAATCGTTTTGGCTCAGCAATCCTCAACCCATTTGGATACCTCTCGTAAAAAAGATCGTTAAATAACGCCCTGCATTCTGGAAATGCCCGCATCATGGGAATGCGAACCCTGGTTTCGGGATGAAGCATGCACCAACTCAGAACCCAGTCGGCGCTCAATGGCTCGCCTTGCTGGACCTTTTGACCGATAGCTACGCGGATATCCAGTGGGAGCTGATTACTCGACCGTTCAAAACGTGGTTCGAGGGTGGTCACATTGACCGGATCGAGGATGATCTGCGCAGCTTCCAAAAATTTCCCAAAGTACCTGCGAATAGAATGATTCTCTCCGTAAAGACCAAGCAACCGTTCAGTTTCTGCCACAATTTCCCGCCTTTCGTCGACACTGGGTTTGTCGAGAAAAAACCTTCGCTCCAATCCGTAGAAAAATAGAAGGACAAACCCTGCATCGATTTTCAGATTGGTCCGTCCACCTGCGAGCCAGTCGAGATAAGCTGCGCGCGCCTGTGGCCCAATATCGGTGTAATTCGGCCAATATCCCAAGCTGTCCTAGGCAAGATCTGTTCCGATCTCAGAAACCTGCAAGCTTGGGTCGATAAATCCGTTTCCTCGGTACCAGCCTCCGTCGCTACGCGGTGTCGAGCCGATATATACCATTCCATCTATTGTTCGGCCGGCAACTGTTATTTTGCTGCCTTGGGCAACCCACCGCGAATTTTGGTTTTGTATCGAGCTTCCTTCTTCCATTTGGTACTACCTGTGAATAATAATGATTTGGGCATGCGCCTCTTTCCTAGTCGTCCAGCCCACGAAAAGCTTGCGACAGGGGCCATTGGCATGGTGAATCATTCTTGGGAAGGAATTGGTGTCAATCCGGGAAATAGTTGAGTTGGGAAGTTGTGGCCCTTCCCCTTCCTTCCCTATAATTGTGGAGGTGTAACATTCCTTCTCCCCGTTGACTTTCTAATTAATTTCAGGCTTCCGATTCGGTCTTAGATGAATTGTGTGGCCACACAATCTTCTGTATTGCTGTCTGGAGCCCAGCCATTTCAACCATCAACTAACGCGTCTCCAATTTGGTGAGAACCTCGCGGAAGCTATTGAGGGCGGATTCTAGGTTTTCGATGATCTCTTCGGCGAGGTCGTCGGGCTCGGGCAAGTTGTCCAGGTCGACCAGGCTTTTGTCCTTGAGCCAGAAGATATCGAGACTGGTCTTGTCGCGCGCCCGCAACTCTTCATAGCTGTAGCTGCGCCAGCGACCGTCCGGCACGTCTTTCTCGTGCCAGGTAGCCTTGCGTT
Source organism: Opitutales bacterium (assembly GCA_965219475.1). Lineage (GTDB taxonomy): Bacteria > Verrucomicrobiota > Verrucomicrobiia > Opitutales > UBA2995 > JAABVD01. Next base: position 90,661 of record CBDCNU010000023.1, on the reverse strand, counting down.
GGTGTCGGTTCCGTGGGTTGTAGCAACTGACGAAATCCTGTAAATTCTCGAAGCGCATGGGCTTCTTTTTCAGAGTGTGATGAATGTTGGTCCGGTAATCGTAGTACCAGACCTGCTTGGTCCAGGGGTTCGGGCTGGCTTCGTGGTTGTCGAAAAAGATCACGTTGGCTTTAACCCCTTGAGCGTAAAACACTCCGGTCGGTAGACGCAGGATGGTGTGCAGGTCCGTGGTCTCCAGGAGCTTCTTGCGGATTGTCTCCCCGGCCCCACCCTCGAACAACACGTTGTCCGGTACGACCACGGCAGCCCGTCCGGTGGTCTTGAGCATGGTGCGAATGTGCTGCACGAAATTGAGCTGCTTGTTTGACGTGGTCGCCCAGAAATCCTGCCGGTTGTAGGTCAGGCTGTCCTTTTTCTGTTCGCCTTGCTCATTGGTGAAGCTCATTGAACTTTTCTTGCCGAAGGGAGGATTAGCCAGCACGTAGTCAAAGCGTTTGCCAGCATCGGCCACCAGCGAATCGTTCGGCGAAATAGACACTCCCCCGTCAATCTCACCGATGTTGTGCAGAAACATGTTCATCAGGCATAATCGTCGGGTGTTGGCGACGATCTCGTTGCCGTGAAATGCTTCGTGTTTGAGGAACGCCTTCTGTTGCTTGTCGAGTTGGAAGTTCTTCGGGTTGGTGATGAAGTCGTAGGCAGCGAGAAAGAAACCGCCCGTACCACAAGCCGGATCGGCGATGAGCTTGCCAGGTTCAGGCCGAACGCATTCGACCATGGCCCGGATGAGGGCGCGAGGCGTGAAATACTGGCCCGCGCCTGATTTGGTGTCCTCGGCGTTCTTCTCCAGGAGTCCTTCGTAAATATCTCCTTTTACGTCGGCGCCCATGGTCACCCATTCGGTTTCATCCACCATGGCGATGAGACGGAATAATTTCGCCGGGTCCTGGATCTTATTCTGGGACTTGGTAAAGATCTGCCCCAGCATGCCCTTCTTGACACCAAGCTCGCGAAGCAAGGTGACGTAGTGGGTTTCGAGTTCCGCACCTCTTTTCGATTTCAGGCTCTGCCAGTTGAATTCGGCTGGGATACCGACATCGCGGTTGTAGGGTGGTTTGGCGTACTCATCCGCCATCTTGAGGAAGATCAGATAGGTGAGTTGCTCCAGATAATCGCCGTAGCCCACCCCGTCATCCCGTAGGGTGGTGCAAAAGCTCCAGACTTTGGAGACGATGGGGGAGGTATTCATTTGCAGGCGTTCTTCCGTTTGATTTATTCAGCCAGAGCCTCACCAGCGGCAGTCCGGCGATAGCGCTGGTAGCGACTAGTAGGCGTGTCTGGGAGGGTCATTTCGATCAGACCGGCTTTGAGGGCGGGCCGCAAATAGACTGTGGCGAAGTGGCGGCGGTGCTTCAGTTGAAGCACCATTTGCAGTTCAGCCCGGCTCATCTCTCCAGTGAGCACAGCCACCAGTTGCTCGACATGATCGGTATCTTGGTCGGTATCTTGATCGGTGACATGTAGGGTGTCTTGGGGGGTATCATGTAGGGTATCCTGACTTATCTCCTTATGTATCAATGACTTATCTTGATGGGTATCTTGTTGGGTGTCTTGGTCGGTATCTTGGTCGGTCACCGCAAGTAGTGCCCGCTCATGCGCTGGCAGCCTCACCAGAAACCAAGTTCGGTTCTCATCGCTCTCGAAGACCGGTTCCGGGGAGCCGTTCTGCCGCATGGCCCGAAAGATTTTCGGTACGCCGGTTGAGCGCGCCTCGGCAAGGTCGAGTTCTTTCAGAAACTCGCCAATTCGCCGATTGCGGTAGCGCCTGCTCACGGCCTGCCCCTTCTTGAAGTCTTCCATACGGATGGAGCGGTCGGCGCCGGGATAACTCAAGACCAGTAACTCTTCGCGGGTAATCCGAACCTCAACCGGCTCCCGCTCCTCGTATGAGCGGTGGTAGATGGCGTTCACGAGCGCCTCTTCGATGGCGCCGATAGGGAAATTCCAGAATCGCTCGGCCTCTGGCTTGTGGGGATACTTGACGACCGTTTCTTTCAGGTAGTTCCGTTCAATGTAACCGATCGCCTCGCTGAGGATGATCGACAGCGGGCCGCGAAATTCCTTCTCCTCGAACTGATCGCCGCCCGGCCCATCGGGAAACCATACAACGTCGATCTGGGTGGCCGGAAAAAAGTCGTGTGGCCGGTCATTGAAAAACAACAGGCAGACGTTCTTCGGGAACATCGCTTCGGGAGGCCCGCCGACGATGTTCAGGCGGCGGCCCAGACTCTCGATCGACAGACCGGCCGCCTCAGTGGCGAGGTCGCTGCCGATGTCGCGTAGAAATTCCCGGATCAACCGGTGCGACAGGTCGTCCAGTGAAGCCGTCTGGCGATACCTGTCGTCAAAGGGCACAGTGGCCGCCAAGCCCAGCAACTCACGTTCATCCTGTCCCCTGGCGCGAACCGTGTTGCTGTGCCTGCGGAGGAAGTAGGCCCAATCGTTGCGCCCCGCACTCAGGTTCACTTTGGCCTTGTAAGGACGGGTTTCGCCGCCGGGCACCCAGAGGACGAGGATGGTCCGATCATCGATTTCGTAGGTCCCCGTGAGCGGGTGATAATAGGGCTGGATCGCCGAATGGCCCAGATTCAGCAGTTCCTTCCGGATCGCGTCGATGGAATCCGGAGGGATGCCCTTGGGCGGTAACGCAGGTCGGCCTTTGCGTTCCTCGACGCCCAGGAGGATGTAGCCGCCGCCGAGATTGTGGAAATCGTTGGCGAAAGCGCAGATGGTGTGTAGCACGCTCTGCGGATTCCAACCCGCCTTGTATTCGACGCGTTCGCCTTCAACGGTGCGCTGGCGAAGCAGGTGGTTTATGTTGATGGGAAGTTTACTGGTCATCTCGTTGCCGCCGTACGTCTACGTTTCGCCCGTATCTTTTTTTGAGACCGTGCAGATTTTTCGGCTTTGATGCAGTTCAGAAGAACGGAGGCTGGTTCGTCGTTTGGGTCTTGGGCAACGAGTTGACCAGAGAAGGCCTTCTTCAGAATGGACTGGCGGAGGGCACCTGATTTAGTGATCTCAGAGTCGATTGTAGCTTCAATATAATCCAACATTGAAAATTGCCGTTCAATCTCCCTGACCGCTTCATCCTGTTCGTGACGCGAACAGACAGGAACTGGAACACGACGAAGTATGCCTTCATTTAAGTTCTGCATGGTTGTGCCGATACTGGACGCTGCTAAGAAATACTTGACGCGTTGGGAACCAAGAACCCATGAAAAGAAACGAGGATACATTGAGGAGAGAAGACGTACAAAGAGACTACCGGTACCACATAGCCATCCTCCTTCTGCTGCGGTAACAACCGCACACCTCCCCATTTGACCTCTACGTCCAATGACAATATCGTCCTCTTGCAAGACGTATTTTCTCAATTGATGGAGCTTTTCAGCACTGACCGTCAAGGTTCGATCAGGTTCGATTCTTTGACAACGAATGTGGCTAGGGTTAACGAGCGGTGTTCCTCCAGTTAAGTAGTCCGCCCTATGAAGGAGTGATCCGAACGGACCAGTCTGAATGTTACTTGCGATTGCAGAAAGTGTGAACCAGCACCACCCCTCCGGTAGCGCGGGAAGCCCGTCCAAGGTAAGCGCCTTTAGTTCATACAGCTTCTTCGGTCTTGGTGGCTTCCTGCCCAACTTGCCGTCTTCCGCCCATTTCTTGACAGCGGCCTTCCACTCCTGGATTTGCTGTTCGTTACGTGCCTCCCGCTCCTGCTTGATGCGGGCGATCATTTGCTCGGGCTTCTCATGCTTGTCTTTATTTTCTTCACGCCATTGGGCCGTGAGCTTGCCTTCAAAGGCGTGCTTGAGCACGGCTTGGCGGTAGACATTGAGCTTCGCCCGCGCCGCCTTCAGGCTTTCAATGCCTTTGTCCAGTTCGGAAAATAGTTCCTCGATTTTAGCGACTATACGGTGTTGCTCATTGAGGGGCGCTAACACCACTTTCAAGGCAGCGAAGCGGCTATGTGTTAGATTTAGCCCACTGTCGTTGATTCCGGTCTTCATCTGATCGATTTCGCGCTGGGTTTCTGCGGTTTGGATCAAGTAGGACAGATATTTCGGGTGCATCGCTTCGGGATGAGGGCTGAAGCGATATATTTTTCCCGACATCATGAGTTTTGAGCGGGTCCTTTCGACTAGACATGCCACACCACAGCGTGCTCGTGGGCCTGCACATGTCATGAGCACGTCGCCTCGTTTCACTTCAAGGTGGGGACGAGGTTCCAGATGATCGGGGAGAGACTTGTTTTCGTGATCCCAGAACTTGCCGGACTGAATGGAAGTTGTCTTCAATACACCCCATTTTTCCTCTGGAGCCGGAAAATTTTCACATCTAGGGCTCCATCCTTGTTGAAATGGTTTCCCGTTGTTGTTGGCCTCAAGAACTTCAGTGATCCTAACCTCCAACCAGCTTTTTGGCAAATTTTTCACGCCACCAAAGCCTCATTCAATTCATGAATCACAGCATTCATCCGGTCACCGAAGAGCTTGTACATTTGTCCTAGGCCGCCTTTGCCATCGAACGGTGCCATTTCCAGATCGTCGCGGTCCAGATGAAACGAAGTGGTAATGTGGTCGCGGATCATGCGTAGCCAATCCATCTGCTCTTCGTTGAACTTCTCTCCGCTCCCGCTGTGATGCGTCATGATCCAATCCTGAAAATTGCGGCGCACGGTTTCCGAATAGGTTGAGAGCTTGCTATCAATCCCGCAGACGCGGCGGATCAAGGCTACGAGAGCGGTCAGTTCATTGGCTGGTTGGCTTCCCTTGTATTCATCAAGCAAAGAGTATGCCTCCCAGACCCGTAAGGGGGCAAGTCGAGGCTGGTCGCTTTTGAGCTTGTCGAAAACCTCGCGGATCATCTCGTAGGTCAGCTCACTTCGCCTATGCGGTTGGGCGTAGAAGATGGTCAGGGCTTCGATCTTGTCTCGGTTCGCTTCCAAATACTGGCGGAAGTCCTGCACCATGGCTTCGGCATTTTCTTGCGAGTCACCTTCCCATTCGGCGCTGAGCACGGTGTCAAGGTTGTCATGGTCGATAGTCTGTTCCTTGTCGCGTCGAATCGTGTCGATCAGCTCGACCAGTTCGCCGTTGAACACTTTTGCCGCGTCTCGGACCAATTGTTCCTGTGCCTTTTCCCGTGCGTCCTGTGACGGTTCGGCACCATCGGGTACCTGCTCAGTCTCGCGGGCCTTGGCTTCAATCTGGTCCGGGTCGATGGCTTGCAGCAGATTGCCAACGATATCGGTTAGTGCGATTCCGCCGGCTTTTTCCCGGATACGTTCCTGCTCAGCATGGTCGAGTTTTCGGTTTAGCCTGGCGAGGCGTCCGGCTAGGGAACTTACCGTATCTTCATCGTGGGCGCCCATCATGACACCCATAGCGAGGTCCTTGAGTGGCACGGACGGTTTGGTGATGAGCGGTTGGCTGTCGGTCTTGAGCGATTTTGTGACGCCGACCGCGTCCACGATCACATAGTGAGTCTTCCCACTGGCTGCGGAAGGCGTCACCTTCTTGAGGTCGTCATGGTCGAGAGTACGGGTGCCACGTCCCTTCATCTGCTCGAAATAGTTGCGACTCCTCACGTCCCGCATGAATAGCAGGCATTCGAGCGGTTTGACGTCGGTGCCCGTGGCGATCATGTCGACCGTCACAGCGATGCGCGGGTAGTAGTCGTTTCTGAACTGAGCGAGAACGGATTTCGGGTCTTCTTCGGTTCTGTAGGTGACCTTCTTGCAGAACTCGTTGCCCTGGGCGAATTCCTCGCGCACGGTTTGGATAATGTCGTCAGCATGGCTGTCGGTCTTGGCAAAAACAAGTGTCTTAGGGACCTCGCCGCGGCCGGGAAATATCTTGGGCAGATCGTCGCGAAAAGTGCGAATGACGGTGCGGATCTGGTCGGGGTTGACGACGGCGCGGTCGAGTTCACTGGCAGTATAGGTGGCATCCTCTTCCTGAATTTCCCAACGCCTTCGACGCGACAGACGCTCACGCTTTTCGACCTGCTGGTCGGCCTTTAGTTGGCCGCCGTGCTGGGTCATCTCTGTCTCGATGACATAGATTTCGTTGCCGACATTGACCCCGTCGGCGACGGCTTGATCGTGGGTATACTCGCTGACGACGTTTTTCCGGAAGAATCCATAGGTGCGGTTGTCCGGCGTGGCAGTCAGGCCAATGAGGTAGGCATCGAAATATTCCAAGACCTGGCGCCAGAGGTTGTAAATCGAGCGGTGGCATTCGTCGATGATGATGAAGTCGAAGAATTCCGGGGGAATCTTTTCGTTATAGACAACCGGCATCGGTTTCTTGGGCTGCACCATCTCCGCCGGATTGATCTCCTCGGTGGCTTCGTCCAACTCCTCGTCCTTCAGGAGCGAATACATGCGTTGAATGGTGCTGATGCAGACCTGGCTGTCCCTGGCGACAAAGGACGATTTGAGACGCTGGACATTGTAGAGTTCGGTGAACTTGCGGTTGTCGTCACTGGGCACGTAGGACATGAATTCCTGCTCGGCTTGTTCGCCCAGGTTCTTGGTGTCTACCAGAAACAAGGCGCGCTTGGCATCGCCGTGTTTGAGAAGCCGGTAGATCGAGGTGATGGCCATGTAGGTCTTGCCCGCACCTGTGGCCATTTGAATGAGGGCTCGCGGCCTGTCTGCCTTAAAGGAGGCTTCGAGTCCTTTGATAGCATTGACCTGACATGTTCTCAATCCCGTGGGATCTAAACTCGGGAGTGTCTGGAGCCGCGCGCGGAGAGTAACCGACCGGGAATGCCAATCCTGTATCGTCTCCGGCATAGGGAAATTGAACACCTCCCGAGAGCGCGGTTTCGGATCGCCTTCGTCGGTAAAACGGGTGACCACACCAGTGCTTTCGTAAACAAACGGAAGGGGCTCGGAATTGTCTATCCACTTGAGCTTTGCACTGGCATAACCGCCGGATTGTTCCTCGACCACGGTGATGTTGTGGCCCCAGTCCTCCGGTTTAGCCTCAACAACCCCGACCGGTTTCTTGTCGATGAAAAGGACATAGTCGGCTGGGCCTACGGACGTCTGGTACTCTCGAACGGCAATGCCGGGGCCAGCCCTGAAATCGATCTTGTCCTTTGGCTGCACCTTCCAACCGGCTTGCTCCAACATCACGTCGATCTTGTCGCGGGCAAGTTGTTCGGGAAATCGGTTTATTTCAGACACGGCTACAGTGATTCCCTATTGTCGGGATGGGCAGTTGATGTCCTATACGGCATGCGTCAGTCGCAACCCCTTTATGCCTGCAGCATAGTCCAATTTTCTAGAGTTCCACAGACGCGCTACCAGGGACGCTCTCTCCCTTTTTGGTAACCACCCTGGTCTTTCGTAATGGTCTACGAACTGTATCAACAGCGATCCCAGCTTTTAAGGCAGTTATGACTCCAACAGCCTCGAGATAATTTTCCACGATGAAGAGTTGTCCGTCTTTAAATGGGAAGTCTTCGAGATTGTTTTTCATGCAGTTTTCGTTTTCGCGCACGGCTATGACCGGAATGCCCTGCTCAATCGCCGCGAGTGTAGGTAAGCCAACGCATCCATCCGGGATCACCAGGCAGGAAATATCAGCGGCGGTAAGTAAACTGGAATCACCGTGCATCGGGGCATCGGGAATAATCCTGGGGCTTCTGTGCAATCCTTTAAGAATACAGTGCAGATAAGTCGTCGATACGGCTTCCGCTGACTTCCTCGGGTCTGTAATCCCAACATCCAACTCCATTATTTCCTTGGATGCCTCCATTGGAGAATGTGCGGAAGGCACTTTGAATAACATGGATATCGCATGCGTCAGCATTGCCTCCACTCCACCCCAGGGATTGACACGCAGGGAACTGTCTTGTGCAAAGTAATCCTTATGGTAATGATCCGGAACGTTGATGAGCGAGGTTAGCGCTATAGCGTCGTATTCATCTTTATGTTCTTCGAGTGCTTCACATAAACGTTCAAAATGTTCAATGGTGCCACCTGCTCTCCCTGATTTGGAATAACGCGCGCGCATTATAACGCGGTCCTCCATTTTAATTACCAACGGGCATTCAAGCCCAAAAGTAGCTCTTGCGGCAGAAGCTGAATTAATTGCAAGCTCGTGGAACATCCTCTCGGAGTGTTCATCGACTACCAGCAGGACTCGATTGGATCGAACCTTCTGTAATCCAATACTACCCATAATCATTTGGGTAATCACACTTCCCTCCACGTATAGAGCGTTTTCGGGTAATTCGTTGATGTCGGCAGCATTTACGACATTTGGGTGTGTTATAAGATTATCGCTGCACGATGCTAGTAAACGAGCCGCTGCACCTGCATCCCCTGAATGTCCGCCCAATTCAGCTCCAATTCCCGTCGGAACCAGGAACATTGTATTGAACTGATGCTGATTTTCGTAGTCCCGTCTGCGAAATTTAAAAATGGAATCTACATCCTTCCGTTGTTTCGAACTTGTTCCGGACAAAATACTAACTTCGAGATTATAGCCTTCCGGACTTGTCTCGGTTATGGCTATTCGAACAGGTTTGTGTAAACCGGGGAGCTCTTGGTCTACCAAATCTTGTAATTGCTGGATCAGGTCCTTTCCGTCGGATGCCCTCGGTAACAATAGTTCTTTTTCTGTGAGTAACATGCTTATTTCCTTTCTATAAAATGTGAGCTGGACTCTCTGGCTCCAAACCAATCTTTTGTAATTTCCTCTGCCAAGGCAGCATCAAACTGCTTACAGGAAAATATGTTAACGTAAACCGCGGCCATCAAATCCAAGGTATGGATGACAATGGTACTGGTCAAAATAAACTGGACTGCAGATGTGCCTTTTGTGTGAGGGGAGGTTTGCTGTTCTTCTTTGGCCACCCCAACGTCGTCCCAAAAATAGCGCTCGCATTTCTCCATCTTGATTGCTCCGCACAGCTTTTCGAAATAGTTGTCCAGGCTTTCACGATTAAAAGTGGAGATATCGCAACCATGTAAATCGAGAATCAACTCGTATCCGTAAGGTTGCTTCATTTTACCAAGAAAAAGGTTGATGTTGGCAATATTAAATTTCTTGGGATGAAATACTTCCCATGCGGTTGAAAATGAGCTCGAATGAAAATCCTGAGGCTATTCCCCAAAATATGGCCTTAGTTACATCTACAAAATGTTTCTCTGGTTTTGGCGGAAAGTTAGGGAATAGGTCTCCAGCTAGAAGTCCACCAGCTACCATAGCGTAAAACAAAATTCCAGCTACTAAGCCTAGGGCAGTTCCGAGAATGGCAAGATTTAACTGATTTCGACCTTTAGTGTCACCAATTTCAACTACGTTAGACCTATACATCTGATACAATCTCATTAAAACTGCCGTTAATGACCCGGATATCCCCAACATTGCTAGGTTATGGATAAACAAGTTTCCTCCCAAGGACTTATAATAAAGCGGAAGAAGTCCAATCCCTAGAATATGTGGGAGAGCTATTACCCCAAAAATCATAAGTGAATGGATAATTGCTGTTCCTTCGGCCCAATTTTTATCTAAGTCCGTTAAGGTCCTTAACAGCCTTCGTAATTTTCCACGTAAGGGGTCTGCTGCATCATCCTTGCATCTGAGAAATGCCACTTTATCGGCTGTGCAATCGTCTATCTTAATTTCATCAATTTTTTTACAAGCCTCTTTTATGCTATCGGACCACTTATTGATGTGGTCTGCCTCAAATCGGTCTCCCGTAATTTCGGGATAATCTTGGAGTTTTTCCAAGCTTGTTCTCGCTCTTTCTTTTAGGTCATCAAGTTTTAGAAAGTCGACTAACATGACTTTGAGATTCATAATTTTATAATCTGTCCAATTTTTATCTCCCTGACCTTTAAGCCATTTCGCCTCCTCTTCCAATTCCTTCATTTTACGTTCAAAATCATCGGGCTTACCTTCTAACCTTTGTTCGGCATTGTCTGCCTCTCGAATTAAGGCCGTGACCTCACTAGGATCTTCCAGGCGAAAATTGTAAACTCTTCGCTTATGCCAAATTATGAAACGCACCAACCACGCCAATGGAGCCAGAACAAGTGCAATGTATGTTAAGCAGGGATTGGGAACAAGGAAGGGACAGCCCGAGGAATATAGATAACCGCTTATTTTGCTAGGAACACAGTGGAGAAGCTGGATCAGGATGACCAAATAACAGATACCCAGGAAAAAATAGCTTATTCTTAGCATCCACGTCTGGAAGATAGAAAATTTGGCAAGTTCTTCCGGGGTTCTTACTTCTTTTCCCGTCTCTGGGCTCTCTCCTAAAATCCACTTTTTCAGGATAGATAAAATGCCATATTCTTGGGAGCTTTCCCCTTTACGGGTCTCTGCGTTCTCATTCGAGTCCGACTTGCTTTCCTTCATATTTTTTGGACGAGAAAGTCTTCGCTTAAAATTATTGTGCCGGGTTTTGTCCCATTATAGGTTGGAAATAAGCGGCCCTCCACTGTGGACAGACGACCTCTTAAAGGTTCGAATTCATAGGTTTTTGCAGCACTGATGCAAGTCTGTTTAGATGGCGATAGCCGCGGATGCGATGGAAGCCCTATTCGGCCTACACCAAGTCTACGGCCTAGCTGATGGGCGACTTGGCTGCGACGAGTAACCTGGGGGGCCTATAACTGCACTGAAAAGTCGAAAAGTCGCCCGCCTGCATACCGTCTGCAGGCTGCTTGCAGCCCGGTTTCAGCGGACAGCCAGGGAGGTTCCGTCAACAACTCAAAACGCTAAACAACTAGGTGCGTCCCCTTCCCTTCATCCATACCAAACTTCAAGGGCTGACCCTTTTGCCCCTCCCAACTGGCAAGAATGCAAGATGGATGGAGGGCAGCCAAAGTTACAGTTAGGCCGGGAAAAAACTAGGGATAAAATCCTGACCTTGATCTCCGCCGATTCCTCAATTACTATAGAAGAGTTGGCGACCCGACTCGAAATCACTCCACAGGGAATCCAGTGGCAGATACAGAAGATGAAACGAATGGGCATCCTTGAGCGGATTGGGGCCGCCAGAGGCGGTTATTGGAAAATAATTGAGAAGAAGGATGAGGGGGGAAGCGCGCCGAGGCGCGCGAATTAGGAATGAGGAATGAGGAATGGGGGAAAGGCATCCTGCTTCGCCCAAGGGCTACGGCAGGACAGGCCCGGCTTTATCGGAACAGGGTCGCTGTCGCGAGCAGGAGATAATCCACAGAGGAACGAGGGCACAAAGGCACTGAGGGAGGGACAAGCTTTCTTTCGACGCAATCGTGGGGAATAATGATCGCCACCGAGTCCCCTGCGCCGAAAGATGATTTTGCGCTGCTTAAAACGTCGGTTCTACCTATTTCAAAAAGCCATCGGCGCCGATAGCTGATCTCGATTGCCCAATGGAGAATACCATGCTTTCCAACTTGAAAAAAATCCTGTTTCGCCAGGATGGACAGGGACACCTTCGTACACCCCAAGATGAGACGGCTGAATTTTTAGTGCGGCATCACGATCTGGATGTGGGGCATCTCTGTCTTCGGGATGGAAAGTGGCATTTCGAGTACACGGATACCTTCCGGAAGAAGAAAGACGCTTATCCAATCATCAATTTCCCGCGTCTCGACAAACACTACGAATCTGATGCGTTGTGGCCCTTTTTCCTGATTCGCATTCCCGGCTTAGGGCAACCGGCTATCAAGCGCATGATCAGTGAGGAGAAACTTGACCCCAACAATGAAGCACAATTGCTCAAACGTTTTGGCAAAACCACAATCGCCAATCCATTTACCTTGATTCCAATAGATCCGCCGGCCGAACCCGGGGAAGAGGGAAGGATGGGAAAATAGCCGCAAAAGAACGCAAAAGACGCAAAAACACACCATTCTTATTTCCAAATCTCTGTGTTCTCTGTGCCCTCTGTGGTTAGTTCATTCTGAGCTGCCGAGATGCTGAGAGGTAGAGGATTTACCACAGAGGACTCAGAGAGCACAGAGTTGGAGGGAGAATGGGGAATGGAACATGGATCCCGCTTCGCACGGCACAGCGCAGGTCAAGAGGCTACGCACGCCACAGAGCAGGGTAAGCGTCCCGTTTTGCCGGAACAGGATCCGTTACACGGAGCAGGATTTATTTTGTGAGGTACTTGGATTCGGAGATGTCCCTCTGCCCCTTGGCCTCTTTTTCTCGGAAACTCCGTACTTTGCATCTGAGCAACTCTTCTTTTTTCCTGCTGGAGGGCAGTTCCATCTCGGCGTCCTTCGCGCTCTCTGCGAGAGTCAATTTCTTTGGCCTACCCTTTTAGTCTTTGTGCATTTTGAGGTTAAATTCTTTCCCATCGGTGAGGCGATCGTTTGGCGGCGAAGAGGAGATTGGCCGCGGATCACGGGTCTCCGAGGCCGATTCGCTGGATGATCTTCCGCGCCAAATCCCTGAAATCCCGGCGCGCGTCGTTTGCCGCGGCCGCATGGCTGCCAATGGCGCCGTCGGCCGTGGTAAGGTGAAAAATGGGCTTGCGCGCTTCCTGAGCCATCGGCGCCAAGCTGCGGTAGTGTTTGACCGTGGCGAGGGCATGTTCTTCATCCTGCGCCGGCGTGGCGGGGTACGGTCCGTTGCTATCGCCACACAGGTTGCGGGCGTATTCTTCCGGCATTCGATTGACCCATTTGTCATACGCCCTCACTGGACGGTTCAGACGAACGCCGTGCTGTTGCACTATATAACCTACGGTTTCCATGCCGCCATCCGGCAGTGAAAAGTCCGGTTGCTCCCAGTTGGCCCTTCGCCGTTGCCAATCTTGTCGCCACCGATCCAGGGTCGGACCGAGATTACGCAGACCCTGGAGTGAAAACAAGTCGGCGCCCAATGGAACGATGATGTGATCGGTGGCAATCAGGGCGGAGCGATTAATGGCGCCAAGATTGGGGCCGACATCGGCCAAGATGATCGAGGCATTCATCTCTTCGGCCCCGGATTGCATGACGGTCGAGAAAGCGGATAAAATGCGAAAGGGGCGGAATAGTTCGCTGGAACCCAATGCGTTAGGCCATTCCGATGACAGCGTATCTTCAAATCCTGCCAGGGCCAAATCTCCCGGGATCAAGCACAACTTGGAGGTGATTTCTACGAGCTTTGGAGTTTTGATGTCGCCAACTTTCGTCAGAGGTCGGACGCATTGCAGTATGGTCTTGGCAGAGCCCTCATTGTCTTCATCCCATAGTTTTTCCAACCGATCTTCATTCAGAAATGCGGCAGTAAGGTTTGCCTGTGGATCGAGGTCGCAGGCCAGCGCCCGATAACCGATGTCGGACATCATCCACGCCAGATGATAGACAAGCGAAGTTTTGCCGACACCCCCCTTGTTATTGAAGAAAGTCAAAACCGGAACGGCCATAGTTATGCTTCCCTTGCCTTTATGATTACCCGCACAAAATTCATGGAAATATCAAACTCTGGTTCCGGATGTCCCGCTGCCGCCAACTGTTTTTTAGCGATGGGTATTCCTACACCATAACGCTGGACAAATCCGAGGGTTTTCATCGCATCCGCGACGTTTGGATTGCGATAATCAACCAATCCCGGCTCTCCAAAGCTGGAAATTGTCACTGCCCCGAATGCGCCGCCAGGACTTAAAACCTCGAGGCGATCATTGAACCAATAGACGTGAACGGGTGCGTTGGTCGCCTCGTAGGTCCTGTGCATCACTGCGTTGCGGGTGATCTGGCGCAGCGCTTCCATGGGGTACAACTCTGTTCGTTGTTCAAGGTACCTCATTGAAATATCCACAGCCATGCGATTGTGGGCCGTCAGTTTTTCTTCGAGCTGGCGGAGGATTTCCGGGATGGCGCCGCGTATCTCCTGGGCATCGATTATGTCATCAGCGAGGTCGTTGCCATCTACTCTGAGGAATTGCACATAAGCGCCTGGTAGATAGTCCTGAGGATTTTTGCCGATCGTGAGCAGGCCCAGTACGGTCGCCGTAGGCTGGTCGGCAGCGACGATCATTTTTGTCGCTGCGAGTTGTTGATACAAGTTGCGGTCGTTTGCCGCCAGTATTTCGTCCGAAAACGCCGCATTCAGGTATTCGTTTTCAAACCGGGTAAGATCGAGATCGGACAAGTCGGTGGTCGGAATTGGCTGAAGGTCGAAAGGGCGGTCTCCGTGTAGCCGCTTTTCATTGAGAATTCTCTCGTCCTGAGAGGTGGCAATGCCACGGCGCGGACCAATGCGGACATGGATAGCGCCCTTGAAGCGAACCGGCGGCGAGTTGGAGGGCTGCACTGTGATCACTGCTACCTCCTTGCCCTGAAGTACACGCTTCGCCACCGTTAGCGAGGGAGGCGGAACGATATTTCCATCGGTCTTCATATCGGCCAACTGCTGCAGCAACCTATCGTTGATTTCCAGATCGCCTATTGTTCCATCGTCCTTTACTCCGACGAAGACCAAGCCAGGTTTTTCACGACCAACCAAATCATTGGCCAAAGCGCAGATCGCTTCGCGAATTCCAGTGGGGGCGTCCCCAGTCAAAGACTCCTTGAACTCTATTTGGTCTGTTTCCCCGGCTGCGATGAATTGCACCAACTCTATCTCTGTAAATTCCGGCATTGGGATTGCTCCGCTCCTTCTGTGTGTTCAAACACAATGAGCCAGGTTATCAACTCAAAATCTGTGGCCTTCACCGAACCCTTGGATTGGATAGGCAGCCTGAAGTCGCGCTGTCCGTGAAGGCCCGGTTGTCGGATTTGAGTCGTCTTGTTCCCCTTTCTGATGTGGGAAATGACCGCGTTCAACAGGATGTTATAACGCCCCACCTTACTACCATTTTGGGTTTCGTGGAGAAACCAGTGGCACACTCCTGCTCCATTGGTTATGTGTCTTCTTTGGTCGTGCTCTCGCCATACTTTTTGTTCCGTTTAATTGTAATGGAAAACACTAGGTGGGCGGCATGGAGCATCAAGAGGGAAAGGAGAAAAGGAAAGATTCTGAGATTCTGAGCTGCGGAGATGCTGAGAGGAGGGGGAAGGCGCGCTGGGGCGCGCGAATTAGGAATTAGGAGGGAGAAAGGCACAGAGGCACAAAGGCACAAAGGCACAAAGGGGGAAGCACCCAAGGGCGCAGGGAGAAGGGAAAGGGGAATTAGGAATGTTTACGATGGGGGAGGCGCCGTTGGCACGAATTAAGAATGAAAAGGGATGGCAGGGCCATCACACAGTGAGCGAATGGGAACAGCGAACATCCTGTCGCCGAAGCTGGAGGTTATCTCCCCATCGTAAAGTACCACACCTGAGGCGAACCGGTCATCAGTGGCTTTTTTCAATTTCTTGAGTCCCCGAAAATCGGAAGGAGTTACCGTGGCGGCAGCTTTCACCTCGACGCCGGCAATTGACGCTGCACCCCGCTCAATGACAATGTCAACTTCCACTTGGTCTTTATCCCGACAGTGAAAAAACGAAAGGGGTTGATCCTGACAGGTGGACTGGCGCCTCAACTCCTGAAAGACAAAGGTTTCCAGAAGCTGGCCGAAGAGGGCACGGTCCTGAGCCAGGGCGCCCGGACTGAGTCCGAGGAGAGCGCATCCCAAGCCGGTGTCCCCAATGTGGAGCTTTGGGGTTTTAACCAAGCGGCTCAACCGATTGTTGTGCCACGGTGGGAGCCGGTCTATTAGAAAGAGGCGCGCCAATAGTTCCATGTAGTGGCCGATAGTGGGTCGGCTGAGTTGGAAAGGAGACGCCAAATCGGAAAGATTGTACAAACGGGCGGTCTGAGAGGCGGCGGCGCTGAGCAATCGCGGCAGCGCGTCCAGCGAACTGATTCTGGACATGTCCCGGACGTCCTTTTGCAACTGCGTTTCCACGTAATTCCGGTACCAGTTTGCTCGGCGGCGGGCGGTTGGACGAACCAGCGCCGCTGGATACCCGCCGGAGGCTACACGATCCACCAACTCATCACCGAGGCGACTGATGAGAGAAGTCCGAAATGTTCCACTGAACAGGGCATCGAGAAAATTGGGTATGCCACGCTTTATTTCGATCTGGGAGAGCGGGTGCAATCTCAGGATTTCCATCCGGCCGGCCAAGGAGTCCGAGAGCAAAGGCAGCAAGAGAACCTGGGATGAGCCGGTCAGTAGAAACCGCCCGGAAATGCGGTGGCGGTCTATCTCTTGCTTCAGAGCGGTGAACAGGGTGGGAACCCGTTGTACTTCGTCGAGGATTACACGTTCCGGCAGTCCTGCGACAAAGCCCGCCGGGTCGGCGCTTGCAGCAGCGCGGGCGACGTCATCATCGAAGCTGAAGTAGGCATACCCCATGGAATCGCCGACTTGTCTAGCGAGGGTGGTCTTGCCGCACTGGCGCGGGCCGTGTATCAGTAGAGCCGGCCAATCGGACAGCGCTTCCACCAAAGGCTTTTCAGCGTGGCGCGGATAGAGCGAAGGATTTTGCATCGTCCAATTGAAAGGTCAGCTTCCGGCTGATTGCAAGGTTCAGGTGCGTCTAATTGAAAGGTTAGGACTGCGGAATGGGGAAGAGTTTCTGAGATTCTGAGGTACCGAGATGCTGAGAGGAGAGGAAAGCGCCCAAGGGCGCAAATTAGGAATGAAAGGGCACATCCGCCTTCGCCGAAGGTCTACGGCGTGACAGGGAAGGCACAAAGGGAGGGAGAATGGGGAATGGAACATGGATCCCGCTTCGCCCAAAGGCTACGGCAGGACAAGTTGCACAGGATGGACAGGATTTGGGATAGACTCTCGCTTAGCTCGCGAAGGACGCAAAGAGGAGGGGGAAGAGGCGCCTTTGGCGAGAATTAGGTATTAGGTATTAGGTTGCAACCCTGACCCGGCGCTTCGCGCCACCGTCTCCCAGAGGGAGAAGGGAGGGAATTAAGGAGGCGTCACGGTGCCTCCGTTCCTTCGTTGAGGATTGAAAGATACTGGTCGTAGACGAACAGCCGATTGCGGCGCTTTCCCGTGATCTCACGAGCGATCCCGCGCTTGACCAGATGTTCCATGGCCGAGGATGCGGCGGGGAAGGAGAGCATCGCCCGGTTGCAGACTTCGGTTAGGGAAATAATTGGCCGCGCCTTCAACACTTCATGTAGGCGCAAGAGCGACCCGGCACGGCGTCCAGTCGTCTCAATGTGGCCGTGGTCATCCTGGAACATCCGGGCGATACGTTGAGCAGCCGAGACTGCACCCGTAGCCGTCACCCGCACCCCTTCAAGAAAAAAGGCGATCCACTCTTCCCAATCGCCCGTTTGGCGCACATGGCTCAGCAGGTCGTAGTAGGTAGCCCGGTTTTGCTTCAAATAAAGACTCAAGTAAAGAAGCGGGGCTCGCAACAGGCCGGCCTGGCACAACAGCAATGTAATAAGCAACCGTCCCACACGCCCGTTCCCATCGAGGAAGGGGTGGATGGTTTCAAACTGTAGGTGCGCAAGGCCCGCCCGCAGGAGTGTTGGAACCCCATCCTCCTTGGCATGAAGGAAGCGTTCGAGCGCCGCCATGCAGTCAGGTACGGCGGTATGCGGTGGTGGCACGAATACGGCGTTGCCGGGTCGGGAACCGCCAATCCAGTTCTGGGAGCGCCGGAACTCGCCGGGATCTTTGGTGCTTCCTCGCCCGCGCGACAACAACACACCGTGAATTTCGCGGATCAGACGATTGGAAAGGGGAAAGTTTTCCCCCAGACGATGCAGGCCATGTTCAAGTGCGGCTACATAGTTGGAGACTTCGACTACATCATGAAGCGGAACCCCGGGAGCTTCCTCCAACTCGAAGAGTAAGAGGTCCGACAGCGATGATTGGGTTCCCTCGATCTGGGAAGAGAACACGGCTTCCTTACGTACGTAGGTGAAAAGAAAGAGTGTAGGGTCTGGCAGGAGAGTTGAGACGCCGTCGAGGCGACCTATGGCCAGAACGGCCGATTCAAGCGCTTGTTGCAGCGATCCGTCCAGAACCAGAGGCGGATTCGGCGGAAGTGGCACCGGCACAAAAGCCCGAACCTGTTCGCCGACAGTACTGGTAATCTCATAATGACCGATTTTCCTCCGCTTCATGATGGACAATCCCTATTAAAGGTTTCTTAACAGTCAATTCTACTATTTAACTTTTTCGGCTAAAGTTTAAATAGCAAGATTGGCGGTTCAATTCGGAACGAGGAATCATTTAAATGACGCAGAGGGAGGGAGAGGAAGGCGCGCTGGGGCGCGCCAATTAGGAATTAGGAATTAGGAATTAGGAATTGGGGAGAGGGAGAGGGAGAGGAAGGCGCGCTGGGGCGCGCCAATTAGGAATTAGGAATTAGGAATGTTTTGGTTTGGGGGTTGGCGGGTTGAGGGGGTGGCTCTCGGGAAGGTGGGGAATCCTGGAAGTGACTTTCGCAAAGCTCGCGAAGGACGCAAAGAGGAGAGGGAGAAGAGAATTAGATGTGGACCAATCCGCATTGACGAGGATGCTCTAATTGGGGTATTTTCCGTGCTGATTGCCGTTAACCGTATCAGAAAAAGCCGTGATCGGGCCGCAAAACCAACCAACATACCTCAATGCCGGATCAGGACCCTTCCCCACCAAGACAATACCGCCCTACCCCATCAGCTCAAAAATGAAAAAAATAAGAAATCTCAAAAGAACGCTGTTACCGGCCCGTAGAGGGGCCGGGCGATTTTTCCCAAACAACCGGAGGCATGCCAGGAGATGGCGGATAGGCCTATTGCAGATCGGTTTATTGGCGGGGCTTCATGGTCTGGCAGCGGAAGCAAGTACCGCGCCAGAAGAACGATCGGATGACAAAAAGGAATCCGCCCTGTTGATCGGCCTGAATTCCTCAGGGGAAGAGGTTTCTTCGGTCGTCCAACAAAAGGTTGGCGACGTGGACGTTACGACGGTAATGACACCATCGGGAACCAGGATGGTGACGAGCGCCCAAATAGGTAATGTGACCGTCCATAATCTCTCAACTCCTTCAGGAAATTCCAAAAGCGGGACGAGCGCCCAAATTGAAAATGCGGGGGCGCTTCATGCCCTCGCAGCGGATGGAAATGCGCCGGGAAAGGAACAATCGGGTGGGGAAAAGGAAGCCGCTCTGATAATGAGCCTGACTTCCTCAGCGGAAGAGGTATCTTCGGTCGTCCAACAAAAGGTTGGCGACGTGGATGTAACTACCGTGGTGACGCCATCGGGAACTGCTACGGTGACGAGCGCCCAAGTCGGTAATGCGACGGTTCATAATCTCTCAACTCCTTCAGGGGAATCCATCAGCGGGACGAGCACCCGCATCGGGAATACGACCATCCACAACACCACAAGTTCGGGGGGCAAACCGGTATCCGTGACAACTCAATCCATTGGGAATGTTCAATTCACTACGGGTTCGTCCGGGAAAGAGTCTTTTTCCGCCATCACGCAGAAGGTGGGCAACACAAACATCACCATCATAACGACGCCATCGGGGCCTCGGGTTGGAACGAGCACGCGCATCGGAAATACCACCATCCACAATTTTACCTCTCCACCCGGAGATTCCGAAACTTCCAAACCCTAGGTAAGCCAAAGGCCCGGGATAGAGGAGACCTCAACTATTTCAGGGTCAGATTGCCGCATCACCCGGGAACAGATACCTTCCATTAAAACCGTGAATCAAGTGGAGAGAGCCACAATTATCCTTAAGGCGATAAGAGGTATTCTATTTGCCTGTTCATGGCCCGCATTTCTATTCCTGGGCAATCAGGGGCATGCCCAATCGACCATGCTGGAATGGGTGGAATTCCTGGAACAGAAAATGATGGAACGGCACGTAGGAGGCGGTTTCTACGAGATTTCTCCGGGGGAAACGGGATACGATGATTACCGGACGGCGGTGGATTCCGCTCAGGCATTTGTCAATAGAAGTCTGAAACGGTACGAGGAATACAATATCGAATTGAATGAAGCGGGTGATGTTGCCGGAGGGGCAGAGTTGGGGGAGTTTGGGAGACTGATGGCGACCTTTTACGGATTGGGTCTAACCCTACATCTGTCTCCAGGAACGGAGAACGAGGAAAAAGCCCGCAATTTCCTCAAATGGCTGCAGTGGGCGGGCCTGGACGAAGACAAAATTAATGAGGAGGAAAATTTTCGAGGTGTTCTCGGGCGGGCGGCCTTCCTGACACGTTCGGTGATGGATGCGGCGGATTTGGCCCATTTCCGGACCCTGATATTTGGAAGCTTGCCCGTCCCGGCCGACAATTCACAGGGTGGAATTGAAAAGAACCTGTATATAACCGAGAACGGAATAGGTGAACTCGATCGGGCAACCGGGTTTCGCCAAGCCGATGTCTTGCGGCAACATAGCGGGTCCTTATTGCCGGGAATTTTGATGCTTCCTCACGAAACGGAAGAGGAACTTGAAATAAAACTGGAGTATCTGGACCGAGCCAAGGCCACCATCATTTTCGGAGCTACTCCGGTATCGGGGGTTCGCGCTTTTCTAAAGCCCGACTACACGGGAAACCATCATAAGTACCATTATACCTCGGCCTACGTGCCTCAAGCTGCCGGCGCTTTGGCGGGCATGACGGAATTCCTACAGGGAACTCCATGGCAATTGTCGGAAGAGGAACTGGATGGAATAAAGGGATATAGCCGTGAGTTGTTTTTCTATGCCCATTACGACCGTGTTCCCGACGGATTGAGCGGCCGTAGCAGACCTGATATTGGACTTGTGGGTCAGTGTTACTTTCTGTTGCCCTTGGCTGCGATGTCGGGTGATTCGCCCGAGGAGGAGTTGTTGCAAGTAATGGCAAACACCTACCAACCTGGTTTTGCCACCACCTACAGACCTGAAAATGACCTGAATCAACGAGGGTTTCCGGGATATGTCGCGACTTTGGCATGGGCCCGGCAGGAAATTGAACAGCGAAACATTGAACCGCGGATCATCAGTGGGGTTCGTTCCTATCCTTACAGTCCCGCCATGACCATGAAGCGGGACAACTGGACTGCTTTTGCCAAGGGCATGAGCAAGTGGTGGTGGTCCTATGAAGGAGGTATTACGGCGGGCAATCCCCAGGGAATATACGGGATCTACAAAAGCCACGGAGCCTTGGAAATCCGTTATAACGATCCTTTGAACCCCACCGTCGGAGCCACCCGGAATCCAATGACAACTCAAGGGAAGGACATGTCCCACCGCGATGGTTCCACCACCCCCGCACGGACGGACGTGGATATGATAAATGACGTGATTGGTTCCAGGATGAGAATCGACTCCACCTCAGTAGGAGGGGTTGAATTGAATAAGGAACATGGAATTTTCATGTTCGACCTGAAAAATACTGCGCCGGACATGAAGGACCCGGGCTTGGAAGCACGCAAGAGCTACTTTTTTCTGGGCGATCGCGTCATCATGCTGGGTGACAACATCCGTTCCCAATCGCCCAAAAATTACCCGGTCCACACTACACTCTTCCAGAATTACCTGAATCAGGAAAATCGCCAAAACAGCCCGATTTACGTAAACAGCGCTACCGCCGTCTCGGGGGATTCCTACACCTACGATCAGCCCGACCTGAGGAACAGCCACGTGCTGGTGGATTCCTATGGAACCGGTTACTACGTGCCACCGGGGCAACATTTGCACGTTGAGCGAAAGTTGAGCGAGTGGCGGCTAAGGTTTGCACTGGATAAAAGCGGGAATACGGAAAAGAGGCAGCAAGAGGCCTTGGCCGCACCCATCACCCAGGCCTACCGCGCTTTGGCCTGGTTGGACCACGGCATAAACCCGCAAGGGGATGACTACGAATACGTGGTGTTGCCGGGAAAGGATTTCAACGGGGTGGAAAGTTTCCGTCGGCAACAGGATTCGGGACAGGTCTATGAAGTACGGGAAAAAAGCGCCCAGGCTCATATCGTTCATGATCTTGAAACGAACCTCTGGGCCTATGCCCTCTATGCCGACTACGATTCCCGGAAAAACGGTCCATTAAAGGCGGTGAATATCAATAAGGTCCTTCCCCACGAACACGAAAGGGTGGGTGCAAATCCCGGATACGCGGTATTGATCGACAGCAGCGCTTCAAATGCCTTGAATTTAGCCGTGAGCTACCTGGATCTCCGGATGGTTGGAGATTACAACCCGCGTTACACCTTCAGGAATTTGGGTCCCAATGGAATCCGGGAACACTATGGCAGCGCCCCGGTGGAACTGAATGTGGTTTTGCAGGGATTCTGGCGGGTTGTGGGCGACCAACCGGATATCCTGAAGGCGGAGATCGTCGGCAACACGACTGTGCTGACGGTTTATTGCATCGATGGTCGAAGTGTGAACGTAGGGTTGGTGGATGAATTTGAAGACGTCGACCAGGACGGCATGGACGATCGATGGGAGTCCCAATATTTCGGAAACCCTACCGATGTTCTGGCCGGTTATGACCGGGACCCCGATGGGGATGGTCAAAACAACCTGATCGAATACGCCATTGGTGGAAATCCCACGGATGGCAGCGATGCGTTTCATTTCCGCCCCATCATTTCCCTCTCAGACAACTCCGAGGTGAATTTCATTTTCCGCCGGCGCTCCGATTATGAGGAGCAGGGTCTGGAATATCTGGTTGAACGGAGCGAGAATCTGGAGGCCGATTCCTGGACGACCCTGAAAGCTCTTGAAACGAGGGTTGAACCTTTGGGGTATGTTTTCGAAAAAGTAATCAACACGATTCAAACCGGTTCCAACAACCGCGCGTTCGTGCGACTCAGGGTGGTCTTCCCGGATTAATCCGGAATTGGCCGGCCCATGCCGGATCAATCGGCAATGTGCACCAGTTGTTTCCCGGTATTCTCGCCCTTGAACAGGCCAACGAAAGCCCGGGGAGCATTTTCAATACCCTCGATGATATTTTCCCGGTATTTTATTTTTCCCGAGATCACCCATTCCGAGAGCCGCTTCATGGCCTCGCCAATACGGTCGAAATAATCAAAAACCAGGAAACCCCGGATCGTGGCCCGTTTTACTATGAGGTGCCATAACAGCCGGGGGCCCAATTCTGGCTTTTCAGAATTATACTGGGATATCTGCCCGCAGATGGCGATATGCGCATTTTGAGCCAGCAAGGGGATTACGGCATCGCTGACCGGACCCCCCACATTGTCGAAGAAGCAATTTACGCCGTCAGGGCAAAGTTGGTCCAATTCACGGGTTAGGTTCCCGGAGGTTTTATAATTGATACCGCCATCAAAACCGAGGTCCCCGGTGAGCCATTCCAGCTTGTCGTCATCCCCGGCAATTCCCACCACCCGGCAACCTATTATTTTTCCGATTTGACCAACGATGGATCCGACCGCTCCGGCCGCGCCGGAAACGACTACCGTATGGCCCTCCCGAGCGCGGCAAACATCGAGCAGCCCGAAATAAGCCGTTGCCCCGGGCATGCCCAATACATGCAGGGCGGTGGAAACCGGGGCAGAGGAAGGATCAATTTTTCGCAAGCGTTTCCCACCTGAGATGGCGTATTCCTGCCACCCGAGATGCCCCGCGACTATGTCCCCGATGTGAAGGGTGGCGTGCCTCGACTGCTCAACCCGGCCCACGATTTCGCCAACCATGACCTCGCCGATCCCAACCGGATCTGCGTAGGATTTGGCATCCCTCATGCGGCCGCGCATGTAGGGATCTACCGACAAATACAAAGCCCGCACCAGGACTTCCCCATCCTCAAGCGCCCTGACTTCTTCCTCTACCAAACGGAAATTGCTTTCCGACACCATGCCGGGCGGGCGGGATGCGAGAACTATTTTGCGGTTGAGGAGGGCCATTCTTCAAATCCGGGTCAATTGCACAATTCGAACAATCCGGCGGCGCCTTGACCTCCGCCTATGCACATGGTTACAACGCCGTAACGGGCATCCCGTCTTCGCATTTCATTGGCTATGGTTCCCACCAAGCGAGCGCCCGTCATACCGTAGGGATGGCCGATGGAGATCGACCCGCCGTTTACATTGAGTCGTTCCATGGGAATGCCCAACTTATCCCGGCAGTATACGACTTGCACGGCAAAGGCTTCGTTGAGCTCCCATAAATCGATGTCGGCGACGGTCAGGCCGTGCCGTTTCAGCAATTTCGGAACGGCAAAAACCGGGCCAATCCCCATTTCATCGGGTTCGCACCCCGCCACGGCGAATCCACGAAAGGCGATCTTGGGCTGCAACCCCAGAGATTCGGCTTTTTCACGGGACATCATTAAATTGATTGAGGCGCCGTCCGACATCTGTGAGGCGTTGCCGGGAGTGACACTGCCTTGGCCGCTCTCCTTATCGAAGTAGGGCTTGAGAGCGAGCAAACCTTCCAGGGTGGTGTCGGGACGGTTGCACTCATCGCGCACCAAATCGTGTTCCTCGGTGCCCAGTACTTTGCCCGTCTTTTTTTCCAGGATAGCCCGCGTCACGTGCATGGGGGCCAGTTCCTCTTCCAACAATCCCTCCGACTGGGCCCGTGCGGTCCGTTCCTGACTGGCCACCGAGTACTCGTCCTGGGCAAGCCGGGAAATCTTGTAGCGTTTGGCTACAACTTCGGCCGTGTCCCCCATTACCATGTAGATGCCGGGATATTTTTCCGCGACCCAGGGATTGGGATCAAAATTTGAATTGGCCGTCTGGGTGATGCTTTCCACACCCCCTCCAATGGCAACGTCCACACCCTCGGAAATGATGTGATGGGAGGCCATGGCCACTGCCTGTAGACCCGAGGAACAAAACCGATTGACGGTGGTGGCGGCGATGCTTCTCGGCAGTCCGGCACGGACGGCGGCGATACGCGCGACATTTGATCCCTGGGACCCTTCCGGAGTGGCACAACCGATGATGATGTCCTCAATTTCTTCGGGATCCAGTCCGGGCGCTTTTGCCAGGCAACTGGTAAGACAACGGGCCAGCATGTCATCCGGACGCGTCATATTCAATGAACCGCGAAATGATTTGGCCAGGGGAGTGCGGGCGGTGGCGACTAATACTGCTTCTCTCATATCCATCTCGCCTTTTACCCTATGGCATGTGAAATTCAAGCTTGAAAGGTGAGTATTTGAATAGCCGAGCAACTGAGTTTCCGAATTTCCAAGCTATCGGGTGACTTTTACGCCAACGGCGTTGAACTCCGGAGTTCTTTTCAGTTTAGCCTTCATTAAATGAGTTAACATTCTATCTTGCTGTTACAGCATAAAACCCAGCCGTTTGTGTGAAAGAATCAACAGGACACCACACCAGAAACTCCGTGCCTTCCAAACTCGGCATCTCGGCATCTCAGCAACTGACCAACAATGAACATTCTCGTTTGCATGAAACAGATCCTGGATCCGGAGGTACCGGCGCGCGATTTCTCCATTGCCCGCTCGCACTTACAAGCCGATCCGACCTGCGCGGATCTGGTGACCAACATCTTCTGCGAAAATGCATTGGAAACGGCCCTTCAACTCAGGGAACGGCACGGGGGAAGGATAACGATTCTCTCCCTGGGGCCGGCATCGGTTGAAGACACCTTGCGCAAGGGACTAGCCATGCAAGCCGACGCGGCATTCATGATCCTGAACGATACGTGCCACCTGCCGGATTCGGCTGCCACGGCCAAGGCCTTGGCGGCGGCTATTCGCAAATTGGACCGCTTGGATCTCATACTGACCGGACATGAATCCGGCGATTGGGGAGCGGGACAGACGGGAGGCCTGCTGGCGGAAGAATTGGGCCTTCCCTTTATCGCTTTCGTAGATGAAATCGAGGAGGCGGGTTCGGACAGGCTGATACTGCGCCAGCAAAACGATTCGGGTTGGCAGAAGTATTCCGCACCCATGCCGGTGGTCGCATCGATCACCAACAGCGATCACAACCTCCCACGCATACCCAAGATCCGGGGCATCATTCTGGCCAACCGCAAACCGATTACATCCTGGTCGCTACGGGATCTGGAACTCTCACCCGATTTGTTTTTACCTGAACATTTGCTGGTTCGGGTGACCGAACTCACCATCCCGCAAGCCAAGGGCGATTGCACCTTTATCGAGGGCGCCACCAAAGAGGAAAAAATCGGTGAACTGGCGGAAAAAATTGCCTCAATTGCCCGATCCATTTAGATCCGAAAACAATTGAAAGGACGAGATGAGTGAGCCTGTATCCACCGTTATCACGGCCCTGGTTTCACCGACGCCGGAGAGGGCAAGCGCGGGACTGATGGGAGCCGGCCAACGCTTATCCGAAACCGTCGGGGCCGAGCACGTGGTAGTAGCCTGCGGCGTAAAAGATTCGGAATCTGCCTCCGGATTGGCCCATGGAGCCGACCGCGTGTTGTTGGTTCGATCTCCCGCTTTGGTCCGAGGTCAGCAGGAGGTATGGCTTCAATGCCTCACTCGAATAGGGTCGGAATTGAACCCCGCCGCCATCGTCCTGGGCAACGACGCGTTGAGCCAGGAGATTACTCCCCGCTTGGCCCATCGCTTGGGCGGGGCATCCATCGGCGATGCCCAGACGCTCACGGCCGAGGAGGGCCACATTTCCATTACCCGTTCCGTTTATGGGGGCAAGGCCATGGCAAAGGTCATATTACAGGGGACACCGGCAGTGGTTTGGGTTCGCGCTCCATCGATGGATCCCGCGCGGGAACGTGCCACCCCGGGCCAGATCGAGGAATGGGATCTTGCTGCTGAGCCCGAAATAAAAATTCAGCTTTGGGAAACGCAAATGGACACCGGGGAAGGTGAGCGTTTGGAAGATGCCCGGATCATCGTGTCGGGGGGCCGCGGCCTGGGTGGACCCGAACCGTTCGAAAAGCTAAAGGAGCTGGCCAAGGTCCTCAAAGGGCAAACCGCGGCATCGCGAGCCGCCTGCGACCTGGGATGGGCGCCCCATTCCTGGCAGGTGGGCCAAACCGGAAAAAAAGTTGCGCCCCAACTCTATTTGGCCGCGGGCATTTCGGGAGCGAGTCAGCATGTAATGGGGATAGCCGATTCCAAGGCAATCGCCGCCATCAACACAGACCCCAATGCCCCCATATTCAAACATTGTCAGTTTGGATTAGTGGAAGATTTCCACCAGGTAATAGGACCTCTGCAGGAGAAACTGGCCGAGCTTCTGGCATGAACACGGGAGAGGCAACCCGCGAGGTATTCTGGAATATTTCCCACGGCTGGATCATGTACGTGCTGTTGTTGCCCACGATGGCCATAGCGGCGTACGGAATCTGGCGCCGTTTCCGGTCTTGGCGGCGCGGACTCCGGGTGGCCGGCCGGCTGGACCGGCCGGGAGAGCGGCTGCTGCACCTCTGGAACCACGCATTGTTGCAACGGCACACCATGCGGGAGCGCTACGCAGGCATATTTCACGCAATGATCTTCTGGGGGTTCATCACCCTTACTATCGCCACCACCGTAGTAATGTTGGATCATGATTTTGGCCTGCCCATCATGCGGGGCAGGTTCTATCTCTACTTCCAATCCTTTTTTGTCGACCTGCTGGGATCACTGGCTCTGATCGGGGTAGCCATGGCGGGCATTCGTCGTTGGAAGACCAAGCCGGTCAAGTTGGTTTATTCCGATGAGGCCGGCTGGATCCTGATCCTCGCGGCTGTCATTCTGGCCACCGGATTCTTTCTGGAAGGTTGGCGCATAGTCGTGACGGCGGATCCCTGGGGAACCTGGTCACCGGTTGGTTACGCGACCGGTTTCCTCTCGGCAAAATTTTTTAGCTTGGAAACCCTCACCGCATTACACCGCTGGTGTTGGTGGTTTCATCTCATTCTGGTATTCGGTTTCCTGGCTTGGGCGCCATTTACCAAGATGCT
The DNA here is from genome assembly GCA_965219475.1 of Opitutales bacterium. GTDB lineage: Bacteria > Verrucomicrobiota > Verrucomicrobiia > Opitutales > UBA2995 > JAABVD01. The sequence continues at coordinate 62,823 of CBDCNU010000023.1, read as the reverse complement.
GCATCCGCTCACCTCAGCCCTGAACATATATGCGGCCAACCTGCAGCCAGCCGGCGCCTCCCTGAAGACGGTCGATTTCGAAAAAGCAGAGAATTTCGGAGTAAACCGCCTCGACCAGTTTACCTGGAAAGACCTTCTGGACCTGGATGCCTGCACCGAATGCGGTCGTTGCACAGAGGCCTGCCCGGCCAACGCGGTGGGCAAGTCCCTTTCTCCGCGGGACATCATTCTGGACCTGCGAGACACCTTGCACCGGAAGGGTGGCCGAAATGAACCAGATACCGGGTTGATCGGTTCCACCGATGCTTTGCGACCTGAACGTCTTTTCGAATGCACTAGCTGTGCCGCCTGCGTGGAAGCCTGCCCCGTGTCCATCGAACAATTACCCAAAATTGTGGATATGCGCCGCCACAAGGTCATGGAAGAAGCAGATTTTCCGGAAACCATGCAAAGGGCCATCAGATCATTGGAGAAGCGAAAGCATCCTTTTGCCGGGACCGAATCCTCCCGCACGGATTGGATGCGCGAGTTGAACCTCCCACACGCCAGTGAAGCGCAGGATGCCGAAGTTCTGGTTTGGGCCGGTTGCGGAACCTCCCTGGTAAAGCGCAACCAGAAGTCCATTCGCTCGCTGGCAGAGCTGTTAAAAAAGGCAGGGGTAAAGTTTGCCGTTCTGGGCCGCGATGAAAAATGCAGCGGAGACGTGGCACGTCGTATTGGAAACGAGTTTCTGTTCGAATCCCTGGCCAAGGAAAATATAGAGACGCTGAAGAAATTCAAAGTGAGCAAGGTCATCACTTCCTGCCCCCATTGTTTTAATACCTTTCGCAATGAATACCCTCAGTTGGGGGCGCCATTCGAAACCTTTCACCACAGCCAATTTCTGGGAGAGCTGATCAAGGCTGGGCGGTTAAAAATAACGGCCGCTTCGGAAAGAAGAATCGCCTTTCACGATCCCTGCTACTTGAGCCGTCACAACGGCGTGACCGAGGAGCCCCGCAACTTGTTGCAAAATACCAGTCGAAATTCCATGAGGGAATTGCCGCGCAACCGGCGGAACAGCTTTTGCTGCGGAGGAGGAGGAGGGATGAGCTTTGTCGATGAACCCCCGGACAAGCGGGTGAACCGCGAACGGGCCGAGGAGATCCTCGCTACCGATGCTGATACGCTTGCCGTCGGCTGCCCTTTCTGTACCACCATGATGGAAGATGGCATTAATGCCGCCAAAGGCGACCGCGGGATCGAAGTCAAGGAGTTGGCCGAATTGTTAAATGAAGCGACCTCCGGGCCCGACCCGACTTGATGCTCGCATTTCCTCAGGCAAAATTATCACTTAAAATAAATTAGAGACCATGGACCTGAACCTGACAAAAAGTGAACAGCAGTTTCGCGACGATTTTCGCGCTTGGCTGAAATATAATCTTCCGGAAGAACCGATCAAGCCTGCAGGAGAAAACGATGCGAGTTATTGGAAACACCTGCGAGCATGGCAGAATAAATTGTTTCGAGGCGGTTGGGCCGGGGTGAGCTGGCCCAAGGAATTTGGCGGGAGAGGCGCCACCCCCATCGAAGCAGCCCTTTATTTGCAGGAACTGGCCACTTGCGACGCCCCGGAAAGTATAGGCACTATTGGGGAAGGACTGGTGGGCCCGACCATCATGGCCCAGGGAACGGAGGAACAAAAGATGTTTTTCCTGCCCCGCATCCTGAACGGAGCTGATATCTGGTGTCAGGGGTTTTCCGAACCCAATTCCGGCAGCGACGTGGCGTCCTTGTCCACCAGGGCGGTTCGGGACGGGGAGGATTTTATCGTCAACGGGCAAAAAACCTGGACCAGCTTTGCCAACGTTGCCGACTGGTGCTTACTCCTGGTCCGGACCGATACCAAAGCCCCCAAGCATAAAGGCATCAGCGCATTGCTGGTCGACATGAAGAGCGAAGGGGTAGCGGTCAGGCCCCTGCGGCAACTGTCGGGAGACTCGGCCTTCAATGAAATGTTTTTTACCAACGTGCGGGTTCCAGCAAGCAACCTGATCGGCCAACTGAATAATGGATGGCGCATTACCATTACTGCCCTCATGAATGAACGGGCCAACCTGGGCTCGGGTTTCTATATTCAGTTCAAGAAAACCCTGGATCAACTGATCCGTTTGATGAAGGAGGAAAAGTCCAACGGCAAACGCCTGGCTGACGATCCCATCAACCGCCAAAAAATTGCCCAAATCTACCTGGAATTGGAAATCTTCAAACTTACCACCAACCGGGCGCTCAGCAAAATTGCCCATAATGCTACCCCAGGTCCGGAGGGATCCATTCTGAAAATTTATTGGAGCGAAATGAACCAACGTTTCGTTCAGGCGGCCATGGAGATTCTAGGTGACCAATCGCAGTTGAAGGATTTCGATGAAGGCGCCTGGGCCTACCGTTACCTCCGCTCCCGCGGCAACACCATTGAAGCCGGCACCAGCGAAATCCAGCGCAACATCGTCGCCCAACGCGTCCTCGGCCTGCCTAGGAGTTATTGAGAGGACAAGATACTTAGATACTTAGATGCTGAGTTTTTGAGCCTTAGCAAGAAATTGAACATGAAGAAATCCGGAATACTGAATTATCGAGATCTGGTCGTCTGGCAGAAATCCATGGAACTGGTTACTTCCGCCTATGAACTGACAAAACAATTCCCTGCATCGGAGCTGTATGGACTTACCTCTCAGATCCAACGTGCTGCCGTGTCCATTCCAAGCAACATCGCGGAGGGTTACGGTAGAAGGTCACATCAAGACTTCGCTCGGTTCCTCCAGATTTCAAAGGGATCCCTATTCGAGTTGCAAACCCATGTCGAAATAGCAAACAACCTCAACTATTTGAATCAGAACCAGTTAGGTTCATTTAACCAATCCAGTCTCGAAATCGAAAAAATGCTCGGCTCACTAATCTCGAAAATCCACAACCAATCGGAAAGCTGATTCCATTCAACCCTGTTCCATCATCGATTCCTCAAAATCTCAGCACCTCAGCAACTTTTAACAAATGAACTTCGATCTATCCAAAACCCAAAAAATGTTGCAGCAATCGGCCCGGACTTTCTTTGAACGGGAATGCCCGTTGAGCAAGGTGCGCGAATTGATGGAAACGGAGGATGCCTCCGATCCATCCCTGTGGGAAGGCATGGCCGAACAAGGTTGGACCGGACTTACCCTGCCGGAAGCTCATGATGGACTGGCTCTCGGACTGGCCGACCTGGTGGTAGTCGCGGAAGAAATGGGCCGGGCCTGCCTACCCTCCCCTTTCCTGGCATCCACATGGGCGGCAACCCTGATCGCCAACACCCCCAACGAGGCGCTTAAAGGAAAATACCTTCCTTCTCTGTCGTTGGGCGAGTCCATCGCCACCGTTGCTCTGCTGGAGGAAGAACCGGCCTGGGACCCAAAAACGGTGCAACTGAAGGCGGAGACATCCGATGCGGGCCTGGTTTTGAACGGCAGCAAACACCAGGTCCTCGACGCCGCGGCGGCCAATCTGTTTCTCATTATCGCCAGAAAGGACGGGAATCTCGTTGTAGCTGCGGTTTCGAGTGATGCCGAAGGCCTGACCATTTCTCCAACCCCCACTATCGACCCGACTCGCAAGTATTACCGGGTCGATTTACAAAATGTGAAAGTAAATTCCCGGCAAATCCTGGCAGAAGGGACTGCGGCCGAAAGGGCGGTTGAAGCATCCCTGCAAACGGGAGCCCTGCTGGCTTGCGCCGATATGATTGGCGGCATGCAGTGGGTGCTGGAAACCACAGTGGAATATGCCCAGGTGCGCCAACAATTTGACAAGCCTATCGGTTCTTTTCAAGCGGTGCAACACCAGTGCGCCGACATGCTGCTCATGACGGAGAGCGCGCGTTCGGCCACCTATTACGCGGCTTGGGCATTGCACGAAAATGACCCGGCTGGCGCGCGGGGCCTCAACACAGCCAAGGCCTATTGCTCGGAAGCAGCTCGCCGGGTAGGCAATTCCGGCATTCAAATCCACGGAGGGATCGGCTTTACCTGGGAACATGACCTGCACCTCTTTTACAAGCGGACAAAATCCAGCGAATTTTTATTTGGTGACCCTATTTTCCATCGGGAACGACTGGCTCGATCGATACTCGATGGTTGAAGGGTTGAGGCACGAAGCTCAAAGGGAACTTTGGCCTGGAGAGGGACATTGGCTGGCAGGAATGGGAATGCGAGGTAAAGATTTGACTTGCCGGGACCATCTCGGGTTTAAACTCGACCGATTTCCGAAGTAGTTCTTCTTCCAGTAGATCACCAAACCATGCACCCCACGTAATTAGATGATAGACCTCGATTTAAGCGGAAAAAGGGCAGTCGTAACGGGCGCGAGCCTGGGAATTGGTCGGGCAACGGTCAAGTTGCTGGCCGACCACGGGGCTCATGTCAGTTTCTGTGCCAGAAATGGCGAGGCGGTAGACGCCCTTGCCGGTTACCGCCCGCCGAGTGGTCCGGGCGCGGTGGCGGGATATATCGCGGACATGGCAGACAGGGATTCGACCGAGAGATTTCTCGATGCCATTGATGCCGCCGGGGGCGCTGATATTCTGGTGAACAACGTTGGGGCGTCTCCATCGAGGAATTTTCTCTACATGAAGGATGAAAAATGGTTCGAGCTCTTTGAACTCAATCAGATGTCTGCCGTCAGGTGCACCAAGCGTCTCCTGCCCAAGATGCGAAAACAAAAATGGGGCCGGATCGTAATGATGGCGAGCGGCGCCGCCAAATATCCAGGTCCGGCTTTAGTTGATTACGGTTCCACTAAGGTCAGCATGGTCTCCATCAGCAAGTCTCTGGCAAAGAAATATGGCGCTGACGGGGTTTTGGTTAACTCCGTCCTTCCCGGGCTCATACATACTGCGATGTGGGATCGAGCGGCCATAGAAATTGCCAAGGCTACGGGAAGCACCAAGGAAGCCGTCTTGAAAAACAATGGCAAGAACGTCCCGGTTCGCCGCTACGGCACTTCGGAAGAAGTCGCCGCCGTCATTCTCTTCCTCTGTTCCAATGCCGCGTCATATGTAAATGGCGCGGCCATTGATGTCGATGGTGGCATAGCGGGCCACATCTTCTAGATGGGCCGCTACTCCTCGGACGGGGCCGAGCAACCGATGGCCCAGGCACTGTCAGCCTGAAGAAATCACAACCGTGTTAGCCGATTGACAAACAACCTGAAAAAAGAGAGAAAACCGCCATGTTTGATTTGACCGACCGGGTTGCCCTATTGACAGGTTCATCGAAAGGAATGGGCGCCGCCATGGCCGAAGGCTTGGCCGAACAGGGCGCCAACGTGGTCATCTCGAGTCGCAAGATCGACGTCTGCCGAGCCACGGCCAATGCCATCAACGAAAAGGTCGGTCGGGAAGCGGCTATCCCCATTGCTTGTAACGCCGGCTACAAGGACCAGTTGGAGGCGCTGGTCGATGAGACCCACAGCAAGTTGGGAAAGATCGATATTTGTGTCGGCAATGCGGGAATAAACCCCTATTTCGGGGCTATGAATGACATTTCCGATAGAGCCTACGAAAAGACCATGCGAAACAACGTGCAGTGCAATCTCTGGCTCTGCAAGATGGTCAAACCGGACATGGAGGAAAAGAAAAGGGGTTCGATTCTGATTACCGCCTCCGTCGGGGCCTTCAGTCCCTCAACCACCCTCGGAACCTACAACATTTCCAAAATGGCGGCCATCGCACTGGTCCGTAATCTGGCCGCGGAGTGGGGCCTGCTCGGCATTCGCGTCAATGCCCTCTGCCCGGGATTGGTCAAAACCGACTTTGCCAGGGCTCTCTGGGACAACCCCGAGGCAGCCAGGCAAGCCATTGCCCGAACCCCGTTGCGCCGTTTGGGAGAATCGGAAGACTTTAAAGGCATCGCCGCTTTTATTTCCTCGGACGAGGCTAGTTGGATCACCGGACAGGCTCTGACCATATGTGGCGGCACGAACATGTTCGTGTAGAGGTGGCGGTAGGCCCCGGCGAGCGGTAGCCGGAATGCCCCGAAACTTTTCGGTAGAATGGATAAATAGCCAATAGGAGCATTTCCATGAAAATCAGGGACAAGATCGTTATCGTGACCGGCGCCGCCAGTGGGATCGGGAAGGCCCTTTGCCACCGCTTCCGAACCGAAGGAGCCGGCGGCATCGTCGCAGTCGACATCAATGCAGATGGAGCCCGGAGGACTGCAGAGTCCATCAACGGGGTCGGTTTGGCCGCCGATGTGGCCAAAGAAACGGATATCATTCGAGTGGTAGAGGAAACCGAACAGCGGTTTGGCCACATTGATATTTTTGTTTCAAACGCCGGCATCAGTTTCAGTGATGCGACCAACGCCGCCTCCGCCTCCAACGAAGATTGGGACCGCAGTTGGGGGGTAAACGTCATGGCTCACGTCTATGCGGCCCGGGCCGTCCTCCCCAAAATGATGGCCCGGGGGAGTGGCTACCTCTTGAACACGGCCTCCGCCGCGGGATTGCTCAGTCAGATCGGAGCGGCCTCTTACTCTGTCACCAAGCATGCCGCGGTCGGTTTTGCCGAATCACTGGCGATTGCCCACCATGACCAGGGCATCCGCGTCTCCGTTCTCTGTCCGCAAGCCGTTCGCACCGGCATGACCGCCGGAACCGAAGGCGGAGTGGCCGGACTCGATGGCATGCTGGAGCCGGAAGAAGTGTGCGACGCGGTGATAAAGGCCATGGATGAGGAATGCTTTCTCATTCTCCCCCACCCCCAAGTCCTCACCTACATGAGGCGCAAGACCGCCGACTACGATCGTTGGTTACGGGGCATGCGCCGGTTGCGGAACCGGATGCGTCAATAGACCGGATAGGAGTTCTGGGTCGGAGGTTTACGGGGTAAATCCTGAACCCCACATAGTTAGTCGACCGCGAAAAAGTCATAATCGGCCGGCGTTACTGGAGGGTCGTCCGCATTCACTCTCGCCAAGCCGCCAAGCACGCAAAGCTCAGGAATTGGGAATTGTGGTTTTGTTTTCTGGGGATCATGTCGCATCTTCAGGTAGTGCTTCGCGGGATGCGGGCATGCGGATTGAAAAAGGAGGGGGGAATTCCTGTCCCCCATTACCCTTATAAAGCGAGTTGCCTGCCTGTACGTCACCGCACGCAGACAGGGACAACCCGCTCTCCGTAAACCGAAGGAAGCGTTGTTTTATAAAATCCAAGTAACAACCACCACACCACACAACTAACAACTCAGGTATCTTAAACAATCGTCCGTCAGGATGTTTTATTGATAACCAATTACGAAACTGTAGGAGGGGGTTTAGTTAAGCGGGGTTATTGAGGGCAAAAGGCATGGCGCCAATCGAGGTCATGCCGTAGAAAAGTGATGCCTTTTGGAGAAAAAGGGTCAGGCCTTGAAAACTGTATTCCATTGTACTTCATACACTTTTGCAAGGCAACTGACCCTGTAAGCCAGAACTTTTCCACGACTTGACCCCTTGCTTATCCGAGGTAGTCATATGTTCGGAAAATGGCTTAACTAAGCGCCATTCCCCCCTCCTACAGTTCTCTCAAGCGCCATCCCAGGAAAATTTTCTCGTTTCTTCTTATTGTCCTTCAAACTTTATCCTTGTAAGGATTACACTGGAATTCGTCTCATTGGACCCGACCCCATCCCTTGACCCTTAAACAAAAATGATTAAAACAAGATTCACTGAACTGTTTGGCATTGAGCATCCCATTGTCCAAGGGGGAATGCAATGGGTCGGACGGGCCGAATTGGTATCCGCGGTGGCAAACGCCGGCGCTCTGGGGTTCCTCACGGCGCTCACCTTTCCCACGCCCGAGGACCTCATAAAAGAGGTGCAAAAGTGTCGGGAAATGACGGATAAACCTTTTGGCGTAAATTTGACCATATTGCCAACGCTCAAAAAAGTCCCTTACGCAGAATATCGACAGGCCATCGTGGAGTCGGGCGTTAAGATCGTGGAGACAGCGGGGTACAACCCCAGGGAACACCTTCCGGATTTGAAGCGGGCGGGGGTCAAAGTAATCCACAAGTGCACCTCGGTCCGGCACGGGTTGACGGCAGAACGCATTGGCTGCGATGCCATCAGCATGGATGGTTTCGAATGCGCCGGGCATCCGGGTGAAGACGATATACCCAACCTCGTGTTGTTACCCGTTGCCCGAGACAAAATCAAGATTCCCATGATTGCCTCGGGGGGCTTGGGCGATGCCCGCGGCTTGGTGGCGGTACTGGCGCTGGGGGCGGACGGCATGAATATGGGGACGCGGTTCATGGCCACGCAGGAGGCCCCTGTCCATGAGAAGGTGAAGCGTCAGATGGTGGAGAACGACGAACTCACCACCGACTTGATATTTCGCACCCTTAATAACACCGCACGAGTGGCGAAAAACGTGGTGAGCCGGGAAGTCGTCTCCATAGAAGCGAAGGGGAATGCGACGATAGGTGACCTCGCTCACCTGGTCTCCGGACAGCGGGGTCGCGTAGTTCTGGAAAAGGGAGATATGGACTACGGCATTTGGTCCGCTGGAATGGTTCAAGGGTTGATCCATGACGTGCCAACGGTGAAAGAGTTGGTCGATCGCATCATGGACGAGGCCCACCAAATCATCGAAAGGCTCCGGAGCACTTCCTCCTGACAATACCTGCCCCGGATTTTCACTTGACCGGACCACGACGTCGGGGTCATGCCGTAGAAAAGTGATGCCTTCTGGGAAAAAGGGCCCTGTAAGCCATAACTTTTCCACGACTTGACCCCTTCCTCCCCCCGATTTTCACTTGACCAAACCACGAAAAGCAATCGGGGTTAGACCATGGCTTACGAAACTATTCTCTACGAAACCGGCGACTATGTCGCAACCATCACCCTGAACCGGCCGAAGCGACTCAATGCCATCATTGGGCAACTCGAGGATGATTTACTCAGCGCGCTCCGTCGGGCCGAGGAAAGCGACGATGTGCGGGTCATCGTGCTGACCGGCGCCGGCCGCGGGTTTTGCGCTGGCGCGGATATGAAGAACCTCGACGCGGGTTCCCAAACCGACTGGTCCCAATTGACGGTCAATGAGTGGATTGAATCCAATCTTCCCCAGCGGCCCCGGCCTTACGTGAGAGGGGATTTCCAAAAGACCTACAGCTATTTTCCCGCCATCACCAAGCCGATTATTGGAGCCATCAATGGATTTGCCGTCGGTCTGGGATTCGTGCTGCCCCTTTACTGCGATATCCGCATCGCCTCGGATCAGGCGAAATTCGGAACGGCTTTTGCCCAGCGCGGGTTAATCGCCGAACACGGAATCAGTTGGATGCTGCCGCGGCTGATCGGCATCTCCAACGCCCTCGACCTGCTCTATTCGGCGCGGATGATCGAGGCCGAGGAAGCTCTCCGTATGGGATTGGTCAGTCGTGTAGTTCCGCACGACTCTTTGATGGAGAAAGTCATGGAGTACGCCAACCACCTCGCCACGAGGGTGTCGCCCCGATCCTTGCGCGTCATCAAAAGAGAGGTCTACAACGCCCTTTTTCAAACGCTGGAGGAAGCCATCAACACTGCCAACGCCGATATGGTTGATAGCTTCGCCTGCGAGGACTTCAAGGAAGGATTGGCTCACTTCCTGGAAAAGCGACCGCCCAAGTTCACGGGAAAATAGAAGAGTTGCTTAGATGCTAATCACGGCACAGGGGGCAGAGAAGAGTTTCTGAGATTCTGAGGTTCCGAGATGCTGAGAGGAGAGGTTAAACCAAAGATGGCCCTCAATCTTGATCTTGATCGTGATCCTGATCTTGATCTCTCTCCCCAATTCCTAATTCCTAATTCCTAATTCCTAATTCCTAATTCGTGAGCCTTGCGAACTTCCTCCCTCAGTGTTCTCTGTGGTTAAACCTTTCTAACATCGCATATCTCAAAGCCCCAAAAGCTTTCCCAACTCGGCCCAGTTCCCGGCGCGAAGATGGGGGATGTAGGCGGGTGGCGCCGTCGCCTTGGCCTTGAGCCACACCGGCAGGAGACCGGCCCGGCTGGAGCCTACCACGTCGTTTTCCCAAAGGTCGCCCACATACCAGGTTTCCGCGGGGTTGGACCCCAGTTTTTCCACCGCGTCCCGAAAGATGGCAGGGTGCGGTTTCCGCAAACCAAACTCGGCGCTGGAGAGGACGAAACGAAAGGCCTCCACCAAAGAAAGTTCCCGAAGATCGCTACGCAGAAGGTCACTACTGAAAATCGAGTTGCTGACCACGCCCAAAGGAATCTTCAAATCAAGGAGCTCCCGCAGGACGCGCCGGGCATCGGAGGGCGGGGCATAGTCGATAATTTCCGATCGGATGAACCGTTCCAGATTTTCCGGGGATCCCTCCGATCCCTCCAGGTCTGAACCGGTAGGTAGATGGTCCTCCAGCCACTTTTTCACGTGAAATTCCCTCAGGCCATCACGGCAGGTGGCATCCATGGCATCGGCCAGCGCTTGCGGGAGATTCAGGTCTTCTCCAACGAAGGGAACGAAGGCATGTCGGTCCAACCGGGACCGCATCCTGGCGCCGAGATCCCCGGAGATGCGGTCGTGCAGCAAGGTGCCGCCCAGGTCGAAGAGTATCCCCTCCGGCCGTTTGCCAACGATATTCTCCACCCCTGTAATCATGGCTTTGCCTCAGAGATTCGTTACCGTACCGAGGAGGGTCAAATTGAATTTCCTCAACCTTCGAACACCTCCGTAAACCGCAGGACCTCCTTGAGACGGACTCCTTTTGCGGTGTCCTCTACGGTGCAAATTTCATTCACCGGATCGTGTTGGAGGAAGAGGTAATAGTCCCTATCCACCGCCTGCCGCAAAAATTTGGCTTTTTCCTCAATCGTCAGTAGCGGTCTTACATCGTACCCCATCACGTAGGGAAGCGGAATGTGCGCGGTGGAGGGGATGAGGTCGGCCATGAAAACTACCGTTTTCCCATCGATTTTGATGCGGGGCAGCATCTGTGCCTCCGTATGTCCATGAACCAGCAAAACATCGATGTCCGGGTGGATGGATTCTCCTTCAGCCAAAAATTTGAGCTGACCGCATTCCTGCATCGGGAGGATGTTTTCCTTCAAAAAGGAGGCCCCTTCCCTGGGGTTGGGGTCGAGCGCCCAATTCCAATGGGCCTCATTGCTCCAAAAAGTGGCATTGGGGAAGGTGGGAATGAGGTGTTCCCTGGAGGGGTCGTAGGCGATGCATCCTCCGCAGTGGTCCAAATGGAGGTGGGTGAGAAAGACATCCGTAATATCTTCTTTGCCAAACCCATAGCGAGCCAACGACAGGTCGAGGGAATCCTCTCCGTGCAGGTAATAGTAGCTGAAGAATTTTTCCGACTGTTTGTCCCCTATGCCGGTGTCAATGAGCATGAGCCTGTCGCCGTCTTCAACCAGGAGGGATCGCATGGCCCAGGTGCACAAATTGTTTTCATCTGCCGGATTGGCCCTTTGCCAAAGGACCTTTGGAACCACCCCGAACATGGCGCCGCCATCTAGTTTGAAGTGACCCGTATTGATAGGATATAGTTTCATGGTTTGGCCGTTAGACCATTTGATGTGAAAATTGCATGTGTCCACCAAGATGGGTGAGGGAACCCAGTGAAACCAGCAAATTTAATTCCCAAAGCGCCCAAATTCAGGTTGAGGTCATGGGAGAAAAGCCCAAACATATGTGAGCTTCCGTCAGTCCGCAGGATTCGCCAGCCCGTTTGGAGCCGATAAAGTCTAATGAGCCAAGCCAGCAATCTCATTGAACCGCGCCCGATGCATCGTTTTGACCAGGGCGTTCTGAATGCCTATCTCGAACGCGAGTTGGAGGGTTATTCCGGTCCCATGAGGGTCCAACAGTTCGAAGGGGGTCTATCGAACCCCACTTTTCTGATGACCAGCCCCAGCGGGCGCTATGTGCTCAGGAAGAAGCCGCCGGGGAAGCTCCTGCCCAGCGCCCATGCCGTCGAGCGGGAATACCGCCTCTACCAGGCCCTGCGGGACACCGATGTTCCCGTGCCCCGCACTTTTTTGCTGACGGAAGACAGCTCAATTGTGGGGACTCCCTTCTTCGTGATGGAGTATCTGGAAGGACGGGTATTTAAAGACTCCGGGCTCCCCGATGTTTCCCCAGGGCGACGCCGGGCCATTTATTCCGACATGATTCGGGTATTGGCTGCCTTGCACACGGTAGATTATCCGGCCAAAGGTCTTTCCGACTACGGGTACCCCGGCAACTACTTCGTCCGTCAAACCGGCCGCTGGACGAAACAGTACCTGGCCTCTCAAACCGACCAGATTGAATCGATGGAGCGGCTCATGCGTTGGTTGCCCGAAAACGTTCCCAATGACGATACCACCAGTATCGTGCACGGCGATTATCAGTTGTACAACATGATGTATCATCCCACGGAGCCTCGGTGTATTGCGGTGTTGGATTGGGAGTTATCGACCCTGGGAAATCCCCTGGCGGACTTGGCCTACAACTGCATGAAATACCATGAGCAGAACGGGAGCCAGCCGGTGTCCGAGGCAGATGGAATTCCCAGCGAATCGGAGGTAGTGGAAGAATATTGCCGGCTCACGGGTAGAGGGGACATCGGGAATTGGAATTTCTGCCTGGCCTTTTCCTTTTTCCGCATGGCCAGTATCGTCCAAGGCGTCTATAAGCGGGGGCTCCAAGGAAACGCGAGTTCATCCTCCGCGCTGCAAATGAAAGGAATGATCACCGAAGCGGCCGACGCGGCTTGGAGAATCGCCAACCGGTAGCCCTTATTCCGTAACCGCCATACCGAGCGACTCCGCAATCATGGCGGGTTTATCCAGACCCAGGCCCTCGATCTCCAGGATTTTTTCCGATTTTATGAGAACGCGGCCGGGAGACTTTTCTCTGACGGAAACGATTTTGGTATGGAAACGGATCCTGGAATTTACCTTTACCGGCTGTAGAAAACGAACGCGATCAAGACCGTAGTTGAGGCTCAATACCCGATTTTCCAGCTCCGGCCAATCGGCTGAACCATGCTCGGCCAGCAGAGAGAGGGACAAAAACCCGTGGGCGATGGTACATCCGTAGGGAGAGTCCTTCATGCGTTCCGGATCGACGTGGATGTATTGATGATCGTCCGTGCAATCGGCGAACTGGTCGATGCGCTCCTGGCTAATATCAATCCAATCAGAAGGGGAAAGTTCCTTACCTTCGTAGTCCTTAAGTTCTTCCAGTGTAATGGTTTTGGGCATGGCGCATGGGGGCGGAATTGGGAATCAGGGATTTGGGTGAAAGATTAGGATCATGATCACGATCATGATCACGATCAAGATCAAGATTAAGATTAGAAGGGGCGAAGGGCTGAAGGATTTTTGGAGATTTGACTTGCGATGCAAATTCAGATTTTCACAACTTCCCAATCGTCATTATGAGAGTTGTAGCGACTACCAGCTTATATCATTTCGTTCCGGGGGCAAAAGATCTGCTTTTGGCCAAATATCCCGATGCCAAATGTTGGGATAAGAAATATACCCTGGCCGGGGATGAGTTGATTGCGTTTTGCAAAGGCTACGACGCAGCCTGCATCGGCTTGGAACGGTATGACGACTACGTGCTATCCCATCTTCCGGAGATCCGGATCCTCGGCATGTCCACTGCGGGGGTGGATCACCTCGATCCGGCCTGCTGCAAAAAACATGGAGTGAGAGTGGGCTGGATAGGCGGGGTCAACAAGGTCGCTGTGGCCGAGATGACGGTAAGCCAGATGGTAAACATTGTCCGGGATCTCTACCATCTGTCCGAGCAAACCCATCATGGGAATTGGCCTTTCCGACGAAGTGGAATTCGGCTTCAGGGCAAAACGGTCGGCATCCATGGTTGCGGAAATATTGGCCGCGAGGTGGCCAAGCGACTCGTGCCCTTTGGGGTAAAGTTGATTGCGTGTGACCGGGTCGATATTTCAGAATTCTGCGCGGAGCATGGAATTGAGTCGGTCCCATCGGAGGAACTCTGGGCCCGGAGCGACATTCTCACCATCCATCTCCCCCTCAATAGTTCGACGCGCGGGCTCTACACGGCTGAGGTGCTCGATCAAATGAAGCCGGGATCCTATTTACTCAACATCGCCCGAGGCAACATCGTAGACGAGGTGGCTCTGGAAGCTCGACTCAAAAGCGGCCATTTGACCGGCGCCACCATGGACGTTTTTGCCGTGGAACCGGCCGTCGGTCACCCTCTTTTTAAGCTTGAAAACTTTATCGGAACTCCCCACTGCGGCAGCGCCACCATTGAAGATTATTTGGCCATGTCCGAGGCGGGTATACGCGCCTTGGAAGTCAATTCCATTCCGGAACCCGGCGTATACCCCTTCGATTAACGAAACCAAAACACTATGGCTATTTCCAATTCGCGGATGAAGGGCCAAACCTGAATGGCGCTTAGTTAAGCATGTTTGTAGAGGAATACAGTATGGACGCCAGCAGGGGTCAAGCCGTGGAAAAGGGATGTCTTTTTGGGAAAAAGGGTCAGGCCTTCCGAAAGTCTCAGAGGAAGGGGTCAAACCTTGAATCAGTTGACTCCGCAAGCTTCGTCAAGATTCCAAGGAATGACCCCGTCAGGAGGAAATAGCCAATGAAGGTTGCAGAGGCCATCGTCCGGATTCTCAAACAAGAGGGCGTAGAATACATCTTCGGCTATCCGGTCAATCCTATCATCGAGGCTGCTGCAGCGGCCGATGTCCGGCCCTTCATCGTTCGCCAGGAACGCATAGGTTTACACATGGCGGATGCAGTCAGTCGACTTACCTCGGGTGATAAACTGGGGGTATTCGTGATGCAACATGGGCCGGGAAGCGAAAACGCCTTCGGCGGAGTGGCACAAGCTTACAGCGAGGCGGTACCCATTCTGGTAATGCCCGTCGGTTACCCCAGACGCGCGGCAAATTATTATCCGAATTTCAATTCTGCCTTAAACTATAAGCACGTGACCAAACATTCCGAGCCCCTCAATGTAGGCAAATACGTCTGCGAGGTGATGCGCCGGAGCTTTGCCAAGTTGCGCAACGGTCGCCCCGGTCCGATTCTGGTGGAGATCCCATGGGATGTGATGGGCGAGGAAATTGACGAACCGCTCGACTATATTCCCAGTTGCAGGAATCGTTATGGGCCTGATCCTGCCGCCGTCGCAAAGGTGGCCGGGGAATTAGCGGCTTCCAAGAATCTGGTGATCTACGCGGGGCAGGGAGTCCATTATGCCAAGGCATGGAAGGAGTTGAAAGAACTGGCTGAGCTTCTGCACGCGCCGGTGACAACCAGTATTGAGGGAAAGAGCGCATTTCCCGAAGACCATCCCCTTTCTCTGGGCTGCGCCGGTCGGTCGTGTCCCAAACCGGTAGTTGATTTCATGCTCGGAGCAGACACCGTGTTCGGAATCGGCTGCAGTTTTGCTTCCACCATTTTCGGAATTCGCCTCCCCGATGGGCCCAATCTCATCCACGCCACGCTGGATCCCTACGATATCAACAAAGATGTGCAAGTCGATCACGCATTGGTCGGCGACGCGAAACTGACGCTTCGCGCCCTCATTGGGGAGTTGGAAAGATATCCCAAAGATCGAGCAGAAGAGCGAAGGAAAGACCTTACGGATTCGATTCGTCGCAAACGGGAAGCTTTCTGGAAGGAGTGGTCCCACAAGCTCGACTGCCAAGAAGCTCCCATCAATCCCTTCCGCGTCATTAAAGAGCTCAACCATCTTGTCGATAAGGCCAATACTATCATCACTCATGATGCTGGGAGCCCGCGCGATCAAATGACTCCTTTTTGGGAAAGCACCAAGCCCCTGACCTACATCGGATGGGGAAAATCAACTCAGCTTGGCTACGGGCTCGGCTTGGCCATGGGAGCCAAAATTGTGCACCCCGAGAAACTCTGCATCAACGTGTGGGGGGATGCCGCTATCGGATTTACCGGCATGGACTTCGAAACCGCGGTTCGGGAGAAGATACCCATCCTGTCGATCTTGTTGAACAATTTCTGCATGGCGGTGGAAATTCCGGTTATGCGGATTTCACAGGAAAAATATGGCGCGACTGACATCAGTGGGAATTATGCCCAGTTGGCTAAAGCCTTGGGTGGGTATGGTGAAAGAATCACCCAACCCGGTGAAATCACAGCGGCCCTGAAACGCGGAATCGAAGCCACTGAAATGGGCCGGGCCGCTCTCCTGGAGTTTATAACAAGTAAAGAAACGGATGTGCCCCTGGCCAAGGAGTTGGCTTACCGGGGTTAGCCCGCCTTTTTTTGGAGAACATGGCATATACCTCGATGGACAAGTTGGAGACAAGACACGATTCATCGCGACATTCCGGTAGCCCATGAGCGTACTTTACATTGTCCGACACGCCCAAGCTACCTTCTTATCCGGTGACTACGATCAATTGTCGGAAAAGGGCTATGAACAATCCCGGCTGCTGGGGAGATATTGGCGAAAAAGCGGAATTGAAATTGGTGAAGTCTATTCGGGATCACTCAAGCGACAGCTCCAAACGGCTCAGGCATGCGGTGAGACCTATGCTTCCGACGGCAGATGTTGGCCAGAGGTCCAAATCCTTGATGGCCTCAACGAGTATGATTCGGACGTAGTCATGGACAAGCTGAAGCGGGAACTGATGACAAAGCATGAACACGTTCGGAAACTCTACCATGACCATGCCGCGGCCAGGAAAGTAAGAGAACGTTACCGCACCTTCCAAAAGCTTTTGGAAGCAGTCATGCGCTACCACATTGCGGGCGATTACGAATCGACCGGTTTCGAAACCTGGCGCGAGTTTCACCATCGGGTCAACGAGGCTTACCGGACAATTCGCAATGGCAAAGGGCATGGTCGAAGAGTGGCCGTCTTTACCTCGGGAGGACCGGTCGGGGTCTCTATTCAAACCTGTTTGCAAGCTCCCGAACAGCAGGCTGGCGAACTGAATTGGCGCGTTTACAATGCGTCCATAACCCGGTTCACCTTTCGGGCCGATCGCATCTCCCTCGATCAATTCAATACCATGCCGCACCTCTCGTTCGAGATGCAAACTTACCGGTGAAGGCGGCCTGGGAGTTTAAGTGACATTCCCATCATTTCTCATCCGTAAAAGATTTGACTTTGGAGGACGATTGCGGATTAAAATACACCCAAGCCATGAGCATGGTTCTTTTACTTTCCAAAATCACATGTGTTTTCAAGTATGGCGCCACTTTATTCGCCAACCCTACAACTTCCTCCTCAAGGTTCAAAATAAGGGAGTTGCCGGAGTAACTCGGCATCCCGACAACTTAAATCTACCCATTTGATTATGGCTGTAATAACGAATATGGTTGACCTGGAAATACAAGACGGTGTGGCAGTGATCCGCATCGACAATCCACCGGTGAACGCTCTCAGCGAAGGGGTGCGCAACGGTCTCCACGAAGCGGTTTTGAAGGCCGATGCAGATGACGAAGCCGTGGCCATCCTCATCATCTGCGAGGGCAGGACCTACATCGCCGGGGCGGACATACGGGAGTTCGGCAAACCACACCGGGGCGTGTCCCTCTTTGATGTACAAGACGTCATCGAGGGAGCCTCCAAACCGGTCGTTTCCACCATTCATGGAACCTGTCTGGGAGGAGGCTTGGAGGTCGCCATCTGCTGCCATTACCGCGTGGCGATTTCGACGGCGCGGTTCGGTTTTCCCGAGGTCAACCTGGGGATCCTGCCCGGGGCAGGGGGCACTCAGCGCCTGCCCAGAATCGTCGGAGTGGAAAAGGCGTTGGAAATGATGGTCAAGGGAGACATGGTGGATGCGAATTTCGCCCTGGAAAACGGGCTGATCGACGCTTTGGTGGACGACCTCTACGAAGGGGGCATGGCCATGGCAATAAAAGTGGTCGAGGAAGGTCGGCCATTAATCAAGGTAAGAGACGCCAATGATAAACTCGAAGAAGCGAAAAAGGATCCCAAGCTCTTCCACCGCTTTCGCAGGCGGGTGGCCCGCAAGACCCGGGGTTTAGACGCTCCTGAATCCATTATCCAGTGTGTCGAAGATACCCTGATAAAATCATTTGATGACGGGATTCAAGGTGAACGAGACCGATTTCAGGTCCTGGTCAACGGGATAAAGTCGGAGGCCCAGCGTTACTACTTTTTTGCCGAACGCCAGGCCAGAAAGATACCCGACGTTCCCAAAGACACCGAAACAATTCCCATCAGGAAAGTCGGCATGATCGGGGCCGGGACCATGGGCGGTGGGATCTCCATGAACTTCCTTTCCGAAGGGACGCCGGTGACCATTGTCGAAGCCAATCAGGAAGCCCTCGACCGGGGTCTCGAGGTGGTGCGGAAAAACTACCTGCGCGGGGTCAAGCGAGGTCGCCTGACGGAGGCTGATGTGGAAGTGCTCATGGGGCGTCTGACCCCTACCCTCTCGCTCGAAGAGGTAGCCGATTGCGACCTGGTCATTGAGGCGGTGTTTGAAAACATGGATCTGAAGAAGGAGGTGTTCACCAAACTCGATGCCATCGTCAAAGAGGGCGCCATACTGGCCACCAATTCTTCCGCTCTCGATGTCAACGCCATTGCCGCGGTAACCAAGCGTCCTGAAATGGTGGTGGGAACTCACTTTTTCAGCCCCGCCAACATCATGAAACTCCTGGAGGTGATCCGGGCGGAAAAAACTTCCAAGAAGGTCCTGGCCACGGTCATGGCCCTGGCCAAACGGCTCGGTAAAGTCCCGGTGGTATCGGGGGTTTGCCGCGGTTTTATCGGAAACAGAATCGTGGCCCAGCGCGGGGTTCAGGCCCGAAAGCTGATCTTTGAAGGCTCAATGCCTTGGACTGTGGACCGCGTCATTTTCGACTTCGGGTTTCCCATGGGACCCTTCGCCATGGAGGACCTGGCCGGTATCGACATCGGTTGGGACGCTGAAACCTCCCAAGGAGACAAGATTATACATCACCGTTTATGCGAGTTGGACCGGCGCGGACAAAAGAATGGCAAGGGTTGGTACAACTACCACCCCGAGACGCGCTTCCGAACCACCGAGCCCTTGGTGGAAAAGCTGGTCCTCGAATTTTCGGAAAAAATGGGTAAGACCCGCCGGAAGATCAGCGACGAGGAGATCCTGCAACGCTGCATTTATCCCATGATCAACGAGGGCGCTAAGATCCTGGAAGAAGGTATCAGTCAAAGGCCGAGCGACATCGACGTGGTTTGGGTTAATGGTTACAGATGGCCCGTCTACCGGGGCGGCCCGATGTTCTACGCCGATACGGTCGGCCTCGATAAGGTCCTGGCAAAACTGAAAGAATTTCAGGAGCAGGACAATGACGATTTCTGGCAACCGGCGCCGTTGATTGAAAAACTGGTGGCCGAGGGCAAAGGATTCAAAGACATGGCGTAGAGGCATGGCAGTAAAACAACCTGGCGAAGAATGGCTCCGGCAAGTGCGCGAGCCCATAATCGATCCGGAGAGAATCATCGTTGATCCCCATCACCACTTGTGGGAGTGGCCCGATCGGACCTACCTACTGGAGCAACTGTGGGCGGATACGGGCTCGGGTCACAACGTGACCAAAACGGTATTCCTGGAATGTAGAGCCAGCTACCACGAGGACGGACCCGAACATTTAAGGCCAGTGGGTGAAACCGTCTTTGTAGAAGCCATAGCTTCCGCCTCGCGGGCGGGAACGGGATCGGAAATCGCAGGAATCGTGGCACACGCGGATCTGACCAGTCCCCACCTCGATGAAGTGCTCGATGCGCACGAAGAGGCGGGAAAGGGATTATTTCGCGGCATACGACACTCCTTGGCAAGAGACCCCCATCCCGAAGCCCTTTCCATACCGGGTCGATCACCCGAAGGCCTGGCTGCCTCGGAGGCGTTTCGCCATGGTCTGGCCAAGCTCGGGGACCGCGGCTACACCTACGATAGTTGGCACTACCATCACCAAAACCTCGACTTTAGAGACTTGGCCCTGGCAGCACCGGGCACGACAATGATTCTGGATCATTTCGGGACGCCCCTCGGGGTTGGGCCCTATGCGGATAAACGCGAGGAAATCTTTGCCCAATGGTGCGACGACATCGCGGCCGTTGCGGAGTGCCCCAACGTCATGGCCAAGCTGGGCGGGCTCGCCATGCCCGACAACGGTTTTGGATGGGATCGCCGCGCTTTGCCCGCCTCCTCCGAAGAGTTGGTGGAAGCGCAGGCCCGCTGGTACCATCACACCATTGAGTGCTTCGGAGCCCATCGCTGCATGTTCGAAAGCAACTTTCCCGTAGATCGCCTTTCCATCTCCTATCATGTGCTCTGGAATGGTTTAAAGAAAATAGCCGCTTCATACAGCGAGGAGGAACAATCCGCCCTTTTCAGCGGCACGGCGACACGGGTCTACAACCTTAACTGACCCCACCGCACCCAACCCTTTCCCCAAGCATGTTGACCCCATCTGACGCGTTCGCCCTGATTATCGGCCCCAAATCGCCCCTGACGGTCTCGAAGGCCCTGATTCGCGGTGTTGAATACGATGTCTTCACCCATGCCCCCAACGATATGCGCGATTTTTTTTCCTTCTCCAACGCGCACTTCAAGGAGCGGGAATTTCTCATTTATGAGGACGAACGTCTGACCTTCGGCCAAGTGCAGCGCAGAGCTGTCGCCTTGGCCAAATCCCTGATAAACCTGGGGATTGTACCGGGTGACCGCGTGGCCATTTCCATGCGTAATTATCCGGAATATTGCGTGGCCATCGAGGCCATATTCGCCGTGGGGGCAGTAGCGGTCACCTTGAATGCCTGGTGGCAATCCGTAGAGGTCGAGTACGGCCTCATCGACAGCGGAGCACGGTTTACCTTTGTGGACCATGAACGCTGGCCGCGATTTGCCCCTTCCCTGAATCTGTTGGAAATGGGAGTGGCCATTACCCGCCCGGAAGGTCCGTTGCCGGACGGTGTATTGTCCATGGCAGACCTGATGAAGCCGGATTCGGATGAAACTTTCCCGCCGCTTGACATCGATACGGACAGCGATGCATTGATCATGTACACCTCCGGGTCGACCGCCCGGCCCAAGGGCGTGGTGCTAACTCACCGTAGCATCATCAGCGCCCTTCTAAATTTTACTTGTGCCGGTTTACCAGGGCTTCTCTTGGGTCCCAGCGAGGAGATTCGACAGGAAACAGTGCAATGGCTCAGGGGAGGGCCCGACTCTATGAACGATCCCCTCGCGGCCAGGTTGCCCAGGGAGTTGATGTTGGTCAACGTTCCCTTCTTCCACGTGTCGGGCTTGCACACCATGTACTTCCTCAGCTATCGCGCCGGCCGCACACTGGTCCTCATGTACAAATGGAATGCCGAGAAGGCGCTCGAACTGGTCGAACGGGAGTCCCTTACCAAGATAGAGGGCGTTCCCACCATGATAGGAGAAGTCCTCCATTCGCCCGATTTGCCCAAGCGGGATTTGAGTAGTTTGGTCGGCATTGGCGGCGGAGGAGCAGCCCGGCCTCCCGAGCACGTAAAACTCATGCAGGAACGCATCCCACACGTTATTCCCAGTGTGGGATACGGGATGACGGAAACCAACGCCGTCGGCACCGTGATTGGAGGCCCCGACTACCTGGCCCGTCCCACTTCGGTGGGTCGACCCATTGCCCCACTGGTCGCGATGGAGATTCGGGACCCGGACGGCAATGTCCTCGGTCCCCATGAGGAAGGGGAAATTTGCATGAAGTCCTCCGCCTTTATGCGCTGTTACAGGAACAAGCCGCAGGAAACTTTGGAAGCCTTAAGAGACGGCTGGCTCCATTCC
Organism: Opitutales bacterium; assembly: GCA_965219475.1. Classification (GTDB taxonomy): domain Bacteria; phylum Verrucomicrobiota; class Verrucomicrobiia; order Opitutales; family UBA2995; genus JAABVD01. Next base: position 40,982 of record CBDCNU010000023.1, on the reverse strand, counting down.
GGGGACCTCGGCCATCTGGACGAGGAGGGTTTTCTCTACATCACCGGACGCGCCAAAGACATCATCATCCGGGGGGGCGAAAACATCGCTTGTGGAGAAATCGAGTACGTATTGCACGAACACCCCTCCGTCTACGAAGCGGCTGTGCACGGCGCCCCCGACGAGCGGCTCGGTGAATGCGTTTGTGCGACGATTTACCTTCGGACCGGATGCAGCGCCACTGTAGAGGAGATCCAGGACCACGTCAGGTCCCGCTTGGCCGCCTTCAAGGTGCCCAAACACGTACACTTTGTGGAAAATCGGTTACCGCGAATTGCCTCGGGAAAATTCGACAAGCTCGCTATGGAACGGTTGAATGCTAGCCACTAGAATCTAGAAACCAGAAACGGGTATCCAAAAACGAGAAATGAGCCGTCTGATGAAAGCCGTGCGCTGCCACCGCTACGCCGCATTGGATGCGGCGGGGAAAACGCTTCGGACCCCTGTTCCCTTGAAGGAAGTGCTGAGTCTGGACCAAATACCTCGACCGGAATGCGGGGAAAGGGACGTTTTGATCGAGGTGCATTATGCCTCGGTCCAATACCCGGATGCGCTCCAAGCCCAAGGATTCTACCAGGCAAGACCAGAACTTCCCTATGTTCCCGGTATGGACGCAGCCGGAATCGTCTTGGAGACGGGCCCGGGAGTGGATCACGTGAAGGCGGGCGACCGCGTCTTCGCGCAAAATGATACCGGAAGTCTGGCCGAGATGGCCAAGGCCTCTTCACAAAGAGTTTGGAAAGCCCCCGAAGGAGTTCATCTATCGAAGTGCGCAAACCTGGGGCGCAACTACATTCCGGCCTATCATGCGCTAAACAATATTGGAGAAGTCGGAGCGGGAGACCTCGTGCTGGTGGACGGGGCTTCCGGTGGTGTAGGCATGGCCGCAGTGGGATTGGCCAAGGCCATGGGCGCGCAGGTTATTGCCGGAGTGAGCCTACCAGAAAAGAAAGCATTTCCCCTCGCGGCCGGGGCCGACGTGGTGCTTTGTTACGGAAACAACCGAGAAAGCCATAGGAAGTTCAAACTGGATGTTAGACGAGCCGCCGGGGAGTTGAGGGACAAACTAGATGCTGGATGCTCGATGCTCGATGCTGGATGTCAGAAACCAGAAACCAGTATCGAGAAACCAGAAACGAGATTAGAAGGGGTGGACGTGGTGATTGACGTAGTGCAGGGAGAGCTGTTCGAGGGGGCGCTGGTTTCATTGATCCGCCCCCTGGGAAAGATTTGCCTGTTGGGCTTTACCGCCGGACAGAAGCCGATTCGCCCCGGTATGCTGCTGATCAAGGAGGCCGCGGCCATCGGCAGCATGTGGGGTCGATGGGCCAAGGAAAATCCGGAAGGGCATCGAAATAACGTTAGGGATATAGTCCGCTTTATGGAGACAGGGGCGGTGCCGCCGCGGGTGGACCGCATTTATCCTCTGGATGATTTCATCAAGGCTTTCGAACTGTTCGAGAACAATCGAGGGCGGGGAAATACGGTGGTGTGTTTTAAGGAGCTAGGCGAGGATTTGGTGGATGACTCGTCCGGCGACGTCGGTTAAACGGTAGCGGCGGCCGTTGTACTTATAGGTGAGGCGCTCGTGGTCCATTCCGAGCATTTGGAGCACGGTGGCGTGAAGATCGTTGATGTGAACGGGGTCCTTCTCGGCCTTATGCCCGAGTTCATCGGTTTCCCCGTAGGATACCCCGCCCTTTACCCCGCCACCGGCCATCCAGACGGTCATGGCATGCGGATTGTGGTCTCTTCCCGGTTTCAAGGTTCCGATCTGAGCCACGGGGAGACGCCCGAATTCTCCTCCCCAAATTACGAGAGTGTCCTTGAGCAACCCACGTTGCTCAAGATCGGTCAATAGACCGGCGATGGGTTTATCGGTTTCCCCGGCAAACTGGGTGTGGTTGCCAAATATGTCGATGTGGCCATCCCAAGCCCGTTGGTTTTCGTTGCCACCCGAGTAAATTTGGACGAAACGCGTGCCGCGTTCCAACAACCGGCGGCCCATCAAACACTGTCGACCAAAATGCGCGCAGCGCTGGTCGTCCAATCCGTAGAGTTCCTTGGTATGTGGGGATTCGGCACGGATGTCGAATGCCTCGGGGGCGGCGGTTTGCATGCGATAGGCCAGCTCGAAACTTTCGATGCGAGCGGAAAGCTCGGCGTCGTCGGACTGCTGCTCCATATCCCACCGATTGAGCTGATTGATCAGGTCTAATTGGGCACGTTGCTGAGTTGCGGATAGTTTTTCCGGTTTCCGGAGGTTGAGGACCGGATCGCCCTTCTGCCGGAGCAAGGTCCCCTGGTAAACGGAGGGGAGAAACCCTGAACTCCAACTCGATCGGCCCCCTTTGGGCAGCCCGCGGCCCCGAGGGTCTGCCATGACCACGAAAGCGGGCAAGTCCTGGCTCTCACTGCCCAATCCGTAGGTGACCCACGAACCCATGCAGGGGAAACCGCTACGGGGCAACCCGCTGTTCATCATGATCAGGGCGGGGCTATGGTTGTTGGATTCGGAGTAAAGGGAGTGAATGAACGCCATTTTATCCACGTGTTCGCCCAAGTGGGGAAATATCTCCGACACCATTTTCCCCGACTGTCCTCGTGGGGAAAACTTGAAAGGAGACTGCATGATAGCGCCCACTTCCTGTGAGAAAAACCCAGTAAATTTGTCAAAGCCTTCCAGTTCTTTGTCGTGGTATTTTTCCAGCGCCGGCTTGTATTCCCACGTATCCATGTGGCTGGGCCCGCCATGGATGAACAGCCAGATAACCCGCTTGGCCGTCGGGGCAAAGTGCGGCGCTTTTGGCGCCAAAGGACTGAGCCCTCGCTCACCCAGAGGCCCGCCACGCGCGAGTAAACCCTCCCCTTGCAATATACTGGACAAGCCGATCATTCCCAGCCCCATGCCGCAGCGTTTGAGCAATTCGCGCCGGGTCATGGACAGGGGGGAAAGGGGAATTGGGAATGAGGAATGAGGAATGAGGAATTAGGGGTTAAGAGTTAAGAATGAGGCACGAAGAGGAGCTGGATGCCAGAAACCAGTATCGAGAAACCAGAAACTAGGGGATGGATTGGGTGGCCTCACCGAATATGGATAAACTCGTTTAAACTGAACAAGGAATGGCAATAATCCACAAGGGCCAACTTCCGGGCCTGCTTCTGAGGCGGGTAGGAGGCTTCCTGCGCTTTGAGAAATTGAATCCCTACCTCTTTTTCTCTCGGTTCAGGATACCGGTTAAAAGCATACCGGTAGGCTTGATCGACCTGGTCCGGAAAACTATCCATTGGTTCCAACCGCTCGGCCAATCCCTCGGCGTATTTGCGTGTTTGGGGGCTGTTGAGGAACTGAAGCGCCTGAGGGGCCAGGGTGGTTCGGGCGCGCCGTCCAATTCCCACCAAATGTTCCGGCCAATCGAACAATACCATTTCGGGAATTAATGCCCCACGTTTGACGAAGAAATAGATACTGCGACGAAGCATGTCGGGGTCTCGCGTCCCGCACCCAAAGGGGGTAGTGTCCAACAGACCGGAAGCCCGCAGCAGGGAATCCCGAATCACCTCCGCTTCCATCCTCCTGGGTGGATACCGCCAGAGTAAACGGTTTTCAATATCCAGTTCTGATTTGCCGGGTTCGAATTGCGCGCTTTGTCGAAATGTGGCGCTGGTCGCGATGAGCTTCTGCAAACGTTTCACCTCCCAACCGTGGCGTACAAAATCATGAGCGAGCCATTCCAGCAAGGCGGGGTGGCTCTGATTTCCGCCCCGCCGCCCAAAGTCGCTCGGTGTTTCAACAAGGCCACGGCCAAAATGATAATGCCACACCCGGTTGACAAATACTCGGGCCAGCAAACTACCGGCTCCTCCGTCGACATCGGTTATCCAATTTGCCAGAGAGCTGCGTGAAGGGGAAGAGGTATCAAGCCCTGGCAACAACGACGGATCCCACACCAGTACTTGTGGAAATCCCGGTTGGGCGACGGCTCCCTTTTGGGCTACATCACCTCTCTCCAGATAATGGGTCGTTTCATAAAAAGATGGGAACCCCTTGAAGGCGCTTCGATGCCAAACCGGAGGCAAGGTATCGGAACAGGCCATGATGCGGGTCGCGGTGGATTTGGGCCGACTCAATTGGTGGTCGGTCCACTTCTTTCTCAAGCTCATCCAATCGGGGTTGCGGTGGGCATACCATTTCCTCAGGTCATCCCTTTCCGTTTGAGAAAGCGCCTCGGGGCTTTCTCCCGCACGGAGCTTCAACAATCCCTGCAAAGCGAAGACGGGAACACCTTGGCTGATTTCCAATGGAGGGGGGATATGCTGAGTCACGGAGAAGCGGGGCCGACCCACCATTTGGTGGATATTCAAACCGCTCGATACCCGAATTTTTATCCGGGTCCCCCCCTCAAAGCCAATGGGCTGGGCAAATCGAATGACGAGAGCCTGGGCTTTCCCAAAGGCTTCCCTATCGATAGACCAACCCTGAGTAACCCCATTAATGGCCGCCCCTGCCCCGAGGGATTGGTCGTTTTCCTGGGAAGTGGCCCGGGCGGATTCGAGGGCTACCTTTTCCCATTTGGGTTCTTCAGCGGCCAGGTCCCGGATCTCCAGGCTCACCTCGTCGATGGTGAAGCCTCCCTCATAGTCACCTCCCGGTCCGTTGTTGGGCAAATGAGGATGAGTGAGGGTTTCCATGCGTAGACCCGAGAGATTCAGCAGACTCGTTTCGCATTCAAAAAAGACGGTCTCGTTATCAATGTCCAAATGCTGACTCCTGATGAGAACGGAATCGTCCCAGAGTTTCTCCATGTGGGCCCCGTCCAGGGAGGAGAAGGTGTCCGGGCTGAGAACGATCCACTGCTCCAAGGACACTTCAAACGGCCCCGTTTTCAGCCACTTCCGATAAGGTTCCTCCAGAACGGACTGCTCATAGTCGGCCAGGCGCTGAGCGAGCTTTACTTCTCTGTCCTCAAATTCCGCCATAGCGGTTTCAAACTCGGCCGATTCGGGATCGTGGTCAATGTAGGTCCGAACCGTCCGGGTAAAATTGGATACCAGTTCGTAGTAATCATGGGAGGTGATCGGATCGTATTTATGGTCGTGACAACGGGCGCAACCCACAGTGGTTCCCAACAGGGCGGTGCCAAGGGTATTGACCATGTCATCCATCTCATCGTAGCGGGAGGATTCAAATTCCTTTTCCGTAATGACGGTGGATAAAACGCCGACCCCCAGGAAACCGGTGGCCATCAACGCGAGCGGCTCCCCCGGCATTAATTGGTCGCCGGCGATTTGCCACCGCACAAATTGATCGTAGGGCATATTCTGATGGAACGCCTTAATTAAAAAGTCGCGGTAGTGGTAGGCATAGGGTCGGTCAAAATCGGTTTCAAAGCCCATGCTTTCGGCAAAACGGGCAACATCCATCCAGTGGCGGGCCCACCGTTCTCCGTAGTGGACCGATTCCAACAAGCCATCGATCATTCGCCCGTAAGCGCCGGGTTGACCGTCATTTAAAAATTCGGCCACCTCTTCGGGAGAAGGAGGCAGCCCGATCAGGTTCAAATAGGCCCGTCGAATGAGAACGCGCGGATCAGCTTCAGCATTGGGTCGCAAATGCCTGGCCTCCAATCGCTGGAGCACGAAAAAGTCGATTTCGTTTCGCGGCCACGTATCGCCCTTGACCTCGGGTAACTCCGTTTCGGCCAACGTCCGATAGGCCCAGTAGCTGCGGTCCTTTTCCGTAACGATGAGCGGGACCATGGATACTCCCACGGCCCCTTCCACCAGCGGTTTATCATAGGGGGCTCCCAAATCGATCCAACGTGCTATTGCCTCAACCGATTCCTCATCCAGTTTATCTCTTTCATGGGGCATGTAGGGCTCGAAGCGGTGGGTAATCGAGTCCATGAGATCGCTATCCCGGGCAAGTTCAGCCACATAACCGCTGGCAAAAAGAGAGGCCCGTGTGGAAAGGTCGAGTTCCCCTTCGATCTCTTCCCTTCCATGGCACTCGACGCAGTTGTTCAGCAGGATATCCCGAACCTTGTTTTTAAACAGAGAGAGGCCTTCACTCATTTGCCGGGCATGCCGAAGGCCGGCTTGGGCGGAGTCTATTTCGGCGTCCGCGCAAATCGGGAGGCAAAGCCCCAGGGAAAGAACCCCTGTAATAAATAGGGAAAAACCATTCATCGCATTCAATTCAACCTCGACTCTCCGGATGGATTGAAAACAATTGCCAACCACGAGTCAACCGGATTTCCCAAGGAGGGCGAGTTATAGGAAAGGACACAGGACATGCAAATGGACAATGAGTGATTTGAGGGGAAAGATCGCGGTGGTCACAGGAGCCAGCCGAGGCATCGGGGAAGCGAGCGCGCGGGCCTTGGACGCCGCCGGAGCGCGCGTCGTATTGAGTGGAAGGACGATGTCCGACCTCGAACGCGTGGCAAACGATTTGGCCAACGAGCCGATGATCCTCCAGGCCGACCTGTCACCACCCGGGGCCGGAACGGCCTTGGCCGAGCGAGCGATCGCTTCCGTGGGTGGGGTGGATATTCTGGTCAACAATGCCGGTATACCCATGCGGCGCACGCCAGACCTGCTCACCGAAGAGGACTTCGACCGGGTCTTTTCCATCAACGTCCGATCCCTCCTTATGCTCACCCTCGGGCTCGGCCCCAGTATGATGGAAAGGGGCGGGGGATCGGTGATCAACATCTCCTCTATCGCGAGCCTGCGTGGTCCCCTTGGGCGGGTCGCCTACGCCGGGACAAAGGGGGCCGTCGATGCCATGACCCGCGCGCTGGCGGCGGATTGGGGACCACATGGAATTCGCGTCAACGCCATTTGCCCGGGTTTGATCGCAACCGCCATTTGGGAAAACGACCGTAAGAATATCCCCGGCCTCATCGAGGAATTGGAGGGGCAGATCGCGCTCAAACGCTGGGGTTACGGTGACGATGTAGCGGACGTGGTGCTCTTCTTTGCCTCCGAAGCGTCGCGCTACATGACGGGTGAAGTCGTGGCGGTGGATGGTGGCATGGCGCGTGTGAGTTCAGCGCCCCTGCCCGGGTAATCGTCTTGTCGACCCTTTCGGCGTGACATGGAAGGCTGTGGCCTTCTTACTCGGTTTCCACCTTCCGGGCACACCACAATGCAGGCATTCATCGTTAAACGGCTCCTGACCCTACTGCCCACCCTTCTGTTCACCAGCCTAATCGTCTTTGCCTCCATCAGGCTCATCCCCGGGGACGTGATCGATCTGATGCTGTCCCAGAATGATATTTCCACCGGTCAGGACAGGGAGCTCATCGAAGCGGCATTGGGCCTCGACAAACCGATATACGTGCAGTACTTCAGTTGGATTGGAGCCGCGCTGGTAGGCGATCTGGGCCGTTCGCTTTGGAAAAACGTGCCGGTTACCGAGCAACTGGCCGCGACCTTGCCCTTAACCTTCGAAATGGGTCTACTGGCTTTGGTGGTAGCGCTGAGTGTGGCCATTCCCATTGGCATTTTCTCCGCCATGCGCCAGGATACGGGAAGCGATTATATCGCTCGCTCCTTCTCGCTGCTGATGCTGGCGATTCCGAGTTTCTGGTTGGGCACCCTGGTAATGGTTTTTCCCTCCGTGTGGTGGCGTTGGGCGCCACCGCTCGACTACACCCCATTCCTGGAAGATCCCTTGAAAAATCTGCGCCATATGCTAGTGCCCGCCATTCTTCTGGGATTGTCCTTGTCGGCGGTCACGATGCGAATGACACGCACGATGATGCTGGAAGTGTTGCGTCAGGACTATGTCCGCACGGCGCGGGCCAAAGGTTTGAAGGAAAACGTGGTCGTTTTCCGGCATGCGCTAAGGAATGTACTGATTCCAGTGGTAACCTTGGTGGGCTTGCAAGCCCCGTTGCTCATCGGCGGCTCGGTTATATTGGAACAGATATTTGTCGTTCCCGGCATGGGTTCACTCCTCCTGGAGGCCGTGTTCCAAAGGGATTATCCGGTTGTCACAGGCGTCTTCCTGGTAGTGGGAGTTGCCGTGCTGTTCATTAATTTTTTGGTCGATCTGACCTATGGATTCCTGGATCCGCGGGTGCGGTACTGAGGTGATGTTATGAACGAGGTCAACATGGGCCAAAATCCTGCAGTACCCTTGCCGGTTCACCGGAAAGGAGCGCTCTATTCCTTCATCTTTCGCCTGTTCAAGGAAAAACCCCTGGGCGCAGTGGGCGGTGTCATTTTTCTCCTCTTTCTCTTTTGCGGCATCTTCGCCGATGTGTTGGCCCCTTATGGCATGAACGAAACCAATATGCTGCGGCGGCTGGAAGCTCCGTCTCTGGCCCATCCCATGGGAACGGACCACCTCGGCCGCGACGTGCTTTCCCGAATATTGATTGGTGCGAAGCTATCCATGATTGTCGGATTTCTCGCGGCCGGGATGGCCACGGTGGTTTCTATCGTGCTGGGTATCGCTTCCGGATACTTCGGCAAAAGGACCGATATGGTGATTCAGCGCTTTGTCGACGCCTGGATGACCTTCCCCGACCTTATTCTCCTCATCGTGGTAATTTCGGTGATTGGCCCCGGCATACCGCAGATCGTGGTGGTGCTGGCCCTACTGTATGGCATCGCGGGTTCGCGTATCATTCGTGGATCGGTGGTGAGCATCCGTGAAAACTTGCACACCCATGCGGCTCAATCCATGGGGGCCCGTCCCCTGCACATTCTGTGCTACCACATTCTGCCCAATATCATGCCCGTGGTCATCGTATTGTTTACCATCCGCGTGGGCGCGGTGATTCTGACGGAAGCGGGATTGTCGTTTCTCGGGCTCGGCGTGCCCCCCCCGGCTCCGACCTGGGGCAGCATGCTGAGCGGTTCCGGCAGATCCTATATGTACCTGGGACCCTGGCTGGCTCTTGCGCCGGGGCTGTGCCTGACCCTCGTAGTTTACGCCGTCAATGTGTTCGGCGACGCTTTGCGCGACTTGCTGGACCCACGAATGAGAGGAAGCCGATGAAGCTACCGCCCTTCACCATTGCCATTCTGTTGATCCTCGGTTGGAGCCCAACCCCTGACCTCGCCGGAGACCAGACCGCGAGAGAGGTTCCGCAGTATGGTGGCACCCTCAATGTCGGAACCGTCTATTTGACCTTGTCCGCCCTTTCCTGGGATCCGGTAGACTGGGCCTGGAAGGGTAATCACGATACCGGAATGGTGCGGGAGCAGCTTTTTGCCGGTAATCTGGACAAAAGCGTGCGCAAGGGGGGTCCCTATTCCTTCCTGGCCGAGGCCTATTTGCCGGCCGATTCGATGCGGGGTGAACTGGCGGAAAGCTGGTATTGGGAAGACCCGATTACCTTGGTCATCAAACTGCGCGAGGGCATCATGTTTGCCGAGCGTCCGGGCATGATGAAAGCCAGAGAATTTGTAGCCGAAGACGTGGTCTACAGCTACAAGATCATGAATGAGAGTCCAAAGCGGATCCCCACATATTTCGACCATATCAAAGAGGTGGTGGCCCGTGATCCCCACACCGTGGTGTTTTACTTCAACTATTATCATTCCGAGTGGCCCTATCGTTACGGTTATGGCTTCTACTCCCTGATCGTCCCCAGGGAAATGGAGATGGTGGATCCCAAAGACTGGCGCAATGTCCACGGAACGGGTCCCTTCACCTTGGAACGTTACATCCAATCCAACGCGCAAATCTATCGGCGAAACCCCGATTATTGGGACCATGAAAGGTTGGGTGATCAGGCCTTTCAGATCCCGTTCGTGGAAAGGGTGGTCTATCGAATCATCCGGGACGAGGCGACTTTTCTTTCCGCCCTGCGCACCGGACAATTGGACATTCTCGAACCCATTCGATGGATCGCGGTGGACCACCTCAAGAAAACGACGCCCGAACTGAAATGGAGTCGTTGGCTGCGCAGCGATGGGACCTTCCTGGCCATGCGGGTGGACACGAAACCCTTCGACGACCTGCGCGTGCGGCGGGCCTTGAACCTGGCCATCAACCAACGGGAAATCGTAGAAAAATTTTGGGGCGGCCATGCGGAGCTCATGGCCTACCCCGAGCATCCGGATTTCGGGGACTACTTCCAACCGTTGGAGGAAATGCCCGCGTCCATTCAGGAACTCTTCGAATACAAACCCGAAAAGGCTAAGGAATTGCTCGCGGAGGCCGGTTACCCGGACGGGTTTTCCTTTGTTACCCAAGTAAACACCAACGATTTCGCTCAACTGGATCTCATCCCCCTGGTGGAAAACTACCTGGCCAAAGTCGGGGTGACCATGAAGATCCAGCCCCTGGAGTATGCCTCCTTCCTGTCCGTTATGACCACGAGAACGCATGGACCCGGTTATTTTATGAGGAGCGGCCACACCAATCCCATTACCTCCCTGCGAAAGAGTTTTGTGACGGATCAGACCTGGAATCCCTCCATGTATTCCGATCCGAAGTTCGATGAGAGGATTCGAGAACTGCATCGGGAGCGAGACGAGGAGAAACGCTTTGAAATCGTCCGGGAACTCACCGTCAGGATTCTCGACCAAGCGCCCTACATTTGGCTGCCGACCGAATACGTCTATACGGCTTGGTGGCCTTGGGTTAAGAATTACGGGGGTGAATTGCGCGCCGGCGCGGTTCGTCCCGGACCCATTTATTCACGCATTTGGATCGATCAAAAGATGAGGGAGGAAATGGGTTTCTGATGAAGGCCTCGCCGGAAACGCCGATGGCCTGGAAGGGGCCCCTTCTCGCCGTTCGGGAATTGTCGGTTTCCTTTCGCAGTGAACGCGGCCCGGTGCGGGCGTTGGAGCATGTGTCGTTCGAAGTCGAAGCGGGAGAGACCCTGGCTATCGTCGGGGAAAGCGGCTCGGGCAAGAGCGTAACCGCTCTCTCCATTTTGCGGTTACTGGACGACGCCGGACGCATAGACAACGGAAGTATAGTGTTTGAAGGTCGAGACCTGTTGCACCTGGACGAGCCGTCTCTTCGCAATATCCGGGGGGATCGCATCGCCATGATCTTCCAGGAGCCCATGTCGTCATTAAATCCGGTCCTCACCATCGGCAAACAGGTGGCCGAGCCCATACGTCTGCACCGCAAACTGCCCTGGTCCATAGCTCTCGAACAGGCAGCGGAGCTTTTGGACCGCGTATCGATACCGGAATCCAGACATCGACTGAAGGATTATCCCCACCAATTCTCAGGGGGTATGCGCCAGAGGGTGATGATAGCCATGGCCCTGGCTTGTCGGCCGAGACTGATCATTGCGGACGAACCGACCACAGCCCTGGATGTTACGGTTCAAGCTCAGATACTCGCCCTTCTCAAGCGCCTGACCAAAGAGTTGAATTCTGCGCTGATCCTCATTTCGCATGACCTGGGGGTGGTGGCCCGTTACGCCGATCGGGTCGCCGTCATGTACGGGGGTCGAATCGTAGAAATCGCAGCCGCAGCCGCGTTGTACAAGAACCCTCAACACCCCTATACGGAGGGTCTATTAGCCTCCCAACCATCACTCCACAGTACGCCTGGGGAACGATTGCAAGCCATTTCCGGTCAGCCACCCGACATGGCAAATTTGCCCCCGGGTTGTGCTTTCGCCCCCCGATGCCACTACGCCAGAGCAGAGTGCCGGGCCAGTCGACCACCTCTCGAACCGGTTGCTCCCGGACATGAAAGAGCCTGTTTCGGATTTGAGTAAGGACAATGACATACTGGTCCAAGTAGAGGATCTCAAGGTGCACTTTCCCATAACGGAAGGGGTGTTCAGGCGAACGGTCGGTTGGGTTCCCGTCGTCGATGGGGTGTCCTTCGTTTTGAGGCGAGGGGAAACTTTCAGTCTGGTGGGAGAAAGTGGTTGCGGGAAATCGACCACCGCCTACGCCATGCTGCGCATGCAACCGGTCACATCAGGCCGCATTCTCTTTCAAGGGGAAGACATCACCCATTATTCCCCTTCCAGCATGCGGCCCCTTCGTCGCCGTATGCAAATGGTTTATCAGGACCCCTTTGGATCGCTCAACCCGCGCATGAAGGTCGGCAGTATCATCGGTGAACCATTGAGGGTGCACAAGTTGTTCACGGACAAAGCAAAATACAAGGAACGCATTGGGGAGCTGATGCGTCTGGTGGGACTTCTGCCCGACATGGCTGACCGTTATCCACACGAGTTTTCCGGGGGCCAACGCCAGCGCATTGCTATCGCCCGGGCCCTGGCTCCGGATCCCGACCTCATAATTTGCGACGAGGCGGTTTCCGCATTGGACGTTTCCATACAGGCCCAGGTGTTGAACTTGTTGATGGATTTACAAGAGCAATTGAACCTGACCTACTTTTTCATTGCCCACGATCTTTCCGTGGTAAGACATTTCAGTCATCGCGTCGCCGTCATGTACCTGGGGCGCATGGTGGAGATCGGCCCTGGAAACGAGTTATTTTCCAATCCGAGGCATCCTTACACCCAGGCGTTGCTCAACGCTGTGCCCACCCCCCATCCAGAGGTGGAATCTCACCCTTCTCATGAGGTCATTGCGGGGGAAGTTCCCAGTTTGCGAAATCCACCCAAGGGTTGCAGGTTTCATCCCCGCTGCCCCGTGGCTAAACCCGAATGCAGCCACGTGCGACCAGAATGGGCCGAGGAAGGCGGCACTACGGTCGCCTGTCACCTGTATGGCGAGGGTTGACTTCGCCCCCTAAGCGCAAAAGAATAGTAAAGAACCATTTAAGGAACCGAGATTAAAGGGTATCCCCAGTATCGGTTTACAAACTTAACCCACAAAGAAAAGGATAGACTATGCCAGGTCTCGAAACCACTCCGGAAATGTTCGACCTCAGAATGTCGGAAGAAGCCAAGCCGCTTCTGGAAAAGGTGAAAGCCTTCGTCAAAAATGAAGTAGAACCCATCACCCGTAAATTCTTCCAACTGGGCGAGAACCGCGCCGTGCGCTTCTCCTATGAACCCGGGCAGCTCGAGTTGCTGGAAAGCGCCAAAGCAAAGGCCAAATCGAGCGGCCTTTGGAACTTTTTTCTGCCCGACGACGAAACCGGCCAGGGGCTGAGCAACCTCGACTACGCCTACATCGCGGCCGAGTTGGGGAAAAAACCCCTGGCTGCCGAGTGCCTCAATTGTTCGGCCCCCGATACAGGAAACATGGAGGTGCTGGAACGGGTGGGCACTCCCGAACAAAAGGAAAAATGGCTCAAACCGCTCCTGGAAGGGAAAATCCGATCTGCCTACGCCATGACCGAGCCCGATCTAGGTTCCTCCGACGCCAAAAATATTTCCTGCCAGGCCAAGCTGGTCGGGGACGAGTGGGTCATCAACGGCGAAAAGTATTACATCTCTGGTGTAGGGGACCCGCGCTGCAAGATCATGATCGTGATGGTCCAGACCGATCCGGAAGCATCTCCCCACAAGCGCCAATCACAAATCCTGGTTCCGACCGACAATCCGGGGGTCAGGATTCTCGGTCCCATGCACGTGTTCGGCAAGGACGACGCCCCCCACGGCCACATGCACCTGCGCTTTGTCGATTGCAGAGTTCCAAAGGATTATATTTTGCTGGGGGAAGGCCGCGGCTTCGAGATCTCCCAGTTGCGCCTGGGGCCGGGCAGGATCCATCACTGCATGCGGTCCATTGGCGCTGCCGAACGAGCCCTGGAACTGATGGCCAAGCGAGGGTTGGCACGCCAGGCCTTCGGCCGGCCCATCGCCAGACTGGGCAAGAATATGGAGGTTATGGCGAAGGCCCGAATCGAAATAGAGGCCATGCGAATGATGGTCCTGAAAGCGGCGAAAGCCATGGATGAACTGGGCAACCGCGATGCCAGGGTCTGGGTGAGCGCCGTTAAAGCGATGGTTCCCATCCGGGTCTGCCGCATCATCGATGAAGCCATTCAAATCCACGGCGCCACCGGCGTCTCACAGTGGACGCCGTTGGCCGACATGTACCTGAACCAGCGCACTTTGCGCCTCGCGGATGGACCCGATGAGGTGCACTGGTTTGTGGTGGGTCGGGCCGAACTGGCCCGGTGGCTGGAGGACGACGCCACCGATTACGATCCCAAGGCGGCGTTCCTGGCCGGGCAATAGACCATCCTCCCAGGGGGCATGCCGCCCCCTGTTTGGAAATTTGGTCCCGGTCAGATGGCGCTTTCGCCCCGCTCGTCGGTGCGAATGCGCACCACATCTTCCAAGGGAGTCACGAAAATCTTGCCGTCGCCGATCTTGCCGGTCTTGGCCGCCCTTACCATAGTTGCCACAGTGCTTGCGGCTATGTCGTTGGAAACGGCTACTTCGATCTTCACCTTGGGAAGGAAATCCACGGTGTATTCACTTCCGCGATAGATTTCGGTATGTCCTTTTTGACGACCGAAGCCTTTTACTTCGGTAACGGTCATACCTTCAATCCCGATTTCCGAAAGGGCTTCCTTAACTTCCTCCAGTTTGAAGGGTTTGATGATGGCTGAGATAAGCTTCATTTTTTCCTGATTTAAAAGGTTACACAATTGGTTATGGTCCAACTATTCAGATTAAAAGCCCCTAAAGGGTCAATGAATGGATGGAGCGAAGTCCGGATAGGCTTCCTGCCCATGTTCCCCGATGTCCAATCCACCAAATTCTTCTTCCTCGCTCACGCGCAATCCGAGGGCGACATTGACCAAACTGAAGGTTACAAAGGCGAAGACAAATGCGAAGGCGGAAATGGACAAGGTCCCGAGGAGTTGAATGAAGAAATTGCCGCCACCGAAAATTCCGACGGCCAGCGTCCCCCAAATGCCACAAACTCCATGTACTGAAATAGCCCCAACGGGATCGTCGATCCTGATCTTGTCGAAGAACAGAATGGCAAACACCACGATGACGCCGGCGATCAAACCGATGAGAACGGCTTCCCAGGCCCCGACCGCATCGGCCCCGGCGGTGATACCCACCAAGCCGGCCAGAATTCCATTCAACCCCATGGAAAGGTCGGGCTTTTTCAGCAGCATCCAGGAAGAGAAAATGGAGGCCAGCCCGCCCGAACAAGCGGCTAAGGCGGTGGTTACAAATACGAGGGAGACCAGGCCGGCGTCCGCGCTCAGGACGGATCCGCCGTTAAACCCAAACCATCCCAGGAACAGTAGAAAAACCCCGATAGTCGCCAGAGGCATGGAGTGACCCAGAATGGGTTTTATTTTTCCACCTTCCAAATATTTCCCCTTGCGAGGGCCCAAAACGATTACCCCGGCCAGGGCGGCAAATCCGCCAAAGGCGTGCACCAGACTCGATCCGGCAAAATCGGCGAAATCCAGACGATCCAACCATCCTGCGCCCCATTCCCAGGAACCGGAGATGGGATACCCGATCAACACGATAATGGTTGCCCCGACCATGAAGCTCCCCAGTTTGATGCGCTCGGCCACAGCCCCGGATATGATGGTTGCGGCGGTCGCGGCAAACATGGCCTGAAAGATGAAATCGGTCCACAAGGTGTAGTCGGCATAGTCGCTGGTCAAATTGCCCACCGCCTGGGTGGCATCTGGTATGGGACCACCCTTGCCGATGACACCATCCCAAATCCAATTGTCCCCAGGGTACATGGAATTAAATCCCCAAACGGCGTAAGCCAGGGTTCCCATACAGATGATGAACACATTCTTGAACAGGATGTTGACGGTATTTTTGGACTGGGTCAGCCCACTTTCGAGTGTGGCGAATCCCAAGTGCATGACGAACACCAAACCGGCGGCAATCAGTAACCACAAATTGTCTATCAGGAATTTGGGGTAAGCGGCGGACTCCTGGAACTGCTCCAATGATTCCCACTCGGCAAATCCGGTGCAGGCAAATCCCATTACAGCTATGAGACCCAGGAAAAGGGTAATGAATCGTTTATATTTTAGATGCATAATATGATCGGTTAGCTTTCGGTTTTATGCGGTCAAAGGCCAATTTGTGCCTCAATAAAGCACCTCATATGCCAACTGAGAGGTTTTTCCCAAATCTCTTCGGATTGTCAGCCTGCAGGCCCTTCTTTCCCAACGCTTTGCCGAGGTATTACCTGGGGGAACCCGGAATTGTACGAAAATGTACAATTCAGCCCCGACCCGGACCGCTCATTAGCCCGCATGTCTCACAATAGTTGTAGGAGCGGCTTTACGCCGCGACTGCACCGAGGCTGCTTCGTGGGATCGCGGCGTAAAGCCGCTTCTAATCGAAATGCAGTTTCAAATCCCGGTTTCCGGCCTAAGGCCTCCGCTTTTCTACTACCCTGGAACGAATGTGCAAATCCCGAAGTTGTTTTTCGGTGACCGGCCCGGGGCTGCTGGACATGAGGCATTGCCCTTTCTGAGTTTTGGGAAACGCAATGACATCCCGTATACTTCCCGTCCCGCAGAGCAGGCCGACGATGCGGTCCAACCCGAGTGCGATTCCACCATGGGGTGGCGCGCCATAGCGAAAGGCGTTCACCATGTAGCCGAAACGATCTTCGATGACCGCCTTGGGTAGTTGAAGCACCTCCTCGAAAACCTTCTGCTGCAGATCAGGTTGATGAATACGGATACTTCCTCCCCCCAGTTCCATCCCATTCAACACCAGATCGTAGTGCTGGCCGCGGGCCAATTTGGGATCCTCATCCAAGAAATGTCTATCCTCCACCAATGGAGCGGTGAAGGGGTGGTGGGCGGAAACAAAGCGGCCCGCTTCGTCATCGAAAACCATCAGGGGAAATTCGATGACCCAGAAAAAGTCCCAAATCGAGGGGTCGAGAGCCAATATTCCACGCTTCCGGAGTAACGCGGCCGCCTCCAGACGGACCTTGCCCAGAATGGAACAGGCTCTCTCCCACCCCGCCGCCATAAAAAACACCAGGTCTCCGTCTTCAATTTCCATGCGCTCGCGCAAGGCCGCTATCTCGGCATCGCTAAAGAACTTGAGGATGGGGGATTTCCAAAGGCCGCTCTTACGTGCCCGGATAAAGGCCAATCCCTTTGCCCCCATGGCCGTGGCCATATCGGTCAGGTATTTGAGTTCACCTTCCGTGATATCGGAAAGACCCTTGGCATTGATGGCCTTGACGTGACCTCCGCCATCTATCACCCGTTTGAACACCTTGAATTCGGAACCCTTGAAAATGTCGTTGAGGTCGGCCAGTTTGAGCCCGAATCGACGGTCCGGACGATCAGAGCCGTAGTTATTCATGGCATCCTGGTAGGACAGACGTTCGAACGGCAGGTCGAGATCCACGTCCAATAGTCCCTTCCAAAGGCGCTGCATCATTCCCTCGATCAGGGCGTACATGTCCTCCCGGTCGATAAACGACATCTCCAGGTCGACCTGGGTAAACTCGGGTTGTCGATCTGCCCGCCCATCTTCATCCCGGAAGCACCGGGCCAACTGAAAATAACGCTCCACTCCCGCTACCATGAGCATTTGCTTGAATTGCTGGGGCGATTGAGCCAAGGCATAGAACTCCCCGGGATTTACCCTACTCGGCACCAGATACTCCCGGGCTCCTTCCGGGGTGCTCTTGAAAAGCATGGGGGTTTCCACCTCGATAAATCCCTCTTCATCCATGTAATCGCGAATGATTTTGCAGGCACGATGACGCTTCCTCAATACGGCCAGGTTTTTGGGCCGCCGCAGGTCGAGGTAGCGGTAGGTCAACCGAAGGTCTTCATTTACCCTGTCTCCTTTCCGGTCCTCGATGGGAAAAGGAGGTGTCCGGGAGGAATTGAGCAGGGTGCAGGATTCGGCATGCACTTCCACCTCCCCCGTGGCCAGGCGTGGATTGACGGCATCATTTTCGCGCTCCGTGACCCTACCCTCTACCACAATAACGCTTTCCGGCTTCAATTGTTGAAGCGCCCGGGAAATAGCATCACCGTGCTGCGGATTGAAAACGACCTGGGTGACCCCTTCCCGGTCGCGCAAGTCGACGAATAATACGCCTCCATGGTCGCGCACCGAATCGATCCACCCATTGAGTATGGCGGTCGAACCGATATCCGACCTCCTCAGTTCTCCACAATGATGCGTGCGTTTCATATTTTTTCCTGATTTGCCTATTTCAAATTTAGCCTTTTCCCCGGGTTAAAGGGGAAGCGAGCTATAAACTTGAAGGAAGGCCCTTAAATCAACACCATTTTTGATCGGGTCCTCCTTGGTCGTGGTCATTCCTTGCAATCCTGACGGCGCAAAGTTGCTATGCAACGGCGTGTAGCCCTTCCCTGCGAAGTAAACGCGGTATTGAGACATGCGGGCTAACCCAGGCTCCGGGTCAGAACGGTCGAATTGCCCACTTCATCCCCGATTTCCACCATGAGGCTCTGGCCTGAATCCTCCGCGACATCCAGCTCCAGGGTAAATGATTCCAGTTTTTCGTCCAGAATACCGTCATCCGGATGAATCGAATCCATGTCGTTTCCATTGAGTTGGAAATTGGCCCTGCGGATCAGACTGGTCGAATCGGAAGCGGTCAGCTTCAAGGTCACGGTGTCCCCATCCCGGTGGAAATCCTCCAGCACAATGACGGGCGGGGTGTTGTCGATCGGAAATACATTGCTCACCGCTTCTCCCGATTTGGCTTCGGTGCGAGGATTGGAGGGTTCATCCGAAGCCGTGACTCTCAAACGGTAGAAGCCATCTGAAAAACCCTTGGTATTAAAAGAGTGGTAAGTGTGCTCGAGATGATCAGCCAATGTTATCCAGTTTCCATCTCCCAAACGGGCCAACTGAAGTTTGTAGATCAAATCGTCGTCGTTACCGTCCACCGAACGCCAGACCACCGTCTGGGAACCCGGCTTTTCAAAAACTTTCACCTGCTTGGGCTTATTGGCCAATTTTTCAAATTCCGCCTCGATCCCGGAATTAATACTGCGGGCCAAATCTACGTTGGGGGCGGAGGCCGTGGAGGTTATGGATTTTGCCTCATAACCCAGATCCAGAATTTTGATGCTGGTCACCAGGGGGGCCAGGTTTTGAGTTCTGGAAAAGAACCGGACCTGGTGTACCGGGGCGACTTCTGCTCCGCTGAACCGCAATCGGTACTGCAGGTAGCGGGAGGGCGGCAGAGGGTTATCGATGATGAGGTTTTCTCCAACCAATCCGGTCCAATCCGTCCAAGTGCGATCCGGGTCCTCCACGTTGCCAGCCCGCACTTCCACCCCGACCGACTCTTTTCCGTTCGGTTCGATAAACACCTGAAAACTGCCAAATTGGGAGACCTGTTTGAAGTCGACCACCTCGGATTCGAAATATCCCTCATTCCTCTGCCCGTTATCCAATAACAGGATGCGCCCGGGATTGCTGCAAATCAGGTAAGAGGTATTGTCCCCGGGACCCTTGATAATTTCGGTTATCTCTCCACCGGATTCGAGATCGTGCAGGAAGGTCCAATCCCCGGGCTGAGCCACCGTGTAGAGATGTCCCTGGCTGCCCGTGCCCAGGAATATCCTTCCATCCTCCTCTTCATTTACGGAATAGATGGAGGTATCCTTGTATCGCCACCACCGGGTTACGAAGCCTTCCGCATCCATGCGGTAGAGGGAACTGCCATCGTCTGGTTTTGCCGTCACGGTCATGGAAAAGATTGAACGGGAGGAAGCGGCAGAGCTCTTGGGAGGGGTATCTTCGGCAAAATTCGAACTGCCGCCCGCTTTTTCCGAGGCGTTGGAGGCGGAACTTTCCCGGGACGGTTGTGTTTTGGTAACCGGCCTTCCGGGATGGTTGAACGATGTGAAGAAGATGGATCCGTCAGATCGGCCCAGGATCCGGCGAATCTCCCTGTCACCGGTGGCATAAATTACCTTCCCCCCACCCTCTTTATCGATGCGGTAGAGGAGTCCGTGGGTGGCGCTTCCGGCCAGGAGATTGCCCTCGTTGTCAAAATCCATGGCTGTAATGTGGGTTTCCTCACTGTCAAAAAATACCTTTGCCTCGGGTTCATTGCCGCGGGTATCCACCTTGTAGACAACCCCGTGCGGGCCCGAGGCGATATAGAGGACATCCTCTTCGTCCACCAGGATGTCCCAGACGTAAGCGTCGGGAATGCTCAGAAAGACTTCTACCGTCCCCTCCCCGGAAATCCTGTACAACCCACCCTCGGGAGAAACGGCCACGTAGAGTTGATCCTGGCTATCGATGGCCATAGCCCGGGACATGAGGCGATTGGGTTTGAAAACTTCGGTAACCGTTCCCTCCGGGTCCACTTTAAAGATAGTTCCCTCATTTCCGGTGCCGACGTAGAGATTTCCTTCGGAATCCATTTCTGCGGCCCAGAGAATGGGGGCATCTATCTCGGCAAACGGGGTCAACTTCGGGGCGGCCAGCAAGTAACCGTCGGAATGAAGGGAAATGCCATTCAACTCGCCCTTGATAAAGTCGCTGAACGATTGTTGCACGGTTTCGTGGGTTCGTGCCCAAGCCGGGGGAGCGAAAAAGAGCAACACTGAAAGGGTTCGGATTAATTTCATATCACCTGACGGTTAGGGGCAGGAAGGCGCTACCGCGAAATTCAGCCTCGACCGGAATGCGCAATTCAAATACCGGATCCCATTGCAAGTTCTTGTCAATCTTCAGCCCCTTGGCATTTTTCAAGAGGGCCAGGGTGGAGGGCGGTAATCCGGAGAGGTGTTTTCCCTCCACGCTGATCCCCTGGGACCTGCGCAAGATTTTAATATAGATCCGGTCGCGGCTTTTCAGGGCGTCCAACCGTTCGAGAACATGTTCGAACCGGGTGGCGGGAAAGAATTCCTCATAGTCGATTTTCTCCGCCGCCACCGCATCCGCCACCATGACTTCCACGCGTTCCTGGCGGATTTCCTCCGGCAAGGGAAAGCTGACCTTGCGCCGGAAACGATTACCTGCGTGGTCCTTGAGACTGAGGGTCAATTCGACCTCATCCCCGGCATCGAGCACATTATCTTTCAGATAGACGGCATCCAGAAGATGGATAAGGGTTCGGGGAAGGGATTCGACCCTCACCTCCACCGATTCCACTGCGGGAGGATCGAAAATACTATCGGCAATCAGGCTGTGGATGGCCCTCCCCTGAAAAGCTGCTTCCTGGGCCGCTCCGACTCCCGAAAAAATATCGGTAAGTTCGATTCGATCGTGACCTTCCACCTTTAACCGGGTGGTGACGGTCAGGGTTTGCTCCTCGGAGAACTCGTTCACGCGGGTCAGGGCCTCCATGGTGGCGAGGGCATTCAAGAGAGGACTGAAGCGCGGGTGCCGAAACATTTTGGCGGAAAAGGATTTTTCCTGAGAATCGGGATAGGAGACGTGAACGGAAAAATCGGTCATTGGAACAAAGCTTCCCGCCTCTCCCGCGATTCCAGTGAGCCGATCCTGATAAACGCGACCGAAGACCTTCCCGTAATTGGACAGCTTGAAGGAAGAGGGTAAGGACCGTACCACCGTCAATACTTCGGAATGGGCCAGGGGTATCTCCACGTCCCCCCACTGGAAAAAGGAATGTCCGAAGGCCAGAAGCCGGTCGCCATCCACGTAAGTGACCGTTCCGGTGGCTCCGAAATTAAAATCTCCATACATGAGAATGGCAGTGACAGGAGATCCCGCTTCCAGGGAAATTTCCCCGGATTGTTTGGCCGAGCCCATCGGGGCATTCATCACATCGAGCCCGATGGCATCGATATCCGATTTGAAAGCCTCCAGCGTGTTTTGCGAAATCCCCGATACGAACAATGGGGAAGGAAGGGGCTTCAGGGCCGATTGGTACTTTAAAAGTCGTTCCCGGCTGGCCGGTTCCACCGATTTCCAACGCGGGGAATTCCTTCCCGTAGAAGTGGACCGAACCCCGGGCTCATCCATCACCGGGAGCATTTCTTCAATGGGGGTCACGCCTATAATGGCCTGTTGCTTGGGCCAGGTGTAGCCATAGGCGTAGGCTCCGACCAATTTGCCCTCGATAAAAACAGGACTTCCGCTCATCCCCGCAACCGGGCCCGAAAGTCTGTTTTCCTCATCCGTGGCTTCACAAATGATGACGGGCCGATCAGGTCCGATAAAATGGTCCGCTATTCCAATGACCCGCAGTTGAAAGGTCCGGATGTCCGATCCGGAAACAGCCGTTCGCCATTCCCCCTCCATGCCGGGTTTGACCTGATCCAAGGGTAAAATGTCCATTCCATGGCCAGGCCGCGACAAAAAACTCCCCCACGTGGCGGCCAGGATAAGGCCCATGATGGCGTGCTGCTTTGTACCCATGGTTATATCGTTAGCGTATCAGGTTTTGTCCTGTCATTTCTTTTGGTTGTTCCAAGCCCAAGAGGAGCAAAACCGTGGGGGCTATATCGGCTAGACGTCTCCCACCCTGCAATAGTTTCACATTTTCGCAATCTTTCCCGTAAATTACCAGTTCCACGGGATTCAGGGTATGGGCGGTGTGCGGACTGTTCAGGGCCGGGTCCCACATTTGGTCGCTGTTTCCATGGTCGGCCGTCACCAGCGCCACCCCTCCGACTTCGTCCACGGCCTCCAACAACTGGCCCAGACAATGGTCGATTTTTTCGCAGGCTTTGACCACCGCTGGAAGGGATCCAGTGTGCCCCACCATGTCGGGGTTGGCAAAATTAACCAGTATAAAATCATAGCGGCGGGAAAGGATGGCTCGACGGGTGAGATCCTTTACCTTTTCAGCGGACATTTCCGGCGCCAGGTCATAGGTGGTGACTTTGGGGCTGGCCGCCATCTCCCGGTCCTCTCCGGGAAAGGGCTCCTCCCGATAGTCGTTAAAAAAGTAGGTCACGTGGGGGTACTTCTCGGTTTCGGCACACCGGAACTGCTTTAGACCCCGGTCGGCCAAATAGCCTCCCAGGATGTGGTTCATTTTGGGAGGCTTGGCGAACACGGCGTGGTCCAGCAGTCCCTGTTGATATTCGGTCATTCCGGCGAAAAATAGGTCTAAAAATTCCCCGCGGTCGAAAGCGCTGAAATCCCTTTCGATAAAAGCGCGAGTAATTTCCCTGGGGCGGTCCCCGCGATAATTATAAAATATGACCGTATCTCCGTGCCCGATAGTCGCCAATGGATCGCCTTTCCCGTCAACCACCCAGGTAGGTAAAATGAATTCGTCCCCCTTCCTGGATTGATCCAGAGGGTTGCGGTAATAGTTCTCCACCGCGCGGACGGCGGAGGAAGCCGAGTTTCCCGCTTTGGAACCGGTCAGCATATGATAGGCCTCGGCTACCCGATCCCACCGGTTATCGCGGTCCATGCTCCAAAAACGGCCGCAAACGGTGGCAATTTTTCCCACCCCGATTTCGCTGCATTTCACTTCTACCTCCCGAATGTAGCCCAGACCACTTTGGGGGGACGTGTCCCTGCCGTCGGTGAAGGCGTGAATGTAAACTTCTTTCAGTCCGGCCGCTTTGGCCTCCTTCAGCAATCCGTAGAGATGTTCGAGCAATCCGTGCACACCGGCATCGGAAAAAATCCCCAGCAAATGCAATGCTCCTCCTCGTCTTACCCGTTGGAAAGCCGCTCGCAAGGTTTCGTTTTCACGGATACTTCCGGTGGCAAAAGCCTTCGAGATCCGCACCATCTCCTGATCCACAATGCGCCCTGCCCCGATGTTCTGGTGTCCCACTTCGCTATTGCCCATTATCCCGGGGGGGACCCCGACGTCCAATCCGCATGCGGCCAACTCGGTTCTGGGCCATTCCAAGGTCAACCGGTCCGCAACGGGGGTTCGAGCCAGCTTGATAGCGTTGAAGGAATCGTGTCGGGGGTTGTGATTGACGCCCCATCCATCCCGAATAACCAAAAGCACTGAACCCGTTTCTGCCGTCATAGTTTTTTTATCCTCAAATTCAAAACGTTCCCCTTACATCCGATAAGGACAACACAAAGCCGGACAGCTTTTGAAAATTGGGCCCTCAAGTCTAGCCCGCATTTCTCTCAACCGCGAAAGCGACATCACCCAATTTTCTACTGCGCCCCGGAATAATACTGGAATCCGGATGCTGGAGGTGCTAGGAATGTCACGCCGTAGCCCGCCACGCGGCGAAGGCGGATCCCCATCACTCCATTTCCCCATTTCCCCATTACTCCATTTCCCCATTACTCCATCACTCCATTTCCCCATTACTCCATCGCTCCATTTCTCCATCACTCCTCATTCCTGATTCTTCATCGCGCCTACGCGCTTGACTTGGAAGGGTTTAATAGCATGTTTCCGCGCTTATCGGCTTACCCGTTCACCCCATCGGGCAAAAAAATTCCTGCTGTATGACTGCCAACCTGAAAAAAACGCTAACCCTCCCCAAGACCCGATTCCCCATGCGGGCAAATCTGGTTTTACGGGAACCTCAACGGTTGCAGTTCTGGGAAAAAGCGAACCTCTACCGCCGTATTCAGGAAAAAAACGCCAACGGTCGCCCTTTTATTCTGCACGACGGACCTCCCTTCACCAACGGGTTCGTCCACATGGGCACGGTCCTGAACAAAGTCCTCAAGGAAATTATTCTGCGCTACAAATCCATGCGCGGATTCCGCACCCCCTATGTTGCGGGATGGGATTGTCATGGCTTGCCCATCGAACACAAGGCGATGCTCGAGTTGAGGAACCGGGAAGCGGATTTATCCGCTCTCGAGATTCGCCAAGTCTGCGCCCAATTCTCAAAAAAATACTTGAAAACCCAGCGAAGACAGTTCACCCGTCTGGGAGTCCTGACCGATTGGAGCGCCGAATACCGCACCATGGATCCCGCCTATGAGGCGGACATACTGCGCACCTTTGCATCCTTCATCGACCAGGAAGCAGTCTATCGCAGCAAGAAGCCGGTTTATTGGTCGATTCCCTGTCGAACCGCTCTGGCCGAGGCCGAAATCGAGTACAAGGAACACCTGAGTCCGTCCATCTGGGTAAAATTTGTCATATCCGATGCTTCCGCTATCGGAATAAAGGACCCGGTAACAGTGGTTATCTGGACCACCACCCCCTGGACACTTCCGGCAAATCTGGCTATAGCAGTGCATCCCCGCCTGACCTATTCGGTGCTCAAATCGGGTGAAGAACTCTACTTGGTGGCCAGGGATCTGGTTGAGCCGTTTGCCCGGGACACCGGATTGGGGGCCGTGAAAACGGTAAAAACCATTGCCGGGGAAAAACTGGAGGGTCTTGTGACCCAACATCCTTTTTTGGACCGGCCCAGCCCCATTATCCTGGCCAATTACGTTACCACCGAAGCGGGAACCGGAGCCGTTCACACCGCCCCCGGTCACGGCTTGGATGATTACCTGTCCGGACTGGCCTATAATCTGGAAATCTACAGTCCGCTCGACGACGAGGGAAAATATGCAAACGACGGGCAAATCCCTCCGGAATTGGTTGGGGTAGCAGTTCTAGGCCGAAAAGGCCGGAGCCCGGCCAACGAAGCGGTGGTGGAAATGCTGGCCCAATCGGGAGGGCTGATGCAGTTCCGCAAATTGAAGCACAGCTACCCCCATTGCTGGCGGTCCAAGACACCGGTTGTATTCCGGGCCATGGATCAGTGGTTTGTAGCCATGGATGAAAAGGGCCTCCGGCAACGCGCCCTGGAGGCCATTGGGGACGTGGAGTGGATCCCGGCCTGGGGAGAGAACCGTATTCGCGCCGCGGTGGAAAACCGTCCCGACTGGTGCATCAGCCGGCAACGCAGTTGGGGAGTGCCCATACCGGCCTTCTTCGATGCCGAGGGAAAGGCCTATCTCAATGCCGGGGTGGTCCGTTCCATCGCCGATAAAATCGGTGAAAAAGGAAGCGATTACTGGTTTGAAAACGACTCCGCTACCATCCTTGAAGGTATCGACCTACCCGACTCCTGGAAGGAAAAATCGTTGGCCCGCGGCGGAGACACGCTCGACGTCTGGATCGATTCCGGTTCGAGCAGCCAAGCCGTTTTAAAACGAAACGAGCAACTCGGTTATCCGGCCGACCTCTATCTGGAGGGCAGCGACCAACACCGGGGTTGGTTCCAATCCTCCCTCTGGGCCGGGATGGTGACAGAGGGAATCCCGCCCTACAAGCAGGTCCTCACCCACGGTTACGTGGTCAAAGAGGACGGCACAAAGATGAGCAAGAGCGATGCGAGAGGCCGCCCTCAGACCGCCGACACCTTCATAGAAAAATATGGCGCCGACGTCATCCGCTTGTGGGTCTCCTCCCAAGATTACCGCAACGATATTCCTTTCTCACCCAATATCCTCAACCGCATCGTCGATACCTATCGCTTGTTCCGCAACACCCTGCGTTTTCAATTGTCCAATTTATCTGATTTCGACATGGAAAAGGACGGCTTGGCCATTGAGCAGCTCGACCTGATCGACCGCTGGGCTTTGCACAAAACAGCCGAATTGGTAAAGCCGGTAACACAAGCCTATGATACCTATGCATTTCACCGGGCCTACCAGCTTTTAAACCAGTTTTTCTCCGTCACCCTTTCGGCCCGCTACCACGACATGTTGAAGGATCGCCTCTATACCCTGGCTCCGGATTCACGGCTGCGGAGGTCATCCCAAACCGCCATCTACCACATCTTCCGGACGGTGGCCCGCTTGATGGCTCCCGTGCTGGCCTTCTCCACCGACGAAGCCTGGTCACACCTCCAAACCAATGGGGACTTCAGTCCGGATTCCATCCATCTGCAGTCCTGGCCGAGGCCTCCGGATAGCTGGACCGCCTGGGATGGAATGGAGGATTTTGAAATGGTTTTGAATTTCCGCAATGACGTAAACGAATTGTTGGAAAAGGCTCGACAAGCCAAAAGAATTGGAAAATCTCTCGACGCCAATATTTCGATAACCGGTTCAGAGAATGATCCCCTTTTCCAAATTTTGCTTCGATTCGAATCCAAACTTCCTGAAGTTTTTATCGCCTCTCAAGTCTCGCTGGAAGCGAGTGAGTTTGGAGAGGTATCCATTGAAGTTGCTCCAGCAGAGGGTGAGCGTTGTCCCCGTTGTTGGCGAACCGTGGAAGGGCTGGTTGAAACTACCATCTATGGATCTCTGTGCCCCCGCTGCCAAGAAGCGCTCCGGATCTAAACCAAACTCCAACCCCCATGCATAATTCCCCTAAATCGACCGACACATCATCTTTTAAAGTTGAAACCATTGCCAAAGCGGTGGCCCGGGCAAGATCGACCTCCGGCAAGGCCAAGGTTTCCCCTTCCAAAGTGGCCGCTTTTACCCTGGATGACGTGCAAGACTTCCTGGCCAACAAAAAGGACACTCCCACCCGGACGGGGAGGAAGATCCTCCCCAAAGCCCCCCCCAGAAAAGTGGCCGTCCTGGAAATCGACCGGCCCCGGGAAAACCGAAATCTGGGCGCCGCATCCGTTAGCGAAATCCTGGGCTACGATCCGGCCAAGGGTTGGAAGGCGGCAGCGGAGGAAGCCATGGTTCCCCGCGCGTTCAAGCCTTATTACAAACTGCTGGTTCAGCTTCGCCAACAACTGACCGAGGAAATCGACCTGCATACCCGGGAAACGTTAAAAAAGTCGAGTAAGGAAGCTTCCGGGGATACTTCCAGTTACAGCCAACACCTGGCAGATGAGGGAACGGAGACTTTTGACCGGGATCTTGCTCTCAATCTGGTATCCAGTGAACAGGAGGCCTTGAAAGAAATCGAGGAAGCGATTCAGCGCATTTTCGATGGGACGTATGGCGTTTGCGCGGTTACGGGCAAGCGTATATCCAGGGAGCGGCTGTTGGCCGTGCCCTTCACCAAGTATTCCTTGCAAGGGAAGAAGGATCTGGAAAAAAACAAGCGCCGCACCTCTCAACGCGGCGGAATTTTTGGTAGCGCTTTGGAAGATTCCAGCCAATACTTCGGTGACGACTCTGAATAATGGGGAACCCGATTGGTAATTTAGCGCTATTCACCCGGATTCTGTCCTACCGTTGGTTCTATCTGGTGGTATTCGCCACCGTGATGCTCGACCGGCTGACCAAGTGGATCATCCAGTTGACCCTGCCTTTCGGCAGCTACGAGAAATTCAACATGATCGAGGTTATCCCGGGATTTTTCTACCTTTGTCACATTGGGAACACGGGCGCCGCATGGGGCATCTTTCCCGGCAGGAGTTTCGCCCTTGCGGTGTTTGCCATTTCGGCCCTGGGATTTATCTTCGTTTTTCGCCGGGCCTTGGGGTTGCGCAACCTGAATTTTCAAATCTCCTGGGGCATTTTAACAGGGGGAATAATCGGGAATCTCATCGATCGCCTGGCCCTCGGGCACGTGGTCGACTTTATTGACCTGCACCTCGGGTTCTACCGATGGCCCGCCTTCAATATTGCCGACATGGCCATTCTCACCGGTGTGTGCATTTTCACCTGGTCCAGCATCAGGAACAATTCAACCGGGACGGAACCCTGACCCGCTACTCGATATTGGCGACAAAAAAGACGTTAAATACACTTTGTTGACGGACCTCCATTTAAAGGTGGCACCCATTGCAAAGGCCGAATGAACTCAAGGGAATGATGCCTTTTTTTCCTCTTGAACCAGGAGGAACCGCTGTAACCCTTTGGGGTAAGTAGTCTCAACTAATGTCGAACCATAAAAAAAAGGCGCCATTGCCGTCTGGCAAGGTTGTCGAAGAATCTCCTGGCCAGGTAAATGAACCGGGTAGGACTTGGGCAACAAGCATGGAAGAAGAGGTTTCGATAAAAAGTTTCCCTGGAGATCCCTATACCGTGTTAGAGCCCATCCCCATCAAGATTCTCCCTCTTGACCAACGGACCATAGAGGCTCGCTTTTTGGAAGGCAATATCGGATGGGCTGATGATACCATGGAGGAGGCCGTCGAGGTATTGAAAGAGGTAATCCTCAGTACGATGGAAGACTTGGAGGAGCATGAAGCCATCTTGGGGCCGGATGCTCGCCAACAGTTGGCCGTTTTCCGAAAGCATCTGAAAAAATGCTGACTCGAAAGGACGGGCTAAAGATTGCCGACAAGTTGGGGGCCACCAAAAAAGAAGGCAAAAAACACTCCCTTTATAGGGTCATTGTCAGGAACACGTATGTCGGTGGCTTTGGGCTTCCCCGCGGGTCCAAGGGTCGGAATAGGAATTTGAATTGGATACCAAAACAAATTGGCTTAACTACCCATCAAGCCAAGCAACTGTCCGATTGCATTCTATCCAAATAAGATTACATTGGCATTCTGGAATCCGGTGGCAGACTGAATACCCCTTCGTAATCATCCCCCTTACTCCGTTGGGTAATACCCTTCGTGCCTCTTCGTGATCTTTGGTGGATGTATCCTTCCCAACCCGCTACTCGATATTGGCGACCTGTTCGCGCAGGCGTTCCAGCTCGTTTTTGAAAGCGATGACCTGCCGGGAAATGCGGATGTCGTTGGATTTGCTCCCGATGGTATTGATCTCCCGATTCATTTCCTGCAGCAGAAAATCGGTGCGGCGACCCACCGGTCCCTCGGATTCCAAGAATTGACCGAGTTGATCGAGGTGGCTTTTCAACCGGGTGATTTCCTCGGTGATGTCACAGCGGTCTGAAAACAAGGCGATTTCCTTGAGTACCCGCTCGTCATCCAGATCGAGGTCGAGCGCTCCCTGGCGCAACCGTTGCAAAAGCAACTCGCGATACCGCGCCACCGTCCCATCGGCGTACCCCTCAATCGCGGCAATCAACTCTCCCAGAACCTCGGCCCGGGCCTTCAGGTCAGCGGCCAATTTCAATCCCTCGCTTTCCCGCATTTCCACCATGAAAGCCAAAGCGCGCTGAAAGGCTTCGAGCAAGGTTCCTTCAACTGCTTCGGGATCGGGAAGGGATTGATTCTTCTTGGCGTACAGGGCCAACTGAAGAAGCAGATCGGGAGTAACCGTAAAAGGCGCATTGAGCGATTCGGAGAGCGTTCGGAATTCCTCGACCAGATTTGCCACGGAAGCCGAATCGAAGGCCTCCTCGTCCCTGTCACCGGCCGGTTGGGCTTGGACGAGGATAACGACGCGCCCGCGTTCCACCCTCTCCTTCAGAGCGGAAAGGATTCTGCCTTCCAGCGCCTGCCACTCCCGGGGCATGGTCACAATGGCATCCAGGTTCTTGCGGTTAACCGAGCGCACTTCCACCGAAATCTGAAAATTTTCATGGAGGGCGGAGGCGCGCCCGTATCCGGTCATGGACCGCATCAAACCTCCCCTTCCCCGAGCAGGCGGGCCGCCTCTTGGACGTCCTTGTCACCCCGGCCGCTCATGTTGAGCAGGAGGATTTCCTCCTTGCCCATCTCGGGTACCCTCTTGATGGCATAGGCCACGGCATGGGCCGATTCAAGGGCTGGAATAATGCCTTCTATGGCGCTACATATCCGGAAGGCCTCAAGCGCTTCATCGTCAGTGGCGTAGGTGTAATCGATGCGACCGGCATCGCGGTAGTAGGCATGCTCAGGACCTACCGCGGCGTAATCCAGACCCGCTGAAACGGAATGGGTCAATTCGATCTGACCATCCTCATTTTGCAGGATGTAAGTCTTCGTTCCCTGGAGCACGCCCAACTTACCCCCGTGAAATCGCGCCGCGTGGCTACCGGGGACTATTCCCCTGCCCCCAGCCTCGACACCTACCATTCGGACCTCCTCATCGCCGAGGAATTCGTAGAACAATCCAATGGCATTGCTACCTCCGCCCACGCAGGCGCACAGTTCGTTGGGAAGACGTCCTTCCCGCCGCAAAATTTGGGCCCGCGCTTCCTGGCCGATGACCCGGTGAAAATCGCGCACCATCATGGGATAGGGATGGGACCCCAGGGCGGATCCGAGGATGTAGTGTGTATTCCTGACGTTGGTAACCCAGTCGCGCATGGCTTCGCTAACGGCCTCCTTGAGTGTTTTTTGTCCCGCATCAACAGGCCGCACCTCCGCCCCGCTCAATCGCATGCGGTAGACGTTGAGGGCCTGTCGTTCCATGTCCACCCGGCCCATGTAAATCACACACTCCAAACCGAATTTAGCACAAACTGCGGCGGTGGCTATCCCGTGTTGACCCGCCCCGGTCTCGGCGATAATGCGCTTCTTACCCATGCGCCGGGCCAGCAAGGCCTGCCCGAGCACGTTGTTTATCTTATGAGCACCGGTGTGCAACAGGTCTTCGCGCTTGAAATAGACCTTGGCTCCGCCCAACCTTTCGGTAAGGCGTTCGGCATAATACAACTCCGTGGGTCTGCCGGCGAATTCCTTGAGATGCCAATGGAGTTCTTCCCGATATTGCGGGTCCTGCCTGGCCTGCCGGTAGGTCTCCCCCAACTCTTTCAAAGCCGTCATCAGGGTTTCCGGCACGAAAACCCCTCCATAGGGGCCAAAATGACCGGCCGGATCGGGCAATGCTTTCGGGTTTGTAGAAGACGGGGAACTCATGTCGGCATGAAAAGGGTCAGTAAAGGAGGGCTACACGGATCAATCAAGAGCGCTTCGGTCCAATCCCGCCAACCCGGCCAAAACCGGTGGCCCATCATTCCGACCGAAGGAAATTCAACAGGTTTTCAAATTTGGATAGATTTTTCCGGTCGACCTCAACCAAATCCTCATGGGCCCCGATCAGCATTTCCTTCTTTTTCTCCTCCGTCAGATTTTCCGCTTGGAGGTGGCCCCCAATCTCCAGGGAAAGTCCCCGATGCGACCGCGGTGTTTCCAGCAATTGGACTATCCGGTGAAGCCCGAGGTTTTTTATGAGGTCGAGGTTGCGGTCACTCAACCCTGCCAGACAGATGACTCCGTTGGGTTTGTTCCGTTTCAAGTCCAAGGCTGCCCCGGCCAGTATTCCCAAACAGGTGCTGTCCATGCCGGTACAATCGGTGAAATCCAATTCAAAAGAACGCCGGTTCTTGGCGATCATCTTCCGGAAAAAGGTCCTGAGAGGACTGCAATTCAGAAAATTGGCACGTCCGTAGATGCGTACCCGAATCGGCTCGGAATAGGGGTCTACCAGGAAAACCGGATCGTTTTCTTCGGCCATGAGGGGACGAGATTAAGAAGAAGCAATAATTCTACGAAGAACGTAAGGTAAAATACCGCCGTGTCGATAATACTCGACCTCAACTGCGGTATCTATACGGAGTTTCACTTGGGTTTTGAGCCGGGAACCATCGGCCCTCTGCACGGACATGTCGAGATTCATTCCGGGTTCCAAATCATCGGAGAGTCCCTTTATGGAAACGACTTCGGATCCATCCAGTCCCAGGGTATCGGGGTTTTCGCCATGGAGAAATTCGAGGGGCAGCACCCCCATGCCGATGAGATTACTGCGGTGGATCCGCTCAAAGCTCCCGGCCACTACGGCCTTGACGCCCAGAAGCCTGGTCCCCTTGGCCGCCCAATCCCTTGAACTGCCCATGCCATAATCCTTCCCGGCGAAGACGACGGTGGGGACCCCGCGCGTTTTGTATACCTGGCAGGCGTCGTAAATCGGGAGCAGTTCCCCTTCCGGCATCAGTTTGGTAAAACCGCCCTCTCTACCCTGGGCCATACGGTTCTTGATCCGAACGTTGGCAAAGGTCCCTCTGATCATAATGCGATCGTTGCCTCTGCGCGATCCGTAGGAATTAAAATCTTTCCGCTCCACCCCCCGCGATAAGAGAAATTTACCGGCTGGCGTCTCGGGATGGAAAGCTCCAGCAGGGGAAATGTGATCGGTGGTTACGGAATCCCCCAGGATGGCCAGGGGCTGCATCCCCTCCAAATTGAAAATGCGGGAAGGTTCCATGGAAAAATCATCGAAGAAGGGTGGCTCTTGGATATAAGTGCTCTCCTCCCGCCAGTCGTAGATGTCGCCGGTAGAAGCAGTGATGGAATACCACTGAGGTGAAGCCTGCATGATTTTGGCATATTGCCCGGTGAACATTTCGGAGTTCAGTCCCGAGGTGACTAGTTCCTCAATTTCCCCGTGGGAGGGCCAGATATCCCGAAGGTAAACGGGCGCGCCATCCGGTGTCCTGCCGAGGGGATCTTCCTCCAAGTTGATATCCACGGTTCCGGCCAAAGCGTAGGCCACCACAAGGGGCGGGGACATGAGGAAATTAGCTCGAATGGAACCGTGCACGCGGGCCTCGAAGTTGCGGTTCCCCGAAAGCACGCTGGCAACTACCAGATCCCCCTCCCTGATAGCATCTTCGATGGGTCCGGCCAAAGGACCACTGTTTCCAATGCAGGTGGTGCAACCATAGCCGACCAGGTTGAATCCAATCCGATCGAGATAGGGCTGCAACCCGGTCTCCCGGAGGTAGTCGGTCACCACGCGCGACCCGGGGGCCAGACTGGTTTTTACCGACTCATCCACTGTGAGGCCCCTTTCGACGGCTTTTTTGGCTACCAAACCGGCCGCGATCATCACGTTGGGATTCGAGGTGTTGGTGCAACTCGTAATGGCTGCTATCAAAACGCTGCCGTGGCGTATGCGGGAATCGGCCAGGGCGACTCCCCCCTCCCCCGATCGCACTCCAACCGATCGGGAAAATTCCTTGCCACGTTTCCCAAACCCGCCCTCCTGCAAAGGCATGGTAAAAAGGGAACGGAACCGATCCTTCAAATCGGGGAGATCGATCCAGTCCTGGGGACGCTTAGGCCCGGCCACACCCGGAACCACATCGGCCAGGTCCAAGTGGAGCGACTTCGTATACTCCACTTCCCCCGCCTGGGAAACGCCATACAATCCCTGAGCCTCGAAATAGGCTTTGACTTGTTGAACCGTCCCTTCGGCGCGCCCGGTCAGCCGCAGGTATTGCAGGGTCTTTTCATCAATGGGGAAAAACCCCATGGTAGCGCCGTATTCCGGCGCCATATTCGCCACGGTGCTGCGGTCCGCCACGGTCAAATTTTCGGCGCCCTCACCAAAAAACTCGACAAATTTTCCCACGACATGTTCCCGCCGCAGCATTTGGGTGACGTGCAGGGCCAGATCGGTTGCGGTAACCCCTTCCCGCAAGAACCCCGTGATGTGAACCCCGATCACTTCGGGGGTTTGAAAATAAACGGGCTGGCCCAGCATACCGGCTTCAGCCTCGATACCGCCAACCCCCCAGCCGACAATTCCCAGCCCATTGATCATTGTGGTATGGGAATCGGTGCCCACCAAGGTGTCGGGATACAACAGGGTATTCCCATTTACCTGTTTTTCGAAAACTACCCTGGCCAGGTATTCCAGGTTGACCTGGTGCACTATTCCCATGCTCGGGGGAACGACCTGAAAGGTATCGAAGGCCTGCTGTCCCCACTTGAGGAACCCATAGCGCTCGCGGTTCCGCTCAAACTCGATGTCCAGATTGGTCTTGAATGCGTCAACCGTTCCACTGCGATCGACCTGGACGGAATGATCCACCACGAGGTCGACCGGGACCAGGGGTTCAATGTACTTGGGGTCCTTTCCCAGCCGGTCTACGGCCGAACGCATGGCGGCCAAATCCACCAACAAGGGTACTCCGGTAAAGTCCTGCAGGGCAATCCTCGACACCACAAAGGGGATCTCGCTTGGGTGCGGATCTGAAGCGTTCCAGTTGGCCAGCCTTCGAACATCTTCTTCGGTTATGGTTTTTCCATCGCAATTGCGCAGGACGGATTCGAGCACAATCCGGATACTTGCGGGCAACCTGGAAATGGGCCCCACTCCATCGGCCTCCAGGGCGGGCAGGGAATAGTAGACCGCGGACCCTTTTTCATCCAGCCCTCTCAGGGTTCCGAGGGGATCGGGGAGATCAATCATGGTTGGAGCACACCGGTGATTTTGATCATTGGGTTCCCTTCCTCCGAGGCGATCAACTCAGCCCAGCTTTTATGGCGTCGAAATCGGGGATGACGGTCGGGTCATCGCTACTCCAACTGTATTGTATGATCCCATCGGAATCGATGACGAAGGCCGATCGCTTGGCCACGCCTTTCAAGCCGATAAGGTCCTCGTATTGCACGTCATAATCCGCGCTGACCTCCTTGTTAAAATCGCTCAGCAAGGGAAAGTTGAGGTTGTTCTGTCCGGCGAATTCCTCCTGGGTAAAGGGACTATCCACACTGATTCCGTAAAGGGTGGCATCCAGGTCATTGTAGTCCTGCAGGCTGTCGCGCACGGAGCACAACTCCTCTTGGCAAACACTGGTGAAGGCCAGGGGGAAGAAAAGGAGAACGGTTTTGCCGCTGCCAAAATTATCACTCAAGGTGACATCCTGCAATCCGTCTGCAGTTTTTGTTTTGAGTGTGAAATCGGGAGCTTGGGTTCCTATGTCTAAGGCCATTATTTAAAGAGGGTTGAATATTTGAATGTTGAACCAAAAAGGATTCCTAACCATGGGGGGATTTTGGGGCTTGGCAATGCTTTAACCCTAACGGGGTTCCAATTTTCCCTCGACCTGCCCCCGGTCGGTTTTCTATTGAAACTCCCCCTCCAACCCTAAACCTATAAGCCCTTTCCCATGGACGTCTTAGAGCAGATCAGTCGCGGTGCCGAAGCGATATTGAGCCCGGAGGAACTCGCCCGGAAGCTGGGCAAAAACAGGCCTCTGCGCGTAAAACTGGGAGCGGATCCGACCAAGCCGGATCTGACCCTGGGGCACGCGGTGGTTTTACAAAAGCTCAGGCAGTTTCAGGATCTGGGACATACCGCGGTCCTCATAGTGGGAGATTTTACCGCTCTGATCGGGGATCCCTCGGGAAAATCTTCCATGCGCCCCGAGCTGAATAAGGGAGAGGTGGAGGAGAATGCCAGGACTTACATCGAACAGGTCTACCGCATTCTCGATCCGGAAAAAACGGAAATTCGCTATAACAGCGAATGGCTGGGGAAGTTGAATTTCGAAGCAATCTTGAAACTGCTGCGCAAGTTGACCGTTGCCCGCATGCTGGAACGCGATGACTTTTCCCAACGCTTTAAATCCAACAGCCCCATCTCCCTGGTAGAATTTGTCTATCCCCTGGCCCAGGCCTATGATTCGGTAGTGGTGAAAGCCGATATCGAACTAGGGGGCAGGGACCAGTTATTCAACCTGTTGGTGGGTCGACAATTGCAAAAAGACGCGGGCCAAGAGCAACAAGTCGTCATCACCGTGCCCTTGTTGATCGGATTGGACGGACAACAGAAGATGTCCAAGAGCCTGGGCAATTACATCGCCTTCAACGACTCTGCCAGGGATGTTTTCGGAAAAGTGATGTCGATCAGCGACGATTTGATGTGGAACTACTGGACGGTCCTGTTCCACAAGTCCGCTTCTGAATTAAAGGCGCTGAAAAATGAGCATCCCATGGCGGTAAAAAAAGCGTTGGCTCGCGCTGTTACGGCAA
Organism: Opitutales bacterium; assembly: GCA_965219475.1. Lineage (GTDB taxonomy): Bacteria > Verrucomicrobiota > Verrucomicrobiia > Opitutales > UBA2995 > JAABVD01. The sequence goes on along the minus strand of CBDCNU010000023.1, from coordinate 4,675 downwards.
AACTTCACCATGAGGAGGCGGCCGCCTACGAACTGCGGCAGTTTGAAAAGGTTTTTTCCAAAGGCCAACAACCGGACGAAATGACAACTCTGTCCTGGATGACGGTAGCAGAAGGCCGTGATGCAATTCCCATGGTCACGATTTTAGGAAAATCCGGTTTGTTTCAGAGCAAAAAGGAGGCCCGGCGCATGCTGCGGCAGGGAGCCGTCAGAGTGGACGGTAAGAAGGTAACGGATGACCTGGTTCTGGAAAGGCCGGGAAGAACCCTGGTTGTACGAGCGGGAAAGCGCAAATTTTTCAAAATAGTCCCCTGACCTGGTCCTTGGTTGAGCTGCCGACCCCCTACCCGCCCTATCAGGAATGGATTCTGGCAAAGAACGCCAAGGGGTTGAGGGAGGTAGCTAACCCGCATGTCCCACAAATCTTCTACTGCGCTCCGGAATACCGGCACTGGTGCGGACTTCGTTGGATTCGCCTGCCCGTGCGCCGCACAGGCAGGCTCATCGGCGCGAAACCACACCAGCACTCGATCTTCGTTTGCTCGCTACGAATTTTGTGAGACATGCGGGCTAAATCCGGGAATTTTACAAAAAAATCGCCTTGGGTATGCGTTTTCGCCCAAAATCCGGGAATGCCGGGAAAATTTCCTGAATTTTTCGTTTTACTTTGGGTCAGACAGTCCTTTAATTGCGGGTTAGATAAGTAGCCACCTCCACTTAATTGAGTCTTAATATAACAAATTTCCACCCCCGATAGAAAAAAATTTTTGGTAGCAGGTTAAAAGGATAAGTTGGGATTGTAGAGGGTATGAAGCAAGTTTCATACCCTCTGCTCGTTTAAAGCACCGCCCATAATTCTGCCGTTACGGCTGAATGGGAATGTTGGAGAAGTGGAGAATCTTGCAATTCCCATCGGAATGTCTGTTCACCTCCACCACATCCAATCGATAGGTCCTCGGCCGCCGCCTGAATTGGCGCATATAGGCCCATATGGCCCGTCTCAAGGCCTTCTTTTTCCGCTTGTTCACCGAATAGTAGCCCGGAACCAAGCCTCCAACCTTCCGGGTTTTCACCTCCACAAATACGAGGACTTCCCCATCGTAGGCAATAAGGTCGATTTCCTCCTTACCCGATCGCCAGTTGCGCTCCAGAATTCGGAACCCCTTATCCCCCTGTAAAAATTCCGCCGCTTTATTTTCACCCCATGCGCCCACGGACGGCTCAACCTGCGCAAACCAGTTTTTCAATTTGGGCAGCATAGACCGGGGGAAGCCGAGCAGGGGGCCGCTCAGGCGCTGGCTTGAACCACCTTCACCTCTTCCGCAATACCGGATTCACGATTGAAATGCATGGACAAAATTTTCGACACTCCTTGCTCCTGCATGGTCACCCCGTATATGGTATCGGCGCTGGCGATGGTGCGCTTATTATGGGTTATGATGACAAATTGTGAGTGTTCGGTAAACTGGTGCAACATGTCCACGAATCGCCCGATGTTGGCCTCATCCAGCGGCGCATCCAATTCATCCAACAAACAGAACGGACTGGGTTTAACCCTGTAAATGGCGAAGAGAAGGGCCACCGCGGTCATGGTTTTCTGTCCCCCCGAAAGCAAAGAGATGGATTTGAGCCGGGTGCCCGGTGGTCGAGCCACAATTTCGATTCCCGTTTCGAGCGGGTCCTCCGCATCCTGCAGGATCAAATCCGCCTTCCCCCCCCCGAATAAGGTATGGAAAGTAGAAATGAAATTGGCCCGCACCTGATCGAAAGATTCCTTGAATTGTGCCATCGATGTCTTATTGATCTCATCGATGGCTCCCAGCAACTGGTCCTTGGAATGTCTGAGATCTTCACTTTGGGTCCTCAAAAAATCGTGGCGTTCTTTTAAATCGGCGTATTCCTCGATGGCCACAAGGTTGACCGGACCCATGGAGTGAAGCTTCTTTCTGGCCGCTTTGACTTCCTCCTCGATGAGATCCCAATCCGGTTTCCTGGTTGTCTCCAAATCTTTCCGGGTCGGCTCGACTAATCGCGGGGGCTGGTCCGGGTCGGGTGCCTCAGCCCGGTCTTCCTCCAAGTCGAGGGCCAACTTTTCCACCAGTTTCTGGTTGGCCATGAAGTACTCCCGCCGCCAATCGACACTTTTCAATTCGAGATCGTATTCCCGCCTGATCTCCTCGGAAAGATAGCGCATGTGCGATGTCTTCTCGGCCAGGACGACGGCTTTCTGGTTCAAGTTCGCCTCGGTGGATTGCAAGTCACGGCGCAATAGGGACAAAGATCCTTCTCCCTCGGAAATCTGCCGTTCCTTGGACATCAAGGTCTCGCGAAGTTCCTTCGTCGCCTCCTGGGCATTCTCCAATTCCCGTGAAAGTCTCGCCGCTATTTCCTCCTGCCGGTCAATGGTCCGGGCCAAATCGGTTTTCTGCCCGATCAAGGAAGCCGTTTCCTCCCCTCTCTGAAGGCGCATTGCTTCGAGCTCGACCGTCTGCTCCTTCAGGCCCGTCAGGTTGCGTTCCAGGTTTTCCAATTGTTGTTTTTTTGCCGTTAAATCGACCTCAACCTTCGACAAAGCTCCCTGCATCCCCTCCCGTTCTTCCCGCAGGGTCTGCAAATGGTCCTCCAAATCGTTCAATCTCTCGCGCCTGGACTCCAATTCATCCTCCGCTATTTTCAAGGTTGTCACCCTTTGGTCCAATTTCGTTTCCAGCGCCTTCAAGTTGGCCTCCAGCTCGGTCATCCCGCCTTGGACCTGACCCAGACGATGCAAGGTTTTAGCCGTACTGGCTTCCGCGGTTCGCTTTTCCGTGAGCAGGGCCACTTCTTCGCGTTCAATGTCCCTCAAACGTATTTTCAATCCATCAACCTGCTCATTGACCTCTTCCAAGGAATTGTTCTTTCGATGAGCTGCGTTGCGCTTCTCCGCTATCTTGGCTTCCTGGTCATTCATCCTTTGCTTCAGTTCACCAATCTGGAAACCGCGCTCCAGAATACTGTCGGGTTCCCTGTTGCTTTGCCCGCCAAAGTACCAACCCCTGCAGTCCAACAGTTCGCCTGAAAGGGAAGCCACCCGAACAAAGGGAAAATCCGCTTCCGCTTTCCAGTAGTGCAAAAAGTCTTCCAGGCTGTCGCAGACGTAACAACCTTCCAAAACCTTTTCCAGGGCCTGGAAGGTCCGGAAATCACCCGATTCAACCACCGAGGCGGCCGGCTTCAAAAACTTCGGCAGATCGTTTTTCTCCCGCGGCTCAGACGATTCGACCGGAAACTGGAGGCATACTTTGCCCCATTGACGTTCGTTGAGGTGATCCACTACTCGGTGAGCCACCTCGGGCGAGTCGACCAGAATGGCATCCAGCGAGGCGCCAAACAAGGCTTCCACCGCCCGGGTATATTTCCTGGAAACCTCAATGGTTTTGGCCAGCAACCCGAAATCCCCCCGTGGGGAGAATGGCATCGAGCCGGCCCTGCAATACTGCCTTGGCCCCTTCGCTGTAACCTTCGAATTTCCGATTCAGATTATTCAATACCTTCGAGTGGGCCGCCATTCTGGCGAGGTCTCTGTCCAGTTCCTGAATATGAACCTGCAATTGTCGAAAGGATTGCAAGTGTTCCTCCGCTCGACCGCTCCGCTCTTCCAATTCCCCCGTCAGAGCATTTTTTTCCGCGACAAAACGGTCCGTTCTCCCGGCCAGTTCCCCAATGAACTTTTCCAATCCGGACAGCTCTTCCTCTAAGCGGAGGTGGTTCTCCTGTAAGCTGGCATGCTTCACTTCATCCGCTTTCAAAGCCACCTGAAGGCTGTAGACTTCCGTGCGCAATTTTCCGACAACCCCTTCTTGTCGGGCAATCAAACTCCGCTCATTGAGGACCTTGGCTTCGGCATGGGCTTGGCGGGTTTGAGCCCGGCGAAACGCTTCCGACCGATTATGGAACTGCTCATCCGAGGTTCCAACCAATTCCAGTTGCAACTCCAAAGCCTCGAGATCCCCCTGCGAGCGGGTTGAAACCCCTTCCTTGCGCTTCTCAATTTCCTCTACTTCCCGGTCGATATGCTCAAGCCGGTTCTGAATATCTTCCAATCGGGTTCGGCCAAATCGCGCCTGCCCGTCCGCCTGTTCCTTCGCGGAACGGAGATCAAATATATTCTGCTGGGCCTCCCCTACCCCGGCATAGAGCTCAGTTCTCATTACCCGTTGCTCTTGCAAAAGGGCTTCTTGATCCGCAACCCGTTGGCGCAGGTTTTCCACCTCTTGCCTCAATTGGGCCGACAGTTGGCTCGCTTCCTGAGGCTGGCTCCAACCACGGAATATTTATAGGCTTGGAGGACCAAATCCAGATGCTTGAGGCGATGCGCTACCCGCTTGTATCGCAAGGCCTTGGCGGCTTGGCGCCGCAGAGAACCAATCTGCCGGACCACCTCTTCCATGACATCCATCACCCGGGCCAGATTAGCATCCACATGGGATAACTTCTTCAGGGCCTCCTTGCGTTGAGCCTTATAACGGGTAATGCCGGCGGCTTCCTCGAAGATAATGCGCCGTTCCGCCGGGTTGGATGATAAAATTTGGTCGATCTGGCCTTGAACCATGTAGGAGTAGGAAGCTTGCCCCACCCCGGTATCCATGAACAGCTTGCCAATGTCCTTCAGACGACAGGTTTTGCCATTGATAAAA
>CBDCNU010000022.1:0-55553 GCA_965219475.1 Opitutales bacterium | reverse complement strand
GGGCAAAGCCGGCCCCACTTTGGTGGGCTGCCTTGAATTGTTTGCCAAAAGCAACCGGACGCAGGGGGTACTCGACGCTGAAACCGGCCCGGCGCAGGTCATGAAGGTGGCCCAGGGCCGTTGCCGCAGGTTCGCCTTTACCCATAATGATAAAGAGATCCGGCTTTTGCGGCCGACAAGGCAGCAACCCTTTTTCAGAGAGTATCTGCCCAATCACCACATCCCCCATGGCAAAGCCCACAGCGGGCATATCGGGACCCCCCAGCTTTTTTACCAAGTGGTTGTAGCGGCCCCCTCCGGCAATAGCCCGATGTTCTCCCCGTCTGTCAAAAGCCTCGAAAACAAACCCCGTATAGTAGGCCAGGCCCCGCACAACCCCCATGTCGATACAAATCCAATTGCCCAAACCCATTTTTTCCAGCCGGTCGAGCAACTCGGCCCAGGACGATAAACGCCTATTCACGGCATCGCTCAGTTCTCCCCCGGTCAGGTGAGCTTGGACAAACGCGGAAAGGTCATCCATTTTTCTCGCCTGGGTCAGGGTCTCCACATGGATTAAAAAATCTTCCGCGGCCCCGTGGAAGAAAGGCCGCAACCGTTCCAGCACCACATCCCGCGACAAGCGTTCCCTTTTATCGATAAGGTTGAGCAGGGCCAAAATGGCTTTCTCTCCCAATCCCAGGCTTCTCAAATACAGAATCCACATGTCCCGGTCGCTTATCCGGACGACAAAATCGTCCGCGCTCAGGCCCATCATCCTCAGGCTGTGGATGAGCGCTGCTATGACCTCGGCGTCGGCTCCGGGACCGCGTTCGGCAAAAATATCCGCATTGAATTGATAGAAGGAACGCAACCTTCCTCTTTGTCGGCGCTCGTAGCGAAAATTCTCCCCGATGCAAAACCACTTGATGGGCCGCTTCATGGCTTGAGCCCGGGCCGCTACCATGCGGGCCAGGCTCGGGGTCATCTCCGGTCGCAGGGCCACCTCTCTTCCACCCCGGTCGGTAAAGGCAAAGAGCTGACCGACAATTTCATCACCCGACTTCTCCTTGAACAAATCCAGCGTTTCCAGGATAGGACCATCGCACTCCTTGAAGTTGAAGGAAAGCGCGGCACGGCGCCAAACCCGAAAGAGGTAATTGCGCACGGCACAATCCTCAGGGTAAAAATCCCTGAATCCAGGCAAGGTTTTAAACATCGGGAAAAGTGCGCGGAAATCCGCCGGGAACCCCCCCTTCGGGATCAGAGTTCGTCCAGGTTCAATTCCTTCAAATTAACCTTGAGGTCTTTTCCCACTTTGAATTTAACCACAGCCCGCCTCGGAATGAGCACATCTATTTCCGGTTTGTTCGGATTGCGGCCAACCCGGGCTTTGCGAATCTGAATCTCGAAAACTCCAAAATTTCTCAGCTCCACATTCTGGCCCCGGCTCAAAGAACGGGCGATTACATCCAAAGTCAGTTGAACGATCTCCTTTACCTCCTTTTGTGGATAACTGGTTCTCTGGTAAATATCCAGAACGATGTCTCGCTTCGTCAAATTGTCTGGCATAAGCTGGTCCGTACAGTTTCAGAATATACTTGAATTTTAGTGAAAGAATGGGTTTTCCATTCGTCAATGGCAAAGCAAAATTTGCGCGGAAATTTTACAAGTGTATGAGTGACAAAGACACAAAAAACCCTTTCGAGGAAATTCAAAAACAACTTCAGGAAATTTTGAAGTCGGGGAATTCCAACATTACGGTAACGCCTTACGTTTCCCCTCAACAGGCTGCCCCGCCTCAAACGCCACCGGAAAGCGCTCCAAAGGAAAACGAAGTTTTGCAACGGATCCGAGCCTTCAATCGCAAACCCAAGGAGATTCGCGATTACCTTGACCGCTTCGTCATCCGCCAGACTGAAGCCAAGAAGGTGCTTTCAGTTGCTATCTGTGATCACTACAACCAGGTGCGCCAGTGCATTGAGGACCCCCAGTTGGCGGAAAAGGAATACCACAAACAGAATATTCTCATTCTCGGTCCGACCGGGGTGGGAAAAACTTACCTCATGCGCAACATCGCCAAGCTCATCGGGGTACCATTGGTCAAGGCGGACGCCACCAAATTCAGTGAAACCGGCTATGTGGGCGCAGACGTGGAAGACCTGGTCCGGGATCTCTACAAATTGGCCAATAACAATGCCGAACTGGCCCAGTACGGCATTATCTATATCGACGAAATCGACAAGATTGCCGGCCACAGCAACTTGGTGGGCAAGGACGTTTCCGGACGCGGCGTGCAAATCAACCTGCTCAAACTCATGGAAAACGCGGAGGTCAATCTGTTCAGCCCGCACGATATGATGGGGCAAATGAAAGCCATCATGGAAATGAGTCGCGGAGGAAAAAGTCAGAAACGCACCCTCAGCACGAAAAACATCTTATTCATCGTATCCGGGGCCTTCGACAAACTGGCCGAAAACGTGAAAAAGCGGCTCGACCGCAGCCAAATCGGGTTTTCCCAGGACCGGAAGGAGGAAAAGGATTCCCACTTCCTCAAGCTCACCCAAACGAGGGACTTCATCGAATTCGGGTTTGAACCGGAATTCATTGGGCGCCTCCCGGTTCGCGTGGCCTGCGAGCCTCTCTCAGCCGAGGATCTGGCCGAAATTCTCAAGAATTCCGAGGGTAGTATTCTCGATCAATACCGGCGCGATTTCAAAGGTTACAACATCGATTTTACCATAACCGATGAGGCCATATTGCAAATCGCCCGTCGCGCCGCCAAGGAAAGGACCGGAGCTCGCGGACTCATGACGGTATTGGAAAAAACATTCCGCGATTTCAAATTCGAACTCTCCTCCACCCTCATTCACAATTTTGAAGTCACTACCGAAACGGTAGAGGATCCCACCAAGGCCCTGGCCGACCTGCTCATGCATAATCGGGAAGCCTTGAACGATTTTCTGTTTAAACGGGTAGAAGAATTTCAGCGCAATTTTCGCCAGAAACACGGTCTCGAAATCGAATTTTCCAAAGAGGCCTGCGAAAAACTGGTGGCAAAAGCGGTCGATGAAGACCGCTCCACCAATTCGCTCTGCGAACAGTTGTTCAAGGATTACGAGCACGGTTTGAAAATCGTGGCCCGCAACTCGGGCAAGACGCGCTTCCTCATTACCCTCGAGGCAGTGGAAAATCCGGATGCGGAACTGTCCAAATGGGTAGTGGAAAGCTTCAAGCAAAAGACTTCCCCCTCTTCCCATGCCTGAAGCAGAGGCGGTTTCCAGGATGTTTGGCCGAATCGCCAAACGCTACGATCTGTCCAATCATCTCCTGAGCTGGGGAATCGATTTCTGGTGGCGGCGGGCCCTGGTCGAGAAAGTCAAACGAACCCATCCGAGCATCGTGGTCGATCTGGCAACGGGTAGTGGCGATGTGGCCTTCGCCTTGGAAAGGAAATTGGGAGTTCGGACCGAGGTGCTAGGACTTGATTTTTGCCAACCCATGCTGGACGAAGCCGAACGCAAACGCCTGAACCGGACGCCCGTTCCCGCCGTCCACTTCGGATGGGCCGATATCCTCGACCTCCCCCTGGCATGCGATTCAGTGGATGCCGTAACCGTGGCCTTCGGGATGCGCAACCTGGAAAATCGTTCCCGTGGGCTGGGGGAAATATTGCGCATCCTGCGCCCGGGAGGGAATCTGTTTATCCTGGAGTTTTCCCAACCCTACCGATGGTTCTGCCCTTTCTATCATACCTACCTGAAATATGTGCTCCCCATTCTGGCCGGTTGGATCACGGGCCGGCCAGACGCATACAACTACCTGGGAGGCACCATTATGAAATTTCCCCCGCGAGAGGGCCTCATATTGGAAATGCGGGAAGCCGGCTTCCACGATGTCCTCGCCCTCCCCATGACTCTGGGCATCGTCTCCATTCACCAGGGAACCAAGGGAATTGGGAGAGATGGAGTGATGGAGAGAGGGAGTGAGGGAGTGAGGGAGTGAGGGAATGCTGGGGCCATTCCGGCCCGACTCTGCATGAAAAAGGAAAAAGCAAGCCGCCATTTTAGATTTTCTCGAATCTCGCTCTTGAAACTTTGGTCGTTTTTCCTTTGCCTAATCTCCCCGATACCTTTTCCCATGAAATTTCAAATGCATGTGAAATTAATCCTCATCCCGCTAATCCCATTGGGGCTGATGGCCCAGGGGGAAACCAACGAGGAGGGATTTAAGACCTCCACTGTCTCCGATTACCTTTCCGCGAAATACAAATGGGAAAAGCTCCAGGCCGAAACCAAAGAGGCTGAGTTGCAAAACGATACCCCGCTAAAGTCGGCCCAACAAAAAGAGGCGGAAAGCCAAGCCTCAATCGAAGCCCTGATAATAGAGAGGAACAGGGAAGACCGCCGCCGCGCCGGAAGCGACATCACGGAGGAGGAAGAGGGACTCGATACGGTGGAACTGAAGGAGCATCGCGTGAGCGAACTCTTTTCACCCCTCATGCGGATGTCGGAAATCAAAAACCTCGAAGTTATCGACCCGGCTTCCGGGGGACGTTACCTGACCGAATCCTATTACACGGACTTTGAAAACAATATCCTGAACCGCTGGACCATTCCCCTGATCGGCCGTTCCCAGGAAGAGGCGCGCCAAAGACGAGTACCGGCATCAGCAATTTCAGGCATTTTTGGACGAGGCGGGGAAAACGCTGGAGCATCTCGACAACCTGGACCCCGAGTACGCCAAACAAGTCCGCAAGGAGTTCAGCGAAACCCAGCACCAATACAACGTGAACGAAAAAAACGTCCACCTCTTCGAGAGCCCCGAGGCCGAATTTTAGGATTAGAGGGGATCAAATGCGGATCTTGCCCTCCTGACGAATTTCGTCATGAATTTTTAAGCAATGGCGGTCGGGGGAGTCCTTCCCCGGAACCCATTTTCCCACCAACTACCTTATCCCAAACGTATGGCCCCAATCTTTAGTGGACAAGTATTCCTGGTTACCGGCTCCACCCGAGGCATAGGAAGAGCCATCGCGGAGACTCTGGTGGAAAGAGGAGCAAAGGTCGCCGTTCACGGCAGGGACCTCGACCAGGTCAAAAAGGTCTGCTCTGCCATCCATCCCGATCGGACTATTCCGGTTTCGGCCGATTTATCGGATCCGGAAACTGCGGGCCATTTGGTCGAATCCGCCTTTCGGCCATGGGGACGGCTGGACGGTTTGGTAAATAACGCCGGGGGCGGTCGCGCCGTGGCATTTCGCGGTCTCAAACTGGAGGACTGGCGGGCCACCCATCAACTGAACCTCGAATCCGTCTTCGTAGCTTGCCGTGGAGCATATCCTTTAATGAGGCGGGCCCGGTCGGGTTCGATCGTCAATATTGCTTCCTTGGCGGCCCATGGACCCGGGCGGATGATGGGGGCTGATTACGCTGCCTCCAAGGCCGGCCTGATCAGTTTGACCCGCAGCTTTGCCCTGGAAGCGGCCCGCTTTGGCATACGGTGCAACGCGGTCTCCCCCGGCATGGTGGAAACGGAAATGACCGAGGGATTGACCGAGGAAAATATCAGGAACCTGGCCATTCCCCTGAAGCGTTTGGCCAAGCCAAAGGATGTGGCCAAGGTGGTGGCTTTTCTTCTTTCCGAGGAAGCCTCCTATCTTACCGGACAAGTGATTCACGTGGACGGGGGCCAGTTCATGTACGGATAGGTCATGCCTGATCGGTCCAGCTCTCGTACCTCATCACCGCGCCGCGTCGTGGTGACGGGCATGGGCATTGCCTGCGCCTTGGGCATAGAGGAAACGGTAGTTTGGAAAAACCTCATGGCGGGAAAAAGCGGGATCGGACATTTGCGGGCCTTTGACACCACCGCATACAAGATACGTATTGGGGCAGAGGTGCCGGAAGGGCTGATAAAGGGAAAGCTCAAGGAGCTGCGCCGCCGCCCCATCGACCGCGCCCTGGACCTGGCCGTGGTGGTGGCCTGGGATGCCCTTGCCCAAGCCAAACTCATTACGCGGAAACCGCCCTGGTCGGAACAGGATGTGGCGGTCCTGTTCGGAACCGGGGTGGGAAGCGCCCAAAGCCATTTCAACGCCTTTTCCACATTTTTTGAAAAAGGCCCGAGAGGACTGCGCCCGACAACCGTGCCCCGGTGCATGTACAACGCCATTTCCGCCGGCGTATCCATGCAGTTCAAATTGACCGGGTCCAACTACGTGGTGGTATCGGCCTGCAACTCGGCGGCCAATGCCATGGGAACGGCCTTCCGCATGATACGGGACGGTTACGCCGAGAAGGTGCTGTGTGGAGGGTCCGACGGATTCTTCGATCCCTTCTTTTTCGGGGTGTGGAACAATATCGGGGTGCTTTCCCCCATCGAAGATCCGGCCAAGGCATGCCGTCCCTTTGCCCGAGACCGGCGGGGAACCGTCCTGGGGGAAGGGGCCGGAGCCCTTGTCCTGGAAACGCTCGATGGCGCTTCGGCCAGAGGAGCCAGGATTCGCGGGGAAATCCTCGGTTACGGGGAATCCTCGGACGCATCGCACATCACCCGCCCCAGCGTGGAAGGACAGGCCAAGGCCATCCGCATGGCCTTGGACGATGCCGGCCTACAGCCGAGGGAAATTGCCCTGATCAACGCCCATGGAACCGCCACCCACAGCAACGACGCCACGGAAAGCCAATCGGTGCGCTCCGCCTTGGGCCCAGCCGCTGACCGGATTCCCGTCATGGCCAACAAGAGTTATTTCGGACACGTCCTTGGAGCATCCGGAATCCTGGAAACCATCACCACCCTGCTGGCTTTGGAGCGCGGCATGGCGCCGCCAAATCTCAACCTTGAAAATCCCGATCCGGCCTGTAGCCTGAACCTTATCGGAAAAGAACCTGTAACCATCAATCGGGGGCCAGCCATGAAAAACAGTTTCGGTTTCGGAGGCTCCAACGGGGTGCTTATCGTGGGTCCCACCATCTGACAACTATCCATGAGTGAAAAATCAAAAGCGGAATCGATCATCCGGAAGTTAAGGGAAATCATGGAAACCTCGGCAACGGAGGAACTCGACTGGAGCAACTACGGTCCCAACTCGACCATCGAATCCCTGGGGCTGGATTCGCTCACTATTTTAGACCTTCTTTACGACGTCGAACAAGAACTCGGGGTGCATCTGGAAGCAAGGGACATCGTCTCGATTAGAAACATGGGGGAGATGGCTTCACTGTTGATCGATAAAGGCGCTTGAAGAGCATCCGTCATTTTATGGAGTATTGCCTGGCCCGCATTCTACTCCTGCTCGTCGATACCCTGCCCTTCGGAATATCCTGCCTGGTGGCCCGAGGCGCCGCCATTCTATGGTGGGTGTTCGACCACCGGCGGCGCAAAGTAGCGCGCGACAATATTCTTCGCACCGGGATCGAAACCGACCCGAAGCGGGCCCTTGCCTTGGCCAGGGGAGCCAATCACCACATGGCTCTGGTGATAGTCGAGTCCCTCCGGTCCCGGAAGTTTCTCACCAGGGATAGATTCCGGGACCACCTGGAGATCAAGATAAAGCCAGATGTTCTCGCCGCCCTGGAGAATCCGGATCAGGGCTTGATCATGGCTTCGGGACACTTCGGAAATTGGGAAATTGCGGCCCATTTTCTATCCCGTTACAAGCCCGTGGTGGGAATCACGCGCCGAATGAACAATCCCCTCATGGATAAGCTGGTGCAAAGCCGGAAATCCTCCCACCGGTTCCGTCCCATCCCCAAACACGACAGGAATTCGGCGCGCTTTCTGGAGGTGTTGGAAAACAAGGAAATCCTGGCCCTGCTCTTTGATCAGCACGCCACAACCCACGGCATGATGATCGACTTCTTCGGACACCCCTCCGCCACCTTCAAGACGGTGGCCATGCTCCACTTGGTCACCCGGGCCCCTCTCTGCTTCGGGGCATGTAGAAGGATTGGCCCATTGAAGTTCGAAATTTCCACTTCTCATCTCATTCATTGCCCCCCCAGTGGCAATAAGAACGAGGACATTCGTTCCATCCTGAACCAATTGACCCAGTATCTGGAAGCGTCCATTCGCCAGGCGCCGGACCAGTATATCTGGGGCCACCGGCGCTGGAGGGATTGACCCCTTTCCTCCACACTTAATCGTGATCCTGATCCTGATCGTAATCGAAAAATGCCAACCCTCGAATTCAGGAATAAGTGGCTAGTGAATAGTGGTTAGTGGCTAGAGTTAACGGAGGGAGGACATTCCTGTCCGCCATTGCCCTTTCTTTGCGCTTCAGCCTTTCCCCCACCTCTCCTAATTCCAAATAAATGACCACGGATTACACGGATAAGCACGGATGAAGCGCGCCTTGGCGCGCCTATGTCCTTGGGCGCTTCCTTCCCCTGTCTGCGTGTTTGCCGTTTGTGATATGAATTGAAATGGCGGACAGGAATGTCCGCCCTCCTTTCCCCCCTCTCTGAACTCTGAACTCTTCTCCAGATCCGTGCCCATCCGTGGTTTATTCTTCCTCTCCCATCACTCCACCACTCCATCACTCCATTTCTTCACTTCTCATCCTAGCAGCAGCCTTCGGGATTGACCCCTTGTCTATTTCACCGGCCGGTTTTGGCGGAAGCGTGCTTTTCGCCTTTCCCGTTCTTCGAGCCTGATTTCCAGGGGGATCACTTCCGGAGCGGCATTTCGGGGTATCCACTCAGCCAACCGGCTTTTGACCGCGCCGAAGGCCGGGTCCGAAGCGAGGTTACTGAACTCGTCGGGATCGATTTGGTGATGGTAGAGTTCCTCAGCCCCGTCGTGGTAACGAATGTAACGCCAATCCCGACTGCGGACGGCATGATTGCCCTGGTAGCTCGAGATAATGACCGGGCTGGGGCGCGGGGTTGCGGGATCTTCAATCTGCGGAACGACACTGATGCCTTCGAGCAAAGGATTCCGGGGCAATCCACACATTTCCAAGAGGGTTGGATAAACATCGAGAAGGCTGACCGCCTCCCGGCAATGGTCTCCCGGCTCGATACCCGGACCGGCTAAGATAAAAGGGACGCGGGTAGACTCTTCCCAAAGGGTGCGTTTGGCCCAATGTCGCTTTTCTCCCAGGTGAAATCCATGGTCGCTCCAAAGGACCACCAGGGTTTGTCCCACGTGGGGACTTTGGCGAAGCCCCTCCAGGACGGTTCCCACACAGTGGTCGGTAAAACTTGTCGAAGCCAGGTAGGCGTGGACCAAACCGCGCCACAATCCTGCATCCAGGATCATGTCATGGGTCGGCGCCACCTGATCCATGTTTTTGAAGTTATCCGGAATGTCTTCCAAGTCCTCTTTGGGGGCGCGGGGCAAAGTGAGGGCATCGCGGTCGAAGAGATCGAACCACTTGGGGGGAACATACAAGGGAACATGCGGGCGGGAAAACCCCACCGACATGAAAAAAGGCTGTCCGTAGTCCTCTTGCAAAGCTTCCGCCGCCGCTCGAGCCAATTGATAATCAAACATCTCGCTATCGGATTCGGGATAGGGGCCCCAATCCCAAACCCGGGGCTCCCAGTGAAAGGAGCGCGCAGGTCTCGGTCCGCCCGATTGCCCGCCAATGGATTGGTCGATGTCATCGGCGACAAAACCTTGAAAACTGCCGTGGAGCACTTTTCCGCCACTCAGGGTGGTATAACCATGATCCTTGAAATAACGGTGGATGGTGGGAACGTTTCGCAAGCGTTCAATGGAGTGGTAATTGGGGCCCAACTCATAGCTGCCATGGGTTGTGGCATGTAAACCGGACAGGATGCTTATCCGTGAAGCCGAACATACCGGCACCGAGCAATGGGCATTGGAAAACACCCGGCCTTGTGCGGCGAGTGCATCCATTTGCGGTGTCTGCGCATCCGGGTGCCCCCCCAGATGGCCGACCCAGTCGTTGAGGTCATCGATGCAAATCATGAGGACATTCGGCCTCTGCGCAGCGCTTCCCATCAAGGTAACCGCCCAAAGAAGAAAACCAATGGCGCAGCGTAAACCAGTGTCGCGGAAACGTCTGACTTCGAGCATGCCGTTCATGTAAACGCCGCCCTGGTGCGCGCAACCAATTTGTTGTCCGGCCGGTCGCTTCCATCGAGCCAGAATACAAGGGCCGAAAGGAACCTCGCCCTCAGCCCCGGGGACAGGTGATGAAAATCCTCCAGCATGGCTGAACTGAACTTGTAATCGTGGGAATCCCTGCCCTTGAGGTAAATCATGCGTTGTGCGGCCTCGACAAACGACCGCGGGTCCCCGGACTGTTGCAAAAACGCCAGCGACTTACGCGCTGCCTCCAGCCGGTTATTACCCAAACTATCCAGGATATCCTCAATACCGGGTCGGCCTTCAGCGGCCTCAAAATTTTCAATGGAGATACCGTCCCCTACTCCACCGGATTGGCGAAAGAGAGTCAGGAAGGCCGCGTTCTGCAGGATGAGGAATCGCCTCATCTCGTCAGAAGTGGTCTTCTGATACAAAAAGTGAATCGCGTTGGTGCTGGTACAAGCATGCAGCGAAACGATACCGGGCCGCCGCATCATCATTTCGGCAGCGTGTTGGAACATAGCGTCCCAGATCGATTGGGGATCGATCCTCCCGTTGAGCAGTTCGATTACCTTGCCGCTGGCATCCTGCCAGTTGCCAAAGCGAAGAACCTGCAAAAGATCGCGCGTGGCTTCGATCCTGGTTTCTCCCCTGAACCAGCCTTGGCGAATTTGATTCAAGGCGGACAAATTGCTCCTTCCGGGCCGGTCGGCTGCATAATCATTCTCCGCCGGGTTACCCCTGCCCCGCTCCAGCAAGGCATATGCCAGAGACCGCAAAACCGGTTCTGAGTGTTTCCAACCTATGGTTTGCAAGGTTCTCCATCCATTCGCCACATAAATGGCCTTGTGACCAATATCGCGAAAATCCCGTGTGCCGTAGCGGCAAAAAAGATTGAAAAGGTCTCGCTGGTCCGTGCTTCGAGCCAAAGCGGTTATGGCCAGGTCGGATTTGGCTTCGTCCCACTGGTCCATGGCTTCGATAAAATGACCCTTTGCCTCGCATGAAGATGGCAAATTCGATTCTTCCGCCTCGGACAACGTCCAGTCTCCCTCCATCTGGTCCCGGGCCTGGGAGGATTTAAAATAATCCAGAGCCCAAAATATGGGGAGCCAACGGTCTGAGTCGGGAGAATTCAGACTGGCCAGGTGAGCGGAGTTTACCACCAGAACGGCATGAAATTTGAATCCGACCGGTCTGGGCTGAATATTGCGCACCCCGGCCAGAAACAGGGCTGCCAAAACTTCCCGATAACGGGTTCCCGCCTTGATACGGAATGCCACCTCCTCCAAGAGACGGGAACGAGGTGTCTCCTCCAACAAACGGACCAAGGGCTCGATTTCCGGGCTGAATTGCACGAACTTCGAGGGTAACCTTGATTCCGCCGCAACTAAGCTGGGAATTCCGGGATGAATGCCAAGATCCCCCCACCCCCATATGGCTCCGGTGGCAGCACAGGTTTTGAGAAACTGACGGCGATTCGGCTTGGACCTCACGACCCGTCCATCTTCGTTTTGATCACTTCCCATCGCAAGCATCAACCATCTCCTTTGGGCCCTATTTCGCCCGAAGGGTCGGTCACTTTGGAAGGACGTACATGCGAAGGGGAAAAACCTGAATACGCGGATACTATACTGAGATGATGAGGTTTTCGTGATCGAAAAATCAACGATTTGGAGAAGGGATTAACCACAGAGGACCCAGAGAACACAGAGGGGGGGAGAGGCGCCGCTGTCGCCAATTAGGAATTAGAAATGGGAAGGCTGGGAGAATGGATAGGAGAATAGGCGGACAGCCTGCCTGTGCGTCACCGCACGCAGACAGGGAATGTCCGCCCTCCGTTAACTCTAGCCACTAACCACTTATTCCTGAATTCGGGAGTTGGCGTTTTTCAATCAAGATCACGATCATGATAATGATAAAGTGTGGAGGAGTGATGGGAGAGGGAGAATGAACCACGGATAGGGAACAGAATTAGGAATTTTTTGTTTTTTTGTAACTACTCAGGTATCTTGAACAATCGTCTGAATGGCTTTTGTAGCATATTACGAAACTGTAGGAGGGGGTTTATCCCCCGATCCTCCAAATGGCCTCACTGCAATCGGGGGATAAACCCCCTCCTACAGTTTAAAACCAATAGCTCAGAACCTATCCCAAAACCCTTTTCCCCATTCCTCATTCCTCATTCCTCATTCGCGCGCCACAGCGCGCCTCCCCCCCTCCCTCCATCATTCCAACATTCCACCCTTCTCCCCGCGCCCTTGGGCGCATTTCTTCCCCTCCTCTGTGATCTCTGTGGTTAATCCCTCCTGATTTATACTTTCCGATGATCCCGGCTATGGAGACCTGAGTTGTTACGTTTTTTTGCCTTTTGTGGCCCTTATCCGTGTAATCCGTGGTCATTTATCAGGAATTAGGGAGTGATGACCGGCAGTTCTATCGTGGTCCAAACAAAGGTTGATCCGTTTTTGCAAACGCACTTTCCTCAATTCAATCAACATGCCCCGACGTCGCTCCAGATCCAGAATGCGGTCGCGTGAAAGCAAACACGCCGATCTGCATGCCCCCATCCCTCGAATGTCCCAAGAGGAGCTTTGCCGGAGGATTTCCACCCAATCCGACATCTGCGTCCTCCTTCTCGATTGCATCGAGGATCCGCACAACCTGGGAGCATGTTTGCGCACGGCTGACGCCGCTGGGGTCACCGCCGTCATCACTCCCAAAAATAAAGCGGCCGCCCTTACGGAGACCGTCCGACGCGTGGCTTGCGGGGGGGCGGAATCTATTCCCTTGATCCAGGTGACCAATCTGGCCCAGGCCATGAGGAAGCTGGAAGAGGCCGGACTCCTTCTCGTCGGCACCTCCGATCGGGCTTCCCGTCAACTCTATGACCTCGACCTGACCGGGCCCGTCGGCATTGTCATGGGTTCGGAAGGCAGCGGCTTACGTCGCCTGACCATGGACACCTGTCACGAGTTGGTAAAATTGCCCATGCAAGGCGCCGTTCCCTGTCTCAACATTTCGGTAGCCACCGGGATTTGCCTCTTCGAGGTCGTGCGCCAACGCATTGCAGCCGGTCGGAATGACATGGCCAAAGGGTAGCTGCTCAGGTATCTCAAGCAATCGTCCGCACGGATGTTTTGTTGATCCATTATCTGGCTTTTACGCCAACGGCGTTAAACTCCGGAGCCCAGCGTCGCGCAGCGCACGCTGGGTCGCCGATCAACCATATGATTGAACCCCAACGGGGTTCGATATTTTTTGTCTATTCCAACCCAGTGTGCGCTACGCGACGCTGGGCTTTGGAGTGGAACTGCTTTGCAGTTCATTGAAGTGTGAACAAATTAATGGAACACCACACTAGTGTGGCCTTCATTAATTGAGTTAACCTTCTATCCGGCTGTTACAGAATAAAACCCATCCGTTTGTGTAAACGAATTAACAGGACGCCACACTATTACGAAACTGTAGGCCGATCTCCCGAAGCAATCGCGGCGTAAAGCCGCTCCTACAAGGACATTCATCAACGGAAACCGAACAATAGCTGGAGGATGGATTCCAACTCGGGACCGATGGTGGGTTTTCCATTGCGTATTATCAGCAATTTCTTGCACCGGTTGTGTGCTATCAGCTTGGAATCGTAGCTTTGTAAGGCCACTTTGCCATTGGTGGTGAGATCGCCGTTGTAAATCAACGGGGTCCATTTTTTGGGAACTCCATACCAGGTAAAATCGATTTTCCAACCCGCCAATCCGATCCTCGGAATGGAACCGTTGAGCAGTGTTGGATAACGTCGCAGAAAGTCCGGGACCTGCCTTGTCCCCACCGCGATGGAAAATGCGGTGGCTTGGTTTTCCAGAACGGAGCGAAAACCCTGCCCTTTACCCCATTGCAATTCTTCAAAAAAAGCAGCCGGATCGATACCCTTGAGATTAATGCCGTTGTAAATTCCGTGGAGGTTGGTGGTGGGGAATTCCTTCCAGTCATACCAGTTCTGAAAGCGATCGGTTAAGAGCAGACCAACTTCGAAGTGCAAATGAGCCCGGCTTCGGGGAATGGGGTAGGATGCCGAGCGGCCCATGGTGGCAATTTTTTGTCCAGCTACAACCGGGGATCCCCGTCCGATTCCGCGTTCTATGGAACGCAAATGGGCGTATAGGCTGAAAAAGGAAATTTCCCCATCCGAGTGTTCTATTACAACGTAGCGTCCGAATGTGGATTTGTTGGGTTGCCCGTGAGCATAGACCACTCTCCCCGGGAGGATGGAAAGGACCGCGTCTGTGGACTCGCCCCGGGCGTCTCGCGAAAAAGACTTCAAATCGATGGCCTCGTGAAACTGTGTGCCTTCCGAGCGCACGCAACCAAAATTGCCGGATTGGATTTCGTTGGACTCGGTTGGCTGCAACAAGGCGTAAAAGGAATCCCGCATGTCGAGTGGGGGATGCTCAGTGGGCCATTGCAGATTCAATTTGCCCGTTGCCATTCCGCACATGGCGAAGATAAGGCACCCTATCGCCTTATAAATCCTTTTAGCCATCCAGGTTCCGGGATAAGAGATCCTGTCAACGGGTTCAAAAACCATTTTCATGTTCCTGATTTTTTGAAGCTTTCAACATGTTGCCAGTCAAGGAGGTTTTGCAGGCTTCCAAACCCTCCCGGGGACCGGAATAAATCAAGTAGCCCCCATCATTGCCTCCCCCGGGACCGAGATCCACAATCCAGTCGGCCAAGTTGATGACGTCGAGATTGTGCTCAATAATGATCACCGTATTCCCCTTATCCCTCAAGGAGAAGAGCAAATCCATGAGCAACTGAATATCGATCCAATGCAGTCCGGTGGTAGGTTCGTCCAGAATATAGAGGGAAGAGCCCTGCTCCCGGCGACTGAGTTCGAGGGATAGTTTAATGCGTTGAGCTTCCCCGCCCGACAAGGTCGTAGCCGGTTGGCCCAGTTTGATATACCCCAATCCCACCTTTTCCAGTGTTTCCAATTTTCCGCGGACTTTAGGAAATTTTGCGAAAACCCCCATGGCTTCCCGTACCGTCATGTCCAGGATGTCGGCTATGGTATATCCCTTGAACCGCACTTCGAGGGTTTCGCGGTTGTAGCGCTTTCCATTGCAACTCGGGCATTCCACATAGGTATCGGCCAGGAATTGCATATCGAGTTTTATCATGCCTGCTCCCTGGCAGCGTTCGCAACGCCCGCCCCTGACGTTGAAACTGAAACGGCTGGGTTTATAGCCCCTCACCTTGGAAAGGGGACATTTGGAAAACACCTGCCGGAGCTGACCGAACAGCTTGACGTAGGTAGCCGGATTGGAGCGGGGGGATCTCCCAATAGGGGACTGATCCACCCGCACGGATTTGGTAAAATGCTCCAGGCCCAGGATGCGGGTGTGTTTTCCGGGAATGGTTTTGGCGCGGTTCAACTTGAAAGCGGCGGCGTTGGCCAGGATATGGTTGACCAGGGTCGATTTACCGGAACCCGACACCCCGGTCACACAAGTCAGCAACCCCACCGGGATGGATACCTCGATGGACTTCAGGTTGTGTTCCCGCGCTCCCTGAATTTCGACCCTACGCCCATCGGCATACCGGACAGGGCTGTTCTTGAGCACTTCCAATGCACCGGACAAAAAGGGTCCGGTTCTCGATTTGGGGGATTGTTTGCATTCCCCGGGAGTACCCACAAACATCAAACCCCCGCCCTCGATTCCGGCCCCCGGACCCAGTTCGATGATGGTGTCGGCATGCCTGATGGTCTCCGCGTCATGCTCGACCACCACTACGGCATTTCCCCTGTCCCTCAGTTCCAGCAACATCCTAATGAGTTTCGCATTGTCGTGCGGGTGCAGACCGATGGTCGGCTCATCCAGTATGTAAATCACCCCGACCAGTCCCATGCCCAGTTGGGTGGCCAAGCGCACCCGCTGGGCTTCGCCGCCGCTCAAAGTGCTGTATTCACGATCCAGGTTGAGGTAACCCAAGCCCACTTCATGAATAAATCCCAACCTCTGCTCCAAGCCTTTGACAATTTCCTCCAGGGGTTCAACCCGCTTCCAGGTTGGAATTTGCCGGGATAGCCAATCACGCGCCTGATCGATGGGTTGAGCCATGAATCGATCAAAACTCAGCCCGGCAATGGTCACGTTGCGCGCCCTGGAATTCAACCGCCTCCCCTGGCAATCCTCGCAGCGTTGACTGACCTGATAGGCCATCAACCGGGCGCGGTAACCGGCGCTGCTCGATTGGCGAAAGGTTCGGGCCAGTTCGGATATGACCCCCTCAAAGGGAGCTGGCTGCGGCTTGCTGTTGCCCGGTCTCAATTTGAAGAGGTAGGTCTTTTCCCCCGATCCCCAGAAGATGAGTCGCTTTACCTCATCATCGAGGTCGCGCCACCGCATCAGGGGGTCGAATGGAACCTGCTCGGCAAGCTGTTTCAACAGCGCATTTCTCCGGATGATCATTTTGCGCGAGCCGATTCGCCACGGCTTTACCGCCCCCTTGCGCACCGACTTGTCCAGATCGGGAACCAATAGTTCGGGAACAAACTGAAGGGTCCTCCCCAGTCCATCGCACTTCCGGCAGGTTCCTTCCCGGTGGTTGTAGGAAAAATGGCGCGGGGTAATGGCCTCGTACAGTTTCCCGCATACGGCACAACTCAGGTTCCGACTCAAAGGAAGTTCACGCAGGGTGGCGCCGCTACCATTTTGAAACAAAAGAAGGGCTTGATCGTTTCCTTCCCTAAAAGCCAACTCGAGCGAGTCCGCAATTCGACTTCGCTGCTTTCGATTAACCACCACCCGGTCGATGACCAGATCGATTTTTAACCGCTTCGTTCCCCGGGGAATCAGATCCGGCTCGTCCAGCAGTTGGATTTTTCCGTTCAGTCGCACCCGGGAAAAACCACGTTGCCGGAGTTTGGGGATTTCCTCACGTGCCAGGGAGGTCTTCTGATCGAGATAGGGCGCCAAAATGAGCATGCGACTTCCCCCGGGTTCCTCTTCGATTCGCTTCAGGCAATCTTCCAGGGAACGGCGCACGATCCCGCCACCGTCCTCGGGGCACTGGGCCACTCCCTTTATGGCCCAGAGCAACCGCGCATAGTCGGCGATTTCAGTCACAGAACCCACCGTGGAACGGGGATTGTTATGGGTTCCGCTTCTTTGCTCGATCGCAATCACGGGGGACAATCCGCGGATGTAGTTCACATCGGGACGTTTGATTTGTTCCAGCAACCGCCGAGCATTTATGGACAGGCTATCGACGTACTTGCGGTAAGCTTCCGCGTAGAGCGTATCAAAAGCCAAGGAGGATTTTCCGGAACCACTCACCCCTGTGATAACGACCAGTTGCCCGCGCGGGATCGACACATCGATATTGCGCAGATTGTGTTCCGAGGCGCCTTTGATAAAGATCGATGGGGGCAGTTCAGATCGAGCGGTCATCTTTGGGATGCTAGAGCCGCATGGTGCAGGCAAAAGCGCCACTATAGACCATGGAAAAGATGCTACAAGAACCAACCTCTGGTTGCCTTTTTTAAAAACCTCCCTTAACTATCGAGGGGTTAAACACTGATAGCGAAAATTTCCCACTGAAATGATTGCGGATCCCATTTTATTTATCAAACCGGGTTGCCCCTGGTGTCGCGCGGCGGTGGCATTTTTCCAACAACACGGCGTCTCGGTCGATATCCGCGACGTCCTGTCCAATCGGGAGGATTTTGAACGGATGCTCGAGGTTAGCGGTCAAGCCCTCACCCCTACCCTCGAGTACGAGGATTTCGTAGTGCCCGACTTCAGCACGGATGAGTTGCTCGATGCGCTGGAACAACGACCGGATGTCAAAACCAGGCTCGGGCTGAACGGGGAGGTTGGTTCCTAACCCTATGAGCGACCCATACTCCCCTCAACCTCTACTATCACCCTACCAAAGAAAAGTCGTCGCCTCGGCGATCACGGGTCTGTCGCTGCTACTGCTTTTCCTACTGGTAATCGGGATCATCCTGGTGGCGGGAAAACTCCTGGGAATTTTTTCCACGGTCATCTGGCCCTTGGCCACTGCCACCATTCTGACCCTGCTCCTCAAACCAGTGGTCACGACCCTGCAACGGATAACGCGTCTCAACCGGCTCATATCCATCATCCTGCTCTACCTGCTGGTCATTTTGCTGCTCCTGAGCACAGCCCTGCTGGTCCTTCCTTCCCTGGTATTGCAAGCCATAGCTTTGTTCGAATCCTTTCCACCCATCTTCGAAAAGCTGATTGCCCTGCTCAACGAGCGGGCTCCCGGCTGGCTTTCCTACCTTCAGGACAATCTCAATGCGGATAACCTGAGCAAATTCGGCCAACAAATGGGGGAAGTCTTTCGGAACGTCCTGGCCGGCTCGGGAGGCGCCTTGAAAGTATTTGGTCAGGGATTGGCCGGTTTCCTGTCCTGGACGGTGGCGGTCGCCATCATCCCCGTTTACCTTTTCTTTTTTCTTCAATTCGACCATGCCGTCATTCCGCGATTGAGAAACCTGCTCCCGTTTCTGAAACGCGAGCATCAGGACGACGCCCTCTTTCTGGCAGGCGAATTCGCCGACATAATGGTGGCCTTTTTTCGCGGTCAATTTCTCATTTCCCTCATCATGGGCATCCTTCTGGGTACGGGGTTTACCCTCTGCGGGTTGTCCTCCGGCTTCTTTATCGGCATGATCTTGGGTCTGCTCAACCTGATACCCTACCTGGGAACCATCCTCGGGGTGGCGACAACGCTTCCCCTGGCTTTTTTCCAAACGGATGGCGGTTGGAGCCTCACCCTTGCGGTGCTTGCAGTCATGGTCCTGGTGCAAGTGATAGAAGGCTGGGTCCTGACCCCTAACATAATGGGAAGCAAAACGGGTCTTCATCCGGCCGTCATCATCTTTTCCGTCTTCTTTTGGGGAATCGCCCTGAACGGCTTGTTGGGCATGGTCCTGGCCATTCCGCTTTCGGCATTTTTCGTAACCTTCTGGCGCCTGGTTGAACGCAAATACCTGCCCTTGTTCCTGGACAGGGAGGACTCCCCAAGAAGAATTTAATCACGGAGGCCGCAGAGGAAGAAGAGAGGGAGAAAGGCGCAAAGTTACAAAGGTAGGGAGAATGGAGAATAAAACATGGATAAACAGGATGGACAGGATTTGGGATTAGGAATGTTTCCCAATTCCTAATTCCCTCCCTTCTCCCTGTGGGAGAGGGTGGCGCGAAGTGCCGGGTGAGGGTTGCAAAGCAGTACCTAATTCGCGCCCTCGGGCGCCTCCCCCTCTCTGTGCCCTCTGCGTTCTCTGTGGTTAATTCCTTCCCCTCCTCACCCTCACTATTCCATTCTTGAGCCATTTGTGCTTCATGTGGCTATTTTTCCCGACCGTGGTCAGGCGCGTTCGATTTCAAAGGCCGTGATATTGCGGGTGTTTTTGCTGAATTCCACACCGATCATGTCGTTGAGTTCGAGGGAACTGACGCGGCGGTTGAAGAGGGTTTCGATGAGAAAGGTGGGCGTGCCGGTCTCGAACCAGTATGTGCCGAAGGCGCGTTTGTCGAATAGGAGGAGAATGTCGAAGGGGTTGTAGACCTTTTCGTCACCAAGCCAGCCATAGCCGTTGTACCAATGGCGGATTTCTTCTCTGTCCAAGCCGGGCAGTTCCGGCGCAAATACGGTGTCGAGGTCCTCTTCGGTGTAACCGCAGATGGCGGAATAGCGCGGGTCGATGGTGATGTCGGTCAGGTTGTTGAGGCCGGAAAACAGGCGGACTTTGGAGAATTTGCTGACGCCGGTGAGGAAGGTGAATCGGACGTGTGCGTCGCAGTCTTTGATGGTGGCATACAGCCCGCGCAGAACGTCGCGATTGGCGCGTGCAATCTCCGGAACTTCGAGGGCGTCCAGGATGGGCTTGTCGTATTCATCGACGAGAATGGCTACGCGCTTTCCAGTCTGGCGATGCAACATCCGCACAATTTGGCGAAAGCGTGCTGAGGCGGTGTCGTAGTGGCTTTGGACGCCTGTTTCTTCTTCAATGGCATCCAGTTGCGCCATGACTTCTTTGTGTAAAATATCCGGTTCACAAAAGTTGCCGCTGCCACAGCTGAGGCGCAGGACAGGATAGCGCGCTTGCCAATCCCAGTGATTGTGGATGTCCAGACCCTCAAATAGTGGCTCGTTGCCTTCAAACAGTTCTTTCAGAGTGTCCAGAAACAGGCTTTTGCCAAAACGACGTGGCCTTGACAGAAAATAGTGCTTGCCCTCGTTTAGTAGCTGACGGATGTAGGCCGTCTTATCGACATAGTAGCAGTTCCACTCCAAATCCCAGGATGCCCCAAGCCTCCTCCTGGGGTGGATAGCCCGCGACTGAGCGACCCAAGGAACGGAAAGCGGGCTTTTGCGATTGAGGGTCTTTCGATTCTCTCAAACAAAAAGCTGTTATCCCGTCCATAGTTGGTCACTATCAACCCGCCTATTTTAGTTTCCAATGCAAATTCCAATGCCCCCGCCCTATTAATCATCATGCATCATCCATTGAGAAATAACCTGACTCTCCTCAATGTGCTGCTGGTCCTGTTGACAGGCGCCATATCTCAACCTGCCTCGGCCAACGATGGCCAATTCGTCAATCTCTCGACCCGCGCCCTGGTGGGAACCGGAGACGAGGTCACGATAGGGGGGTTCATTATCGAAGGCGGCTCGCGGTAGGTGCTGATCCAAGCGCTTGGCCCGGAACTGGCCAACCGGGGCGTTTCCAATGCGCTGGCCGATCCGGTCCTTACGATTATCAACACGACCGAACCGGGCAATCCGGTGGAGCTGATGGTGAACGACAACTGGGAGGACAATCAGAAACAATTGGTAACCGATCTTTGGGAAGGCAGTCCAAATTTGACGCCGGGCAGCCTGAGTTCCGCGGCGGTCCTCACTCTCGAACCGGGCAACTATACGGCCAAGGTGGAAGGAAAGGATGGAACCACAGGAATTGCCCTCGTCGAGGTGTGGGAGGTAATTTATGATGATCCGGTCAGGAGAGGCCGCGATGCGCTGGTGGCGCTTTACAACGCGACGGATGGAGCCAACTGGAGAAACAACGAGAGTTGGGGAACCGACACCCCGCTAGAGCAGTGGCACGGTGTCACGGTTGACGATAATGGTCGCGTGATGGAACTGCGTCTAAGCGGGAACGAATTGACGGGCAATATCTCCGCAGAGTTGGGCAGCCTCACTAACCTGACAGATCTGTTTCTTTTCAACAACGAGTTGACGGGCAATATCCCCGCAGAGTTGGGTAGCCTCACTAACCTGGAAAGGCTGTGGCTTAGCACTAATCAACTGAGCGGGCCGATGGACGAAGCTTTTCAAATGTGGCTGCAGGGGATTGGCTTAAAACAGGGCGTTGTCAATTGCACGACTCCGGACGATCCCGGCAATTGAAATGGCATCCGTTTGACGAACAATTCCGCCGACGATGGTTCGCCCGCGTGGTCCCCGAACGCCGACAAGATCGCCTTCACGTCCAATTGCGACGGCAACGGTGAAATCTACGTGATAGACGTTCCTTAGCGCAGCCGATCAGCAGGGCCAGAAGCAAGTTTCCAATGCCGATTTTAATGAAAACTTCGTGTTAATGATGAACGTTTCAAGGAGAATGCGCAACACTCCATTGGTTTTAATAAAATGTGCCATTCCACGCGTATCAATAACCCCCAGGATCCGGCGTTTCAGGCTGGCGGCCCTGGCTTCTCCCAGCGGAGCGGTGAGACCGGCGCTGTTGTTCCTGGCGGGACTGTTGGGGGTCTTGCATGTGGCCCCGGCGCAGGACGGCGCGTTCGCCAATATCTCGACCCGCGCATACGTTGGAACGGTAGACGAGGTCATGATTGGCGGAATGACCACGGATAGGCACGAATAGAAGAAATAGCCACAAAAAGCACAAAATTCCTGGTTTCTGACCTTGGCGCCTTCCCCTCACCGAGGCGACTGCGGGCTGAGGCCCTTGTCTTGCCGACTCCCCCTCAAGGGAGGGAGTGATGGGAAATCATTTGGAAGGCGCGGTGTAAAGGGTTCCTCCAGATTAGCTCTCTGAACCTACTTCAGGCAATTCTTTGCTTTGCGCTCTGGCGAGTCATTTCCCCATCCGTGGTTCTCCCCCCCTCTGTGCCTTTGTGCCCCTGTGCCTTTCTCCAACCTAATTCCTAATTCGAGCCCTTGGGCGCTTCTCCCCCTCTCTGTGCCCTCTGCGTTCTCTGTGGTTCATTCCTTCTCTGAGCATCTCTTATCCTTTGCGCCTTTCCCCCGCCGTTCGATCCAGATAAACACCGGGGCAGTGGCCGATCCTCCCTCGAAGCGCATTACCCGGTAACGGGACGAATCGAGCTTCCTTGCCCAATTCCATACCGCATGGTATTCTTCTCTCCCACCCCGGTGTCCGCGGTAGGATATGATTGAGATCGCACCCCGAGGAAGGAGAGCGTCCGAGCATGGCCTGAGAGCGGACAGGGTCGTATCACCGCGGGTGACAATCCGTTTGTCCGAACCCGGCAGATAGCCCAGATTGAACATGGCTATCTTGATCTCCGACCAACCGAGAACGTTCAATCGTTGTCCGACATTTTCATGTCCCTCAAATTGCAGAAGCACGCGCTCATCCAATCCCAGCTCCCGCAATTTCCGCCGCGCGGAGGCGATGGCGTCTAGCTGAATATCGAAGCCCAGAACCCGGCCTGCCCCACCCACGCGGCGGGCCAAAAATACGGTGTCATTGCCATTTCCCACCGTGGCATCGACACAGCGATCCCCCGGATCGATCACCTTCGAGGCAAAGCGATGGGCCAAAACGACGGGCCTGAAGGCTTTCATAAGAATTTTCGAAAACGTTCGATATCCGCTTGGGGATGCAGGGGCTTGCCCCATTCGAGATGGTCGGTCAGCTCACGAGCCAAAAGGGGCGCCCAAAGCGAGCCCTTGGATCCCAAACCGTTAAATATGCCTATCTCCGGATACCAGGGATGCAGGCCCAGAACGGGCCGGAAATCATGCAGGGCCGGCCGAACCCCGGCACTGTGACGCTCCACGACAAATTCCCAGTTTCCCATGTCCTCCAGCCCGGAAAGGATTTCCTCACGTCCGGCCTCGGTCGGCTGTCGGTTCACGGTTCGCAGATCGTAGGTTGCGCCAGCCCAAAAATGCCCCTCATGCCGGGGCATGAGCCATTTCCCCCGATTCAGAATCTTTTGGGTTTTCGGCCCGGGTCCCGATAAAACCAGGATCTCCCCTCTGGAATTGCGAAAGGGGAGGTCTCGAAAAAAGGGATTGGAGCCGTTTCGAAAACCCTGGGTAAAGACGATTTTCCGCGCTTTCCATTGTTTCCATTTCACCGCGTTGGAGCTTCTGGAAAAATCCTCCTCATCCCAGGTATCCTCAGCCAAGCTGTCCCTTGACCTTAAATATCTTCTCACCGCCTCGATCAAGGTCGGCTGGTCTACGTAACCCGATTGTTCCACCTCAAAATTTCCCAAGGAAGGCTTCAACCCTGCAATGGAGGGGCGATAATTCACATACCTGAATCCAATCCCGGAAAATGCCCCCGCCCGGCGTTTCTTTTCCCACCGGTCGCGCCCTCCATCCGACTGGAAAAGGCGCAAGATGGATTTTCGGTAGAAAAGGGGCGAACCGAGGATCGATTCCCACTTCCGGTAATCGTCGCATAAATAATTCCAGGCCTGCAAAAACCTCCAGGAAAGCGCCATCCGGCGACCCGTAACCGGGTTGATCATTCCCGCGGCAACCTTGGAGGCCGCCGTCCTGTGCCCGTCGTCGATAACCAGAACAGTCCGGCCGCGTTCGAGCAGATTCAGCGCGAGCAAACTGCCGGCTATCCCCTGTCCCACGATGAGGTAATCGACCTGCATTGCCCTTCCCTGCCAGCCCAACAGCCAACTTGCGTTATTCGCAGCCGGGAAATTCGAAAATCAATTCCGTTTCCCCTCCATCCCGGCCGGAGGGGCGGGTTTTCACGCGTGCCACCCGCTCGAAACCGACCCCTTCCAAACAACGCGTACAAAGGGTGTTGCCTTCGTCAATGGAAGTCCGGAGTCGCAGACCCTTCACTTTGGTAGAGGCAAATTGAAGGAAATTTCTGAAATATTCCTTGGCCCGGCCCGATCTCCAACACTTCGTCTCCAACCAGAAATACAAGTGGGCCCAACCACTGGCATTATCTTCAAGTTGTATATTGAAGACCCCGGCCAGGTCCTCCTCCGCGTAAAGGGCCAGCATGTGTCCATCCCTGGCTTTGGACTGCTGCAACCCCCGCCTGATAAGAGATTTGGCGCCATTTGTGAAATACCCCCGGGGGATATTGGAACATTCCCTCATGCCGGGACCCTTGACGGCGCGTTGTATGTCGGGGGCATGCCGCCATTCCAGCGGTTCAAGTTTCGCCATGATGCTTCCGGTATTCATAACTCGTTAATGGTTTGGGTAAGAAAAAAGGCCCGTTCCTTTGGGGGGAACGGGCCTTTGAAAATTTTTAACCGATGCTTTAAGGTAATGTTCGATTCATGCCCGTTCCCGGAGACCATTTTTTGGACCCAACGCAATAAGCCCCCACCATAAAATGGGTGGCCTGGGAAAGGAGCATATGAAGATTTACCAGCATCGAAGGCGTTTAAAATGCCCTTGGAGGGCGCTTGTCAAATGAATTTTCTCAAAGGACCCGGGCGATTCGCTCCATGGCGGCTTCCACATTTTCGTAGCTGTTAAATGCGGACAGGCGGATGTGCCCCTTGCCACATTTGCCGAATCCGTCCCCCGGGGTGGACACTACCCCGGCCTCGTTCAACAGCAGATCAAAGGCGCTCCAGGAATCCCGCTTCATGTTGACCCAGATATAAGGGGAGTTGTCACCCCCTACGCATTCGAATCCGAGCCGGAGAATGTTCCGGCGGATCAATTTGGCATTGTTCAGGTAAAAGTCCGTCAGGGCTCGAGCCTGCTTCTGCCCATCCTCCGTATATACCCCCGAGGCGGCTCTCTGCACCGGATAGGACAGTCCGTTGAACTTCCGACTCTGGCGACTCATCCACAAATGGTGCAGTTCAACTTCATTTCCCTCCTCGTCCGCCGCTGTTACACCCTTGGGAACCACCGTATAGGCGCAACGGGTGCCGGTGAAGCCGGCATTTTTGGACAGGCTGCGAAACTCTATGGCAACCTCTCTGGCGCCCGGAATTTCATAGATGGAATGCGGTAGCGATTCATCGCGGATGAAGGCGCAATAGGCCGCGTCATAGAGGATGATGGCCTGCTCTTCACGCGCCAGATCCACAAACTGCCGCAACTGCCTCCTGGTGGCCATGACCCCGGTGGGATTATTGGGGAAACACAGGTAAATCAAATCGACCGGCTCCTCAGGCAAATCGGGGATATACCCATTGTCCGGCCTGCACTCGAGATAGATCAGCCCCTCATAGCGGCCATTCTTATAAGGACCGGTCCTTCCCCCCATCACGTTGGTATCGACGTAGACCGGATAAACCGGGTCCGGGACGGCCACTTTTGCCTCCAATGAAAAAAGTTCCTGGAAATTCCCCGTATCGCACTTGCTTCCATCGCTCAGGAAGATCTCATCGGCAGAAATATCGACCCCTCTTTGCTGAAAATCGGTTTGGGCAATGCGCTCGCGCAAAAAAGGGTAACCTTGTTCCGGACCGTAGCCGCGAAAGGTGGCCCGATCGGCCATTTCATCGACCCCGGCATGGAAGGCCGACAGCACTGCCTCCGGCAAGGGTTCGGTAACGTCGCCGATACCCAGTTTGATGACCCGCCGATCCGGATTCGCCTTTTGGAATGCCTTAACCCGTTCGGCGATGTCGACAAACAGATAGGAAGCTTTCAGCTTGAGGAAATTCTCGTTGATTTTGATCATGTCTAAAGCGCTTCAAGGTGTTTAGCCCATTTTGAAAGTCAAAATCTTTTGCCCCGGCTCAGCCCCACGATCCGCCGCTTTATGAATGGACCGATCACCATCACGATAAACCTCTCCCAATTCCTAATAAATGACCACGGATTACACGGATGAGCACGGATAAGGGCCACAAAAGGCAAAAAAACGTAACAACTCAGGTCTCCATAGCCGGGATCATCGGAAAGTATGAATCAGGAGGGATTAACCACAGAGGTCACAGAGATCACAGAGGGACAAAAAGGCTGAAGGTTAAAGGCTTAAGAATTGGGAGAATAGTGGAATTGAACATGGATAGACAGGATGGACAGGATTTGGAATAGACTCTCGCAAAGAGCGCCAAGCAATGCAAAGAGATTACTGAAGAAGATCCTGGCAATCTTTGGTTAATTCCTTCTCCAAGTCGTTGAATTTTCGATCAGGATCACGATCAAGATCAAGATTGAGATCCAACCGTGAAATCCGTGGTTCATTCTCCCTGCCTTCCCATTCCTAATTGGCGCCAAGGGCGCCTCTCCCCCCCCTCTGTGTTCTCCGGGTTCTCTGTGGTTAATCCCTTCTCCAAGTCGTTGAATTTTCGATCAGGATCAAGATTGAGATTGGGGTTAAATGGCGGACAGGAATGTCCGCCCTCCGTTATTGTTCCAGCCTTTCGATCAAGATTGAGATCCATCCGTGCCCATCCTGTCTATCCATGTTCAATTCCCTCAATGCACTGCGCTCTCCTCGATGACCAAATCTCCCCGTTCACCATCCAGGGTGGCCATGCAACCAAAAGGCAGGGTTGCCTTGGGCTTGACATGGCCGAAGGGAAACCCCGCCACGACCGGCTTGCCCAAGCCGGACAAACGGTCCTCCAATACCTCATCCAGAACCTGAACCCCACGTTTTTCATCATTCCTTCTACGACCCTCCGAATAACTGAAATCGCCCAATGCGATCCCCTCTGCCGCCGATAACACCCCCGCGTTACCCAATTGAGTGAGGGATCGGTCGATCCGATAGGTCGGCTCGGCCACATCCTCCAGAAATAAAATGGCGCCGACAAAATCCGGCTGCCAGGGAGTTCCCAGCAGGGAGCACAAAATGGAAAGATTTCCGCCCATCAACCTGCCTCGGGCCGATCCGGGAGAAATAATCTTCACCCCTTGGCGCGAAAACAGATGTGAAAAAATACTGCCGATGGGTTCGGTAGATCCAAAACAGGACTGGGCGTGCTCCCAGGATGCAGGTATGGGTTTTCCATCATGGAGGTCGGACAAGGCCACCGGGCCGGAGAAGGTGACCAATCCGCCTTCCACCCACAATCCGCAGGAGATAGCCGTTAAATCGCTGAAGCCCAGGAACACTTTGGGGTGGGAAAATACACCCTCCCAATCGATGCGGGAAAGCAGCCGGCCGGAACCATATCCACCGCGCAGACAAAAGATGGCTTTCACTTCAGGATCTGCAAAGGCTTCGTGAAGGTCACGGGCCCGCTCTTCATCCCTCCCGGCCAGAAACCCGTGTCTTCGAAAAATCCCAGGGGAATAACCAATGCGATAACCCAGAGACTCCAACCCCCTGATGGCTTGGGGAAGAGACGCTTCATCCACGGGCGGACTGGAAGGGGCAATCAAGCGAACGAGGTCGCCTTGCTTCAAGGCCGCAGGTTTAATCATGGTCTATGAAATAGAAATATGCGCGAACTGCTCCAACAAGAAAAACCTTCCCTCTTGCCATTGGAGGCGCTTCCGTTACCCTTTTTTTCAACAAACCTTGCCTTTCGGCCGGGAATCCGTGACTTGTGGATAAGGCTCAAGTCATGGATTCCCTCAGCTTACCCGACCTGCTCATCATCCTGGTCTATTTTGGATCCGTGGTGTTTCTGGGCATCCGCTTCGGTCGAAGAGATGAAAACATGGAAGGTTATGTGGCCGGTGGCAGAAAGGTCCCTTGGCTCGCGGTGCTGGGATCCCTAATCGCCACCGAAATAAGCGCCGCCACCTTCCTGGGGACCCCCGGGGTCGGTTATGCGGAAAACCTCGGTTATTTGCAAATGGGCATCGGCTCCCTCCTGGCCCGATTTGTCATCGCCTTTCTCTTTCTCAGCGCCTTCTACAAACTGCGCTATCTTTCCATTTACCAGTACCTGGCCACCCGTTTTGGCGGGGACAGTCATTACACCGCAGCCAGCTTTTTTCTCCTGTCGCGGGTCATGGCATCGTCCGTGCGGCTGATGATCGCTTCCACCGGGCTGCACGTCATCCTGGGGCTCCCCTTCGGCTGGACCATGATCGGATTTGCCTTGCTTTGCCTCATCTACGCCGGAATTGGCGGTATCAGGGCGGTGATCTGGACGGACTGTCTTCAGGCCGTGGTATTTCTGACCGCCGGGCTGGTCATGTTGTGGGTGCTGCAGGATCAGGTGGGATGGAGCAGCATACTGCAAACCGGTGGCGAAACCGGTCGCCTGGAGATTTTTCAATGGACTCCGGAACAAGGTTTATTTCTGGACAGCAATTGGTTCCTCCTGGCGGTGGTTTTCGGTTTTGTAAACACCCTGGCCATGCAGGGTACGGACCACGATTTCACCCAGCGCATGCTCACCTGCAAAAACGTCAAAGAGGCGCAAAGGGGCATCATCGCGAGCGGATTCATAGCGCTTCCCACGGCGGGTTTGTTTCTCATGGTCGGCGTCGGATTGTTCGCCTACTACCAGCAGATTCCGGATGGCTCCCTTCCCACCAAACTGGTGGAAGGGGTGGCGGTGATCGATTCGGATAAGGTTTTCCCGCACTTCATTTCCACCGTGCTCCCAGCCGGCCTTCGCGGCCTCCTGCTATGCGGGGTGCTGGCCGCGGCCATGTCCAGTCTGGACAGCGCCATGGCCGCTCTGAGCTCCTCCATCGTGGTGGACCTCTACAAACCCTTCCTGGGCGCCAGGGACAACGCCCGACAGCAGGTCTGGGTGGCCCGGATATTCATGGGAGTGGTGGCAATTGCCCTGGTCAGCATAGCCTGGGCCTTGCAGAGCGGAGGGCAATTCATCTGGCTGGCCTTCAAAATTGCCGGGGTGACCTACAGCGGATTGCTCGGGGTTTTCCTGGTCGGGTTGCTCAGCAAAAGAGGCCGTGATCGCTGGAACCTGGTGGCCATGATGAGCGGAAGCGCCTGCACCGCCGTTTTCCTGCTTCTTTCGGAAAAGGGTTACATCGAACTGGCCTGGCAATGGCCCATGCTCATCGGCGTCAGTCTCACTTTTGGCCTGGGTATAATCCCAGCAGCCTCCAAAACTCCCCCTACGGACATGCACGGCAGGGTCAGTCGTCTTTGACAAATGTATGGAGTGCAACGCAATACGTGAGTCAAGACCTGACCCTTTTCTCCCGGCTTACTGCGAGATCTTCCAAAGGTGAGGATGCGTGCGAATATACAAGGCATTGTCAACCAATGCAGGAGAAGCTAAGGCCGGTTCGTCCAAGTCTATTTGCGATAAGATTTCGCACCCGTCTTCCGTCAAGCGGATTACCACACAAAGTCCCTCTTCACTTATGCAATAGAGCAGGTCTCCAGCCAATACCGGCGATGCAGAGAATTTACCTTTTAAACGCTGCCTCCAGCGCAACTCTCCCGTTCGCGCATCCAGGCTTTGCAAACGACCGCCGTCTTCCAAGGTCAAAACACTACCTGAGGCAAAAATGGGAGACGGCGTCTTGGGCATACTTTTGTGGTATTTCCATTCCACGTGGCTTTTGGTCAGGTCACCGGTGGCTCCATCAACGCGAATGGCGTAAAAGCTCGGCCTGAGAAAACCCGTGCTCAGATAAACTCTATCATCCAAAAAAATGGGACGGGTGGTCAGGGAAAAGCCCATCGGGTAAGTAACCCGCCAGAGCTCCTTGCCGTCGCTGGGTCGATAGGCGCCCACCATGCCACTGCCGGAACTGATAATCTCCCGGCGACCCCGATTGTCGATGACCAGAGGAGTTGAAAAGGAGAAATTGTTTTTTACCCTATGGCTGCGAACGGATTGCCAGGCGATTTTGCCCGTATCGGCATGGAGCGCGGTTATCATGGGGGCTTTGACACCATCGGTGTTGAATACGAGCAGACCATCGACCAACGCAGGCGATGACCCGGAACCATGTTGGGAGGTGTATACAATTTTCTGTTTCCACAATATTTCCCCATCTTCAAAGTCGACAGCCACAGTGCCCATGTGGCCAAAATGGGCATAGATTACACCCCCATCAATGAGCGCCGTTGAACTTGCCAAGCTGTTTTTGGGGTGTTTATCGGCGGCTTCCGCTTTACTGGCCCATAAAACCGTTTTGTCCCAGACGATCACCCCCGTTTCCGCATCCACCTGAATGACCTTGAGCTCGTGAAAGCCATCCACAGCCTCGTCGATGCCCGCAGTGATGACAATTTTACCGTCGACGACTACAGGCGATGACCAGCCTCGGCCGGAAATCTCCGTTTTCCATACCACATTCTTCTCAGGACCCCACTCCAGGGGAGGATTAAGCGCCTGGGAGATTCCCTGGCCGGTCGGCCCCCGGAACTGCGGCCAATCCACCGTAGCGGCCGAAAAGGTTAGGTAAAATGAAGGGAGAAAAAAGAAGATCGCATAAAACAACTTCATGGGAGAAAGGTTGTTTATCGTGGATCTTCGGACCGGTGTTAAGAAGAATATTCGAAATTTTTGGACTGAACCCCAAGTAGTTGGTGTTCATCGCTTTTGGGGGTGAACAGGAGATCGTTATCGGCTGCTGGGCAAGACGAGCGATCAATGATAAATCTGACTGCCACAAAAATGTTGCCTTGGTCCGGTAGAGTGGCTACTGATACCCTTAGCTATGAGTTCTGTAAGAGAGCTTGCCCGTTCATTGGGGCTATCCCGCACGACGGTCTCGGATGCGCTTCGAAAAAAACCTCGCGTAAAAAAGGAGACGCGCAAGCGGGTACTGAAGGCGGCTGAAAAGGCAGGCTACCGATACAATCCCTTGGCGGGCGCTTTGATGTCCCAGATGAGGCGAAAGGGAGTGACAACGTTTCATGGGGTACTCGCAGTGGTCGATCTTGATAGCACGGAGGAGCGAACCGGCGTAGATGCACGCTTCAACAGCCAATTGTTGAAGGGCGCTAAGGATAAGGCCAATCAGCTCGGTTTTAAAACCGAAGTGTTCGTACTCACGAAGGAAAAACTTTCGGTTTCGCGACTGGACGGCATTCTTAACTCGAGAGGAATCAAAGGTTTGCTAGTGCTTCCTACTTGGAGGTCTCCCGAAATCTCATTGCTGAATTGGGATCACTACACCGGCGTGTGTACAGATTATTTTACCAGAGAGCCTGCTTTGGATTTGGTCTGCCCGGATTATTTCGGATCAATGATGCTAGCGATGTCTCAAATACGCAAATTCGGCTACACGCGGCCCGGATTCGTGGTCGATGGCGAACTAGATCGACGCTTATTCTATCGCGGGGAGGGGGCATTTCGAATGTTCAATTTGCACATTGGCGGCTTTGATGCCGTTGAGCCGCATATCGCTGACGATTTTAATGAGGCCGCATTCAAGAATTGGTTCGAGAAGAACCGGCCCGATGTCGTGCTTTGCCATCGCCACCAAGTGAAGCGCTGGATGGAATCGATGGGGCTGAAGATTCCTGAAACCCACGGGTTTTGCAGTCTCAACGTTACCTTGAGTACCGAACCGGTTAGCGGACTGGATTTACGCGCTCGAAAAATCGGACTGCGGGCTGTGGAGCATCTGATTGCCAAATTGCACCACAATGATTTTGGGATACCGGATACTAAAGTGATAACGGTGGTCCCCGCTCGTTGGATCGATGGGCCAACCATGCGAAGGATGTCAGGGTAGTCTCGACACGACTTTTGGCAGTTGTCTATTGCTGCTGGGTTCAGGAAGCAAGGGGTCTGCGGAGGAAAGTTGTGACAACCCCTATCCTTTATTGTGTGAAATTTGATGTCGTGATCGTGATCATAATCCTGATCGAACCATTCAAAATCAGGGTGTTCCCATTATTCAATCAAGATAAAGATTAACCTGAATCCGTGAGCTAAATAATTCAGAAAAAGCGTTACCTGTTGAGTGGCAGGGGCTAAGGTAGCCCTGAAAGAAAAAACAACCACCACCCAACAGGTTAACTCGATGAAGCGATTCAAAGTAAAAAAAGGCAAGGGAGAACTGAACAGCACGGGCGGCAATTATTTGTGTGGATTGCTCTTGGAAGGGCACGCGAAACAAAGTCTGCCTGAAAACTTTCACCCCCGGCGCAGTGACGCGATTAGCGACCAGAGCGTGTTGCTCACCATGATCGGTTTGCTCAGCAACGGGCGCAGCGATTTTAACGACGTAGATTTATATCGGGGCGATCGTGTTTTCGCCAATGCTTACGGGATTGAGCGTTTGCCTTCTGAGGCGGTCTTACGTCAACGGCTCGACGAGTTGCCGCCGTTGCGCAGTCATGCGGCTTTGCGCGAATTGAACACGCGCCTGCTTGGCAAATGTGAGTTCGGCACGGTCAAAGCCGGCCACTTGAAACTGGTGCCGGTGGATATCGACGTCAGTCCTCTGGACAATTCCGGTTCGTCCAAACAGGGCGTTTCGTTCACCTACAAGAAGCACGACGGCTATGCGCCAATCTTTGCCTATCTGGGCAGCGAAGGGCACATGCTGGACTGCGAGTTACGGCCCGGAAGCCAGCATTGCCAGAGCGGCACACCGGAGTTTATTGGCGCTTGTGTCGAAACTCTGGATACGCTGGGCTTGAGCGGGCGCTGCCTGTTGCGGCTGGACAGCGGCAACGACGCGGCGGTAAACTTCGATCACTTCGGCAAAAACTTCTTCATCGTCAAACGCAACCTGCGCAAGGAGTGCCGCGAGCAATGGCTGGCGACCGCGCGGCGTGTCGGCACCAAGTGCGAAAGCCGCGATGGCAAAAACATTTACATCGGTTACGTCGATCATCTGCGCCCCGGCGGGGACCCCTCCAGAGCCTGCGTGCCGGTGGTCTTCGAAGTGATCGAACGGCTCACCGACCGTGACGGCAACTACCTGCTTGTTCCCGAGATTGAAGTAAATACCTATTGGACCAATCTGCCTTGCCAGGCACAGGAAGTGATCGGGCTGTATCATGATCACGGCACCAGTGAACAGTTCCACAGTGAACTGAAAAGCGATCTGGATATCGAGCGTCTGCCTTCAGGCAAACTCTGCGTAAACAAGATCATTCTTCTGTGTGGCATGCTCGCCTTCAACCTCCTGCGGGGACTCGGACAGGAAGTGATCCGCCGCGCCGCGCTCGCCCCACAGAAGATTACAGTCAGTCGCTGGCGTCTCAAAACCGTTCTGCAAAACATCATTTATTGCGCCGTGCGCATCGTACGTCACGCCGGGCGTATCGAATTACATTATGGGAAACGCTGTCCCTGGTTCGACATAATCGCCGATATTGCCCGATCCAGGGCCTAGCAATCGCGCCTGTTCTATCACAATAGACGATCCGCACGATGCCGGGGGCCGGCTTGTCCGCTCAGATCTAAAACTATTGCCTTTTTACGCAGACTTGAATGCTTTGTGACAAGCCCCTGAAAGGAAAAATCCAGAAAGCGACCTCTCAGTTCCCAGGAGGAGCCAAATAATACCCTTTGCCTCCGATCATATCGGTGTTTTGATATTAGCTCACGGATTCAGGATTAAGATTAAGGTGACGTGGGGAGCGGGAGATAACAGGAATTTCCCGTAAATCTGACTGTCAGAATTTATTCGGACTTCAATCTGACGGTCAGAATTAGACTTTATCGACGCGATGAAGCCAGTAAAATTAGGCTGAATTTCAAATTATAAATTAACCCTTAATCGCTATGAATTCTCCCCACCTACTGTTTAAGACAAAACAATTTTTAATACGAACGAGGATATCTGTATTGATGTTCGCCCTTGTCGTTCCCGCCTGGGCTCAGACAGAGGAGGATAGCGATGAGCAGATCTTCGAGCTATCTCCGTTTACCGTTTCCGGTGAAGGTGGCATTGGTTACCTGGCTGGCAACACACTCGCTGGCACGCGGCTGAATTCGGCGCTGAGGGACATCGCGAGTTCCGTCCAAGTTCTAACCAAAGATTTTTTGGATGATGTAGGCGCCACTGAATTTGATGAATTGCTCACTTATACCACTGGAACCGAAGCCTATGGAGTGTCCGGCTCTGCCACCTTCGGCGAGTTGGGTGGCGGAACGAACCGAATGGAACGCGCCCGCCGGGAACCACAGTTGAACACGCGTGTGCGCGGCATGAGTAAAGCAGACCTGGCTCGAGACTATTTTATCAGTGATATAGCCTTTGATCCTTACAACACAGGTACTGTAACGATTAACCGTGGGCCGAACGCCTCGCTTTTCGGTCTTGGTAGCCCCGGTGGGATTATCAACTCTACCATAGACGAAGCGCAGACCCATGATGACTTCGGAGAGTTCAATCTCAAAGTGGACGAGTTCGGAACTGTGCGGACGTCGATTAATTACAACAAAGTCCTTATTGAAGATCGTTTAGCCATTCGTGTGGCAATTTTGGACTCCAAAAAAGATTATGAGCAGGGGCATGCATTCTTCGATGAAGAACGCCACTTTATCGCTGGGACTTGGCGCCCCATGGAAAACATGATCATCAGGATAAATTACGAACAAGGCGATGGCGATGGGAGCCGGCCAAACCTGGGATTGCCAACGGACCGTATTACTCCTTGGTTTCTTAATGGGAAATTTCTCTACAACCCAATAACCACAGAATGGATTAGAGATGGCGCGCCGGTCACGGATCCTAAAATGATAACAGAGCTAACGGGGCTCACAAGACAGCTCGGTGATATGGCGAGAAATGGCCATCCAATGACCATCTTCGATGACCCTAACAGCCCGATGGCAGGGAACAATGGTTACGCCGTTATACAGGCTGGCGTCCGTAGAAACCAGGCTGGAAGAACTGAGGCGTCTTTTCCTGATAACCCACTGACTGCCAGTGGCGCAATGCAGGATATATTTATGAGAATGGGCAACGGAGTTCGCGCCCTATATGCCAGGGATCCGAATTATATTGTCGGAACCAGACCGGATATCCCAGCGGGGGAACGGAGATTTTATTATGATCCACAGATAACGGATCGAAACATATTCGACTACCGCAAGCATAGCCTGACGGGACCTTCTTCAATCCATCAGCAGGACTTCAACGTTAAGAATATTTCCTTGGAGCAAACATGGCTGGATAACAACCTCGGTGTCGAAATTTCCTACTACGATCAATATTGGGTGGCTAACCTTTCGGAAGCCAACGCCGCTTCCAGCGCCAACCAATTATCTGTCGATATTAATACGGTCATGCTGGACGGAACGCCCAATCCAAATGTTGGACGGCCGATGATTGGGGGGCGGGGTTATACCCAGTCCAGAGTAAGGTACCGGGAGTCCACCCAAGTGATCGGCTTCGCTAAATACGATTTCCAAGAAGGAAGGGACGAAGGTAGTTGGTTGCGTCATCTTGGCAGGCATACCTTGACCGCCGTATATCAAGACCAAGAGTACTCCGAATTGTTACCTAATCGCCCGCATGCGGCAGGAGGTCCAAGTTTTTATGATAATGTCGCTTTTGGAGGCCCCGGTACCGCGCAGGCCGAAGAATGGGGGGCAAGCCCAAGATGGAGAGGCCGGATTCGTCGGGCTAACTACCAAGCATTGGGTCCATCCATGCTCAACGCGAATAGCATACAAGATATTATTATCCAAGGGGTTAGTGTGCGTCAAACCCCACATACTACGGACAATGCGCTACTTTGGAATGCCTTTGGAGATCCAGGTCGGATAGAAAAACAATCCGTCGAATTCGAAACCTACTGGGAAAACAAAGACAATCCCGGTCAGGCTTTTAATTGGTACAACCCTCGATCTCATGAGACCATCGAGTCCAAGGTGGCGGTCCTGCAGAGTCACTTTCTGGGCGACAACCTTGTCACGACCGCTTCCTGGCGGACTGACGCGGTGACCCAGGCTACGGGAGTAAGTCCATTAGATCCAGCGACGAACTGGCATCTTAATGGAGTCCCAGACCTCGACGATCCCTTTGTTGAAGTCGAAGAAGATTCCACAAGTATTGGTGCGGTGTATCATCTTCCGGACAACTGGACACCCGGAGGCACGGGCTTAAGTGTTCATTACGTTGATTCCTCTAATTTTTCTGCAGGCGCCCAAGGTTTCACTACCTTCAACGAGGCCGCGCCGTTACAAACCGGAGTAACCCAAGAATACGGGTTTTTGTTTAGCGCCATGGACGAAAGACTTCACCTGAGGTTCAACAAATTCGAAACCAATCAAGAAAATGAAGTAATCACGGGTACGATCCCGGGGCCCTATAACTCTATGAAGCTGGTTATGGAGAATAATACACGCGCTCAGTTGGATGCTGCCGGGTGGGACGTTAGGTATGACGGCACCAAAAGTACCTCTACTATCTTCAAGCCAGGGTTTCTCGAAGCTGCGAAATTTAGGCCAGTGGATGTCGGCGTGCCCAATAATGAGACGAGATGGATAGCTGAATCTCATGCGGGATCTCCTATGAATGTCTTTCAGGATACGAATTCCGAGGGAGAGGAGTACGAAATCTCCTACGCTCCCACGACGAATTGGCGCTTGCACTTCAACGCCGTCAAAGCAGTGGTCAAGGTGGCTAATGTGATGACGGATTTGGCTGCCGAGAATATAAGGATTGCTAACGAAATCTTTCGTCATCCCCAAATGGGTGAGCTTTTCATCGTTCCTGATCCCTATCTACCGGATGGTTCGATTCAAGAAAACGCCCAACTCAAAGATAGGGCAGGGGGCCTCATATCCTCGACCACGATAAAAACTGCGCCACAAGGGGGAACGCTTCCCGAGGTTCGGAAGTGGCGTTGGAACCTTGTGACGAACTATGATTTCGATTCCGGCCACGGTTGGTTGTCTGGATTTGGAGTGGGCGCTGGAGTTCGTTGGCAAGACGACGTGATCGTAGGAACGGCGTTTAAGGAAGTTGATGGCGATTACTTACCCGATCACGATTTTCAATATTTCGGGCCGACCGAAACCAATATCGACACTTGGGTTACCTATAATACGAGAGTATTAGATGATTACGATTTGCGCCTTCAATTGCGTATTCGAAATATTACCACGAACGACGATCCGGTACCGGCAAAGGCAAATCCAGATGGCAGTGTAGCGCTTTGGCGGATCGGAGCGCCAAGGTGGTTCGAGTTCTCTGCTCGGTTGATGTTTTAGTCGGAGGGCGAAAATTCGACCAAGTGGTATTGATTTACAGCCGGGTTTTCAATCCGCCTTTGGGACCCATCCATCCAGGTGACTTCAATATAGTCGACCGTCTCACTGCTTCCGATGCCAAAATGCTTGGTTGCCGGGTGTTGAGATTCGAATGAATTGCCGTTGATGTTGGCAGCTGCCTGAATCCGACCACCAGAAGAAACCACAATTTTGGCGGCGGTTGAGAGGGGAGTTCCTGTCTCATCCTGAAGCCTAACTCCCACAAAATTCCCGGTCGAAGGGGTTTGGTTCAAGTAAACTTCAAGCGAACTTCCGTCCGTCTGAGCATTCCAGTTTGGAGGATTGGAGTCGATGATCAGGTCCAGTTTACCATCCATATTTACATCGTCGGCAATGACCATGCGACTATCTTCCTCCAAAGCCACACCAGCTAGAAACGAGACGTTGCGCGCCCGTCCATCAGGCATGGGCATGTAGAGAAAGTTATGCTCGAACCCATTCCAGGACAACCCCTGATCCTCTCTGAAGGCCAGCTTCTCATTAAAGTAATCGTCGAATAGCGGATTTTCCAATGAAGATCCGCGGTAGACGTCGTCAGTCCAATAACTGGAGCAATAATCACGAGCAGTCGTATGGCTGTAGTGTCCATTGGCCACGTAGATTTCAATATCTCCGTCGTTATCAAAATCTACCGTTGCCACGCCCCAGGACCAACCCGTTCGGGCAACTTGATCACTGTAGGAAGGTTGTTTGAAGGACCCATCGCCCTGAGAAATATAAAGCCGGTTTCCAAAGGTCATGGGTAAACGCATTTCAGTGATTGCGGCAAAATCATCTCGCTTCGCTCCCATAAGATGCAGTCGATGCGCTGTGGTGGAGGACATGCCAATGACGTAGATATCCAAGCGACCATCGTAATTAAAATCGGCAAAGGAATGCCCCATCCCAAATAGAAAACGCACATCGATGGCATCATCGGTTACGTCTTCGAATTTCCCTTGTCCATTATTCCGATACAGGTCGACCCCTGAAAAATCACTGACAACGAGCAGGTCCAGGTCGCCATCATCGTCGTAGTCGAAGAACGAGCTGGAAAACACCCGGCGAAATTGTTTTTCGGCAATACCAAGCTCGCGGGTCTTTTCCTTGAAATGGACTCCATCCCCATCGTTCAGTAACAAGTAAGAAGGATAACCGTCGTTTGCGTCAAAGAATGGGGTGGGCATGTTGCCAGCGATGTAAGGTTCTTTGTATTGCCCCAGCCACAGATCGAGATCGCCGTCTCCATCGATATCTCCAGCCGTCAAGGTAGTATCCGACTGAATCCGAAACAAGGGATCGATAACCAATTGCTCAGGCGCGGCTTCAAATCTACCTGTGTCGCTGCCCTTATAGATAAACAGGCCTACCTTGGGGGGAACGAATTTCTGTTCGTGGACTGATCCATCGACT
The DNA here is from genome assembly GCA_965219475.1 of Opitutales bacterium. Classification (GTDB taxonomy): domain Bacteria; phylum Verrucomicrobiota; class Verrucomicrobiia; order Opitutales; family UBA2995; genus JAABVD01. Next base: position 16,779 of record CBDCNU010000022.1, on the reverse strand, counting down.
ACCAGATCTGTGGTTCCGTCCCGATCAAAATCACCGAGAACTGCGGAACGACAGCTCACCAGCGGAACAGGGTTAAGACTCTCCAAACGGTATCCGTTGCCTTGGTTGTTCCAGCCGATCTGATTGGCCGCAGGGATGAGAATTTCGGAATACCCATCCTTATCCAAATCATAGGCCAAAACCGGCCCGCGTTTCTGTGGCGCGATATCAAAAACCCCCAGTCTCTTAAAGAAAGGCTGGCCCAGTCGCTGAAGAATTTCCAGTTCCGTCACTTCAATCGTATCGGGAACGAAGATACCCTCTTCATTCTTTTCCTTCTTCCATAGGACCCTTATGCGTCCATCGGCAATTATCCTTCGCTGAGAGACCTGGTGTTCAACGTGCAGGGAAAACGAAAAAATCGAATGATTTTGTCCGGCGGGGTTCTCGACAAATTCTTTGTGGTGCCATTCGCTCTGGTTGAGGGAGTAGCCATTCTCTTTCATTTGCCCGAGCCACCTACTCCATTGTTGCCAGGGAATACTGCGGTTGGCGGGTCCCATGGTTCGAGACTCGATCCCATGATCCAAGGGGGTCGAATCGGACAGGTTGCCCAATTTGATAAGCTTAAAGGAAAACGCCTGCAGCACGGAGATGGGCTCCTCGGAACTTCGAAGTTCATCCCAAAGTCGAATGAAGGCCTCGTCGTGTTCCTGGGCCAGGGTTTCCTGTCGCCAGATTGACGCTTCTTTCTCTTTACGGTCTTCGATTAGGACCAATAGGTCGGATCCTGACAGGCTCGAAAGCATGGTAAAACAAGCCAGAATAATGGTCGTAAAATAGGACAGAGCTTTCATGGATTTAAAAATCTGCACGGCTGGGCTTGCCTGCATAGGCACCCCTACTTGGAATGCGGCTGCGGTCTTTTGTCAATAGACCGTTTACGAACCCCGGGTTATTTGAGAGGTGGATTGGCAGCAGAATACAGCTTCTCATCGTTGTTTCGGAGAATGATGATTCGATGGCTCTGCCATGTAACTCCACTAGAATTCTGACAGTCAGAATTTGTTGGATTAGCCTATGTAAGAGGCTTGGGTCAGAGTTGAGGAAGGTGTTATGCTGCTAAAACAATCATTTTCCCTTATATTTCCACTTTTGACTAATATCGTATTCCTCTGTACGGGAGTCGTTGCTGCAGAGCAGAATACAAAGTCTGAGGATTCAGCCTCTCCAGTAATCAAAGGGCTCGATGGCTTGGAGGCTACTCCCTTGATGGAAGGCAATTTATTGGCGCTTGAACGGGTTATGGGCGTGGGCGTCGACAGTCAAGGTAGGGTCTTTGTGACGCAAACAAACCGTCAAATGGCCGAAGAAGTAAGTTTGTTGCAATCGCCCTACCTGCATGAGGAAGATATGGCCTTAACAACGGTGGAAGCTAAAGAAGCGTGGCTGCGGGAAAACTACTCACCGCAAATTGCAGTATCTCAAGGCTTCATGGATCAAAATAACGATGGTGTTGTGGATCTTGCAGACTTGGTAATCCGGAGCGAGAAGCTTTTTACCTTAAGAGACGAGAACGAAAACGGGGTGTTTGAGAATGCCCAATTGTATGCCGATGACTTTAAGGAAATCACAACTGGAGTGGCGCACAGCGTTACTCCCATCGGTGAATCAGTGTATGCGACCATCATTCCAAGCCTCTGGAAACTGACGGACACGGATCAGGATGGTCGAGCGGATATACACGAGCGTCTGGTGCACGGATTTGCAAACCATTTAGGCTATGGCAACCACGACCTGCACTGTGTGGTGCGCGGTTACGACGGGAAGATCTATTGGAGCATGGGGGATCGCGGTCTCAACGTGGTTTCCAGGGAAGGTATTCGCTGGGCTTACCCTCACACTGGCGCAGTCATGCGTTGCAATCTCGACGGGAGTGAATTTGAGGTAGTCGCAACTGGATTGCGCAACTGCCAAGCCTTCGATTTTGATGATTATGGTAATCTGTTTTCTGTGGATCACGATGCAGATTTCCAGGGGGAAATGGAACGTCTGGTCTTTTTGCCCGAGGGATCAGACTCGGGCTGGCGTAATTACTACCAATATCGGACTTCGAACAGGGTATTGAGAGACGCAGCTAAAGATCTTTACAGCCCATGGCTCGCTGAGAAAATGTGGCAACCGCTGCACGAGGGGCAACCATCGCATTTTCTTCCACCCATTGAGAACAGTTGGAACGCGCCAGCAGCCTTTTCCTATCAGCCTGGCGCTGCGCTGGAAGGAAAATATAGGGGACATTTTCTAATAGGCGGGATGGGACAAATTCGGGCTATAAAAATGATCCCTGATGGGGCATCATTTCGCCGTGAAGGAGAGGATATAGTTGTAGGCCAAATGGGCGCCCAGGTGCTTTCTTCTGTTTTTGCTCCGGATGGTCGCCTATTTTTCACCCTATGGAATCCTTGGGCGGGCCATAGTCCATTGTGGGCGCTACAGTTGGAAAGTCGCAATGATCCTGAAGGCGCAAAAGTTGAAGCCTTATTAAAACAGGGGATGACAGCCCGTTCAATTGATGAATTGGTCGAACTCCTGGGGTTTGCCGATCGGCGGGTGCGTCTGGAGGCCCAATTTGAGCTCGCCGACAGGAAAGAGACAAAAGCGCTGAAAGGTGCTGCGCTAAACCGAAGGCTACCTCAGTTGGCTCGCATTCACGGTGTCTGGGGACTGATTCAGTTAAAGCATTGGGATGAGCAGCTCTTCAGTACTTTGGCTTCCGAACCGGATCATGAATTTGTGGCGCAGTTGGCTCGTTGGACGGGAGCCATTGGCGATGCGAGTGAATCAACCCAGTCTCGTCAAGAAGCGGCCGTGGGTTTATTGGACCACTCGTCCCCGCGAGTAAAGCTTCTGGCGGCGATCGCTTGCGGTCGACTGGAAGCAAGGGGCGCGCTTGCAGGTCTGGAACGAATGATCGCCGAAGCTAAAAATAAGTCTCCCGTTTTGCGCGAGGCAGGTGTGATCGGTTTGGTCGGTGCCGCGAGCCCCCAGGATTTGACCACCCTCGCTAGGCATGAATCGGAAGCTGTTCGCATTGCGGCGGTAGTTACCCTGCGCCGAACAGGCCGGCTCCGGGAATTGCTAGCGTTTTTGAAGGACAAATCCATCCAAGTGCAGGAGGAGTCATTGCGAGCCATTTATGACAAAGCAAATGAGCAGACCTTTAATCGCTACCCGGAGACTCTTTCTGCTGTGGCGAAATACCTAGGTAAAACGTCCTCGCGTGCGGTTGCGATGCGGGCCCTGGCTGCTAACCGGCGGTTAGGTACACGGGAGGCTCTTGAGCGAATAATTTCTTATTTGATTGAGTCAGAAACCTTAGAGAGACGAGATCGGATCGTGGCGATGGATGTGCTGGCCTCTTGGTCGAAGGCTTCCACGCTCGACCCCGTGGATGGGCGCTACTTCCCGGTGCCTGCCTTTTCCGCTGAGGACCTTAAACAAGCCATTCTACCCCACGCAAAAAGTCTTATAAATGACTCTGATCCATCCATTGCCGGGCGTATGATTGGCCTCTTGGCAGAAATAGAGGCAACTGGGACTTATGTAGAACGCGCGGTAGATCAGGTTCTGGATGAAACCGTAGCAACATCTTTACGCTTAGCGTGGATGAGTATGCTAACTGGCTTGAGTGGTGATCAAGAAGCAAAGCTTGCAGATACTGTTGCCGTGAAAGGTCTATCAGCCAATGTTTTCGAACTACGTTTAGCAAGCGCTCAATACTTGATCAACCGAGGTAAGCGCCTGGATGAAGTGCACCTATATCTTCGATCTACAATAAAAAACAACATTGAGTCAAAAGAAGTTCAGGGCGCCTTAAGGATGCTAAAACAAGTGCCGGAGCGTTCTGAGATTCTCCGCCACCTGATAGTCGAGCTTATGGAGAATCGGGTGTCGCCAGATATTCATCTTGACCTGGTTGAGGCGGCAGAGGAGGCAGTAGAATCAGACAAAGACCTTCACGAAGTATACTCTCAATACAATGCTTGGGCCTCAAAGCAGAAGCCCCTTGGTGCATTTAATGTAACGCTTAAAGGTGGCGATCAAAACCAAGGTAGAATTATTTTTTTGTATAACACACTAGCGCTTTGCTCAAAATGCCACTCCCTAAGTGATAACATCGGGCAGCAAGTTGGTCCCTCGCTGCAAGGGGTGGCTGACCGATTGAGCCCTGCCGACTTACTCGAATCCATGCTTTATCCGCAAGCGGAGGTGGTTTCGGGCTACGGGATACAGACCCTGAAAATCAAAGATGGTAGGACCATCACGGGCGCACAACTAGAGGAGACAGAAGAGGAAATTATGTTGAAACGAACTGATGGAAAGGTCGAGGCATTCTTAAAGTCGGACATTTCCTCTATGACAGAACCCATTGGCACGATGCCGCCCGTAAAGCAGATCTTAAGCAAAAGAGAGTTACGAGATCTTGTAGCCTACTTATCAACACTGAGGATGGAAGAATAGAGTGCTGAGGGAATGTGTCCGAAACAATCAGTGGGGTGCCGGGCTTACTGCTCAGAATCAACGCATGATGGTATGGCCGCTTTTAATATCCGGAGATTTTGATATGATGCCTACGGGTCGGCATCCGAACCACTACGGGACCTTTTACCCTGGCTGGTCGATCCTTCCGCAGGAGATCACCATAGTACAAATTCTCTGCAAAGCCGGTTATGCGACTGGTCATTTCGGCAAATGGCGCTTGGGGCCGGTGAAAGCCGCCTCCACTGCGTTTCTCGGCTCAGGAATTCGTTCGGTTAAGGAGCCACAATGAATACTCGTCCCATAGACCGCCGCAATCTTCCCAAGACTATCGCGGCACTTGCTTCTACGGCAGCGGCGTGTATGACACCAGCGAGCCTGATCGCTGCGGACAGGCCGAACATTGTTCTGGTCATGACGGACGACCAGGGATATGGGGATCTCGGCTGTCACGGGAACCCCTTCCTGAAGACTCCGAATCTGGACAAACTGTACGCCCAATCCACACGCTTTACCGACTTTCACGCCAGCCCTACCTGCGCGCCCAGCCGTTCCGCGCTGATCTCCGGCCGCGCTCCGTTCAAGAATGGTGTCACCCATACGATTTTCGAACGAGATCGTATGACACTCAAGGCAACGACCATCGCGGAAGTCCTGAAGGATGCCGATTATACCACCGGCATCTTTGGGAAGTGGCACCTTGGTGATGAGGATGAATACCAACCTCACAACCGCGGATTTGATGAGACTTTCATCCATGGCGGAAGCGGAATCGGGATGAGCTATCCGGGCAGCCAGGCCGACGCTCCGGGTACCAAGTACTTCGATCCAATCATCAAGCACAACAACTCGTTTGTCAAAACGACCGGATACTGCACAGACGTCTTCTTCCGGCAGGCGCTGGGCTGGATGAAGGGCTGCAAGGAGGAGGACAAGCCGTTCTTTGCCTACATTCCGACAAACGCGCCACATGGCCCATGGATTGTCGATAAGAAGTACAAGGCGATGTATGAGGACGAGCACCCAGACAACACGGCCGCATACTTCGGCATGGTCGCCAATATCGATGAAAACATGGGCCTCCTGATGAACAAGCTGGACGAGTGGGGCCTGGCGAATAATACCTTGCTCATTTTCACGACCGACAATGGCGGCTACTCGTTCTTGCCATACAACGCCGGTATGAAGGGCCACAAGGCCACTGCAAACGAAGGCGGATCGAGAGTCCCCCTCTTCTTCCGACTGCCCGGCAAGATCAAGTCCGGCGTCGATGTGGACCGTTTGACTCGACACTACGACATCTTTCCGACGCTTGCCGAATTCGCCGGCGCCACCATCCCGAAGGAGCTCGAACTCGACGGCAGAAGCCTTGTTCCGCTGATCAACAATCCGCAGGCGGAGTGGGCCGATCGGTATACCTTCTTTCATATCGGCCGATGGGGCAAGAAGGGAACCCGCTTTGCGGAACACAAGCCTGAGCATAAAATTACAGATCCGGACCAAGCCATGTACCGGGATTTCGCCGTGCGTAATGAGAAATGGCGGTATGTCGGTGTTTATTCACGCACACCTGACGTCCCGGTCGCACTGCACGATATCGACAACGATCCGGGCGAGCAAAAGAACGTCATCGAGCAGCATCCGGAAGTCGCCCGGAAGATGCTGAAAGCCTATGAGGCATGGTGGGATGAAGTCAGGCCTTTGATGATAAACGAGGATGCCTCGTTGAATAGCCCGAAACCGTTCCGCATTCAGTTTGAGAAACAGAAGAAAACTACCGGGATCCCCGATTGGAATCCTCCACAAAGCCTGTAAGATGAGGCTCGGATTTGGATTATACCGCAACATGCTGCGGAAGGAATATTACCAGTTTGCCCGGCAGTGTGGGGCGACCGATATCATTGTTCATCTCTGTGCCTACGGAGAGAAAACGACGGTTGATGGAAAGAAAATCGATCAGCCGCTCGGGGGTCTCCAGGGTTGGGGGCTTGCCGACCACCCGGGGTTGTGGACACTCGATGAGATCCTGCCGATCCGTGAGGAACTCGAAACGCATGGTTTGCGCCTTTACGGGATCGAGAACTTCGATCCCGCGCAGTGGTGCGATATCCTGTTCGCCGGGCCGAAACGCGACGAACAACTCGGACAGGCCAAACGCCAGATCGAAATCTTTGCCGAGGCCGGGGTCGAAGTGTTCGGCTACAACTTCAGTCTTGCCGGTGTCGCCGGCCGGGCGATTCTGACAACGCGCGGCGGGGCGAAGGCGGTGGGGATGGACGGGACCTGCGAAATGCTGGAAACGCCCCTGCCTAACGGAATGGTTTGGAACATGGTGGTGGATCCGCATTCCGAAGGAACTCAGGAGATGGTAAGTGTGGATGAATTGTGGAATCGGCTGGAGATCTTCCTCAGGGAGGTGGTCCCCGTGGCGGAGCGTTGTGGTATCAAGCTGGCGGCACATCCTGACGATCCTCCCCTCCCCATGGTGCGCCGGCAACCCCGACTGGTATATCGTCACCACCTTTACCAAAAACTGCTGGACCTGGCTCCCAGCCCCGCCAACCAGCTCGAGTTCTGCGTGGGAACGTTGGCGGAAATGGACGATGACGACCTCTATGGTTGCATTGAGCGCTATGCCAGCCAGCAGAAGATCGCCTACGTGCATCTGCGCAACGTCAGAGGAAAGGTTCCACACTACACAGAAACCTTCATCGACGACGGGGACATTGATGTTCAGCGCGTTCTACAGATTCTGGCCGATAACAACTTTGACGGTGTGATCATTCCGGATCACGCTCCGCAAATGAGCTGCGACGCGCCATGGCACGCCGGGATGGCCTTCGCGATGGGATATATACGATCGAAAATGGAAATGGTCACCAAGAATATATAGTCATGAGTGAGCGGAACAACGACCGTCCATTGGAAAATGAAGTCGCACTGGTTACGGGCGGCGGCGGATCGATTGGTTTCTAAATAAGGTAAAACGCTATGGATCTACACATATCACCCATCGATACCCTTATCATCGTCGTCTACCTGGTCGGCATCATGGCAATCGGCATCAGGGCCGGCTACAGAAAAAATGCCTCTTCCGAGGACTTCTTCCTGGGGGGCAGGTCTCTGCGATGGCCCCTCATCGGGACTGGATTATTCTGTGCCAACATCTCCACGATCCACCTCGTCGGGCTGGCGGCATCAGGATATCAACATGGCCTGGTGATTGGAAACTTCGAGTGGATGGCGGCCTTCTGCCTGATTCTGCTCGGGATGGTCTTTGCGCCCTTCTACTTCCGAAGCAAGATCACCACCCTGCCGGAGTATGTGGAAAAACGCTACGGCACCGGGGCTCGCACCTTCCTGGGCGCGATTTTCATCCTTTCCGCCCTGCTGGTGCACATTGGGATCAGCCTCTACGCCGGCGCCAAGGTGCTGGAGGCATTTTTTGGCATCAACTACATCGTGTCTATTGTCGGTATCTCGATCATCACCGCTACCTACACCATCCTGGGCGGGCTGAAGGCCGTGATGATCACCGATGCCATCCAAGCGGTCCTGCTACTTGGCGGTGCAGCACTACTGACTTTTTTCGGCCTTCAAGCCCTGCCGGGCGCAGGGATTGAGACCTGGGCCGACTTCAAAGCTGCCTGCAAACCCAACCAGCTCAGCATGATCCAGCCCATGGCCTACGCCGACGCTCCCGGCAGGTTGGGCCTGCGCGAATATTCCTGGTACTCCATCCTGTTTGGATACCCTGTCCTCGGGATCTGGTACTGGTGCACCGATCAGACGATCGTTCAGAAGATCCTCTCTGCCCGGAGCGAAAAAGACGGCCGTAGCGGCGCCCTTTTTGCCGGATACCTGAAAATCCTCCCGGTCTTCCTTATGGTGTTTCCCGGAGTGATCGGCTATGTGCTGTTCAAGGAAATAATCGGCACCGACAACAATGCTACCCTGATGGTCCTGATGACCGAGTTACTGCCCGTGGGTATCCGTGGCCTGATGGCCGCCTGCCTCCTAGCCGCACTGATGAGCACCATTGAAGCTGCCCTGAACTCCGTCGCGACCCTCACTGCGGAAGATATCCTCAAACGGGTCCGTCCCGGCATAGCCGACCATACGCTGGTGACCGTCGGCCGGATTGCCGCCGGCGTGGTGATTGTGCTGGCGATGCTCTGGTCGACCCAGGGTGGAAAGTTCGGCAGCATCTTCGAGGCCGTCAACAAGATCCCCATGGCGTTCGCGCCGGGCATCACTGCAATCTTCCTATGGGGCGTTTTCTGGCCTCGCGGCAACAAGCAGGGGGCCACCGCGGCCATGCTGTTCAACGTGGTGGTTGGCTTGGTCTATCTGGCCATCGATATCCCGCTGTTGGGTGAAACACAGTGGGTCGCCAGGGAACTGGGTATGCCCTTTATGCAGGTCGGGTGGTACCTCTTCATTTTATCGAGTCTTGTCTACGTTGCCGTCAGCATGGCCACCCCGGCCCCGGCCCCGGAAAAAGTGGAAGGGCTGTGCTGGACGCGGCCGCTCGATGCATTACGCGGCCCCATGCAGGGAACGATAACCGACCCACGTGTCATGACCGGGATCCTGCTCCTGATCATGGCTCTCTTATACTTCGCATTCCGTTAATGCTGTTATGAAAATCTTTCAATTGCACGCAGCGGAAGACATCCGCCTGGACGAAAAACCCAAACCGGAACCACGGGCAGGCGAAGTCCTCGTCGAGCCGAAATACACCGGCATTTGTGGTTCCGACGTGCATTACTACAAGCACGGTTATTGTGGACGATTTGTCCCCAAACGCCCCTTTGCGCTCGGGCATGAGTTTGCGGGCATGGTTTGCCAGGTCGGAAATGGCGTTCAGGGTCTGAAGGCAGGCGATGAAGTCGCCATCGATCCCTCAATGCCCTGCGGCTCCTGCGAGCATTGCCACAGCGGTCATTACAACCTCTGCCCATCCATGAAGTATTTTGGATCGGCCAGCTGTGATCCTCATCTCGACGGCTCCCTGGCTCAATACGTGGCCGTTCCTGCCGCGAACTGCCATATCCTTCCCGGGGGCATCAGCCTGTCCCGGGCCGCGCTGCTGGAACCGCTCTGCGTTGCTCTACACGCTGTCGACCAGGTAGAGCTCCTGGCAGGCGCCTCCGTGCTCATAACCGGGGGCGGCCCAATAGGGCAGTTGATACTTCGCGTCGCGCGAGCCTTTGACGCCGGGAAAATTGCGCTCAGTGACGTCGACTCGTTCGCCAGGGAGTTCGCCGGGAAAAGCGGCGCCGACACCGTGGTTAACCCATTGGAAGAGGGTGCCTGGGACGCCTGTGAAGGCTACGATGTCGTCTTCGAAGCCTCAGGAGTCCCATCGGCCTTGGCCACCGGACTGGAAGTGGCGCATCGGGGAGGAACCCTGGTCCTGGTCGGCACACTGCCCGAGGAAGTCACCCTCCCTGCAAACCTGATCATGAGCAAACAACTCAAGGTATTTGGCTCCTTCCGCTTTGCCCATGTATTCGAGAAGGCCCTGACCATGGTCGCCGCAGGAAAGATCGACCTGGATGGCATGGTCACAGACACCTATGGATTCGACGCGGTTCCGCAGGCGATGCAGCGTGCCCTGAGTAAGGACAAGGTCATGAAAGTAGAAGTAGCATCATGAAGTATCAAGCCCTTGGAAAAACCGGACTAAACGTGTCGAGCCTGAGTTTCGGCGCGTCAGCCCTGGGTGGCGTGTTCCGCACGGTCGACGAGAGAGACGCCATACGTGCCGTTCATACCGCCCTCGAACTGGGCATCAATTATATCGATGTCGCCCCCGCCTACGGCGCAACGCTTTCCGAGACGGTGCTAGGTAAAGCCCTCCCCGGTGTGCCCGAGACCAGTATTACCTTTCAACCAAGGTGGGAAAGTACACCGCAGCCGAAGCCTACGGCGCCGATACATTCGACTACTCCGAGAAGACCATTCGCAAATCTCTGGACGAGAGCAGCCAACGGCTAGGCGTCGACTATTTCGATATCATCCACCTGCATGATATTGAGTACAACGACGGCGAGCATACGGAGTGGGCACTGGGCGAGGGGGTGGAAACCCTGCAAGCCCTCAAACAGGAAGGGCGTATTGGCAACGTCGGCTTTGGCATGTATCCGATGGCGCTCTGGCGTCGTGTGATCGCTGAAGGCTATCTCGATGCCGGCCTCATCCACAATCACTATTGCTTGAATGATACACAACTCCTGGAGCTTTTGCCGCAGGCGAAGGAGAAAGGCATCGGCCTGGTCAATGCCTCACCGTTTGCAAGTGGCCTGTTGACCGAACGCGGGCCGGCCGACTGGCATCCGGCCGATGCCGAGGAACGCGCGATTTTTGCCCGGGCTGCCCGGTTTTGCGCCGACAGGGGCCAGAATATTTCCCATCTGGCGCTCCAATTTTCCTGCCAGCATCCAGACATTGCGACAACCATGTTCAGCAGCGCCAACCCGGACTCCGTGCGGCGTAATGTCAACGGGTGCATGGAGCCGTACGATCCAGAGTTGCTCGCCGGGGTTCAGGACATCCTCGCCCCCGTAGCCAACAAGGAATGGGACTACTAAGAAGCCATGAACATCGACAGCCATCAGCACTTTTGGACAATCAACGATACCGACTACGTCTGGATGACTGACGAGTACGCCAGTCTCCGCCGGGATTTTCTGCCCGTAGTACCCACATCGCCTGGGTGGAGACGGTCCTGTCACTGACGGCTTCGCTCTCCAACGCGGAACGGAAATCCATCATGGGGGGGGACGGCCGAACGCGTCTACCTACAGAAATAATGAAAAGAACGATCATCTTATTCACAGCTATATGTTTTTCTCTCAGCTATGTAAAAACTGAGGCTACGACAGAAGACAATCGTTTTTCTGACTGGCTGGACCAATACAATGTTGCCTGGACAACACAGAGCAAAAACTCCGGTGAGTCCATGCCGGTTTCCGGTGGCGATATCGGCCTGAATGTCTGGGTGGAAAACGACGAACTGCTGGTCTATATGGGTAGGGCTGGGTACCGGGACGAAAACGGAGCGCTGCTCAAGCCCGGGCGGGTCCGGGTCAAGCTCACGCCGAATCCCTTTGAGAAGGCTGCGTTCAAACAGGAGCTGAAGCTGTCGCAGGGGCATGTGCTGGTTACGGCAAAACAACCCGATTTCCAGGAGGTGGCGATAAAGGTCTGGGTCGAGGTTGCGCGCCCGATTGTCCACCTGGACATCGATTCGAATACTCCCGTCACCGCTGAGGCGACCTATGAATCATGGCGGACCGAAGACATCGAACTCCCGAACGACCGGAGCAAGCATGATCGCCGTGCGCTGTGCATGATCAATTACGACGCCTTTCCAGGGAAAGTCTTTCTCTACAAGGACGAGATCCGTGCCGACGAGAAGCTGGTCCGTTTCCATCATCGCGTGGACAACAGCAAAGACAGCTTCGACTTTCAGGTTAAACAGCAGGGGCTTGAGCCGATTCACGACCAGCTGGTAAATCCGCTGGAGAATCTGTTCTGGGGCGGAGCCCTGGTGGCCGACAACTTTTTTTTGGTGGAGGAAACCAGTGGAACGTATTCCGAAACCCCATTCAAGGGTTGGAAGTACGTCAGAAAGACTCCCGCTACCTCCCATCGAGTGCGTGTCTGCCTGCATGTTGATCAGGTTGAGAAACAGGCTGTCTGGGATACAACGCTGCAGAAACTCGTCGACCTGCCGCCGCAGGAGGACGCCCGGGCGTGGAAAGAGAATCAGAAGTGGTGGGCGGCGTTTTGGAACCGCAGCCGTCTGGTCATCAACTCCGAGCGTGGCGAAAAGGATGCGGGCTGGCGTATTGGGCGCAACTATCAGCTCTTCCGTTACATGCTGGCCAGCAATGCAAGTGGTCGCGAACCCACCCTGTTTAACGGCGGGCTTTTCACCTTTGATCCGGCCTACGTGAACCGCAAAAAAGGACCCGGCTACACGCCTGACCATCGTCAGTGGGGAGCCGGGCTCACTGCTCAGAATCAACGCATGATGGTATGGCCGCTTTTGAAATCCGGCGATTTCGATATGATGCCTACTGGTTTTAGTTTATACGTGAAAGGTTTGCCAAATGCCAGGGCCCGCGTGCAGCACTACTGGAAACACGACGGTTGCTGCTTTACGGAGCAAACAACGATCACTGCGTTACCAGGCGCAGCTATGTATGGGTTTGTTGAAGGAGGCCGACGTGGCAGGCCAAATGACTATGAGCTTGGGAAACAGCACCATACTGCGCTCATTCATCTCTACGAGTCGCAACTGGAGTACTCCTGGCTTATGCTACGCTACCACCAATTTTCTGGCGCAGATCTCACCTCGTATCTACCATTCATCGAACAGTCCGTCATCTTCTATGACGAGCATTACCGCTCTTACGGCAAGAAACGTAATGGTGAAGAGCTGGACAAGAATGGCAAGCTGGGCATCTATCCGGCCAATACCCTTGAGGGGCATGTCGATGCCCGCAACCCCACCAGTGTGATTGCCGGACTGTGGCGCGTCTTGGGTGAACTCGTCAACCTGCCAGAGAACTACACCACTGCGGAAAAGAAGCAACGCTGGCAAACAATATTGAATAGTCTGCCGGAAATGCCCACCGGCAGCAACGCGAAATTTGGCGGCACCTACCTGAAGCCGTCTGAAAACCACCAACACAAAAGCTGGCATTGCCCGGAGATGTTTCCGCTTTTTCCCTACGAACTGCACGGAATCGGCCAGGGCGACCTGGAGCTGATGAAACGCACCTCCCTTGCTACCGGAGCGGATCGGTACAAAACAACGTCCTGGGAACAAGCCAATATTCATGCAGCCAGGCTCGGGGATGCTGCACTTGCCCAGGAACTGAACGCCAAAAAAATGGACGACGGGTCCTATCGCTTCCCCTGCCTTCTGGCCCCATACCATCGACTGGGCCCCCGACCACAACTGGGGTGGCAGCGGCATGATCGGCATGCAGGAGATGATCATGCAGACACATTCACTTCCCGGAAAGCAAGGCAAGATCCGGCTTCTGCCCGCCTGGCCTAAAGACTGGGACGTAGAGTTCAAACTACACGCGCCATACAAGACCGTCGTGGAAGGCACATTCCTGTCAGGCAAGGTGACGCGCTTGAACGTGACTCCTCATGAGCGGCAAAACGACATAATAATTATGGACAACAATCAGTGATGGCCCAACAACGGCATACCATACTTATGAACGCATTTCATAAACATCATTTTGTGCTATTGACCGTTCTTGTTTTGTTTGGTTCTGCTATTCTGGGTGGTGCAGGCTACGGGACGGGTTAAAGCCGCGCCCGTGAAGATTGCGTTATCAAGAAAAGACTACAAATTAGCATGAGGAAAAATCATCACATGTACCTCCCCACAATCATTACACTTTTTTTGACCGCCTGCCAATCGGGTGTTGGAGTCACAAAAATCGGCGACTCCCTGGTGGACGCCGAAGCGCTTACGATCAATGGCGGCCAGCACAGCGCTATCAACGGACAGGCATTCCAGCAAAGTGCCCACAAGACATTTCAGGGATACCAGTATGTCACCTGGTATGATAAGAAGCGCCAGGTTTGCCTGGGGCGTAGGCACCTTCCCTACGGCGAATGGGAGATTATTCGTTTTAGCGACTATATTTTTGGAGCGGGTGACCCAAACTACCGGGCCCATGATGCCCACAATACAATCTCAATGGGCATATGCCCCGCCGACGGCACGATTCACTTGGCTTTCGACCATCACATGCACACAATTAATTACCGTGTCTCATCAAAAGGCGCAACCACAAATCCTGATAAAATCAAGTGGACACCAGAACTGTTCGGTCCAGTTCACTCCATACTCGATAACGGCCCACTGGCTGGAAGACTGAACCCCCGCGGCCTGGTAACCTACCCACGGTTCATCATTACACCAGACGACAAACTCCAATTATTCTATCGAGCGGGAGATCGCCGTCCCCCGGAAGTGCGCGTCATTCACAACTACGATCCGGACACGGAAAAATGGAGCGGCCCTCGGCCCATTATTGCCGACAACGGTTACGCAAACTATCACACGCGTTATGGGAAGGGATGGCCTGCTGCATCTTATGTTCCACTGGCGCCGTAGCGGGCAGCTTTGCTACCTTTACACAGACGATCTGGGTGAGTCCTGGAAGGACAATGATGGGAAGATTTTACTGGCTGCAGGTGACGGCAAATTTATCAGCCGCACTGAAGTCGAGGATGGTAACTGTAGTCACCGCCAAAAAGGCAACGCATATCATGCTCGGCGGTCAATATATGGATTCTAAAAACCGGCCGCATCAAATAGTCTGGCACATCCCTGATCATGTTGAACCGGTTGAACCTGAGGACCGGCGAGCGGTATGGGGAAGACAAGAATCCAGCTACCACCACTACTGGCGTGGCGAGCAAGGCAACTGGCACAGTAATCTACTGCCTTCGCCCGTGGGCAATCGAGCCAAGATCTTCCTTGATACCAACGATAATGCGTATGCGATCTTCATGGTGAACCAGACCGACGAATGGAAGTTTAATATCTATTTCAAGAAAGGTGATCTTGTTATTGCAACTGCTTCAGCCAAAAGTAAGTGGTCCGATTGGAAGCTGATTCACCGTGAGCCGGGGCCATTCCTCAATCAGGCGCTCTTCGACGACACACGATGGGAGACTGATGCCGTGCTGTCAGTGTTGGCCCAAAACTCATCCGACTCAGATTACACCTTCGCGCCGCCCGATATACCCCGCAACGGCGGCGGATTCCGTGAAGATTTAACGATAAAAAGACTTACCCAACCCACGCCGCTGAGGATACTGGACTTCACGATCGACAGGAAATAATGCGTTACCGAAGCACGGAGACAACAAGACAATTGAGCTTATTGTCGTATACGCGCCAAAAGCTCATTGTGAGAGTTCGGCGTAAGTAATGAGCAAGCATACAAGGCAACTTCTTAACAACCATCTTTATAGGGATCAATTTCCAGAAGCTTGACAATTCTTATGAAAAATCAACCCCTACGCTGGATATTGGTATTGCCTGCAGCCTTGCCAGGCCATTCATGGCACGCTCGTATTTTCAAGTTATTTCTGGGACACCACACTAGCGACGGTTGGATATCTTTTCCTTTATTCGGGCATTCCTGAAATCCAGGACCAGCTGGGAATCACCTTTCTCTACGGTCACGATGCCGCTGTTATAGTCCGACTGCATGCAAGGGCTGTCGTAGAGCTTGGCGGGGGCGTAATTAATGTACTCACCGCCGACGGTAGGTATTTCATTGGTGGCGGCGTTAAAGATTATTTCTTTGGCGCCGGATCCACTGCCGGTGTAAACCACCACCTCATAGTCGGGCACCACCGTTGAGAGGAGCTGGAGCGGGTTGGACAATATTGCTTTTTGAAAATCTTCCAGCGTGGCAAAGTCTGCCCGGCGGCCTGCTTCGATGATGATAGGGCTAAAGGCATACTTGAGCTTAATGACCGTATGGTCATCGTTCCAGGTATAGCAGTCTGTTCGCAATTGCAATTGCCGGTCCCTCTCAGGCAGACCTGCACGTTGGCCGGCATCCCACAACCGTTTATATTCTGCAGGCATTTCGCCCATCAAGACCCGCACCGCCACATAAGCGTTGCCTTTATGAGCGAAGACCCAGCCGTCTTTTTCTTCGATGCGATCCAGGTGTTTTCCGAAGTGCACTCCCATCGGCTGGGTAAACTCAGTGGCGGGAAACCACTCGGGATTGACGCGGAAGTAGTTTCTACTCTGCTGGGTGATCAGGACGTTGCGGTGCTGGACGCTGCGATAAAAACGGTTGTTCGCCATATACTCGACCAATCCGGAGTCTTTTTGAATCTTGGGTTTGGAGGTAGCCAAGGTACAGGGATAGATCCTCGCCTTATCAACCGGCATCTTGTCGGCGCCGCTGAATACAATGCCCTCCCAGCGAGAAACGCAACTGAGATGACTGTGGACCGCCGCCGGGTGATCCATCTGCGTGCCCAGCACGTAATCGGGCGTTACCCAACTGTAACGAACGAAAGCGTGACTCGGTATCACACAACAGGGTCCGCTCATTACCCAGCGGCCTGGGCCAGACGTTCTCTTCCTCGCCCGGCCGACGTGAGATGTAGGCAAACTCACCGAGGCTTTCACGTCCCAGCGCCAGCTCCCAGATGATCTTCGGCAAGCGATAGTCCGACAGCAGT
>CBDCNU010000021.1:0-229972 GCA_965219475.1 Opitutales bacterium | reverse complement strand
GTTATCTTGCTCGTAGTGTAAATTTGCGCCATCGGAAACTTCCACCCACAAGCCTTTAGGTTGGTAAGGCTTGATGCTCGCTCCACCGATTTTTTTGTTTAACAGACGTCCGGTCGCAAGGGCCAGGTCACGGATGAATTCGGCCTGCAGGCGAAAGCGGGGTCCTCTGGCTAACCAGCGATTTTCCAGATCAGCAGTTTTGAGTTCTTCGGGGAGTGCGGAGGAC
This sequence comes from Opitutales bacterium, assembly GCA_965219475.1. GTDB lineage: Bacteria > Verrucomicrobiota > Verrucomicrobiia > Opitutales > UBA2995 > JAABVD01. The sequence continues at coordinate 229,746 of CBDCNU010000021.1, read as the reverse complement.
TGTCGGTAGGTCGCTGACATCACGATCGTCTTGATCATACCCTTAACGTCCCAACCGCTTTCAATGAAAGTAGTGGCGAGCCAGTCGAGCAGCTCCGGGTGGGATGGGTTGGATCCTTGATTCCCAAAATCCATTTCCGAGTCTACCAGGCCGCGCCCAAACAACAGCGCCCAATAGCGATTCACGGCGACGCGTGCCGTGAGTGGATTTCGTTCGTCGGTCATCCACTCGGCCAAGCCGAGCCGATTGCGAGGGGCATCCCGATCCAAAGCATGAAGAAATTCAGGTGTGCCCGGTTCAATTTCTTGAGATTCATCCGGCGAATCATAGAGGCCGCGCTTCAAAATAAAAGTGGGTCGACGGTCCATGCGCTCCTGCATTATCATAGAGGAGATGCCGGTCGTTATGATTTTCAGTTGCTCGCTCCGGAGTTCGGCGATGATTTTGCGCAGGGCATTGGATTCTGGCCAGACCCGATCCCGGTAAAACTCTTTTAACCTATTCAGATCGGAATCGGAATAAGTATTCTTCGTAAGTAATTCATGGATACGCTGCGATAGTAACGGTTGATCAAATCCGAATGTGAGGTTGAAACTTCCGTCATCCCTAGACCCGATCTTGACAAGCAGGTGGTTTGTGCCCGTCGACAGCGCGAGGCAAACATCGTGTACCGTTTCCTGTTCCCCTTTTTTTTCGAAGACTTTTTGGCCGTTCAGCCATACTTTTGCCCCATCTAAACCAGATAAGCTCAGAGTGAGAGCGGTAGGCATTTCGACTTTAAGCTCCCGGTAATAATAGGCTGATGAAGCCTTATGCATCAGCAATCGCTTAGGTTCGCCATCCCGCCAATCGGAGACAGGCTTCCAGCCGAAAGATGCATGGCGCTCATTAAAATCGGGTTGTCCGGCGGGAATAGGGATTTGCTCGTTGTTGAAGACATCCCTCAGGGTTCCACCGGAAAAATTTCCGATGCGCTGCCAGCAGCTCGCGACCGGCAATACTGGGAGTTTCGCTATGATCTGATTCAACCAGAGATCGAACTCGTCTTCACCCAGCGTCAATTGAGATAGTTTTTCCTGGTGCTGAGAAATTTGGGTCTCCAATTCATCTACTTGCGCTTTCGTTTCATCTGTTTCGATCGGGATAAATGGCGCCTGGTTTGCCTTGCGAGTTTGGACACCTGGATCCGTGCTATTATTAAAGAACGCAAATAGACCGTAGTATTCTTTCTGGGAAATCGGATCATACTTGTGGTCGTGGCACTGGGCGCATTCCACGCTGAGGGCCTGAAAGGCGTTGAAAGTCGTTTTCAAACGGTCGACCGTGTACTGCACACGGAGTTCTTCCGGGATCGCGCCGCCCTCGTCCGACGTCACATTATTCCGATTGAAACCTGTAGCGAGGAGTTGCTCGTCAGAGGGGTTGGGCAGCAAGTCGCCGGCAAGCTGATCGCTCAGAAACTCATCGAAAGGCATGTTCGTATTGTAGGCGCGGATCACCCAATCCCTCCATGGCCACATCTGGCGTACACCGTCGGCGTTCAGTCCGCTGGTGTCGGCGTACCTGGCAACATCCATCCACGCCAGGGCCATTCGCTCTCCGTAGTGTTTCGAAGCCAGGAGTCGATCAACTAACATCTCATAGGCATTCGGTCGGGTATCCTCTACGAAGGCTTTCGCATCGGCTGGCTCCGGAGGCAGGCCGGTTAGATCGAAAGAAAGACGGCGGATCAGAGTCTCTCTGGATGCCCGGGGTGAGGGCTTTAGTCCGTGTGCGTCCAGTCGGTTCCTGACGAATCGATCAATCGGATGAAGGTATTGATCGTCGAACCCTCCCTTGGGAATCTCCGGTTTGCGGGGAGCGACAAAGGCCCAGTGTTTTTCATACTTCGCGCCGGCTTTCACCCATTGTTCGAGAATTCTTTTTTGCTCGTCGCTCAGCTGTTTTTCTTCCTCCTGAGGAGGCATTTGTTCATCGGGATCCTGGTGAAATATGCGGCGCAGCAGCTCACTGTCTGCAAGGTTTTCGGGATCAATGGCTCCAAGTCCGTCGCGAAGTTCGATCGCACTTTCATAACTATCGAGACGGAGGTCAGCCTTTCGTTTGTTTGAGTCCGGGCCGTGACAGGGGAAACAATGAGTCGAGAGAATCGGGCGCACATCCCTTTCAAACTGAACCGGATCTGCAAGGGTGTCCGAGGCGGCGAATGTGGCAAAAAGGAACCTACAACCTACCAGCAATGCCGTTCCACTGCGGTTCGGTTTTTTTCTTGGAACATATACTTCGGTTGATCCCATAGTTCAAAGCACAACAGTCGCCCGGGTATGGTTGGGGAGCTGGGTAGAAATGGTTGACTAAAAAAACCGAAAAAGACCGTAAAAGTCAATTTCTTAAAAGTTTACTTATGCCTAGTGTAGGCCGCCAAACGGTTTATAACTTATACTTCGTAGAGGGGGGTCAAATCCACAATCCCGCATTGACATGCACGCTTGCAAGGAGTGACCCCGAAGTCGTCACAAAATACAGACTGTAATTTCAAAGAAATACGTAGGTCTCTCCTAATAACTATTTTAACTCTCGTTTGCAAACATCCGGTGACAAATGCTGGTTAGCCACTGTCAATTTTGTTTGGCAACTTCCTGACAAAATGTCAGAAGATCCAATAATTCCAGAACCCATTTCCGATCCCACCGCAAAGCAGGGGCATTGACATCCGGCCATGGATTGACTTGCAATCTTTCTTCTTTAGTGCGGGGCTACAGGACGAGAACATGGATTTACCCGAACTCGAAAGACGTCTCGGACCCTTCGTCAAGTCAAAATACAATGACGAAGACGCTACCGCCACAGACGTCTACAACATGCCCGGCCACGCGGGCTTTTCCTACGGCTTCACCGCGAATTCCGCCGGCACGTCCGAGTCCTGGTACCTCCGCCTCCCGCCGCCGAATGTCAACTGGAAGGGCACCGCCGATGTCCTCCGCCAAGTAACCGCCCTCCACGCCCTCAAAGGCACGGGTGTCCCCCACTGCGACGTCCGGTGGTCAGGAGATGACCTTGAGTGGTTCGAGCGGCCGTATTTCGTGGTCCCCAAACTCGACGGCGATATCTTCCGGCAGGAAGAAGGTGGCTGGGGCTGCGACCTCCCCAAGGAAACCCGCTGGTCCATGGCCCGCCAAGCAATGACGGCCCTCGCGGGTGTCCACAAAGTCGACTGGAAGTCCACATGCGCTTACCTCGGAGCCCCTGTCCCGTTCGACGAAGACGTCAGCCGCTGGGACAAATTTGTCAGCCGCGCCGCCGAACCAAAGATGATGGTTCACCAGCCCGCTCTACGGGAAAGGCTTCTTGGCGCCATCCCCGAAGATGCCCCCGTCGGCCTCTTCCACGGCGACTTCCAATGGTCAAACGTCTTCTTCAGCTACCAGGGCGACTTGCTCGCGATCATCGACTGGGAACTCACTGGCATCGGTGCCACACTCAACGACGTCGGCTGGATGGCTACCTTCAACGACCCTGACGCGTGGAGCCACGAGCACCCCGTCAGCGACCTTATGCCGGGCGCCGACGAACTCGTCGACATGTACGCTGAGGCCTACGGCCAGCCACTCCCCAACTTAAACTGGTTCCGGGCCCTCGCCGCCTACAAATTCGCCATCATTACCGGCTTCAATCTCTACCTCCACCGCACCGGAAAACGTCCCGACCCGACCTGGGAGAACATTGGCCCGTCCGCCAAAACCCTCATGGAGCGAGCCCTCGAGTTGCTCGGCTAACCGACAGATCAGAACATCGGCCAAAAAAACATCAACAGTGGAATGGCAATAACCACGATCATCTCACCCCCGAAGCAAACCAAAGTACGGATGTCTTCCGCGTCCAGCGAGGGCGAGACTGGTTTATTACTTCCACCTTTAATTTTTAACCGGCAGTTTGGTATCCACTTTATCCTGAAAATATTTAATCGAAACGTTTTGTTGGGGGTCGGTGAAGGGGTCAGTTCTTAATTCATGTACTTCTTTATATGTTTCCTGTCCGAGGAACAAGGCGCTGTCCCCGACTGGTAGAAGAACTTCTTTACTCAATATATCAATAATTAAGAACTGACCCCTTTCTGCCCGCAATCCGTCTCCCGGAGGGATGACAGGCCCAACCACAAGCGCTTGAAGCTCATCATGGAGGAAAGACCGCAGGATAGAGAAAGGCTTTTTAAAGACCTCAGTCGCGGTTGGTATATCGGGACCAAACAGGGTAAAGACCAATTAAGGGCAAAAGTGGAGCAAGGAATAGCCAAGGCAAGTGTGGACGCCAAACGCGAGTTGGAACACATCCGTATCGAAAAGCTCATTAAGCTTTGCCTAAAGCAGTTACACAAGAACCAGAAAGACATCGAAGAAGCAAAGAAGTCGGCTCAGTGGAAAATTGCCATAGCCAGTCATATGAAGGCCAATACTGGGATCAAAAATCCTCAGCTGTGCACCTATCTCAACCTGGGCCATCCAGCCACCATGAGTAAGCTGGTTGGAATCTACAATCAGACCGAGAAGAATCGGTGCCCATACAGCAAGCAACTCAAAACGCTAAACAACTAGATCCGTCCCCATTTTGCCTCCCTGCTTGAGGCTGTTGTTACTGTGCAAATAGAGTTCAACGGCTCGGCGTTTGAACTCATCATCATAGCGTCTGCGGGGTCTTAGCATGTCTGATATTTTCTCTCAGACTGCGCTGTTCGTGTCCACAAAATCGGGGGAGGTTCAGCCCAAGATTTAAGGCCGATCCAAGCTCCGACTGGAATTGACCCGGAAGGATTAAATCCCCTATGTAACAATGACTGCGTTCTCTAGGAAGGGCGCGTAGATTTATGACTTTTTATTTATTATATATTTAAGGTAGAGATGATATGTCCATCCACCTACGATTCCTCCACAAAGACCTCCAAAGGCACCAGCAAAAACACCTTGCCCATTCATAAAAAAAATTCCTCCAAAAATAACTCCACAAACCAGTCCTCCAAGACCAAATGCGGAGCAAGTTCTTGTAATTTGGCTCATAGATGGCTTTTTGTTTTTAATATATGTAAGGTAGAGATGATATGCCCCTCCACCTCCGACTCCTCCACAAAGACCTCCAAAGGCACCAGCAATAGCTCCTTGTCCATTCAAAAAATGTAAGGCTCCCATAATAGTTCCGCCAATCAGTCCTCCAAGACCAAGTGCGAAGAAATATCTTCCTGTTTGTTTCATAAGTATAATAGTTATTCCTCAATTGCAATAGTTTAAGGTGTCCCATAAATCCCCTAATTGAGACAAACTGTAAACCGCGGCACCGGTAAAGAAACCCATAGCCATCCCACCAGGAACGGGGGCAATAAAACCTATAACGGCACCACCAATACCAGCACTAATTCCTCCTGTAAGAGCTGCTGAAGCGAAATCATTCCAATCCCAACCACCAGCAATATCATATTCTTCTGATCGGGAAAGGGCTACTACTCCTATTTCATTTATATTTATTCCATTTATATTTATTCCATTCATATTTATATTTATTCCTTTCTTTTTATGATTGTTTATTTATTGAACAAATTTTTCCAAATTATCGCAAAATCCCAGCACTGCACAGCAAACCGTTGCGCATTGCTTCCTTCACTTGCTCGAGGGACGTTCGAATGACCTTCTGACGTTCATCTTCACTCATAGGAGAAAGCTGATTCAGGAGCTTTTTGAGGACGACCTTGACCTTTGTCGGTTTACGAAAGCCCGAAAGAACGAGGTAGTTGAATTCTGGCAGTACGGCCTCGAAGACCCCCATCGGCCGCTGATGGTGCAGGCAGTAGGTGGTCACTTTTTCAAACACGAGCGCACGTGCCTCGTTTCGGCTCCACCGGTAGGCGCTTTTCAGGACGCGGGCTTCCGGGATGAGGACCAGTTTTTTGGAAAGGAGCTTCTTCTCGCTGAGTGTCTCCAGGGCTTGTCGATTGTTCGAAGAGTCGTAGTCAAGCCTGAGACCGAGGTATCGGTCGCCTCTCGTGCAAAAGTCCAGTTCCTTTCTCGTTTTCTCGACGCGGTAGGTATCGTCGAAGATGGCTTTCTCATCAGTGGTCAATTCGGATTCTTCATAAGCCTGGCAAAGGAGTCCGAATTTCTCAAAAATAGAACTGTTATTACCCAGTTCCGACGCCATTGCTTCCAACGCACTGGAGTAGTTCGTCTTGAGAAGCCTTAAAGTCCTGGGGAATACGGAGGCAAGGGCCCGATAGACTACTTGCTGTTTTGTCGAAGGCCCATTTTCCGTCGTCTCCTTGAGGGAAGGTTCCAATTTGGCGAGAGAAGGAGCCAGAAGGGAGGACTCAATTTTTTCATCGGACAACTTGAGGAGGAAATAGCCGATTCCAGTGCTTCCCGTGAGGAAGCCCGTGTCTTCACCATCTTCAATTGCCTTCATACCGGAGCGGTAGAAGCCGAGATTTTGGCGTTGCTTAACTGCGGCAGCGCCAATCGTTTCCGCAAGGTCCCGGTAAGTGACATCGCCCGTTTTAGAATATAACCCCAAGCAAGCCAAGCCAACACCCCCAAGACCGCCAGATAGCGAGAAATCCGTCTCTTCGCTTGAAGGCGGCAGCAAATCGACTTTCTGCTCGACCCGCCTCTTTGCCCTCGCGATATCTTCCAGGCAGGAATCGTCGTCTAGGACGGGAGAGCAGGCAGACCGTGCCAGCGCAATCCCGGAGCATCCGTTCGACCAGGAAGCGCTGTCCCCGTATTCCTTGAAGAACGCGTCATCCCCATTTTTCAACGCGTTGCGGATTTTTTTTGGCAGGTTCGTCAGGTCTTCAAGAGTCCAGGAAAAATAAGACAGATCGGGCCAGTTGGCCGCGCCGTTTTTCAGGAATGAGTTCTCGTAAAGGATCCCCTGGCTTAGCAGCCAGCGGCAGGCCTCGAATGGGAGAACTCTATTGGCTTCGGCAAGGGCGTAGGGTACGATAGGCACATAGGTTACAAATAATCCGGGCACATCGGTTACACTTTACGTATTTCTTTTAGGGTTAGATTTGTCCAGCGATTTCCGATTCACAGGGGCGATGTAGGCCGTAGGCCGGAAGCGCCCCTGTGAATCGAACCTCAGGTTTCCCAGATGCAGGTTCGCGTAGTGCAGCTGTATCGTGGCGTGGGCGTCTTCAAACAGTCCCATCCGGCAACCAGCAAAGTGTTCGCCCACATAATAGCTCTTTCCTTCAAAACTAACAAAGCCGCTGGTTGAGACGGTCTTCACCAGGTAGTTTTTCGGATAGCGGATTTTGACCTTCTCACCCATGCGTTTTTGGGAGGGTTGGTACACTTCGGCCGGTCTTTGCATGCCGAGAGCTTCGTGAGGCCTTTCGTGATTGTAGGTATGCAACCAGCGTTGAAAGCGCCGCTGCTGAGCCCGCAGGTTGGCCGAAGCCGGTTGGGTGGCTTCAGCCTTGAGGTCTCTATGCATGCGCTCGTGAGAACCGTTGTCCTGGGGATGCCCAGGACGGGTAAACTCAACGGCGATCCCCTGCTCAATCCACCAGACGCTCAGTCGGGAGAGGCGCCCTAGCCCACAAGCTGAAAATGGCGTGCCATGATCCACCCGAATGATGCGGGGAAGCCCGTAAAGACGGGCCATACGCTTGAATCCACGGTAGGTGGTGCCGAACTGCTGGTTGGGCATGGCCCGGCAACCCAGTATGTAGTGGCTATTGAGATCTTTCAGCGTCAAGGGGTCACAACGCGTGCCGTCTGCCAGCTTGAACCAGCCCTTGAAATCGATCGTCCAGACATGGTTGGGATACTCGGCGCGGGTCAGCTCGCAAGGTTGAATCGGATAGGCTCCAGGTCTGCGCCGCCGGGGCTTGATCATGCCGTTGCGCTTCAGGATCGCGGCAATGGTACTGCAACAAGGAGGCCGTTGGATGGCATGCTTCTTCAAAAGCAAATCTCTGAGTTTCTTAGGCCCCCAGGTCGGGTGCCGGCGGCGGTCCTGCAAGATGAGCTTTTCCACCGCCTTATCGGTCAACTGAGCATTGTGCCGGGGCCGCCGACTTAGCTCCTTCAATCCGCAAGCTCCCTGCTGCTGGTATCGTCGCAGGTACTTGTGGCCGGTCTTGCGGCTGATGCCGAAGTCGTGGCATAGCTCCGAGATGGTGTATTTTCCACTTTGGGCTAAGTGAATGAATCGTAACTTTTGGTCCATTGAGTCTACAGTTTTCCAGGGCATAATGCCCAGTATACTGTAACCTATGTGCCTAGAATAAGTGTAACCTATGTGCCCGGATCATACCATCGGCGTCTTGGAGGATGTGGATGATCTATTCTACGCTATGGCGCTTTTTCTTCATGGGTGATTTTCCTTTCAGGTCAGGAAATTGTCTCATTAGGAATGGGCCAGTTCTTTGGGTTCCGGTTATGTGCCCTTTGCATCGAATCAACCAATAATCATGAATAATTGGACTGACCCTTTTTGCCCCGCTTTTTGCCCCGCCCGACTGATGGCTACGGACAGGATAGTTTCTGGGAAGACCCGGACCGCCTACTAGACTAATCGACCGTATTTGTCAAGAGTCAAGACCTGACGTCTTTTGCTTTGCCTTTAGTAAGTGTGGGCGGTACAAAAGCAGATAATTTCAGGCTGAGATACCACGAAATAATCGATAGAAGTTTGAATTTTATTATGTACATATGTTTGATCAAATAATAATCCATGGCTGGCGGCAGTTTCGGTATATTGACATTAAATGTCATGACCAACTAACAATCCTTACAGGTGCAAACGGAGCAGGAAAAACAACAATTCTTAACCTTTTAAGCCGACATTTTGGTTGGAATCTTGAATTTATCAGTACGCCTAGAAAGGAAGAAGCGTTGATACAATATTTTTCAGATTTTTGGGTGAGCAAATTCCTGGAAAGAGAAAAAAATACTCGAGGAAATCAAATTATTATTGGCCAACTTCAGTATAAAAATGGAAATATTGCTAAAATTCAGGTCCCCAAAAATGTATCACACAAATATAGTGTTAATATCCACGGGCAGCAATCAGTTCGGGGCATTTTTATTTCATCTCATAGACCGGTATTTTTCTATCAACGAGTAACTAACATTCCAACAGAACCAAGTACAAGACAACAACTTTTAGACAAGTATATAAATGAAATTAGAGCCAGATTTAGTAGCAGAATGCCTGTAAAGTCACCGAGCCATAGCCTGAAAGAAGCAATAATATCATTAGCAGTTTTTGGTTACGGAAATCAAATTGTAACCCCCAATACAGAATATCGGAAAACCTTCCAAGGTTATCAAGAAATTCTTAAAATTGTGTTACCGCCAAAGATTGGATTTGAGCGAATAATTATTGAGATGCCTGAAGTCGTATTGGAAACCAGAACTGGAAATTTCTCATTGGATGCTGTTTCAGGGGGTATCTCTGCAATATTGGATCTGACTTGGCAAATATATATGTACTCGTTAGAGCATAAACAATTTTCAGTTGTTATAGATGAGCCAGAAAATCACCTTCACCCAGAGCTCCAACAGACATTGTTAGCAAATCTTCTTCAGGCATTTCCGAAAACTCAATTTATTATTGCCACTCACAACCCATTTATGGTCAGTTCAGTTTCGGACTCAAATGTTTATGTTCTTCAATTTGATGATGAAGATCGTGTTTTTAGTGAGCCCTTGGACCTTGTCAATAAGGCTGGTACTGCGAATGAGATTCTTAGAGATGTGCTTGGATTAGATTTCACTCTGCCGGTATGGGCTAGTCAGCGACTCGATGAGTTAGTTAAAAAATATTCATCGAAAATGGTAACAGAAAAAGCAATATCTGATTTACGATCTGAGTTGGGGGAACTTGGACTTGGTCACGTTCTTCCCAAAACACTTACACGGATTATTGATAAGGTTAAGGATGATAAAGCTGAATAAAAAGGCTATACCTCAAGTAATATTAGATCAAGGAAGTACCTGGACTAAAATTTGGGTGGATCATGTCAATAACGCAGCCGAGATTAGTGGTGCTGATAAAAGTAGATACAGGCACCGTGAAATTAAATCTTCTATTCTTGAGGAAACTTTTGAGAAGTGCGCTTATTGTGAAAGCAAAGTTACTCACACCTACCCAGGTGACATAGAGCATATTTTTCCAAAAAGAAAACGACCAGACCTTTTTGTTACATGGAGTAACCTGACTCTTGGGTGTAGAGTCTGTAACACAAAGAAAGGAGATTACTATGATGAGGCTGAACCTCTTATTAATCCCTATATTGATGATCCTGAGGAGTTTTTAAGTTTTCATGGAGCACTTGTATTGCACTCCCTAGGGAGCCTAAAAGGAGAGATTACACTTCTCCGTTTAGGTTTGTCTAGAACTGCCCTTGTTGAGCGTAGAACTGAGCGCATAAAATCCATAAAGCTTTTAATTGACCGATGGTTTTCTCAAAAGGAAGGATCGCTAAAAACTCTCCTTCTAAAGGAAATTATTAAAGAACTATCTGAGGATCGAGAATATTGTGCCACCCTTAGGGCATTTGCAAGAGACCATGCAAACATCGAAACATAATTGCTTTGGCCCTGCAATTTAGCCTGAATCAAATGAGAGACTTCCTTGAGATTGATTGTGCTTGGTTGTTGAAGTGGATTGCTTCTGTTGGAGAGAGCCCTTGGGGAGGTCGGAACTAGGAACAGGATTGAAGTGTTTCTTGGCAAATTCGTTTGGAGTTTGCAAGCCCAAGGATCAAATGTGGTTGTTCCGCGATGGAGAACGCCTCCGAAGGCTGGCGAAGGTATGGACCGCCTGCTAGACTGACCGACCAACTAATCGACCGTATTTGTCAAGAGTCATGACCTGACTTCGTTTGCTTTGCCCTACGCATCGAATCAACCAATTATCATGAATAATTGGACTGACCCTTTTTGCCTCGCCTAGTTTCTAAATCTACCAGGGTTAACATCGGATCGGCCAACACATCGCCGGTGTAATCAGGCAGGGCATCGGCCAGTGACGGGCCACGCGCCACCACCAGAACTTCCACAGGCGAGTCGCCAGTGGTCATGGCTGATCCGATCAACCTTTCGTGGTCGAGGCCGACAAAGGCACGATTGGACAAGTTCCCTAACCGGGCCTCCATGGTGGAACCGCTGCCACCTACCTCATAAAATTCGATCTGGCCGAGACCGGTGGCCTGCCCTACGCCCTCGACCACAGCAGAGTAAGCCTGATCCGCGTCCAACATTAGAATGGCCCCGGATTCCTTGGAATCCTCTATGAAGCCAGGCCAACGACTTTCGATTTCACCTTCATTCCAATCGGCAAAGTTGTCGTTGGTGGTCTCTTCTCTCGTTTCTAAATCTACCAGGGTTAATTTCGGATCGGCCAACACATCGCCGGTGTAATCAGCCGGCATGTCATCAGCCAGGGAGGGACCTCTGGCCACTACCAGGACTTCCACTTGAGTTCCGGGTTCACCCACCGCCCGTACCGAACCGATCAAGCGTTCATCCCCCGTTCCTACAAAGGAGCGATTGGATAGATTGAGCAGTCTACCCGGATCGCTCGCCAACGCGGCGGATCCCATGAGGATGGAGATGGCTAGGGTTGATGCTCTCATTTTATTCGGCTTATAATGCAGGGCCCAAACAAACTGACGGATTTTTCCAATATTAAGGCTGAAGCTAAACGTTTAATTTATCGTTTACAGTGTTGCCAATACATTTTTTTCTCGGGGAGACACCATGGAGGCGAAGCCGTCTGAACTATCAGAGGATATGCTGGGACCCCGAGATTTAGCCCTCATCAAATGAGAGACTTCACTGCGGTTGGGTGTGCCCTGTGGGCGAGGAAATGGCATTGACAGGGAAGAGTTTCAAAGGGTAACCCTCTCTCATATGGGCACCAGCCCTCTCCTTTGTGTGGGACACTTACCTATACGCGCTCAAAGGGAGCTTGAGGCAGGCTTGAGGTTGGCACATGGGAGATGGATGATATGAGAACAATTTAGAAATGTCTGACAGAGAAAGACTATAGAATATGCGTCTATCGTGGAATGAGGTCCGAGCCCGTGCGGCCCGATTCGCCGAGGAGTGGCAGGATGCGACCGATGAAATTCGCGAAACACATAGTTTCTACAATGATTTCTTCGGGATTTTTGGTGTTCAACGCCGTTCCGTGGCGCGTTACGAGGAGCATGTGCGAAGGCTGGATAACAGGTCCGGGTTCATCGATCTGTTCTGGCCAGGTGTCCTGATCGTCGAGCAAAAGAGCGCTGGCCGCGATCTTGACCGTGCCTATGGACAAGCCGGGGAGTATTTCGATAGCTTGCCCGAACGGTACCGACCTCAGTATATCCTGGTCAGCGACTTCCAGACCTTCGAGCTCCACGACCTGGACGAGCGAGAGAAGACCTCTTTCGCTTTAGCAGATCTTCCCACCCATGTGGAGAAATTCGGCTTCATCCTGGGTGTGCGCCGGCGAACCTTCCGGGACCAGGATCCGGTCAACATCGAAGCCGCCGAGGCGATGGGAAAATTGCACGATGCGCTCAAAGCCTCCGGCTACCTTGGCCATGACTTGGAAATGTTCCTTGTACGCACGGTGTTCTGTCTTTTTTCCGACGACACGGGAATCTTCGAACCACGCGACATCTTTCTGGACCTGTTGGAGACCAGGACACGAGAGGACGGCTCCGATCTCGGAGGCTGGCTGGCGCGGTTGTTCCAAGTGCTGAACACACCGGTGGAACAACGCCAAGCCAAGCTCGATGAAGACTTGGAGCAATTTCCCTATGTCAATGGCGATCTGTTCAAGGCACAACTCACCATTGCCGATTTCGACGCTGAAATGCGGGCGGCATTAATCGATACGTGTCAGTTCGACTGGTCGGCGGTTTCGCCAGCGATATTTGGGGCGCTTTTTCAGTCGGTGATGGATCCGGTCAAGCGTCGCTCCCAAGGGGGCCATTACACGACCGAGAAAAACATCCTGAAGGTCATTGAGCCGCTGTTTCTCGATGATCTGAGAGCAGAGTTCAAGCGACTTCGGGAGCGCAAAGACACCCGTCGGCGGTCCGAATTGGCAGCTTTTCACAAACGGCTCGGAGAAATGAAATTCTTCGATCCGGCCTGCGGATGCGGTAATTTTTTGATCATTGCCTATCGGGAATTGCGCGAGCTGGAAATCGAACTGATCCGGGAATCGCGCCGCGGTCGGCCCGATAAAGACCAACAGGTGCTTGACGTTGCAGATCTGTCCCGGATCACGGTGGATCAATTTTACGGGATTGAGATCGAAGAATTTCCCGCCCGCATCGCGGAAACCGCACTTTGGATGATGGATCACATCATGAATAACCGTTTGAGCTTGGCGTTCGGTCGAAGCTACGTCCGCATCCCTTTAGCGGGCGCGCCACGAATTCTGAACGCCGATGCTCTGGAGACCGATTGGACAAAATTGTTGCCACCGGAAGAGTGCTCCCACGTATTTGGAAATCCGCCCTTTGTCGGGGCGAAGTTCCAGAGCGAAGAGCAACGAGCCCAGGTGCGGCGCATTGCCGCATTAGGCAAGACGGGTGGAACTCTCGACTACGTGGCAGCTTGGTTCCTCAAGGCGGGGGAATACATTCAAAAGGGCCAAGCCCGTATCGGGTTCGTGGCCACCAACTCGATCACCCAGGGCGAGCAAGTGGCACAACTCTGGCCGCTCTTGTTCGAGCGGTGCAAGCTGGAGATCGTCTTCGGGCACCGGACCTTCGCCTGGAGATCGGACGCTCGCGGCAAGGCGCATGTGCACGTGGTTATTATCGGGCTCGACTTCAAGGATCGCCAGCGGACGGACAAACGCCTGTTCAGCTACCCGGACATCAAGGGCGAGCCTGAGGAAAGCCGCCACACCGTACTGTCCCCGTACCTGTTCGACGCTGGCAGGCTCTCCGACGCCCATCTGGTGGTGCGTGAGGAAAGCTCTCCGATCAACGGGATGAGACAACTGCTCACTGGTTCACAACCAATCGATAGTGGCCATTACATCTTCGACTCACCAAAACGCGCCGCTTTTCTGGATGCGGAGCCGGAGGCCGCAGGGTATCTTCGACCCTATATCGGGGCACGCGAATACTTGCATGGCGGCCAGCGCTGGATTCTGGCGTTGCACCAGGCACCGCCCGAAGTGCTCGCGCGGTTGCCGCGTGTACGGGAACGGATTGCCTCCGTCCGCACATTTCGGCAGGGAAGCAAGCGCAAGTCCACGATCAAGCTGGCCGAAACTCCCACTCTCTGGCAGGTCAACGTCATCCCCTCCGCACCGTTCCTGGTCATTCCCGAAGTCAGTTCGGAGCGGCGGGATTATGCACCCATCGGGTGGCTGGAGCCGCCGGTCATTCCGAGCAATAAGCTCCGTTTGCTTTCCGACGCAACTCTCGGAGATTTCGCACTACTGACATCAGCAATGCACATGGCATGGATGCGAACAGTGACTGGGCGCATGAAGAGCGACTACATGTACTCGGTCGGAGTCGTCTACAACACCTTTCCAATGCCGCCTAAAGATGCGGATCTGTCGAAACTGGAACTGCTGGCACAGGCCGTGCTTGATGCACGATGCGCTCATCCGGATGCTACACTAGCCGATCTCTACGATCCTGATTTGATGCCGCCAAACCTGCGCAGAGCTCACCAACGCCTCGACCGCGCGGTGGATCGCCTCTATCGACCGGCGGGTTTCGCTTCGGAGCGGGAACGTGTGGAGCATTTGTTCGAGCTTTATGAAAAACTGCGTGCGCCGCTTGAGGCCAAGATGAAGGTAAAGCCTAAACGGCGGCGGATACGGCGCATGAAAACCCGGTCTTCTGGCAAGTGAATGTTGAAGAACCGATTTGGAGGAAGAGGCTATTATTATGTATCAGCCCACAAGTCGACTTTACCAGGCGATGATTCTTATCGATTTGGGGCCAGCCCAGATGGGGTCAGTGGTCAATTGTCAATATATTCAATCGCCTCGCCCAAGGTTTTCACGAATGATTTCTTCGCCCCTTCGGTCCCGAACACATCCGCGCGATAGTTGCCTCGATTTATCACATGGTAAAGACCGTCGCTCGATTCAAGACGCCGCTTCCTCGCCATGGCCTATCCTGCCATCCGCGACGCGGCACAGTCAAGTTGACAATTGACCACTGACCCTTTAGGCCTTCCTATATTGTTTGTATGGGTGATTTTTCCCATTGGGCGGTATTAAGCGATTGGTGGTCACTCTTATTTTTTATAAAAGGCTGTTGTAATGACGTTGATAATAATATTTTGACCTAACACTGGTCCCCAACCAAACGATTTTCAAACAAAGAGATCTAAGATGAAGAAAGATGAAAGAAGTTTCCGTATAGGCCGCAAAGCAAAATCGCATTTGGCCCTTCTTCCAAGATCGACGATTTTACGGTCATTAGCTGATCAAATATTACATATATGCAGGGAAGGAGCGAGTTCTGACGAAACAATTGCACTCATAAACAAAATGCTGTGTCACATTGAGAGGCCAGGGGAGGAAGCGATTCCCTTTCGGACAGTATCGTGTTCATCAATTTCGAATCCGAGCGGCATGTTCTTGTATCGTGCACGAAAGGAACAGATCACAGAAGGTGTTTCGGGATGTTGGGCACCACCGAAACCGTTGGCGAAGCCTAACCGACTTAACCGAGCTGGAGAACAGGTGCTCTATGCGTCGACTCACCCGGTAACGGCTTCTGGAGAAGTCGGGGTACTGTCGACCGGGAAGAGGGAGACGTTTTCGCTGATTGTGTACGAGATTATCCAGGATATGTCGCTATCTAGGATTGGAAGCCCACCCTTTGCTCCCGAACCGGACGGCGAGCTAAAGAAAAAGCTGCACGCTGCCTCAAAAGAACTAGGAATCCCGATAGGCGAGAGCCAGGAGGCAAGTCAAGATGATGTAGAAAAAATTAAAATTCTAACAAATTTTCTAAAGGAGATGTTCTCTGGACCGGAAGCATGGTATCCTGTGAGCCAGCATCTTTGCAGATACTTTTTTCCTCTACCCTGGGGATTCGACGGATGGTTGTATCCATGCATTCAAAAGGGTATGGAGGATGTGAATGTATGTTTGCTGGATGAGCACGCACGATTGAAGCTTAGTATCTTAGAAGTCCTCACTCTTGTAACAAGAGTTAATAGAAAACCCGTACTCAAGTGCACGCATCGCCAGGACGGAAATAAGCTAATTAAAGTGCAGGAGTCTCATACAATAAAAGAGGTCCTTTCGGAAAAAAATAGATGGGGATTCTGGAATGAATGTGGTTTGGACTACGTTGAACCGGAGGAAATTCAATGGCCTTCCCAGTAGGAATTCGTAGAAGGCAATGGTCCAGTTTCCGAGGGTCAGGTCTGTCTAAGGTCAATAGTATAATAAAGTTCTCCGTAGAGTGTGGAGGCATCAATTTTTTGTTTCGAAAGGCCCAGTTTATTTAATCTTTCTCGATGTGCTTCGTAGGTATCGTTGTCTACTGCTGGTCCAAAGGTAACGCACTCAATCCAGTCGCATCCACAAACGGGGATTTCCAGACGCATTGTTTCCCTGTTCCCAAAGCGTCCATCAAAATCGTGAGCAATCAACCTGACTTCCTTCTCATGCGAGTAAGCATTTCGCTTAAACAGCAACGACTCGAAGAATCCTTTACCGTTCGACTTCATGAACCTCTTATAAAATTTTTCGTCCGTTTCGAATTTTTGTCTCAGCTCTTTTTCATCCAAATAACGGACTTTACCTATTTTGGTGTATACTGCCTCAAAATTTTCGATGTCGTAAGAATTGTAGGCTTGGAAAAGGAGATCCCACGATTTGGCTGTGATGCGAACGCCCTTTCCTCGGTTCCCGAACAATTTCCACATTGCATCCGACTCTTCTTCCAAGGTCCAAGATTGGCAATAGAGTTTGTGGCCTGCTTTTTGCAGGGGTACAGGCATGCCATTTCGGTTGATCAGTTCTGCACGAAATAAAGGGTTTTCGAATTGATCGTCCCAATTAAATGGACAGGTTAGCGTTAGTTTTCCCCGAATTATGCTATAAAGCTCTTCGAGTGAACAGTAGCGGTGAATCTGGTTGATTCCTTGGAGTCCATTCAAAAAGTCGGATTGCGACAGAGGTGTTGGTTCCGTCGGACGTGTCATTGTTTTTTCATATCCACAGGTTACGACAGATTCTTCTCAGCTTCAGCGAGAAACACAATAGCTGATGCCGTCATATGCAGCATGTAAGCAACAAGATGATTTGGCACAGTAACCGGATTGGTGCCCTGCCCATGTCCACTTAACTCATTCCGTCCCGGGGGAACGCTAGTTTCCAATTGTTTCCTCAGGAACGAATAGTGGTTTTGCCAAAACAGTGGAATCAGTTCGTTTTTAAAACAAACCTGAATCAAGGACTTTGCAGTTGCCTTCTTATTGTAACTCCAACCCTTTTTCTCGCAAATCGCTTTCATTGTGCTCTCGAAGGCTTTCAAGCACTCGTTGAGAGCTTCTTTGGCGTTTCCCTTTCGGTAATGTTCATGCGCCTTTAAGAACTCCTGTTGTGCTCCAGCATAGTGTTGTTGGTTCAGTAGTTTGAGCCCTGGCTTGACAATTTCAGCGTGAATGTACTCGGAGTTGATGTGGATAATTTTCCTATTAGTGAATTGATACCCAACACCATGCTCTTTGAATCTACAATTCAATTCCTCTATTGCATCATCCGCGTTCCTAGAGTAGCCACGTCGATTCCAGTAGCTATCAATATATTGAAATGATAGTTCTATAGCATCCAGTGCCTTTTCGACGTTGCTTTCTTGAAGGAAGAATGTTCGAAGTTCATGCTCAAAGATTCTATATCTGCCCGCAGTACTTGCCAGTTCAAAAACTCCGTATTCGCGACGCAAGGACTTAACTACAAATTTGTACCCTTCTTCTGAGTCGTGTGTATACTTACCAACAAGGCTGTCCTCCCAGATATAAACTATCTGCACTCGGAGAGGCCTGGGCAAATCATCATAAGAATATACATCGGGCGTCTCGCCTCGGAGCATTTTTTGACGCTTTGAGAATAGATTTATAACCTTCCTGGGCATTTTTCTTGGATATAATGTGCTGCTAACCCTCGGATCAATCAAAATCTCGGATATCGCAAACAGAAGTTTTCCGCATCGTCATGGCAACATGGACCCTCGGTCGCAAATGTGAGATTGGCTTGTCCAATGGGCTCCATGATTGATGTGGTGGTGTTACAATTCTCGTATAAAGCAGCGTTGCCTGGAGAGATTATGTTCTCCACTCGAGCATAGGAAGTCGGCTCACGATCCTTTGGGTCCCAATGCTCACTTTGATGACGACATCAACAAAAGAGCACTGATTCGGCGCGCGGTATCGGCGAACTGCTGAACCTCCCCGCCCCGAAGGTTCCGACCGAGGACCTTGTGTTCCCGATAGGACAGCCACTTCTTTAGCACTTGGTAGCCTCCGAGTCTGTAGTCCCAGACGGCGGCGGGGACGTTGCGCCAGAAAGCCTTACCGTTGAGGTGGACATCGAAGGTCCTCTCACCAAAAGTGGCAACATGTTCTGCCAAGGCGTCGAGTTCCTCCGGGCGGTAGGCACGTTCAACGACGAGGCCCTTGCCGGGCATTACGGCGCCCCCCGTTCCAAAATGTCCCCAGCCCGCTGTAACGGCGAAATCCTTGCCCGCCATGTTGCGCCCGTGCGAGGTAGAGGGAACAGCAATAGGCGCGATCTCCGGATGCATCGGTGCACGAGTCACACCGGTAACCGGCGTCGCCGGATCGAGCAAGGTGGCGAGCTTGCGCCCATGCGACGCCGACCGGGCGAGCGTTTCGGCTGCTCCTTCGGCCTCGCCCACCTGCCAACCCGGTAACGGGATGCGCGGCCACCCCATGTGCAACGCACCCGCGTTGGCCTCTCGGTACGCCGGATCGTGTAGAGTGGCTAGGACATGGTGAAACAGGTCCTCCACACTGGTATCAAGCGCTGTGAGGTACCGTTGCGCCGTCTCCGAGAGATTGGCACGGCGTTCCGTGCCAGTAACCGCACCCAAGCCTTCCTCGCGAAGCCATGCCGGAAACATCAGTGCCCCGCGCTCGATAAGATGCAGAGACCCCATGTCATTTGTAGAACAAGTCTGAGGCTCCCCGGCTCCCTTCCGTAGATGTTGGGCAGAGGACAGCCACTTGTTCTCCTTGAGCACATGGGGTCTGTAGTCGGGTCGTGGACGGTCAAGCAGTAGGCCATCCTTCTCCCAATAGAGCCAGCGGTTGTCGAATGGCCGGTAGGCAAACCGGATGAACCCGGACTCATCAGGCCCGCCCCGCTTCAGCAGAGCGTCACGGACGGCGCGGGCGTCGAACCGCGCCGTGGACATCATGACCCTCGGATAGCGACGTGCTATCTCCTCATGGCTCAGCGTCGGGTCGAAGTAGTCGCCCATACGCGTGCGGAGCCGGTCAATATCGGTGTCCACGAGAAACCCGTCGCGACTAGTCTTGACGCCGGGAAACGAGACCGGGAACAGGTCGGGCAGCGCGGGCCAGTCGAACCAGTCGGGGCTCACCGCCGTCTCCGCAAAGGGAAGGCCCAGCGGCAGCAATGGTTCGACTTTGGAGTACAGGGTGTGCGGTTCCGCCTCGGCCGTGGCGATGAGCTGCGTCGGCTTGGCCTGTCCCCACAGTTGTCGGAACCCCACCGATTCGGCGGGCTCGTGGTCCACCTTGCGCACCAGCGTGGCGATTGCCGTCCCCACTTGGATGCCGACCGGGTCTCCCTCGGTCGAGAAGATGCTCGGGTCGGGCGAGCCGTCCGGCGCGACCTTTCCCGTTTTGTACTTGTCGCCGTTCAGACAGTCGATCCGGATCGCGTCGAATGCCTCAAGGTAGCGCTCCCGCATCCCGGTGAAGGACAGGCCGTCGAGCCACGAGTAGTTGGATATGAAGCAGACAACTCCCTGACCGGTCTTCTCGGCGATGCGGCGCTCCGCCATGCGAAAGAACCGGACGTAAAGATCGTTCAGGCCCTGGCCTTCGGGCCGACGCACGCGCTTGGTGGTACGGTAGACCTTGGATAGTTCGCGTTCCTCTTCCACTGCCATGCCCGCGAATCCGTTGTAGGGCGGGTTACCGAGGATCACCAGAATTGGGGTGTCCCGCTTGACCCGGTCGGCCCGGTCGCGTTCCTCTTCCAGTTCCGGGAAGGCGAGCAATTGCTTCTCTCCGGCAGTTGGCTCCCAGCCGGTCAGCGCGTTGGTGAGGAACACGCCGGCGCGCTCCGACCCGTCGTCGGCCAGAGGCGCGTCGAGGTTCTCCATGGTCAGGCCGACCTGCAAATGTGCGACTACGAACGGGGCGGGCATGATCTCGAAGCCGAACACCCGTTCGGTTGCCGCCCTCCTGATGGCTTCGCCTGCGAGCGCCCCAAGGCCCTGCTCCCCCAGATTGCGGGCGATGCGCCGGAGCACTTCGGCGAGATAGGCCCCGGTTCCGCAGCAAGGGTCCAGCACATAGACGTTCTCCGCCGCGAGCCCCGTCGGAATGTCCAGATCGTCCTTGAGCGCCTTGTCTACTCGCGCCACCATGTAGCGGACCACTTCCGATGGCGTGTACCAGACGCCCAACTGCTTGCGGAGCGGGGGGTCGAAGGCTTGGAGGAACGGCTCGTAGAAATACTGCACCGCCTCGCCCTCGTCAAATCGCGAGAAGAATGCGGCCCGGTCCACACGGTCGAGCGCCGCCGATGTCCAGTCCAGGACCTCGACGAGCCCGAGCGGCTTCAAGCGGCCCGGGTCGGCCAACTGCTGGAACAAGGCTCGCAGCACGGGCGCCCGCAGATGCCAGACCGCCTCGCGCCATCTGAACTGCTGCGGACTGTAGCCGCTCTCGAACAGCGGGCCGCCGGCCTTCTGCTCGTGGCGCGAATACAGCACCCACGCGGAGAAAACGCCGTAGAACAGCGTTTGAATCAGAGTCGAACGGAAGAAGCTCTCACCGCGCTCGCCCTCGAAACGAATCCCAAGCGCTTCCTCCAGCGTCGACCGGACCGTCAGAAGCGATGGCGCGTTCTCCGCCGTCTCGACGCGGGCTAAGCCGTCGCGGGCGTAGGAGGCGAGCAGCCATGCCAAGTCCTTCGGCTCGGCCAGGGCGGCTCGGTGAGAGAGCGCCCTGGAAAGGTATTCGCCGAGTCTCGCGCCGACCTCGCAGGCGAAAGAGCGAGGCTTTTTCACCTTCCTCCAAAAGTCGTCCACGTTCTCCGCCAACCGGAGAGTTTCGAGCTTGACCGGGTAGCCTGGCCGTCTTGTGCCTAACAGGACGAAGTCGCGCAGGTTCGTGACCAGCACCAGCTGGTAGAAGCTCCAGTAGCGGCTAACCTGATCCGACTCCGAGGTCAGCCAAGCTTCATCCACCGCACCCTTCACCTCAACGACACCACGCTCAGGAACCTGCCCCTTTCTAGGCTGGCCCCTTTGTACCTGTCTTGCCGTGTAGAGTGCAAAGTCCGGATGGCCCGCACCTTGATCCGCCGCCTCGAGAACGCAAAACACCCTGGGTTTGAGGGTGCGGCCGACCGCGTCGAGGAGGTGTTCCAATGCCGGGTAATAGGACCGCTCTCTGGTGGCGCCGCCCGATGCTCGGACACGGCGCAAGTCGGCGAAATACGCTTCCGCCACGGCGATCAGCTTTGTGTTGGGTCCTGCCATCATGCCTTCCCGAGTCTCAGATGTGCTCCCGTCTAAAGGTACTGCCCTAGTTCGGAATATAGTCCGAGAGCCCGCGTCTCGTTACGGACCCACGGGGCCAAGGGAATTCGCTTGATGCTGGCGGAAAGAGTGGAGGAGACGGCGTTGCTACTGGATACGGAACACATTGATATAAAGTGACTGATCGGACCCCAAACTTCTTACCAAGTCAAATGAGACTTTTGCCGGACTGTGTTCATGGTGGTTATAGGTTTGGGTGTGATCTATTGTTTGCCCACCAGAATCTCATTTGCAATGGCCCAGTTTGCGGGGGTCAGGTCAAAATCTCGTTTTTTTGAGAATCGGTAACATAGGCTTGAGAACTTGGTCGCTGGGCTGCAGGGCGGTTGCAGGCGGGTTGCAGTAGGGCTGCAAAGGTATTGCAGGAGGGAGGAAGTTCGCAAAGCTCACGAATTAGGTATTGCGTTGCAACCCCCATCCCCCCCTTCCCCCAGAGGGAGAAGGGGGGGAGAAGTTTCTGAGATTCTGAGCTACCGAGATGCTGAGAGGAGAGAATAAACCACGGATCCCGCTTCGCCCAAGGGCTACGGCAGGACAGGTTGCATGAATGGACAGGGTGAGAGATCAGGATCAGGATCAAGATTACAGGGAAGGGGTAGGGGGATCTGCGGCGTAGAGCTGGATGATCCACCTTGCAAAGCGTTTTGTTACCGCGACGAGGTCTTCCAGAATGAGGTAAAGGGAGGGGACCAGGAGCAAGGTGATGAAGGTGGCGAACAATACCCCGAATGACAGGGAGGTGGCCATGGGAATGAGGAACTTGGCCTGGAGGCTTTTCTCCAGCAGGATGGGGAATACCCCGACGAAGGTCGTCACGGAGGTGAGCAGGATGGGCCGGAACCGGACCAATCCTCCCCGTATTACGGCTTCCCTGAGCGGGACCCCCTCCAAGCGCAGTTTGTTGATGTAATGCACCAGGACGAGGGAGTCGTTTACCACCACGCCGGAAAGGGCGATGATACCCAGGAATGACAGGGTGCTCAGATCCTGGAACGTGCCCAGATCCTGGAAATTGACCATGTGGCCCAGAATCGCCCCGGCGATCCCGAAGGGGATCACTGAAATCACGACAAGGGGCTGGATGTAGCTCTTGAAGGGAATGGCGAGCAGGGCGTAGATGGCTATGATGACGAAGAGCATCCCGGAAATCAGGACGGGTTGGAGTTCTTCCCAGTCCTTGGCTTCCCCGCTCTTGACCGGGACGACCCCCGGGTATTTGGCCAATACTTCTTCCGTGATGGAGGGTTGCACCTCTTTACCCATCAGTTGATAAATCCTTTTCTGGTAGGGGTTCATCGGATAAATGGCCTCATTGATTTCGGTGGGACTGGCAATGTCCTTGTCCGCAATGGCCTGCACGTTGACGGATCTCTGCCGGTCGATGCGGGAGATGCCGGGATATCCGATGCCAAAGGCGATGTCGGCGACCTCCGAAATGGGAACGGCGCCGCCGGACTTGGTGCGGATGTACATGTTTTCCAGATTGCCGATGGATTCCCGTTCCGCCTTGGGATAGCGCACCATTACCCGCACGTCGTCCTGGCCCCGTTGAATGCGCTGGGCCTCGCCGCCATAGAATGCCCGGCGAACCTGCCGAGCCAGGTCCGAGGCGTTCAGTCCGAGAGCATGGGCATTGTCTTTCAGGGTGATCTTTATTTCGTGTTTGCCCTCGGAATAGGTATTGCGGATGTCGTAAATGCCCTCGAATTCGGCCAGTCGTTGCTGGAGTTCCAATGCGGCGGCCTGGAGCTGCTCGAAGTCCGGACCGGTCAGGCGGATGTCCACGGGCAAGCCGACCGGTCCGCCCGCGCTGGCGGTGAAGGTCAATCGGCGGGCGCCGGGCAGTTCCCCCACTTTCTCCCGCCATGCCTCGGCCACCTCGAAGGAGTTCGAGTCGCGTATCTCGCTCTTGGCCAATTCCACGATGATGGATCCGATATTGCTGCCGATGGTGGTGCTTTCCGGATTGGGTCCGCCGGTCAGGGTGAAGCTGCCCACGAATACCCCCTTGTGAGCCACGGGGTCGATCTCGCCGCGGGCCATGGCCTCACGGGAAATCTCATCCAGCGCATGGTCGATTCTTTGTATGGCCCGGGCCGTTTCCCGGGCCGGGGTTCCCTCGGGCATCTGCAGCTCCAATTGAATGAAATCGCTGGGCACATCGGGAAATTGCACGAACCGGATCCATCCCCCGACGACCAGGCCGATGGAGATAGCCAGAATGGAGAGGAAACCCGCCCAGGTGGCGTAGCGGTACTCCAGGGCAATTTTCAAATTCGGTTGATAGACGTGTTTTACGAACCATTCCAGACCATCGGAAATTTTCCGTTGCAGACGGGAAAGGGGATTGAGTTCGGCCCGGTTCCTCCTTGCCCCCACTTTGCAGAGGGACAGGTGATAGGGCAGGACCAGCTTGCTTTGCACCAGGGAGAAGGCCAGGGTGGGTATGACCACCAGGGGAATGGTGACGAGGAACTTTCCCATGAGCCCCGGAAAGAAAAACACCGGGCAGAACGCCACGATGGTGGTGAGCACGGCAAAAGTAACCGGGGTCGCCACTTTTTCGGTCCCGCGAATGGCGCTTTCCACTCCCGGGCCGTTTTCCTGATATTCGGAAAACACACTTTCCCCCACCACGATGGCGTCGTCCACCACGATCCCCAGAACCAGGATGAATGCGAA
The DNA here is from genome assembly GCA_965219475.1 of Opitutales bacterium. Lineage (GTDB taxonomy): Bacteria > Verrucomicrobiota > Verrucomicrobiia > Opitutales > UBA2995 > JAABVD01. The sequence goes on along the minus strand of CBDCNU010000021.1, from coordinate 205,253 downwards.
CATGGAGATCAGGTTGATGCTGAGGCCGAAAAACGGACCGATGAGGAAGGTGCCGAGAAAACTGACCGGGATGCCCACCGCCACGAACATGGCCAGGGTGGGCCGCAGAAAAAGGGACAGGGATAGTAGAACCAGCGCGAAACCGATGGCCCCGTTTTCCAGGAGCAGGGTTAAGCGGCCCTTCAGGTAATAGGATGAATCGGCCCAGCCTTCCACCTCTATCCCTGCGGGAATCCAGGTATTCCTGGCCTCCTCCAGGTAGCGGGCGACCGCCGTAGAAATTTTGAGGGGATTTTCGTGGCCCACCTCTCTCACTAAAATCAGGGCGGCCGGTTTTCCGTTGAATTCCGAGGTTACGGAGACGTCTTCAAATCCGTCCACGATTTCGGCCACGTCCCCCAGTCGGATCAGCGTGCCGTCAGCCCGGCTGATCAGCACCAGATCGGCGAATTCCTCCCCGCTGTAGGCCTGCTCCTCAGTGCGCAATAAAATCTCACCGCCACGGGCTCTGATCTGACCGGCGGGCAGGTCGAGGGAATTGCCCCTCACCACCTCCATGACGTCGTCAAAGGTAAGCCCGTACTGGCGTAGCGCGTTTTCCGATACCTCTATGGAGATCTCATAATTGCGAACTCCCCGGAGGAAGGCCTGACTGATTTCAGGGAGTTGAACCAGGTCGTCCCGAACTTTCTGGGCCAACCTTTTCAAAGTGATTTCATCGGCTTCCCCGTAGATTCCGATCCAGACGATGTCGCGCTGAATGTTAAACTCCTCGATGATGGCCCTTTCCGTTTCCAGGGGGAAAGTGGTGATCGCATCGATGCGGGTTTTGACCTCATCCTTTACCTTGCGGATATCGTGCCCCCGGCTCACCAATATGGACACGAAACCGGAATTTTCCTTTGCCTCGGACCGCATTTCCTCGATGCCGTCCAATCCGTGCAGGGCTTCTTCGATGCGGAAAATAACCCCCTTTTCAACCTCTTCCGGAGATGCGCCCCGGTAGGGAACACGGACGGTTATGGTATCCAGGGAGAACAGGGGGAACAGCTCCTTCTTGATGCCGACCAATGAGCCCAGCCCTCCCACTATCAACAAGAGCATGAGGAGGTTGGCCGCGACCCCATTTCTGGTAAACCAGGCAATCATATGCTGCTATTGCCCTCCTCGCCTTCAAATTCAGCTTCCACCATCACTTCCATTCCATTGACCACGATGCTGAGCGGGGTCAGGCAAATCCTGTCGCCATCCTCCAACCCCTCCGTTGTGTAGACCTTTTCCACCCCCGCCTGGGCCACGGCTACCGGGGTAATGTAGAGCCGGTTCTCCGGGGAGACGACGTAAACGACGTCCCCCGGTTTGAGGGCCGCCCTCGGAATAACAAAACCATTCCCGAGGTGCTTGCCCGAAATGGCGGCCTCGACGAACTGTCCGATTTTAAGGGGAGGGCGGTCCCTTTCCATCATTCGGCCATAGGGATCCTCCACCATGGCCACCAGGAATATCTGGCGGGTGGACGGATCGATCACTCCTTCCGTTCGATCGATGTAGCCCTCCCAGGTCCAATTGCGATTGCCCAGGCGGGATGACAGGACCACTTCGGGTTTGGCTTCTGCCACGGATCCGTTCCGGTAGGTCTCGGGAAGGGTCAGATAACCGGCTTGTTTGGCTGAAACGGGCAGCCGGACTTCCACCACGTCGACTGAAAAAATCCGGGCCAATTCCGTCATGCGAGCGCTGACCGTTTGCCCGACGTCGACAAACTTTTCCTGAACCCCTCCCGCATAGGGCGCCCGCACCGAGGTCTTGGACAAATTGCGTTCGGCCAGTTTAATGGCGGCCCGGGCCGATTCCAGGTCCGCCGCCGCTTTTTCCAGTTGGGGAATGCGCAATACCAGATCGCCGGCCGGTCCCTTTCCCATTTCCTCCCAATCCAGCCTGGCTTGTTCCCCCAGGGCTGTTTCCTGGGCATAGGCCAGTCGCGCATTGGCCAACTGGCCGTGGGCGTTGGCCAAGGCCGCCTCGTACTGGGTCGGATCAATTTTCAGTAAAACGTCCCCTTCATCAAAAAAATTGCCGGGAAACAACTTGGGTGAAACGTATTCGACCACACCCGAAACCTCTGCCGTCAATAGCGTGCGGGTCCTGGGTTGCACCGTTCCCTGAGAGTTCACCGATAGTGAGATGGGCTGAGATTTGACCCGAAGGACTTCCACGCGGGGAAGCACTTTGGTCCTTTCCTTCGTATCGGGGCTCTTACCCAAAAGGATCATCACCGTAATAAGGAAGGCCGCTACGGCCACGAACATCAGGGGCATCAATATTTTCAGCGCCGTTTTTCCAAGTTTCACCTTCATAAATTGATTCCCTCTCCGTTGAATCCGCCTCCGAGGGCGATGTAGAGATCGATGCGGTTTTGCACGATCTGGTTTATGGCCAAAATGTGATCGCTTCGCGTGGTGAACGAGCGCCTTTCGGCCTCGAGCACCGCGATGATGTCGATCAGTCCCCGCCCGTAGAGGTCCCAGGCCTGGTCCAGGGCTTTTGCATTCTGTTCCGCCGCCGCCCCGACCTCCGCTTCCAGTTCGCTGAAAAACTCGTGGTTGGCCAAGGCCGACTCCACTTCCCGGAAGGCGTTGAGGATGGCCGATTCGTAATGGGCCAACTGTTCCTGGAATTGGGCTTCGGCCAGATTTTGCTCCCCTTCCAGGCTTCCCCCCTGAAAGATGGACGCGGCCAGGTTTCCCGCCAGGGACCAAATGGTAAAGTCTTCGCCGACCAGGTCCCTCAGGTCTTCCGAAGCGGTGCCAATGCTCCCCGTAAGGTCGAGGGCGGGCAGTCGGTTTTTTCGAGCCGCGGCCCAATTTGAACTCAAAGCGGCTAATCGTCGCTCCACCGCTTTGAGATCGGGACGCTGTTCCAACAATGTGGCCGGGAGATGGGCGGGAATCGGCTTCATGGCCAAGGGCAGGGTATCGGAAATTTCAATTCCGGCGCCGGGATATTCCCCCAACAGTGTTTCCAGGAGCCGCACCGTGCCGTCGAAAACGGTTTTGCGGGTTTGGACCACGGCGCGGGCGCTCGCTGCCTGGGCCCGCGAAAGCCGGAGATCGAAGGCATCGGTCAATCCGCGTTCATAACGTTTTTCCAGGGTTTTCAAATTGGCGGTAAAACTTTCCGCCGTATCCACGGCCAATCGATACTGGAACAACGCTTCCTTCGCGTTGAACCAGGCTTTGCAAACCTGGGAAACGATAGACAGGCGGACCGCCTCCAGATCATATCCGGCGGCTTCCAGGTTGCCCAGGGCAACGCGATGCCGGTCCCTGATTTTTCCCCAAACATCAATTTCCCATCGCGAACTGAGCGCCAGGTTGTAATTCGTTGCTTCGAACCGGCCGATTCCACTGAAGAGGAATTTCTGTTTGTTGCCGGCAAGCGCCAGGTTGAGGGTAGGGTAGCGCACCGCTCCGACAATCCGGGCATTGGCTTCCGCCTGCTGCAAGCGAGACACAGCCGCCTGCAAGGAGGGATTCTTTTCAAATGCGGTTTGGATCAGTTCGAGGACCTGTTCGTCCCCCAGGTCTTCCAGCCAGTTGGTGGAGAACGTCCCGGAAAGAACCGGCTGACTCCAGGAATCCGGAATCAAGGCCCGGACCTCCGGCAATTCATTCTGGGAAGATGGAGGTGACGTCTGGCAGCCGGTTGCCAGGGCAAATACCAGGCCGGACAAAAGAAAATGTCTAACGCTCTTCATGCTGGGGAACGGCCGCCACACAACCGCTTATCCCACTGGTGATAAACGTGATGAATTGTTGCAGAATTTCGTCCTTTTGCCGGCGGAAGAGGGGTTCGCCGGCAAACTGTTCGATGCGCGAGAAGTGGGTCAACATCCCCACCATGGAGGATATGGCGAAATTCAGTTGAAGCCTCACTTGTGGGACATCGGCCTGGGGCAGCGCATCCCGAATGGCGGAAAAAAATGTTTCGTAAACCTCCTGGAATACTTCGCCTCCCAGACGCGTGAACAACTCCAGCGGCTCGGACAGGCAACGGGCAATGGCCAGGACAAAGCGCGGGGGCGGATTATCGGCTTCGCTCAGCAGCAGCTCGAATACCGGAGCCACCAGTATTCGAATGACCAACTCGAGTGGAACCGGCGCGCCTCCCCTCAGCTCCTGTTCTTCCCGCAGACGGGAGAGGCGGATCTCATTGATCGGATCGAACCTGAAGTGAAACATCTCCCGGAAGAGGGATTCCTTGGACCCGAAATGATAATTGATCGAGGCTATATTGACCCCGGCGCGCTGGGTGATGTTGCGTATGGATGCGCCGTTGAATCCATTGTCGGCAAATTCCACCTCGGCTGCCTCGAGGATCTTGATCTGGGTCTCAGTCATACAAACGTTTGTTTGAAACGATCGTTTAAACTAGCCCCGTTTTCCCCGAAAACAAGTCCAAAATCGGGGTTTTTGTAACTACTCAGGTCCACATGGCCTGGATCGTCGGAAAGTATGAATTTGGAGGCATAAAGGCACAAAGGCACACAAAATCTTAACGAACTTGGTGGTCTTTTCGAGAGCTAATCCAGAAGGTTTTTTTAACCACGGATTTCACTGATAGGCACGGATTGGAAAAATAGCCACACAAGGGACTAGTGTTATTCTGTAACAGCCAGATGGATTGTTAAACCATTAAATTGAGGCCACTCTTCAATGAACTGCAGAGCAGTTCCACTCCAAAGCCCAGTGTCGCGTAGCGCACACTGGGTTGAAATGTACAACAAATAACGAACCCCAGCGGGGTTCCACAATGAATCAATCCCATGGCATTTTGGTAATAATTAGTGGAACCCCATTGGGGTTCAATCATAGGGGCGATCGGCGACCCAGCGTGCGCTACAATGCTTTGCCTAAACCGTGCTTCGCAACGCTACCATGCTTCGCCTAAAGGCTTCGCACGGCACAGCGCAGGTCAAGAGGCTACGGCAGGACATGCCGGCACTGTTGCGGACTTTCTTGGATTCGCGTCTTTGCAGGGTGTCGACCCAGCTTTATCCGCGAATCTGTTTCGAAACCCCCAACAGCACTCGGTCTCCGTACTCTCGCGACGAATTTTGTGAGACATGCGGGATAAGGGAAAGTTGACAAAACGCACGCAATAACGCACGCTTTTCCCCATGACGACCATTAGTGCAACCCGTGCCAGAAATAAGCTGTATTCACTCATTGATCAAGCCAATGAGTCGCATATTCCTATCCAGATTACGGGAAAACGTGGAAATGCAGTTCTCATATCCGAGGACGATTGGAGAGCTATTTCTGAAACGATTCACCTTGGTATGATTCCGGGAATGATCGATTCCATCAAAGAAGGAATGAATGAGGACATTGAGGACTGTAGCGATAAGCTCGAATGGTAAACTACAAGCTAGTCTACACCAGGCAGGCCCAAAAAGATGCAAAGAAGATCGGCAGAAGCAATTTAAAGGATAAGGCCTCGGTCTTGCTTGAAATCCTGCAGAATGATCCCTTTCAAAATCCACCCAGGTATGAACCGCTTGTGGGGAATCTGATAGGCGCCTATTCGCGACGCATCAATATCCGGCACCGATTGATTTACCAGGTCCTTGAAAAGGAGAAAACAGTGAAGGTAATCAGAATGTGGACCCACTATGGGGAATAGGTCAATCCTCCGGCCGTTCGCCGGCGGGAGCCATTTTTACCAGTTGCGGATCGAATCGTCCCTTTACTTCGACCAAATCTTTTTGAGCTGCCATGACCCGGTGAATGTCCTTGTAAACCATGGGAGCCTCATCCAGTCCAGCCGAGATCAGGGAGACCCCGCGGTCTGCCAGAAGGCGGTTCACATGTTTCCATCTGAAGGTTTGTTTAGCCCGTCTGCGGCTCATTACCCGGCCCGCTCCGTGCGCGGCGGAGTCGAGGGATTGGGCCTTGCCCTTTCCCTCAACCACAAATCCGGGGGAAGCCATGGAACCGGGAATGATGCCCAAGACTCCGGCGCCCGCCGGCGTGGCTCCCTTGCGATGCACGATGACTTCCCGCTTCCTGCCCTCGATGAAGTGCCGTTCCTTCCAGGCAAAATTGTGATGATTTTCCAAATCCAGCAGTACTTCATATCCAAGATGCTCTGCCATGTGCCGATGGATCACGGCATGGTTGGCCGCGGCATAATGCCCCATCAACTCCATCGCAGCCCAATACTCCCGGCCGTCGGCTTCATCGAGGGAGAGCCAAGCAAGTTGCTTCAGCTTTCCGGTTAAATTCCGGTGTTTGGAAGCGGCCAACCGGCTGTAGTGTTTGCAGACGGCCGCGCCGGCGCCACGGCTGCCGCTGTGGCTTAACAAGGCGACATACTTGCCTGGGGGCAATCCTTTCAGCCCATGGCTGACGCTGAAGACGCCAAATTCCACAAAATGATTACCGCTGCCACTGGTTCCCAACTGTGCCCAGGCCCGGTCTTTGCAGGACTTGGTAATGGGGCTGACCGACCAGTCCCGGTCCAGGACGTGGTGATGCCGGCGATTCCGGAATTGCGCGCCGATACCGAACCGGGTCTCCGCTTTAATCGCTTTGGTCAGGCGTTCCCTTTTGCTTTTCAAATCGTCCACGGGAATATCCGTTACGGTCATTTTCATGCGGCAGGCGATATCGACACCGACGGCATAGGGAATGACGGCATTTTCCGTGGCTAGAACCCCACCGATGGGAAGCCCGTAACCGGGATGCGCATCGGGCATGAGCGCCCCGGCAACCGAGACGGGCAACCTGCAGGCATTTTCCATTTGATTCACAGCCTGTGGCTCGAGGTCTTTTCCCCATTGGCGGTAGCTGACGGGTCGGGTCCGCCGACGGGGTGCTTCCATCAGGGACTTGGCAAAGCCTGAACGCAGGGGGTCCTCCAGAAACGTGCCGGGATGGGCAAGCACCGCCCGAATTTCCTTCCCCAACTGGGATGCTTCGCCGCCGCCTCGCATATACCGGGCAATGAAATGGGCGGCCCGCCGCATCGTTTGGCCCGGCGGAACCCCCAGGCGGATCAATTGTTTACGGGTCATTTTGGCAAATCCGAAGTGTTGATTGAATCGAAGGGGACTACAAGTGAGAGGCGCCCAGGGGCGCCAATTAGGAATTAGGAATTAGGAATGGGGGAGATGGAATGGTGGAGAGATGGAGAGATGGAGTGATGGAATGGTGGAGTGATGAAATGATGGAGAGATGGAATGATGGAGAGATGGAAGAGGGAGAAACGGGCAAAGAGCAAAGATTAGGAATTGACTGTTGCAGAGAGTGCAAAGAAACGCAAAGAGGGAAGAATAATGGAGGGCGGACATTCCCTGTCTGCGTGCGGTGACGCACAGGCAGGCAGTCCGCCAATAAACTTTAATCCTGATCTTGATCGTGATCTATCACCCTTCTCCCAATCTTGGCGCTCTCTGCGTCTTGGCGAGAGAAAATCCAGGAGCGCTATCCAACCACGAATGGACAGGATGGGAGAAATAGCCACAAAAAGCACATCCGCCTTCACCGAAGGTTTACGGCGTGACAGGAAAGGCACAGAGGGGGAAGCGCCCAGGGGCGCGAATTAGGAATTGGGAATGGAGTGAGGGAATGGTGGAATGGTGGAGAGATGGAGTGATGGAGTGATGGAATGGTGGAGTGGGAGGGGGAAGCGCCCAAGGGCGCAGGGGGAGAGGGGAAAGAGAATGGGGGAGGAAGCGGGAAGTAATTTTCCATAAATTCATTTACCCGTATTTATGGCCTTGACTATATGGGAATATGGGACAAGTTGAGGCTATGAAAACAACCATCGAAATTTCCGACCGGCTTTTGATGAAGGCCAAGCGCTTGGCCAACAAGCGGGGTTTAACCCTGCGCAGCCTGACCGAAGAAGGGCTTCGGAAGGTGGTCGAGGAAAGTTCCAAAAATTCAAAGTACCAAGCAAAACCGGTTACATATAAGGGAAATGGGTTATCGACAGAATTCCGAGGGGCCACCTGGGATAGAATCCGCCAAGCGGCCTACGAAAACCACGGGGCATGATTGCGGTAGACACCAACCTGCTGATTTATGCGCATCGAGAGGACTCGGATTTTCACCAACCATCCTGTCGATCCCTTCAGGGGCTATCGGAAAGTGGCCAAAGGTGGGCTATTCCATGGCCTTGTCTACATGAATTTTTAGCAATTACTACCCATCCCCGTATATTCGATCCACCAAGTCCATTGCCGCTCGCACTTCAGGCTTTGGAAGTATGGATCGATTCGCCTTACTGCGGGATGATTGGTGAAGAGCCGGGATACTTCGACACCCTCAAGACAATTGTAACGCGAGGAAGGATCATTGGCCCAATGATGCACGATGCACGAATTGCGGCCCTGTGCATTGACCACGGGATTCGGGAACTTTGGACGGTTGACCGCGATTTTTCCCGTTTCGCCATGCTTAGGACTCGCAACCCATTGGCCTCTGCCTAGTGGTTTCATCAAGCACATCCTTCAGCAAAATAAATCCAGATTGACCATTTAGCTGTTTCAGCTAATATAGCTATTTTAACCATAGTTTGGAATGGAAGAAGTCACTGCCACTGAAATCAAGAACAAGTTGGGTTCTGTTATGAATAAAGCCCAGGCAGGTCCTGTAGGAATCACACGCCGGGGGCGAAGGGAATTTGTCTTTACCACGGAAAGGGATTATAACGATTTGCTAGCGATAAAGCGGGCTGCTTTGATGGCCGATCTCGAGGCGGGAATCCATCAACTTAAAATGGGAAAAATCAGCTCAAAGTCCATTTCCGCCATAATTGGCCGGGCCAAACGGGAGAGAAGCGCGCCAAAGCGCGCGAATTAGGAATGAGGAATGGGGGAGATGGAGTGATGGAGTGATGGAATGATGGAATGATGGAGTGATGGAAAGGGGGGAACCACGTATTTCACGGATGGATCTCAATCTCAATCTTGTTCACGATAAACCTCATCATATCAGCATCGCATCTGCGTATTCTGTGATTCATGCCCCCACTTGCATGGACGCACTACGCACGGACACTGACCACCGCAATCGGGGGAAAACCCCCTCCTACAGTTTTCTCAATCATCATCTCAGCGCCTTTTTGCCTTTTCATTCCTAATTCCTAATTCCTAATTCGCGCCCTTGGGCGGCATTTCCCCTCTCCCCACATTCCAAAATCCTGTCCATCCTGTCTATCCATGTTCAATTCCCCGAACCCACGAAACGGCCTCACCCCAATCGCGGCGTAAAGCCGCTCCTACAACTTAATACCATCATTCCACCATTCCATCTCTCCCCCTCCCCCCATTCCTAATTCCTAATTCTTCTCCCCCCTCCTACAATTCTCTCAATCACCACACCAATTTCAACAATTTTTGAGGCATCCCCGTAACCATACACCCCATCCAAATGATTGTAATCAAAGAAAATTCCCCGGAACCTCCTCTATGTCCCCATTGCGAAAAAGAGGTCACAACCATTCATACGCAGAAAATCAAATCACAGTTCGGAGTTCGCTTTGTCTACTACTGCGGCGAATGTAAAAAGGTACTGGGCGTATCCCACCGCAAAGGCTTCTGGATGGGTTGATCCTTGGGAGTTATGAGAATGTCCGCCCTCCTATATTTCTCGCCACTAACCACTAGTCACTAGCCACTGATTTCTGACCACGGATTTGGAGAAGAGTGCAGAGTGCAGAGTTCAGAGAGGGGAGAACGGAGGGCGGACATTCCTGTCCGCCATTAAAATCCTGATCGAAAGGCTGGGAGAATGGCATAGGCGCGCCGGGGCGCGCCAATTAGGAATTAGGAATTGGGGGAGAGGGAGAGAATGGACCACGGATGGGCACGGATGGGCACGGATAGGCACGGATAGGGAGAAACGACGGATGAAGGGCTGGCGCCCGCCCCCCACCGGCGCGACTGCTGGCTGTCGCCCTTGTCTTGCCGACTCCCCCTCAAGGGGGGAGTGATGGATGGGTGCGGATCCCGCTTCGCCAGAACCGTGCTTCGCAACGTTACGCAGGTCAAGAGGCTACGGCAGGACAGGTTGGGCCTAAATCCTGATCGTGATCGAAAGGCTTGGAGAAAACGGAAGATCCTCCAACCAGGCGGATCAATTATGATTATTGCAGGGTCGACCAGTTACCTGGATTTTTCCATTTCCCTCAACCAGGTTGCATGTAGCTGGAAGAGCTCTTTTGCCTTGGCGGGATTCTTTGTGGCCAGGTCTTCGCTTTCGGAGGGATCTTTCGCCAGATTGTAGAGTTCGAAGGTTTCCTTGAAACCGTGGGCTTTCCAATCGCCCTGACGGACGGCCCATTCCCCTTTGGGTTCTCCACTGTTGAAGTAGAGTTCGGAATGATGCGCGGTGGATTGGCCTCCCAGCAATGGCAAGAGGCTCTTTCCATCGAAGGGGGTTTCCTCAGGCGCTTGTAAGCCTAGGGCATCCAGCACGGTGGGAAGAATATCCAGTGAGATGACAGGGGTATACAGGGTGCGTCCTCCCTTGAATCTGGCCGGCCAGCTCACAACCCAGGGCGTGCGAACTCCCCCTTCGTAGAGACTGCCTTTGAATCCTCGAAGTATGCCGTTGTCGGCTTCCATGGCCCTGGCGCCTCCATTGTCGGTGAGGAAGAAAAGGAGGGTGTTTTCCCATAGACCCTCGTCTTTCAGCTTATCGATCACTGAGCCCACGCCCAAATCGAGGTGATAGAGCATGGCCATGAGGATGGCGCGTTTTTTAGTGAGGTTGGGATATTTCCTTTGGTAGCGTTCGATATCTTGTTCGGGGGCCTGCGCCGGGGCGTGCACCGCGTTGTAGGCCAGGTAGAGAAAAAAAGGGTCGTCCTTTTGGCGATCGATGAAATCGACCGCTTCTTCGGTGAGACGAGTGGTCAGGTAACCTCGATACTCCTCGGGTTTCAGTCGCGTTTTGTTTCGGTAGATCGGGGCATAGTCGGCGCTGTTTACCCCTTGTAGTTTGAAATAATCGTGTCCGCCCCTTCCCATGAATTTATAACATTCGTCGAAACCACGGTTCAGGGCATGCCATTTGAGCTGTGGATAATCATTGTCCAATCCCAGGTGCCATTTTCCAATGGCCGCGCTGGTGTATTCCGGGGGCAGGAAAGCGGGAAAGATGGGCAGCTTCGGATCGAATCCCCTTCCCCCGTCACCGGCCGTGTAGACCCCGACCCGCTGTTGGTAGCGTCCCAGCATGAGACCGGCTCTGGTGGGCGAACAGACGTGGCCGCTGGTATAGGCCTGGGAGAAAAACACCCCTTCCCGCGCCAGCTTGTCCAGGTTGGGGGTCGACACTTCTTCGGGGTGATGCGGGTTGAAGCTTATGTCGGCGTATCCCTGGTCGTCGGTGAGTATCACCACGATATTGGGTTTCTCCGTTGCGTCCGCGAAAAGGAATGTTGGAGCAAGGGTGAGCATCCCAGCCATCCAGGTCGGTATTTTCATAATTTTCATCTGTTTGTTACTGCGCTCTTGTCGGGTATCAGGCTGTCGTTCTCCACCATTCCCCGGTATTTTCCCTTTTCCGAAAGGCGGTTTGTTGAACCTGGTCGACCAGGGAGGCCCATGAAGCGCTCATTGGCTGTGTCATATTCGGCGCCAAGCAGTAAGCATAAAGCGACCGAATATTGCAACTGACAAGAGGTTGGTTGGTTTCTTTAGTGTTCTCACTCCGATTCGAATTTAAGGCCCATGAGACTATTAACCCGCATTTCTTACCTGGTTTTCCTCACGGCAACCTGCGTCTTTTCCCTTGGCGCCGATAAACGGCCCAACGTCATGTTCATCGTATGCGATGATTTGAATACGCATGTTTCGACCTCCGATTACCGGGATATCCATACCCCGGCCTTTGAAAAATTGGCCTCCAGCGGGATGACCTTCAAGCGGGCTTACTGTCAATACCCCGTCTGCGGTCCATCCCGGGCATCCTTCCTCAGCGGACTGTATCCGGAATCCACCGGCGTGACAGACAACAAGACCGACATGCGGGATGCCAGGCCAGGTACCGTCACCATGCCGCAAGCGTTCAAGGAACAGGGGTACTGGACGGCCGCGACCGGAAAGGTATTTCACAATCCCCAAATGGATCCCGGGGAACTCGCATGGAATGAAAAAACATTTTTTCAGAACGACGAAATGCCCCTGGAAGCGGAGGCCCGTAAGGCTTTTGAAGCTGAGCACGGATCGGTCACCGAACGGAGCAACCGAAAACCATGGAAAGAATTCCTGTTAACCTATTCCACCCAGACGCGGGGTCAGGCGCCGGGATATGGTCCTTCCGGGCTGGAGGACCATCAGCATCGGGATGGGAAGAATGTGGCGCAGGTTCTTTCCTGGCTGGACCAGCGAAGTTTTGCTGGGAAACCGTTTTTCATTGCCGTCGGGATTCACAAGCCCCACGTCCCCTTCCTGGCCCCCGAGGCCTATTTTAATAGGTACCCGCGCGAGGAGCCGAGCTACGTCTCCCCACCTGCCGACTTCTGGGACCATGCGCCAAAGACAGCCATGGTCAAACGCTATGAAGGTTTCGGGTTTGAATTGGGAGTAGAAAACGACGCGCTACGGCGTGAGTATATGCAGGCTTACCACGCTTGCATTTCATTCATCGATGCGCAAATCGGGGCTATTTTCAAGAAGCTCCGGACCACCGATCTGTGGGACGACACCATCATCGTTCTGACCTCGGATCACGGATATCAGTTGGGAGAACACTTCATGTGGGGCAAGGTGACCTTGTTTGAAATCTGCAACCGGGTTCCTTTGATAATTCGGGCGCCGGGCAAAACCAAGGCAAACTCGGTCAGCCAAGGACTCACTGAACTGGTAGATCTTTTTCCCACCCTGGCTGAACTCTGTGGCATTACCACTCCCGGGGATCTCCAGGGCAGGAGTCTGGTCTCCAGGCTGACGGATGCCAATGCTCCCGGGAAAGAGGCGGTTTACACGGTAGTCACCCGAGGCAAACAATTCGGGAAAGCCATCCGGACCAGGCGTTGGCGCTTTGCGCGTTGGCCGGATGGAGAAGAACTGTACGATCTGGCAACCGACCCGGAGGAACATGTCAATCTGGCTGGAAAGGAATCCTATGCCGACGTGCTTAAAACCATGCGGGGCATTCTGAATGAAGCGGAAACCAAGGCCCGGTCAGCCTTCATTTCGAGCTTATAGTCAAGGGCAGGGGGCTAGGGGGGAATGGCGCTTCAAACTTCAACCACTGCTCCTTCGCCCATAACCGAATGGCGCTTATTTAAACGGCTGTAGGACAGACGTTCCACAGCAGAACTCGAACTCCTTTCGCCCGCTACGAATTTTGGGAGATTCGATGTGGAACCCCGTTGGGGTTCGTTGTTTTTTGCCCAATTCAACCCAGTGTGCGCTACCATGCTTTGCCTAAAGGCTTCGCACGGCACAGCGCGACACTGGGCTTTGGAGTGGAACTGCTTTGCAGTTCATTCCAGTTTGGTGTCCCTGAAATTCCTTTTAACAATACCCCAGCGATTTTAAATTGCAGGCGCGCCGGGGCGCGCCAATTAGGAATTAGGAATTGGGGAAAAGGAGAGAGATCAAGATCACGATTATGGGGATGCAAATGAGCCCTTCTATTGTCCCGATCAACCGATACAAACATCTGGCTCTTACGCCAACGGCGTTAAACTCCGGAGCCCAGTGTCGCGCTGTGCCGTGCGAAGCCTCTTGACCTGCGTAGCGCTGCGAAGCACGGTTTAGGCAAAGCATGGTAGCGCACGCTGGGGTACCGATCGGCTCTATGATTGAACCCCAATGGAGTTCCACAAATCATGTCCAATATGCCTTGGCCTTAATTCGATATTTCATGGTAAAATTGCTTAACTAATCGCGCTTTGCCCATAACCCTGGTCATGTCAAATGTTATTGACGAATGTTATATGTGCTCACAGCGTGAATCCATGATGGAGAAAAATCCAAAGATTTGTCTGATTTTTTTAACGATGTACCGGTTTCCGAGGTTTCTCTGCTTATTTCTTTTGGCTCTTATCGGGTGGGATCGTTCATTGAGCGCCGCTGGCGAGACGGTTGAAGGTAATGGCAATGTCGACCCCATTTGGTTGGGCACGCATTATGAGTATCCTTTTGGAGGGATGGCTACACGTCCGGAATGGATGCCGAAGGGGGAGCAGGATTGGCGCCGGGACCTGGCCAAGATCGCCGAGACCGGCCTCAACAGCATACGCATCAGGATAGGCATGGATTCGGACTTGGACGAGGTAGGCACGCTTCTGGATATCGCCCATGAAAACGGGCTGACCGTGCTCTTCGGCACGGCCACGTTCTACGTCAATGATGACTTTGTAGAAACCTATCCGGATTCAAAAATCATAGGAGGGGACGGATCGGTCCTGCCCATCGACAAGAACGACGTGCGTTGGCAGCGAGCCTGTATCGATCACCCGGTCTACCGGCAGGATCGGAATAGAATTCTCGAGGAGTGCGTTTCCCGTTTCAAGGATCATCCTGCGGTGATCGTTTGGGACGTGCACAACGAGCCCTGGATCGCGCCGATACCCAACGCCTGTTTTTGCAAGTATACCCTGGCCAATTACCGGGCTGCATTGAAACGGGAATTCGGCGACGTGGAGACCTTCAATGATGCATTCGCAACGGGCTTCGCTGACTTTGATGCGGTACGACCCCCCGCAGAAAGAACCGAAGCAAACGAGGAATTCCATATTCATTGGCGTGAGTTCATCGCATCCGATCTGAACGATTTTCTTTTGGAGGGTCGGGAGATTTTCAGGAAACATGTTCCGGACGCCCTGATCACCCACAACGTGACTCATTTCGTAAGCCTGCCCACCCGAGGCCAGGACTGGTGGTTGTTCAAGGAAAAGGAGTATAATCTCCTGACCATGAGCCGCTACCTGGGCACCACTGAAAAAACGGTAGGGACCAGCATGGGGTTTGAAGTGCTCAAGGCCATGAATCCCGGTATACCGGCATGGGTTACCGAGTTTCAGGGGGGTCCTTTCCCCACGCCCGGCCCCAACATCCTTTATAGCGGGAAAGAGATCGAAATTGAGTTGAACAACCTGTTGGGACACGGATTGAAAGGCCTCTATTTTTACCGTTGGGATCCTCTGTTGAACGGCGCCGAACCCATGGTCAATGGGATGATCGAGCCCGACGGTTACGATACCGATCGGCGGCTTGGCTTGCAGAAAGCGATCAAAGCGCTGGAACCGGATCTTCCCTTTATCGCCCGGGCGCAATCACTGACCCCTTCCGTGGGAATTTATTTTACCAGGAATCAGGTCATGCGCTCCCGGCCCGACGAAGCCGGTGATTTTGTGGGTGCGGGCCTGACCCTGTTAAAAGCGACGCGGGGCGCCTATCAGTTGCTCAGTGACATCGGATACGAAGCCGCCTGCATTGTCCACGGGCCGGAGGATCTCCACAAGTATGGAGCAGTGGTTTTCCCTCATGTCTCCGACTTGACGGACGGCGAGGTGAATGCCATTGAGGCGTATGTCGCCAATGGGGGTTCGGCCATTATTGATTTACCTCCGCAAGACCCGGTAGCGGCCGCACGTTTCGCGGAGATTTTCAGCCTTAAAGCCGGCCAATCAGAAAAATTGCGTTACCTGCTTTATTCCGGCTGGAGTGTTCGAGGCACGGGGCAAGGATTGGACTTGGCCGACAATGCATTTGCCGGGTATTGCTACAACGGCCGGGTGCTTCTGGAGGGGGAGAAGGCCGTCCTGAAATTTGATGACAATGGCGCCTCGGCTGCCCTGATTCCTCCGCAGTACGGTGGGCGCTTGATGATCTCCGGCTGCCAGTTGTTCTACACCTACCATGTAACGATGCACAAAAGGACCCGCCAGGTTGTGAAATCGTTTCTCAATGGTATTATTGAACCCGATTTCGTGCTGGAGGGCGCGGATGAGGAATTCAGGCCTTATCTGGAAGCGCGGGCGCTTGAGAATAAGGACTCGGGAGAAGGGCTGCTCTTCATCATGAACCGGGATCCCTCGAAAAGCTATTCACTCGAGGTAAACGTGAAAGGGTACAATCCCGTTAAAGTGGAAGCCCCATCCTATGATGTGGTGAGGGTCAGACTGACAGAGAAGGGGTAGCATCGGATTAATCCGCGCACTTTTGGCCAATAGTAGCAACCGGGATGTTGAGGAGGGGAGGCTGCGGAATGTTTTGGCTTGCTGGGATTACGCTAATAGCGTAACGCTAAAAGGGAATGAATCCTTTTCCATATGGTGTAGTCGTGACTGGAGAACACTTTTGTCCCCGGCCTGCTTTGGTGAAAACCTTGCATAATAATATCGCATCACACCAGAACTGTATGATGCGCGGTGGAAGACGCATGGGCAAGACCTCAGCGGTTCTGGAGGCGCTCAGAGGCCGGAAAAAGACGGGGCATATGCTGGTGAATTGCTGGGGTAAGACCAGCCTGGCCGGATTTGTAGAGGCCATCTATGAATCCTTTCTGAGTTACCAAAGCCGGAAAGGATTGTCGATGGAGAAGATCCTGCAGGCTTTTGCTCACCTGCGTCCAAAGGCTTCTGTGGATCCACAATCGGGGGCACCGACTTTTTCCATCGACTTGTCTGACCGGAACCATATCCGACCCCGATCACTTGAAAAGGTATTGGAACCCATCGGAGAGGAAGGAAAAAAAACCACCTTTGTCGTAGTCTTCGATGAGTTTCAATCCTTGATGCAATTAAAGGAATGTGAGGCGGTGATTGCCACCTTGCGCGGGGCAATTCAATTGCAACCGGAGGTGACTTATTTTTATCTTGGAAGCATGCGCAATGAGATGGATGAGTTGTTCAATAATCCAAATCAACCCTTCTTTAAATCTGCCGCAGCAATTACAGTGGGTCCTATTCGGCGGAAAACATTCTCAGACTATCTTAAGGACAAATTCGCTATTGGAAGACGAAAGCTTAAGGCTGGGGTGCTGGAGGGAGATTTTCGATCTTGCCCAAGATGTAACTGGAGATGTTCAGCAACTATGTTCGGAAGTTTGGAATTCCTCCCATCGAGGTAAAACAGTTGATGAAAATACCATACGATCAGCCTTGAATCGAATTCATCAGACTGAGAATGAATCCAACTCAAGAATCATCGAACTGCTTACTCCAGGCCAAGTCAGGGTTTTGATGGGTATTGCCAGAGTGGGTGGGAGACACCCGACCTCAATAGAGTTTTTAAGCGCTTCCGGTGTAGGACAGCCTTCTTCCGTTGCAAAAGCTCTTCAGCGTCTGACCAGAAAAGGCATACTTATTCGTGGTGTGGATGGGTACCACTTCTTTAGTCCTTTCTTTCGCACCTGGTTGCTTACTTCCGATATCCAGGTTTAACTTTCCCCCATCACTCATCCATAAAACCAAGGTATTTCTTTTGGGAATGGGGAAGAATTGGGCCTGCGATGCATCTGTTATTTCTCGCGTTGTCAAAAAAACATATGTTATTGACAAATGTCATTGATTGGCGGATGGTGGTCCCATGATTGAGGGAAAGCTTTTGCTCCAAAATTTGGAACCGCTCTTTGAGGAAAGGAATGGATGAATAGAAGAAATAGAATTCAGTTATGGGCTGCCCTCTCGTTATCGGTACTCTTCGCTGCCTGCGCGCTGGATGGAGCGGACCCATCTTCGCCCGATAGCTCGGTTGACCCCGGACGACCCAACATTCTCTGGATATCGCTCGAGGATATCACACCGATGATGGGCTGTTACGGAGACGCGTATGCCCGCACTCCCGTATTCGACAGCTTGGCTGCGCAAGGCATCCGCTACGCCAAAGCTCACGCAGTAGCTCCGGTGTGTTCGACATCGCGGTCCAGCATCATCACGGGCATGTATCCCAACTCGCTGGGAACCTTGCATCATCGAAGCAACACGCGGCCGCCCCCATTTGCCAAGTTGTTCCCGAGCCTTCTCATCGAGGCCGGTTATTACACCAGCAATAATTACAAGGAAGATTACAACATGGGGGCCGTTACCGGCGAGGATGCCGGGAAGGAACAAAAGATTGATCCAATTTGGCACGAGAGCAGCAGGCAGGCCCATTGGCGAAACCGGCCCCAAAAGGATCAGCCGTTCTTCGCCGTCTTCAATTTTACGGAGTGCCATTCCAGCATCACCAAGTATTCGGAAGACGAGATCGTGGAAGAGCGGTTAAACCGACTTCAACCAGGGGACTTTCACGACCCGGAGAAAGCTCCCGTTCCTGCCTTCAACCCGAATGTGCCCGAGTTCCGCAAGGTATGGTCCCGCTATTACGACGCGGTCACGCAGGTGGACTACCGGGCGGGAGAAGTGATCGACCAGTTGAAGGAGGACGGCCTTTGGGAAGATACCATTATCTTTGTTTGGGCCGATCACGGAGTGGGCATGCCTCGTGGAAAACATACCCTTTGGGAACAGGGGACCCACGTCCCTCTGATCGTGCGGTTTCCGGAGAAGTACCAGCATCTGGCTCCCGCAAACCCAGGCGCCGTCATCGATGGGCTGGTCACCCTGATGGACCTAGGGCCATCGGTTCTGACTTTAGCCGGTCTCGATATCCCCGAACACATGGAAGGTCGCCCGCTGCTTTGCAAAAACGGCCCGGGCGAAATCGAGTACCGGGACGCCGTATTCAGCATGCGCGACCGTCTCGATTCGCGTTTTGAAATGGTCCGTGCCGTGCGCGACCCCCGGTATCGCTACCAGCGCAATTTTTACCCGCACCTTCCCTTCAAGCCTTACGAGGATTACGAATTTGGGGCAGCAGTCGTGCAAGAGTGGGTAGAACTGGCTCGGGAGGGGAAACTTACCGGTCCCCTGGAAATGCTCGCGATGCGTTTCAAACCGGTTGAAGAACTCTACGACTCGGAGAACGACCCTCTTTTAATCAACAATGTAATCGATGATCCCAAATACGCGGAGGTCGTAAAACGGATGCGAGACCGACTCCACCAGTGGATGGTGGATACACGCGACATCGCCATTCTCGAGGAGACGGAAATGTTGGGACGCCTTGAAGAAGGAGAATCGCCTTGGGACCTCGGCCAGTCGCTCGATAACTACGAGCGGATCCTCCAGACGGCCAATCTCCAGGTCCGGGGCGAAGCGGCGATTCCTGAGTTGCTGGCTCGGACCAAGGACCCCGATTCCGCCATTCGCTTCTGGGCTGTGCTCGGCTTGGTAGCGACTCGATCCAACGAAGCAGGTGTGATTGCCGGTTTGCAATCAGCTTTAGCCGACGATTCGGTCAGCGTACGTTTGACTGCGGCCGAGGGCCTGTTCAACCGCAGGCGTTATGAGGAAGCTCTGCCGGTTGTCATCGAGGCATTGAACCATCCCATTGTTTCCGCCCAGGTCCGGGCTGCGGGAATCCTCGATACCCAACCACCCGAAGCCGTCGATAAACTCGGGCCCGCAATTGAGCCATTGAGAGAGGCGGTGGAAAAGTCCCGCGTAGCGGAAATGCGCGGAATTCCCTACGGAATCAATTACCCTTTCCAGCGAGCGCTCAAAGTCGCAAGCGGGGAAGAAAATTATTACCGATGGGGTTCCGGCGCCTCGGGGTCGCCTTAGCGGACAGGCCGGCCAAGAATTCATAAGTAACCGAAAAGCGGATACAAACATGAATTTCACAGCTTCAGCATGCCTTGCCCTGATAGGCTGCTTTGCGTTGAACCGGTCCGGGCTAGCGGCGGTTGATAACATCGAAGCCAATCGAGTAGCTGAAATTTCATTCCAGGCGGAGAAGAGCCGGGACAATCCGTTTCTGGAAATCGAACTGGACGTCGTGTTCACCGATCCCCAGGGAAGGCAAAGGACGGTGCCCGCTTTCTGGGCGGGAGGAGAACAGTGGAAAGCGCGCTACGCATCTCCCATACCGGGGACCCATTATTACCGCACCCGGTGCAGTGATAGGGGAGACGAAGGATTGCACGGGATGGTAGGGCAGATCGAGATCAAGCCCTACGGGGGAAACAATCCTTTATACCGCCATGGCCCCGTTCAGGTTTCGCAAAACAGACGTTACTTCGAACACTTCGACGGTACGCCGTTCTTCTGGCTTGGCGATACTTGGTGGAAAGGTCTGTGCAAGCGGTTGCCTTGGGAGGGTTTTAAGGAACTGACTGCCAATCGTAAGGCCAAGGGCTTTTCCGTAGTGCAGATCATCATCGGCCCCTATCCCGACGAGCCGGAGTTCGACCCGCGCTGGGAGAACGAAGGCGGGATGCCGTATGACAAGACCTACCGGCGCATCAACCCTGACTATTTCAAATATGCCGACCGCCGAATAGAACACTTGGTCGTCCAGGGGATCATGCCCGCCATTTTTGGAGCGTGGGGATATCACATACGGTCCGTCGGGGTTGAAAATATGAGTCGCTACTGGCGCTACCTGATCGCACGCTACGGAGCCTTCCCCGTGGTTTGGTCGATCGGGGGAGAAGTCTTCAAAGGGCCGAGAGATCAGTGGATAAAAACCGCCCAGTATGCGCGAAGCATCGATCCCTACCGCCGTCCGACAACGCTTCACTCCCGTTGGCCGAAAGGTTTCCTCCCATCTGAATACCTGGACTTTGACATGCTGATGCCCGGACAAGGCGGCGCATTCGGCGAAATGCCCCCGCTGGGAGAGTGGAAATATACACCCCTGCGAACCACTGCCTTCGTGCAGGCTTCGTATGCGGTCGAGCCGAGGATGCCGGTGGTAATCGGCGAAATCGGTTACGAAGACCATATGATGACAAATGGGGCGGATCTTCAGCGGCAGGTTTTCTGGTCGTCGATTCTATTGGGAGCCCGGGGCTTCACCTATGGAGCGGAAGGACTCTGGCAGATGACTTCCGAAACCGTGCGGGGGTCGGAGTACGCTTTTACCCCCTGGTCGGAGGCGATGCGCTACAAAGGCTCGTCTCAGTTGGGAAAGGGAAAAAAGTTTCTCGAAGGATATCCTTGGTGGAAATTTGAGTTCTATCCGGAATGGGTGGAACCGCATGCTACAACCTTCGAAAACGCTCCAGACAGGACATGGAACCACAAAACTGCGCAGGCAGAATTTGAGAAGCGTGGCGGTCGCTGGGACCTTCCGTATGCCGCCGGAATACCCGGTGAACTGCGCATCATCTACATCCCCGGCCACTACTATGATTGGATCGCTCCCACGATCAAAGGGCTCGAACCGAACGTGCCGTATCATACCTACCTTTACTGTCCGGTTCGCGGGAAGCGCTATGAATTGGGACTCGTCGTCAATACCGGTGATTCCGCGGTGTCAGCCGACCGGATGAAGAAGTTCAAGAGGCTTTATGCTTCGGTAGAGAAAGGTCTGCCGTTGGCGATGCACGATGATCCCTACAATCCTCGGGTGTGGGCGGTGGAATTGCCGGAGATTCATCTGTTGAAGGATGGCGATTTCAAATTGGAACGACTACCGGCACCCCAGGACTGGGTGATGGTTCTGCAACGAGTGAGGAACAAATAACCGGAAAGATGCACCGATGAAATGTGTATTAAAAAAATGCCTGATATTGATGGGCTGTATTTCGCTGAGTTTCTCTGCGCAATCGGCAATTGTAACCTCCCAGGCCAATCGAGTCGCTGAAATTTCTTTCCAGGCGGAAAAGAGCCGGGACAATCCGTTTCTGGAAATCGAAATGGACGTCGTATTCACGGATCCCCGGGGAACGCAAATAACCGTGCCCGCTTTTTGGGCAGGAGGAAACAAGTGGAAGGCGCGCTACGCTTCTCCCATTCCGGGCACTCATCGTTACCGTACCCATTGTAGTGATACGGGGGACAAAGGCCTGCACGGGATCGAAGGCCGGATCGAGATAATACCCTATTACGGCGAAAACACGTTGTACCGCCACGGCCCCATCCAGGTGGGGCCTGATCGGCGGCACTTTGAGCACGCCGACGGCACTCCCTTCTTCTGGTTGGGCGATACCTGGTGGAAAGGACTGTGCAAGCGGCTGACCTGGGAAGGCTTTCAGGAATTGACTTCCGACCGAAAAAAGAAGGGTTTCAACGTCGTGCAGATCGTGTGCGGAACCTACCCGGACGAGTTGGGGCTGTTGCAGCCGAGCTGGGAAAACGAAGGGGGGATACCGTATCTGAAAACCGATTTCAGCGTGATGAACCCGGAGTATTTCAAGTATGCGGATCGCCGGTTTGAGCATCTGATCAATGCCGGTATCGTGCCGGCGATTGTCGGCGGTTGGGGGCGGGCGGTAGAGATTAATGCGGTGGGCCTGGAGGGATACAAACGCCATTATCGCAACCTCATCGCGCGCTACGGCGCCTACCCCGTGGTCTGGATATTGGGCGGCGAAACGAAAAAGCAACATGGGCCCTGGTATGAGGCGGCGAAATACCTGGACGCTACCGATCCATACAATCGTTTGCTCACGAATCACAGTTCGCAACGGCGGGAGGCATTGGAAGGTCATGACGTTTTCGATTTCGATATGGACGCGACCGGGCACCGGGGATGGGAAACGGTGAACAATGCCATCCGAAAAATTATCGACTATCGTGACGTCACGCCTACGAAACCCGTTTTAACCGGTGAAGCCTGCTACGAGCAGCACATGCAGGGCAACTTCGCCGATCTTCAGCGCTATCTGTTCTGGGGCTGCATTCTGTCCGGCGCGGCGGGACACACCTACGGCGCGGCCGGAATCTGGCACATGGGGGTACCCGGGGAACACGGGAACTGGGGCGGCTGGGATTATCAACCCTACGACTTGACCACTTGGCGCGAGGGGATGCATTTCGCCGGGTCAGCTCAACTGGGTCGCTCGAAAGCGTTGTTGGAAGAATACCTCTGGCAACGATTTGAGCCTCACCCCGAATGGGTCGGGGAAGGAGACCCGAAGAAGCGCCCAGAGGAGTACGACGGGTATGCCTCAGAAGCGCGCTTTGCCGCCGGGATTCCAGGCGAGGTGATGTTTATCTATCAGCCGAAACGCAACAACTACACCTGGGATGGCATCACAGTGCAGAACATTGAACCCGGCCACTATTCCATGTTTTACTTCGATCCGGTCTCTGGCCGGCGATTTGATCACGGGGTCGTCAACAACTCCGGCACATGGACTTCGCCCAATGTGCCAACCCCACAGGACTGGGTGCTGGTGATTGAGCGGGTAGGGGAGAAGAAATGAAAGCAGCCAGCCTAAGCATCGCTGTCATATCTCTTCTATTCGCAGTTTGTTCTGAAGCGAAAGAGCAAGACCTTCCCAACATCCTGTTCATCCTGGCAGATGACCTCGGTTATGGAGATGTCAGTTCTTATGGAGCCACGGCGATCCGGACGCCCAACATCGATCGTCTTGGGGAAGAAGGCGCGCTTTTCACTGACGCTCATAGCCCGTCTTCGGTTTGCACCCCCACTCGATATGGCTTTTTGACCGGACGTTATTGCTGGAGGACCTGGCTGAAGCGAAGCGCTTTGAGCTCGGACGCTCCCATGTTGATCGAGGAGGATCGGCCGACCGTGGCTTCCGTGTTGCGATCAGCCGGCTACTACACCGCCCACATTGGAAAGTGGCACTTGGGATTCGGCCGCGAGGACGATTACGCCATGAATCGTGAGGGGCAGGGCGAGCCGAACTCCTGGCGGAGTCGAAAGGGCGGCCCCGATTGGAACGGAGAATTAAAACCCGGTCCACTCGAAGTGGGCTTCGACTATTTCTATGGACTTCCCATCGTCAACTCATATCCGCCCTACGTTTTTGTAGAGAATCATCGTGTTGCCGGGCTGGACCCGGATGACCCGATCGGCCGGATGGAATCGCGTTACCTGGGAAAAATGGAAGGCGGAAAAGCCGCTCGCTGGAACGACAACGAGCTCGCGCTGGACCTTACCGCAAAAACGGTTTCCCTGGTGGAGAAGCTCGCGAATCAAGAACAGCCGTTCTTCCTCTATTACGCTCCGCACCAGCCTCATCGACCTTTCACTCCAAACGTCCGGTTCAAAGGCGGGAGTCAATTCGGCGTCTATGGCGACTTCATCGAGGAGCTGGACTGGTCGGTCGGCCAGTTGCTCGACGCGCTGGATCGCCTTGGCCTGAAGGAAAACACGCTGGTGATCTTCTCGAGTGACAATGGCGGCTTGATGGACCCGGCCTCGAGCAATGCCCAAAGGGGGGCTGGCTATGGAGACGGAGATACGGCGCCTGGAGTGCCCAAGGTCAAACACCCAGCCAATGGGCCTATTCTCCGCGGCGGCAAGGGTGATATTTGGGAGGGCGGTCATCGGGTTCCCTTCCTTGCTCGCTGGCCGGGAAAGATCAAGCCCGGCACACGTTCCGAGGAAACAATCAGTCTGACCGATATGCTGGCCACCTTGGCGGCAGTGGCCCAAGTGGAACCGCCTGCTGAAGCCGGACCTGACAGCTTCAACGTGCTGCCCGTGTTGCTTGGAAGGAAGCTCGACGATTCGGCAAGCCGTTCGAGGGTCATGCAGAGTGGCGGCATCAGTGGAATGCTATCGATCCGCGGAGGCCCATGGAAACTGATCGATGGCCAAGGCGGCGGCGGGTATCGCGATGGGAAATCCAAGCCAGGCGACCAGCCTCAACTGTACAACTTGGACCGGGATCTCGGTGAAACAACGGACCTATACGCCCAACATCCCGAGATCGCCAAGAGGCTGGGGCAACTGCTTCAACAGATCAAAGAAGGAGGACGCAGCCGATTGAACCGATCCTCCCACAAGTGAAGTGGTGGAGTGGTCCGGGAGTTGGGAGCAATGGAGTGGTGGAGTGGGGGAATGTTGGAATGTTGGAATGTTGGGAGGATGGGGTTTGAGGCATCGTGTATATGCTGATAGTTAAAAGGGCGAAATAATATGGAATTGAAGTACAGAAACCGGAATCGGGGGTATCAGCAGTTGCTGGTATGGCAGGATGCAATTGAGCTTTACGGCCTCTCGTGCCGCTTGGTGCGAGGATGG
The DNA here is from genome assembly GCA_965219475.1 of Opitutales bacterium. GTDB lineage: Bacteria > Verrucomicrobiota > Verrucomicrobiia > Opitutales > UBA2995 > JAABVD01. The sequence goes on along the minus strand of CBDCNU010000021.1, from coordinate 180,232 downwards.
CCGTTTGAGATGAAGAGGATCGCTTCTCAGGCCATTTCATCGAGCGACTCTGTTCATAGAAATATCGCCGAAGGCTACTGTCGTCGGTCCGTTAAAGAATACCTTCATCATCTTAATATTGCGCTGGGTTCCCTTGGTGAAACGATGTCGGGTTTCGTTGCCTACGTCCGCAACGATCAGATCACGGAAGTCCAATTCAAAGAAATCGACCAATTGATATTTCGGCTCGAGAACCGATTGCTCAAATTGGTGGAATCCCTTCAACGAAAAGGCGACGAGGGCGAGTGGGAGGAGTCTCTCGTCGCGAAGGAAGACCCATCCGCAGATGGTTTAGCGACCGGTGGCGATTTGGCCATACTTGAACTCAACTTGAATTCAGAGGGTGATGGACGGAGGGAATGATGGAAGGATGTCTCCCCATTCCACCATTCCATTACTCCACCACTCCAACATTCCACCACTCCAATTCTCCATCGAGTATATGAAAACACAGGCATTGAAACGCTTTCGAGCCAAACTCGCCAATGAACAACCTGTTTACGGGCTTTGGGTAACTTTGGAATCAGCATCGATCACTGAAATGGCCGTTGCTCTGGGACTCGACTGGGTAGTTGTCGATGCGGAGCATGGGCACCTCGATTGGAAGGAGATCAACGAACACGTGCGTGCCGGACTTCGCAGCGACACCGTGGTGCTGGTCCGATTGGCTGAACGTAGCACCTCACTCACGAAACGAGCGCTCGACATCGGAGTAGACGGTGTGGTGATTCCTCAGGTCGAAACGGTCGAGCAACTTGAAGAGGCAATTCGCGACAGTCGTTATCCTCCGGAAGGCCGGCGAGGTATTGGGGGTGAACGTGCGACCACCTGGGGACAGTGTGTAGTTCAACACACGGCGGAGGCCAATGAACACGTGCTGGTAGTTCCCATTATCGAAAACATTGCCGTCATCGACCATGTCCCCCGCATGTGTGAACTGGACGGTGTAGATGTGCTCTTCTTCGGCCCAAACGACTTCTCCGCATCGGCTGGCTATCGCGGCCAATGGGAAGGACCTGGTGTCGCTGAACAAATTCTCCAAGTGAAGGATTTGATTCATACCATGGGAAAACGCTGTGGCCTTTTAACTACCAGTATGGAAAATCTTGTCGAGCGACGTGACCAGGGATTCCGGATGCTTGGCCTGGGCTCTGACAGCGGACTACTGTTGCGATCGATTCATCAGGCGCTCCAGGCCATTGACCGCGACAGCATGCCGCAGTAGCCATGAGCATCCCCGAACGAGAGCGTTAGCACATGAAAAAGTAGCGACTGTGGAAACACCTCGGCACACTTCCTTCCGCATTGGGCTGACCGCCGACTTCTATGACGAAACCGGCGCACCCCGGTATTCCGATTTCGGACTCGGCACGTTCGAAGGACACGAACACATCTTCGTTTCCAAATTGTCCGAGTATCGCGATGAGATCACTTCGGACCAGTTGGCGGGGTATCATGCCGTGCTGGTTTTGTCGCCGAAAGTGACGGCCAACTCGTTGATCAGCAGTGAGCAACTGTTGGCCATCAATCGATTCGGAGTCGGCTATGATACCGTCGATGTGGAGGCCTGTAGCGCCAAGGATGTTTTGCTGACGATTACTCCCGGAGCGGTAGATCGACCAGTGGCCGAAGCCGCCGTTGGTTGGATGCTGGCTCTGTCCCACCGAATGCTCCATAAAGACCGGCTGGTACGCACTGGTTGTTGGGATGATCGAAGTCAATACATGGGATGTGAACTGCGAGATCGGACCCTTGGGGTGGTTGGGCTCGGCTGTATAGGCAGGAAGCTGGTTACGCTTTTGCAAGGATTCGGCATGAGTCAACCGATTGCCTATGATCCATTCGTTTCATCCCAGGAAATGATAGAACTCGGGGTGCGGGCGGTAGGGTTGGAAGAACTCCTGTCGAAGGCTGATTTTGTTTCCCTTCATTGTCCGTTAAATGCCGAAACCCGAGGATTGATTGGCGCGGAACAATTGAGGCTTATGAAACCGGACGCGTTTATATTGAACTTGGCCCGAGGTGGGATCGTTGACGAAAAGGCGCTTTATAATGTGCTTTGCGAAGGACAGATTGCCGGCGCCGCCTTGGATTGTTTCGAAAGCGAACCGGCAACCGAAACGAACCTTTTTTGTAAACTCGAAAATGTCATTCTGGCGCCTCATTCCATTGCCTGGACCGAGGAACTGTTTCGAGACATCGGCCGGATCGCTTGCCAAAGTATACTCGATCTGTCACTCGGCAAAATTCCCCGTGGGGTGGTAAATCCCGAAGTCTTGGATCGACCGTCGTTCCAGAAAAAATGGGAAGCGGTGATCAGGGCGCCCAGGGGCGCCAATTAGGAATGGGGGAGATGGAATGATGGAATGATGGAGTGATGGAAAGGGGGAACCACGTATTTCTGACCACGGATGGGAATGGAATTGGGAGAGATGGGGGAGTGGAATGTTGGAGTGATGGGGGAGTGGAATGTTGGAGTGGTGGAGTGGGGGAGCGATGGGGGGACCGGGGAGTGGAATGATGGAGTGGTGGGGGGATGGAGGGATGGCGTGTTGAGGCATCGTGAATATGCTGATAGTTCAACGGGCCAAATAATATGGAATTGAATTATAGAAACCGGAATCGGGGGTATCAGCAGTTGCTGGTTTGGCATGATGCAATTGAGCTTTACGGCCTCGCGTGTCGCGTGGTGCGAGGATGGCCGTTTGAGATGAAGAGGATCGCTTCTCAGACCATTTCATCGAGCGACTCTGTTCATAGGAATATTGCCGAAGGCTACTGCCGTCGGTCCGTTAAAGAATACCTTCATCATCTTAACTTTGCCCTGGGCTCCCTTGGTGAAACGCTGTCGGGTTTCATTGCCTATGCCCGCAACGATCAGATCACGGAAGCCCAATTCAAAGAAATCGACCAATTGATATTTCGGCTCGAGAACCGACTGCTCAAATTGGTGGAATCCCTTCAACGAAAACGCGACAAGGGCAAATGGGAGGAATCTCTGGTCGTGAAGGAAGACCCATCAGAAGACGGTTTCGCCATGGTCAAAGATTTTGCCATACTTGAACTCAACTTGAATTCAGGGGGTGATGGAGTGGTGGAGAAATGGGGGAGCGGAGTGGTGGAGTGATGGGGTGATGTCTCCCCATTCCATTACTCCATTACTCCATCATTCCATCATTCCATCATTCCATTACTCCATCACTCCATTACTCCATCACTCCATCACTCCACCACTCCATCATTCCATTACTCCAACTCTCCAATAATACCAAATGTTATTGATATCGGTTACTTTATAAGCAAGCTGTCGGATATGGCTGTTAGAAGACTAATCCGCAATTGGGAAACGTATCTTCCGCGATGTGGGTATTGTTCGTTGCCGCATGATCTGGCCCGGGATGGCCTGCGATTGGCCACTCAAGCAACTTTTGGCTACACCTGACGTGTCATGAAGATCTTCAGGACAGCATGGCTCGTCCCTTGGGGCCTGAGCGTGATCGGTTTGGCGGTAGCTGATCCGGAAACGGTCTTTTTTGAAAACGAGATTGCGCCGATTCTCGAACAGCGCTGCTACGAGTGCCACAGCCACGAATCCGAGGAGGTGCAAGGCGGACTGGTGTTGGATTCGCGCAGCGGTTGGGAGATGGGAGGTGATTCGGGATCCGCCATCGTTCCGGGAGAACCCGAAAAAAGCCTACTGATTCAGGCAGTGAGGTATCAGGACGAGGATTTGCAGATGCCGCCGGAGGAGAAGAAACTTCCGGAGGGCGAGATCGCGTTGCTGGAGAAATGGGTCGCCATGGGGGCACCCGACCCGCGCCAGGCGAAACAGCGGCAGTACGACCCGGCCACGCTTTGGGCCCTCGAGCCGATTCGGATATACGATCCGCCAACCACTTCGAAACGGGAATGGCCTCGGGACGATATCGACCGCTTTATCCTCACCGGGTTGGAGAAAGCAGGCCTCGAACCCGCCGCTGATGCGGATCGTTACACCCTGCTACGGCGCGTCACCTTCGATCTCACAGGGCTGCCTCCAACGCCTGAGGAGATCGAAGCATTTACGAGCGACTCTTCGCATGACGCCTATGAAAAAGTGGTAGATCGGCTGTTGGCTTCTCCCACCTTTGGCGATCACTGGGCCCGGCACTGGTTCGATCTTTCCTGCTATGCCGACTTGGCTGACATCCAGGGCAACATCATCATTCGCGATGCTTGGCGCTACCGCGATTATGTCATTACGTCCCTCAATGCGGACAAGCCGATCGATCGGTTCATCCACGAACAGATCGCCGGAGATTTGCTGCCCTGGCAAACCGATGAACAACGACGCGAACAGATCATCGCCACGGGTTATCTTGCGATCGGTCCCTGGACACTGCAAAACTACATCAAGGGCCAACTCGACGCGGACGTGGTCGATCACCAGATCGACCGGATCGGGCGCACTTTCCTCGGGCAGACACTGGCCTGTGCGCGCTGTCACGATCACAAGTTCGATCCCGTCCCCACGGCTGATTACTACGCCCTGGCGGGAATCTTCCATAGCACGCTGACGACCAGCTATGACGGCCCCGGGGTGTGGAGCGCGATCAATGAGGTAGCGCTTCCGGATCTGAAAAGCTCGCCGAAGGAACAGGCCCGGCGGAAAGCGGCCCTCGCCGACCTCCGCTTCCGGCGGCAGACGCTGCAGGCCGAACTGACGACCTTGGTCTTGCAAATTCCCGGAGGATCCGAAGCGAATGTCCTGACCCTGGAAAATGCTATCACTGCCAACGAATTGGGCGCGCAGTATGAATTGAATTTCAAGGCCGGCCCGAGCGTGTGGGCCGCCGCGTTTCAGCGGACGACCGCTGCAGACGGCTTGCAGATTGATCTGCTCCGGGTAAACGGAAGCGTGCTCGCCGGATTTCGTCACAACCCCGGGCCATGGTCCGGAACGAGAGACTCCCAAAACCTGAAATCCGCCAGGTTTTCCTACACCGGCGACGGCTCGGGAGGGATCCGGATTCGCATCACCAGCGCCAGTCACGGCAGCGGCCGCTTTGGCGGAGCCATCGACGACCTGGCTATCACCTCCAACAAAACCACCCTATTTTCGGAGGATTTCGACGTTCTCAAAACGAGTCCGACCGAAGGCATGCAGGCGGACACCAGGCTGCGGGTCCTCGCTAACGTTGCCTTACCGGGCTGGAAAGGAGCAGGTCTTCACCATTCCCACGCTGTCGATTTGGGAAGCGGCGATTATGCCATTCAGTTTTTTGGAGGCGGGGCGAAGGCCCTTGCCCAGGCCAAGCCCGTTACCGAGGCGGAGAACACAGCCCACCTTAGAGCGCTGGAACTCGAGAAACAAGTGAGCGAGTTGGCCGCGCAAATCGCCACTCTGGAAGAGAAGGACGCTCCTGAGAGAGCTCTCGCCGTTCGCGACATCGATGAACCCGCTGACAGTCCGATCTACCGGCGCGGGAATTTTCAAAATCTCGGAGATATCGTTCCCCGCGGATTTCTCTCCGCCATACCGGTTTCCAATAGCTCCGCCATTTCGTCTGGCCATAGCGGGCGATTACAGTTGGCTCAATGGTTGACCGATTCTGAGAACCCGCTGCCAACGCGTGTCCTGGTCAATCGTGTTTGGCACCATCTTTTCGGTCAGGGCCTCGTGCGGTCGGTCGATTACTTCGGCGTCCATGGCGCAAGGCCGAGCCATCCCGAACTGCTGGATTTTCTGGCCCTGCGTTTCCGCGAGGAGGACCAATGGTCGCTCAAGAAGACCATCCGCCGGATGGCGCTGTCGCGGAGCTACCAGATGGCATCGTCTTACAATGCCAAGGCGGCAGCGATCGATCCCGACAACCGCCTTCTCTGGCACATGCCGCGCCGCCGGCTTACCGCTGAATCGATCCGCGACGGCATGCTTGCGGTCAGTGGTGAACTCGATACGGCTCGCGGCGGCCCCTCTCTCGGTCTGGATTTGAAAGACAACATCATGGGAGCCGGGGGAAATGTGAATCCGCCGACTTGGGGAAACAGGATCCCGGACAGCGTGTTGAATCGGCGCTCCATCTACCTGCCGTTAAAACGCGAGCGTCCGGTCGGGGACCTGGAGATCCTCAGCATCTTCGATTTCCCTCACCCCAACGAGATTACCGGCGCGCGATCCAACACTACCGTCGCCACCCAGGCGCTCTTTCTCACCAACGCGCCTTTCGTAAAGCAGCGGGCTGACCAACTGGCTAAGCGCCTGGCGGGGGAGGAAAGCTCGGACGAACCCGCCCGCGTAAACCGGCTCTTTCTCCTGACCACCGGCCGGCCGGCAGTGGCTGAGGAGGTCGAGACTGCGCTGGCGTTCCTGGATGAGTGTGAGGGTGAGTTGGAGGCAGGCAAGGCAAGGGCCGAGGCGTGGACGCAACTCTGCCACGCGGTGTTGGGATCGAACCAATTTTTATTTCGAGAATAAAAAAACCTTCAACAGCCATGAATCCATTTGATCCATCATTCAAACCATCTCGCAGGAACTTCCTCCGCACATCGGCCTGTGGTTTCGGCTTGCTTGCCCTGGAATCCATGCTCAAGCAGCAGGCCTCAGCTTCGCCGTTGCGGAGCAAGAGCGAATCTTCACTAACAGCGAAGATGCCTCACTTTCAGCCGCGTGCCAAGCGCATCATTTTCCTGTTCATGTCGGGAGGCCCTTCGCAGATGGATCTCTTCGACTTCAAGCCGTGGTTGGCAAAGGGTTCCGGGGACCAGTTGCCTTACCAACTTCCCTCGACGGAAGCGACGGTAGGACTCGAAAACACGCGCCTGCTCGGGCCGGTTTCCGGATTCAAGCACGCTGGTGAATGCGGGCTCTACATGAGCGATCTCCTGCCGCACACCGCCCGCCACGCGGACGATCTCTGCATTTTGCGCGCCGTGAACGGGGACAGCCCGAACCACCCGGTCGCGATTCGCCAACTGCACACCGGCAATTTTTTAGACGTGGTTCCATCGATGGGTTCGTGGTTTTCCTACGGTCTTGGCACGGAGAACCAGCAACTTCCGAGCTACATAACGATCCTGCCCAAGGAAGGGGAGCGCAATTACAGCAGCGCTTTCCTTCCGGCTATCCATCAGGGAACCGCGATTCAACACGTCGGCTCTTCCCCTGACAAAGCGCCCATTCGCAACCTGACCGATACGTCTCTTCCCAAAGAGATGCAGCGTCGGCGCATCGACCTGATCCAGACGATGAACCGCCGTCAACTGGAGCGGCTGGAGACGGACCAACAGATGGAAGGCGTCATTGAATCGTTCGAACTAGCCTTCCGCATGCAGACCGAAACTCCGCGATTGGTCGACATTTCCTCGGAATCGAGAGCTACACTCGATCTCTATGGCATCGGTGAGGAGCCAACCGACACCTTTGGTCGCCAGTGCCTGCTCGCCCGCCGCTTCGCCGAGGCAGGGGTGCGTTTTGTCCAGGTCTCCCTTCACGGATGGGATCACCACGACAAGATCGCCGAAGGCATGAAGGAGCTATGCGCGACCTCCGACAAACCGATTGCGGGTCTTCTGACCGATTTGAAGGTGCGAGGCCTGCTCCACGACACGCTGGTCTTGTGGGGCGGCGAGTTCGGACGCACCCCGCACACCCAGCAAAACGACGGTCCCGGACAGGCGCCCGGCCGCGAACACAACCCCCACGGCTTCACCATGTGGATGGCCGGCGGAGGGGTGAGAGGGGGCGTTATCCACGGCGCGACCGACGACTTCGGTTACCATGCGGTGGACGGCAGCGTGCACATCAATGATCTGCATGCCACCATGCTTCACCTGATGGGCCTCGACCACGAGCGGCTCACTTTCAAGCATCATGGGCGGCCTTTCCGGCTGACCGACGTGGCTGGGAATGTGGTGAAGGAGATTCTCGCCTGAAGTAACTCAAATCAAATTCGGAACGGGCAAACCTCATTTAATGTCACGAAACCGCTTACCGAAGAAACTGCAATTCGGGCAAACTACACTCGGCTTCCCATTGCTTTTCGCCCTGACGTTTCCGTTTCTTTCGGCAAACGCAACCGAGCCTATTGCGCTAAGGGCTGGCCCGGCCACGATGAGCTTCGACCCCGACAACGTCTTTCTGCGCTACCTTCGTGTGGGAGAACACGAAGTCCTTCGCGGGATCAATGCCCCGATTCGCGACCGGAACTGGGCAACCATCGCGCCTGAGGTCTCCAACCTGAAGGTCGACGATGGAGGAGATCACTTCCGGGTTACCTTCGACGTGCGCTGCGCCCAGGCGGACATCGACTTTCGCTGGAAAGGATTGATCAAGGGATCCGAGGACGGCGTGGTCGAGTTCACCTTTGAGGGCGAGGCCCATTCGGCTTTCAAGCGCAACCGCATCGGATTCTGCGTGCTGCACGGACCTTCGGCGGCCGGACGGCCATGGGTAATCGAAACGGCGGACGGAAAGATTTCCGAAGGGCAATTCCCGGAGTTCATCTCGCCGCATCAGCCGGCCAAAAACCTGCGAGCCATCACACACGAAGTCGCCCCCGGGATGCGCGCCCGCGTGGATTTCGAGGGCGAAATTTTCGAGATGGAAGATCAGCGCAATTGGACGGACGCCTCGTTCAAGACCTATTGCACCCCGTTGGAAATTCCTTACCCGGTACAACTCGCCCAAGGCGCCACGGTTTCGCAGAGGATCCGCATCAGCCTGGAAGGCGACCTGAAGGAAATACCGTCCGCAACGGTTGGTGGCGCGGCGCTAACCCTGAGCGAGACGGAATCTCCTCTTCCTCTTCTTGGCCTTCAGCTTTCGGGCGAGATCGAGGGCTTGACGGAGACGCAGATCAAGCGACTCAAGGCCTTGCATCTCGATCATCTTCGCGTCGACCTGGCATTGTCCGATCCATCGTTTCCCAGTGAACTGCGACGGGCGACAGGGCAGGCCGAAGCGCTCGGCGTATTGCTGCAAATCGGTTTGACCCTTGGCGACTCGCCGGACTTCAAGACGCTGCTTGGCGAAGTCAAAAGACTCCAGCCGCCCGTATCCCACTGGCTTATCACCGGCGGCGATCCCGCGCATTTCCAGACGGCGCGCGACCAGTTGGAACCCGTCGCGGGTGGCGCCCGTATCGGGGTGACCCGAATCACCAATTTTGTCGATCTGAACCGCGCGAGGCCCAAAGACTCCTCCATCGAGGCGGTCGGGTTTGCCATCAACCCCCAGATACACGCCTTCGACGACGCCTCGATGGTCGAAACGCTCGCGATCCATGCAGATGTCGTCAACAGCACGCGGGAGTTTGTCGGAGATCGTTCCTTGGTTATCGGACCGATAACATTGAGTCCACAATGGATTAACGGCGAAGATCCGCCGGGTGGTCCGCCTCCCGGCCCTTTCCCGACCTACGTGGACATCCGGCAGGGAACGGATTTTGCCGCGGCCTGGACCCTCGGCAGCATCAAGTACCTCGCCGAATCGCGAACCCACAGCGCCACCTTCTACGAAACCGTCGGCAGGAACGGGATCATGGACGCCGAGGATGTGGGCGCGCGTCCCGCGGCTTATCCCTCACAACCCGGCAAGTTGTTTCCCGTCTATCATCTGCTCAACAGCATTGGAGAGTTTGCCGGAGGCATGGTTCTGCGGATCGACTCTTCGGACCCGCTTGCAGCCGAGGCGGTTGCCTTGCGTAAAGGCGGCATGCTGCGTGTGCTGGTCGCCAGCCTGATCGGTAAACCCCAGACCGTTACTCTCCGCGGCCTCAGTGAACCGGTCGCCGTTCAGCAGTTGCTTGAAGAGGGGGAAAGGGAAGCAACACCCGAAATCCCCATTCCCCTGCCGCCCCACGGCATCGCGCGAATCGACTGGATGGTCGACTAATCGATTAATGGGATTGTTTCCAAAATGGCTCGGCCGATCCCTCATCGGACTGAGCGCCTTGTGCGCGATGGCCTTCCTGACCGTGTTGACCAGCGGCAAGACCGGGCTGGCGCCGCACCTCCTGACGGGCTGCTTCGTTTGTCTCGCGCTGGCGGCTTCGACGGGACAAGGCATCCTGCGCCAGTTGGCCTTCACGATCTGGATCGCGACCGGCGTGGTTGTCGGCATGGCCTTTCACCTTTCTTTCCTCACCTTTCCGTCGTGGTTTCTCGGACTTGGCGATCGCGAGATGACCATTGTTTTCATTCCTGTCCTGCAGGTCATCATGTTCGCGATGGGAACGACACTTGACCTCGCCGATTTCGCCCGCGTATTCAAGATGCCCACCGGTGTCCTCATCGGGCTCGCCTGTCAGTTCACGATCATGCCGCTGGTCGGATTCGGCCTCGCCCATGCCTTCGGCCTGCCTGCCGGGATCGCTGCCGGACTCGTCCTGGTGGGCTCTTCGCCCAGTGGATTGGCCTCCAACGTGATGGCGTTCATCGCCAAGGCCAACGTCGCCATGTCCGTCACAATGACCGCGTTCTCCACTCTGCTCGCTCCACTCTTGACGCCTCTATTGATGAAGGCGCTCGCGGGCGAAATGGTGGAGATCGACGTCCCGGCCATGATGTGGAGCATGACCAATATCGTGCTCCTCCCGGTTCTGGCCGGCCTGGTTTTTCATCATCTCGTCTACCATAGGCTTAAGTGGCTCGATCGGGTCATGCCGGTGATTTCCATGGTTGGCATCCTGATCATGACCGTGCTGACCGTTGCGGTCGGGCGCGATAAGCTCATGCAGGTCGGCCTGCTCTTGATTTTCGCCTGCCTTATCCACAGCGCGGCGGGATTTTCACTGGGCTATTACGTGTGCAAGTTGCTGAAGAGGGATCCGTTGACCTGCCGCACCATCGCCCTGGAGGTCGGTCTGCAAAACGCCGGCATGGCGGCCGGGCTGGCAAAGTCGCTCGGGAAAGTCGCCACCCTCGGCCTCGTGCCCATTGTCTTCGGACCCGTGATGAATATCGTCGCCTCAACCCTCGCAAACTGGTGGCGAGCTCATCCGGTAGAATCTTAGCCCGCATTTCTAACAAACCGAGCGCTGAAATACCAATTGTCATTGACATATGACATTTGACTTGCGAGGTTCCGGAAATGGCTGTTCAAATAACCCATCAGCGCTTGGATCAGGAATCCTCCGCGTTCTTTCGATCGGGACGCTGAATTTGTGGGAGAAATTAAATATGAAACCAAATGCTACCGTCGTCTTCTTCCTTGTCCTGATCCTCAATTCAGGCGGTAGCGCCCACGCTGTAGAAAAGGTGGAGACAAACCGGGTTGTAGAAGTGGAGTTGGAATCAACAAAGACCTACGACAATCCCTTCACCGAGGTAGACCTGGATGTGGTTTTTACCGGACCCGATGGCAAAACGGCCCGGGTTCCCGCATTTTGGGCGGGAGGGGATCGATGGCGATTTCGTTATGCTTCAAACCAAAGTGGCCGACATGAATGGCTGACGGAATGTTCTGATGCAGCCAATGCTTCATTGCACGGAGTTTCCGGAACGGTGGAGGTTGTAGACTACTCCGGGGACAACCCGCTCTTTCAGCATGGGCAGCTCAGGTTGAGCGAAAATGGGCGACACTTCGAACATGCCGATGGAACGCCGTTTTTCTGGTTGGGTGACACTTGGTGGAAATGTCTCTCCAAGCGAATGACGTGGGAGGGATTTCAAGAGCTGACCGCAGATCGCAAAGCCAAGGGTTTTAACGTTGTACATATCGTGTGCGGCGCTTATCCCGATGAAAACCATTTTCAGGAACGTTGGAAAAACGAAGCGGGTTTTCCCTATCACAGAAAGGACTTCGGCGTAGTTAATCCTGAATACTTCGATTACGCGGACCGGCGAATCCGTCATCTAGTAGAAAATGGGATCGTTCCGGCAATTGTGGGAGGATGGGGACGCGCGGATTGCAATATCATGGAATTAGTGGGAATCGACGCGATGAAACGGCATTGGCGGTATCTGATCGCGCGCTACGGAGCCTATCCAACCATTTGGATTACTGGAGGTGAATCGAGGGGAACGGAATGGACCGAAACGGCAAAATTTGTTCGGGCCACCGATTATTTCGACCGTCCGGTCACTATGCATCCGCAGGGGGGGGCTTCCGGGCGGGGTTCTGTAACCGATGAGTCGGCCGTCAATTTCGACATGCTTCAAACCGGGCATGGTGGTTGGCCTTTGGCTGAGAGAGTAATTCCCCTTCTCAAGCAGGCCTACGAGCGCGAGCCCGCCATGCCCGTGATAATCGGTGAGCATAGTTATGAGCAACATATGCAGACGGGCTTTGCAGACGTACAACGCTATGTTTTCTGGTCCAGCACCCTGAGCGGATCGGCTGGCCTCACTTACGGCGCCGCCGGCATCTGGCACGCCGGTGTCGATGGTGATCCGGGCCTGACCCATCTCTATGATCGAACCACCTGGAAGGAGGGCATGCGGTTTGCCGGTTCGACCCAGCTTGGATACAGCAAGAAACTGTTACTCGAGTTTCCGTGGGAGAAGTTTGAAGCTCATCCGGAGTGGACGGATTCCGAGTCTTTTGCGGCGGGAATTCCCGGTCGAGTACGTATGATTTACACCTTTCGCGGCAGATATACCTGGCGAGGATTGGAGGTCAACGGATTGGAACCCGGCGTATTGTATCGAGGATTTTACTTCGATCCCGTCAGGGGGACGCGGGAAGACGTGGGCACTGTCATTAATGAGGGACAATCCAGTCCAAGTTTCACCCACACTCGACCCTTCATATTTGAAGATGGATTTGATTCAAAGGATTCCTCGCGCTGGCAGGATCACGGATCGGCGACCCGGGGGGAAGATGGATTTTTGGTCAGTGGAAAAAATATGCTTACCACCGCAAACGGTATCGATGAGTATAATGTGATGGTCAGCGTGGATGTGCGAACGGACGCGGAAGCCGGCATTATCCTCCGCTTCCGGGATTTCGATAATTATGTTGTGGGGCTCTACCATCCAGCACTCAAGAACATCCTCATCCAAGAACGTTACGAGGGAAAGTGGGGACCATGGTTGGGAAAAGTGTGGCTGCCCGGATCCTTTACAAGGGGAGTGGAAAGCCTTCAGCTCACGGCGGCTGTTTCCGGATCCCGTGCGGTTGTTCGGGTGTGGAATGGCAAAGAAGAATACCAAACGCCAGCGGTACCCATAAAAAATGCTCATTCAGGTCGCGTCGGGGTTCGGTTACATGAGGTCGGCAACCGACAGCAATTCGATAACTTTGCTGTTTCGCCTACACTATTTGAAAACCCGCGCCCCGTGCTTGAAGATGAAGGCGAATTCATCCGTAGAGGAGGTGGAGATTTCATTGCTCCGGAGGTTCCAACTCCACAGGACTGGGTTCTGGTTCTCGAGAGGGTAGGGGGGAAGTCATGAATCCGCCTTCATTCGCCCGTTACGATTTTCATGCAATATCCAGTTTAGTCATTATTGCGATAGCCCTGCTGTTTGGAGCATTTTCCAAGGCCAAAGGCCAGGACCTTCCGAATATCATCCTTTTTCTGGTCGATGACATGGGGCTGATGGACACGTCAGCTCCCATGTTGACCGATGAAGACGGTCCGTCCTCGCCCGATAGCTCCGCCAGGTCAGGGAACCCTCAGCGCCATCCTCTCAACGACTGGTACCGCACGCCGAACATGGAAAGGCTCGCCGCGATGGGTGTCCGCTTCAGCAACTTCTACTCGCACAATGTCTGTTCGCCGACTCGGGTTTCCATCATGAACGGCCAGAACGCGGCCCGCCACCGAACCACCGACTATATTTTTCCCTGGAAGAACAATCGATTGATAGATACCGCGCAATACCCCCTGGCGGTGTGTCAGCAGGTTCCACCTGAGTGGAATTGGGTGGGGCTCGGAAAAAAGGATGTCACATTGCCGCGCCTATTAAAACAGGCGGGGTATACGACCATGCACGTTGGTAAAGCCCACTTTGCTCCCTTTGATAGCGAAGGAAGGGATCCTTTGAACCTTGGGTTTGATGTAAATGTGGCTGGAGACGCTATCGGAGCGCCAGGGTCCTACTATGGCCAGGATGGCTATGGCGTAGGTTCCGAGAATCCGCATGCCCGACCGGTACCCGGTCTGGACAAGTACCATGGATCGGAGACTTTTCTTACGGAAGCCCTGACCCTGGAAGCGAAGATCGAGGTGGATAAGGCCCTGGCGGCGGAGAAGCCGTTCTTCCTCCATATGTCCCATTATGCGGTGCATTCGCCGTTCCAATCGGATCCACGCTTTGCTGCGCGCTATGCCGGCAGTCCGGAGATTCCGGCCTTCAAGGCTTACGCCACCATGATCGTGGGCATGGACAAATCACTCGGTGACTTGATGGATCATCTTGAAGAAAAAGGCGCAGCGGAAAACACGCTTATTATCTTTCTGGGAGACAATGGTGGCGACGCTCCCGTCCAAGACGTGGATGCCATCGATGCCAGCGCTCCTCTTCGCGGCCGCAAGGGCGGCAAGTGGGAGGGAGGCATGCGTGTGCCCTTCATCGCCGCCTGGGGCGAAGCCGATGCGACCAACCCTTGGCAGAAAAAACTGCCCATCCCCGCCGGAAGCATTCGCCGGGAGGTCGGAACCTGTTACGACTTGTTTCCGACGATTTTGGATCTTGTCGAGGCCTCCGTTCCATCAGACCACCCGGTCGACGGACAGGATCTCTCGCGACTGCTGGCCGGGCAACCGGATCCGGAACACCGCAATGAATTCCTCAATCACTACCCCCATCCTCGCCGCGGAGTGAGCAACTTCTTCACCACTTGGCGCCAAGGGAACTGGAAGGTGATGTATGAATACCTGGAAGAGCGCGAGAACCGCTACTCGCTCTACGACCTTGCCAGCGACCAGAGCGAATCGCAGAACCTCGCGGCGGATCAACCTGAACGGCTTAAAGCCATGATGCAGGGCATGGTCCGGGAGTTGGGATCGAGAGATGCGGTATATCCGGTGAAAGACGGGCAGAGGCTCAAACCCGTCGTTCCATAAAAAGAAGCAATGAAACGATTCGTGAAAACAATGCAAAAGTTGGGAAAGATGGAATGATGGAGGGTTGGAATGGTGGAGTGATGGGTTCCCGGAAGACCGAGTCGAAGTTCTCCAGCACTCCAAAACTCCAAAACTCCAGTTCTCCATTATTCCCTTACTCCAATACTCCAGTTCTCCTATACCTCATTTTTCGCGCATCGGTTCTCTCAGTGCTTGCCTTCCTTGCCACGTTCACCGTTTCCGCAGTCGACCGCCCGAATATACTGTTCATCCTGGTGGATGACCTGGGCTGGAAGGACCTGGCTTGTTACGGACACGAGATTCATGAAACGCCCCACATCGACAAGCTCGCCAGCCAGGGTATGCGTTTTACCGACAGCTACGCAGCTTGTCCGATATGCGGTCCGTCCCGCGCCGCCATACTGACCGGGAAGTTCCCGTCGCGCACCGGATACACGGATAATTTTATCAGTCAAATGAGTGGGACCACATTGGAGCGTTCCCCGGATAATGATTTTTTGAAACTGAAGGAGATCACCCTGGCCGAAGCCCTCAAGGCGGGTGGCTACCAGACCGGTTTTCTCGGGAAGTGGCATTTGAGCGCAAGTAATGAGATCCGCCTGCCGACCGATCAGGGTTTCGACCTCAATGTCGCGGGGTGCTCTTGGGGGCATCCGCTCAAGGGCTATTTTGCCCCTTACGAAATACCGGCGCCGGGGTTCAAAGAAGGGCCCGAGGGCGAATACCTGCCCGACCGCCTGACCACTGAAGCCATTCGGGCGATGGACGACTTTTCAGCGAAGAATAAACCTTGGTTTTTATTTATGAGCTACTACACGGTACATTCGCCCTTTCACAGTAAGTCGGAGAAGACACAGAAATACACAGAGAAGGCTCGTCAGGAGAAGGTGGATCTCAAGAATGCCGCCTATTCCGGCATGGTCGAATCGCTGGGCGAGAACGTTGGTCGGTTGCTTGACTGGCTGGATGAAAAAGGGCTGCGAAAAAGCACCATCATCATCTTCACCTCCGACAACGGAGGTATGGTAAGGGCTACAGAAAACCATCCCTTGCGCAGCTACAAGGGCGATCTGTACGAAGGCGGTATCCGGGTGCCGTGCATCATCGACTGGCCGGGTGTCATCGAACCCGGTTCGGTGAGCGATACGCCTATCCACGGAGTCGATTTCTATGCCACCATCCTCGCCATGGCGGGCCTGCCCCAGCAGCCGGAGAATCATCGGGACAGTGTGAATCTGGTCCCGCTGTTGAAAGGAATAATGGGTTTCGATCGCGGCTCGATGGTTTGGCATTTTCCTGTTGCGGTGCCGCATATCGCCCACTCTCATCCCGGATCGGTCATTCGCGATGGAGACTGGAAATTCCTCCGCTTCTACAAAGACGGTCGCGAGGAGCTATATAATCTGAAAGACGACATCGGGGAGACGAAAAACCTTCTTGCCTCGATGCGGGAGAAAGCGGCGGAGATGAAGGCGCAGTTGGACGCCGCGCTCAAAGCGCATAAAGCAACGATCCCGATCGCCGTTCCTGCGAAGCCATAACGTCCCGCCAGGTAGAAAAACCGAGGTGGAACATCCCCTATCATGTTTTCTAATCTCTGTACTCAGTCGGCCCTTGAAACGACATAATAGGCTGTTTATTAACAGTTTAAATTAATCAATTCCCAAATATCCGACATGCTGAATTCAATCCGGCCCAATATCCGGCTATACGGGAGGCAAAGACTATAGAATGCGTATTCTGATCGTCGGCGGCACTGGCAACATCAGTACCAGCATTGTTCAACTGCTGCTGGATCAGGAACATGATGTGACGTGCTTTAACCGAGGTGAGCGAGGGAGGTTACCGGAAAGGGTGCGCCACATTCAAGGAGACCGGAATGACCGTGAAGCTTTTGAACAAGCGATGCGGAAGGGACCATTCGATGTGGCAATCGATATGATCTGCTTCAACGCGGAGGATGCCGCGAGCAGTGTTCGAGCATTCCGTTGGGTCAAGCACTTCCTGCAATGTTCGACGGTATGCACCTACGGGGTCGACTACGACTGGTTGCCCGTTACCGAAGATCACCCAATGCGTCCTGTGACGGACTACGGCCGCAACAAAAAGGATGCCGATGATGTTTACCTCAGGGCTTACTACGACCAAGGCTTTCCAGTCACAATAGTGAAGCCTTCGACCACCTATGGTCCGCAAATGGGCCTGGGTCGTCAAATTGCCCGAGAATTCAGTTGGCTGGACCGAATCCGCAAGGGCAAACCCATTCTGGTCTGTGGAGACGGTAAGGCGGTTCACCAATTCCTGCACGTCGACGACGCTGCCAAAGGATTCGTCGGATTGCTAGGGAAGGAGGCTGCAATGGGCCAGACGTATAATCTGGTCAATAGGGGATTCATAAGTTGGGAAGACCACCACCGCACCGTGATGAAGGTCCTTGGCCGAGAGGTCGAGCTTATCGGCATCCCCTTGCATGGCCTGATGGCTTCGGGTGTTCCCGATACGGAAAATTGCCAATCGATCTTCGCCCACAACACCATCTATAGTGCAGAGAAACTGTTTCGTGACGTTCCGGAGTTTCAGCCAATCATATCGCTCGAGACCGGTGTGCGACAGGTTATTGAGGCGATGGATGCGGACGGACGGATTCCGGATTCGGATCAGTTGACCTGGGAAGATCGCCTCATCGAAGCTCAAAGAGCCGTAGGAGAGGCGCGCCAATTAGGAATTAGGAATTAGGAATGGGAGAGAGGGGAATTGGGAATGATGGAGTGAGGGAATTGAATAGAGATGCTGAGATTCTGAGTTGCCGAGATGCTGAGAGGGGAAAGTGTGTTTTTGTGCTTTTTGCGTTCTTTTGTGGCTATTTATCCTATTTCCTGTTGGCGGGTGAAAGCCGCTGTAGGAGCGGCATAGGCGCGCCAATTAGGAATTAGGAATTGGGGAAAAGGGGAGAGATCACGATCACGATTATGGGGATGCAAATGAGCCCATCTTTTGCGCGGATCAACCGAATCAAACAACTGATTTGCTACCCGAGTTTGGAAGCAGCCTGCGCGGATACCGAGGTGGATGCCTATTTCATTTGCACTCCCAATTATACTCACTTCGAGGCGCTGCAGACGGTAATCAAATCGGGTAAGCCCATCTTCGTCGAAAAACCGATGGCAACCACCGTGCGCGACGCAGCCAGGATGGCCGAGATGGCCAGATCCTACGGTTCAATTATCCGGATCGGATTACAATACCGCTACAAGAGTCAGTATGTGGAAGCGTTTCACGAAGCGCTGGTTCGTAAATCTTTGGGCGATATCAAAACGATCAGCATGAGCGAGCATCGTCCACCATTTCTCGATAAGGTTGGCCAATGGAACAAATTCAACGCGTGTTCCAGAGGTACCCTGGTGGAAAAATGCTGCCATTATTTTGACCTTATCAACCTGATGGCCGAGTCCTTGCCGGAAAGAGTTTTTGCAAGTGGGGGACAAGCGGTCAGTTTTAAGGATTTCGAAAAAGACGGCAAAGCTTCAGACATCGACGACCATGCGTTTGTCCTGATTGAGTATCAAAATGGCATTCGGGCGCATTTTACTTTGAATATGTTTTGTCCTGAATTCGACGAAGAGATGATTGTGGTTGGGAACCGGGGTCGCCTTGTTGCCCGGGAAAAAGGCAATTATCAACAGCAACAGCCATCCATCGGAACCATTGAGGTAGAGTTGGGAGAAAACGGAGTTTCCAAGGTTTCGGAAGTTACTTATCCAAAAGCCATCGAAGAAAGCGGACACTGCGGCTCGACTTTTTATGAGCACCAAGCCTTTGTGGACCAGCTTGAAGGCAATCAAGTCGACTGTGCCACGGTAGAGCAGGGCCTATGGGCTATTGTGGTGGCTGGCGCGGCTCAGCAATCGATTGCCACGGGAGAACCGGTTCGCGTGAAGCATTTTCTCAAAGAAAACAACTTGGGCGATCAATTGGGTTCCATGTTGAAAGAACACGAAGCGAAGATTCCCGCTCCCGATTCCAAATAGTCGGCCCTGAAAAGGCCATAAGTATTTGTATATAAACACGTTAAAATTGATCAGGCTACAAATATTTGACCAGTTAAACGCCTATCCCACCCAAAACCTTGTCAAACGAGTTGGTTTGAGGACAGAGAAATTGACTCTCGCAAAGGCGCAAAGGGACGCAAAGAAAGGGAAGGAAAAAACCACGGAGGACACCGAAACACAGAGGGAGAGAGGATTAACCACAAAAGGCTAAAAAACACAAAAGGGAGAAGCATTAGGAATTTAACATGGATTCACAGGATGAACAGGATTTGAGAAATTGACTCTCGCAAGGGCGCATAGATAGAGCCTGTCCCAGGGGGGGAACCCATTGTGGGACAAAGTGTTAGGATAAAAAAGTCGGGCGAAAAGAGGTGAAAAACCTCGATTCGCCCTAAATAGCGTCTCTATAATTTGGTATGAACGAATTAAAAGAAACCAATTCTGCTGATACGGTAGCCTTTCAAAGTTTGCTTCGTCCAGCTTTAACGCCGGTTTTGCAAAATCGTGATTATGACCGTCTGGTCGAAGATTTGCGCCAAATCGATGATAATCTGACCCGAGGCGGGTTGGAAAAAATGGCGATCCACTTCGGGTTGTCGCAGTTGCCGCCGAACGCCTCGGGGGTTTTGTGCCATAAACAAGCGAAGTTTGCGGTTTTCTCGCTACGAGTGGAACTGCTACGTCACTTGCTGGGTGTTCCAAGCTTTAGAGCTTTTTCGATAACGTTGGCCTCTAGTGATCTTTTGAGCGATTTTTGCGCAATCCGCAGTTTGTTTGGCGTGAAGTGGACCTCGAAGAGTACGCTACACCGCGCCTCGCAGCTTTTCAGCGATGAACAGTTGCGCGCGTTCAACACCCGGCTGGTTGAGCTCGCGGGCGATCAGAGCAATTGCATCCAACTGGGAGTGGAGCAGGCGGAGGATCTTTCGGTTTGCCTGGTCGATTCGACCTGTCTGGAGGCAAACATTCACTTTCCGATCGATTGGGCGCTTTTGGGTGACGTGACGCGCACCTTGCTCAAAGCGGTGAAACTGATCCGCGATGAAGGCCTGTTGAATCGGATGCCTAAATCCCCGGATGTCCTGATGGGCCGCATGAACAAGCTGTGTATTGAGATGACGCAAACCCGCCGCAAGAAGGGAGGGGCGAAGGCTCGCAAGAAGATCCTGCGCAAGATGAAACGATTCCTCAAACGGGTCGGCGGGCACGCCCTGAAACACCGCAACTTGTTGGACGCCCGCTTCGCACAAACCCGTTTTAGCCGCGCTCTTGCCGATCAAGTCATCAGGCGTATCGATGGGCAACTCGATTTGCTGCCCCAAGTAATTGAGCAAGCCCACCAACGCATTATCGGCGGACGTCTGGTCAAAAACGACAAGAAGATCCTCAGTGTCTACGAAACAGATATCGCTGTGATCGTGCGGGGCAAGGCGGGAGCGCAGACCGAGTTCGGCAACGAACTGTTTATGGCCGAGAGTCCCGGCGGCATGGTCATTGATTATATGCTCTACGGCAAAACGGCTCCTTGGGAGGGAGATAAATTAATCGAAAGCGTACAACGCCAACACTCCCTCAAAAGGCAACAAGGCCTGAAATGGGCGGTGGCCGACCGGGGTTTCGATGGGGCAGCTACACGTAAGGCATTAAAGAAGGCAGGGCTGAGCAGCCACATATGTCCGAAAAGTCCCTCCAAGTTGAAAGCCCGCCTCAAGGAGCCTGATTTTTGCCGCTGGCAAACCCGCCGCGGCGGCACCGAAGCGCGCATAGCCATTGTTAAGAACCACGGATGCGGACGAGTCTGGCGCGCCAAAGGCTTAAAACACCGCAGGGTCGCAGTAGGGTGGAGCGTGCTCGCCCACAACTTGGCCTGGATCAGTCGAAAAGTGAGATTGGAGCAACTTGCAGCTCAAGCCAAGGCGGCCTGAGCTTTCGGGGCGCCCCACACGCTGATCAAAGTTGAACCTTCCAGTAGAGGTAAGGCCGCCGCATGCCCGAAATCCGGCATTAAGCTCAATATTTTGGATCCAGGTGAGGTTGAAAGACGCAGCAAGGCTCGAATCGGGCGCAGTTGAGTGAATTTAGGCCCGGAAAACCCTTTCTGGGAGCCTGACCCACCAGATAGACCTCGTCACTGTCGACTGCAAATCCTCCTCGTTTTCAAAATCCCGGAATCTGGGACAGGCTCTAGATATGGCTATAAGTTAAATTTAAGAGAAGCGATGATGAAGGACGGTATAACTATTACCGTAAATGGGTTGCCTGCCTGTGCGGAGCACGCAGACAGGCCTTAACCCGCATGTCTCACAAATCTTCTACTGCGCTCCGGAATCCCGGCACTGGTGCGGACTTCGTTGGATTCGCGACTTTGCAGGGTGTCGACCCAGCTTCACCCGCTCATCGGCGCGAAACCCACACCAGCACTCGATCTCCGTTCGCTCGCGACGAATTTTGTGAGATATGCGGGTTAAGAAGATCTTGGCGATCTTTGCGGCTTTGCGAGAGAAAATCCAGATAGTCCTGTCCTGTCGTAGCCTCTTGACCTGCGTAGCGTTGCGAAGCACGGTTTGGGCGAAGCGGGAAGCCATCCAACCCACCGAAACGATGATGACTTTTTCAGGGTCGATTATTTAACCGTATCGTCGCTCTAAAAATCACCGCCGAGGAGAAACTTCCGGAGCGGAATCACTTCAACATCGTTTTCGTCGCTCACCCATTCTTCGTTCAAGGTCACGATAAGGCACTTGGGCTGATTCAGCTCAGCAGCCGCTTCTCGCAAGGCCCGTAGCTCCCGTTCCCTCGTCAAATCATTATCTAGCGTCCATGCTACCTGAATCAGAAAGGTTTCTTCTTTGAGGCGGTAGACGAAATCAATTTCGCGTCTTTGTTTGGTCAGGTAGTAACCGACCTCAAAGCCTTGCCGACGCAGGGTCTGGAAAACCAGGTTTTCGAGAAAGGCTCCATGATCTGCGGTGAAGTTGGTCGAGTAGGCATCGAGCACTCCGTTGTCTATGACGTACATCTTTTTTGGATTAACCTGCCGTTTTTTTTCCGACCGCGACCAAAGGGGGACTTGGAACAGCAGAAACGCATCGGTTAGATGACGCAGGAAAGCGTATAGGTCATCCTTGCTAATGCGCAGTCCTCGACTTTTGAGGTCGAGATAGAACTTGTTCACGCTGAGTTTGGTGGCAGGATTGCGCAGTACATGGTAGACGAGAGCTCTTAGCGCTTCAACATTTGATACGCCGTGTCGATCGACAGCATCGCGAAGAACCACGGCATCCACGTAGCTTTGGATAATTTCCCGTCGCCGATTCCCTTCGAATGGCTGAATTTCCGGGAACCCACCCATTCGGCAATACTTTTCCGCATGCTGATTGAGCAGCAATCGTGTTTTGCTTCCAACCCTCGAAAGGTTGATCGGAACTGAATGGGCGCGAAGAAATTCTTCGAAGGAAAAGGTGAAAACCTCCCGATCCAATGAGCGTCCTCGCAGTGCTGTGGCGATCTCCAGGCTCAGAAGGCGCGCTGATGAACCGGTTACATACACCGATACATTTTCCGTATCGATCAAGCGGCGGATAAATCGTTCCCAGCGCGGAACATTTTGAATCTCATCAAAGAAAAATGTACAGTGCTCGGATTTTTTTTGGGGCCTTTGTGCATAAAAAACATCGAGAATGGCCTGGCAGTCGGCCAACTGAAATCCATAAAGGCGGTCGTCTTCAAAATTGAGGTAAAGGATGTTGTCCTTGGGCACGCCTTTATCCAATATTGTCTGCATCGCTTGATAGCACAGGTAGGTTTTGCCCACGCGGCGCATACCGATCAGGGCAAGAGCCTTTCCCGGCACCGGTTCCAGATCGAAATTGCGCCTGGTAAATTTTGGCAGGTCACGTTCCAGGAAATCTCCAATCAGATACTCCAAGGCTTGTTTCATTGAGGCAATAGTTTCCTGAATTTAAGGAAAGAACAAGCTAAAGCTTTCCTAGAAAAAAGGAAAGTTTGGTCGATTTCACCCCCTCCGTTCCGGACTGGAAATCCTTTCCAACCATCAACGGACCCTTTTGGATGGGATAGGGAAGGGGACACCTTCAGGGAGAAATGCGAATCTCATTGACGGCGCATGGCATCCAGGTCGGTTCCTAAAAAATAACATTTGTTATTGACATATGTAACCCCCCTCCCCATTCTACCGGTATGAATGCCAAAAGGCACTCTCCAAGGGCCCTGTCCGGGAACCTACGGATCGCCGGTAGGGGGATGCGCTTTGGCATTTAACCATTTCAACACAATCTAAATTGAAACCACTCAACCCGATCCTCCCATGAAGCAAATATATCGCTGGCCCCAATTGTTTTTGTTCGGATTTCTGACGGCGGCGCTACCGCTGGTTATCTTGGCTCAAGAAGATGATGAAGAAGAAGTTTACGAACTGAGTCCCTTTACCATTGATGAAGAGGAAGACGTCGGCTACCTGGCGACCTCGACGCTGGCCGGCACCCGGCTCAAAACCCCCTTGAGGGATATCGGAGCTGCTGTGTCCATTCTCACACAAGAATTGTTCGAGGACACCGGCGCTACGGATGCGGAGACCATCCTCTCGTATGTCTCCAATGCGGAGGTTGGCGGTGTACAGGGAAATTTCCTGGGGGTTGGAAATTTACGAACCTTTCAGAGAGCCGAAACTTCCGGAATAAGAATTAACCCGCAGGGAAACCAACGCATCCGCGGCTTGGCTTCCGCATCATTGACCAGGGGCTATTTTCTTACGAACATACCGTTTGATGCTTACAATACTTCCCGCACTACCGTAAATCGAGGTCCGAATTCGCTGCTGTTTGGCATTGGGGAACCCGGAGGGATTATCAACAACGATGTCAAAAAGGCCATTCTAGGGAGAAGCTTCGGTGAATTCACTGTGCGCATTGGAAAGCGTAGCAGTCATCGGGAAACTTTCGATTATAATCAGGAATTGATTAAGGACCGCCTGGCGGTTCGGGTAATGGGACTCAATGAGGACACCCAACATCAACAGCGCCCTGCTTTCGAGACAGACGAGCGATTCACCGCGGCGCTGGAGGCCGTTCTATTCAAGAATGAGGAATCGAATTTCCTTGGAAGGACTACCTTGCGGGCCAGTTACGAAACCGGTTCGATCGACGGCACACCGCCCAATGTCATTCCTCCGGCAAACGCCATGGTAGAATGGTTTTCTCCTCCCGATCTTGCCCTGCAGCAAATTGAGGGCACTACTTTTCCCGCTTGGGTTACGGATGGCAGCTTCCAGCCTAAGTTTATTCTTGATAACCAAGCCAACAATTACAACCGCTTCAATGCCCCAGGATCTGTGATCGAACCGTTCTTTGTCCATTTGGGCATAGTGTACGATCAACCCGATGCCCGGACTGCGACGATTGGCTTGCCCTCGGATCCCAGCCTCGGGGCAATGATGGGTCGTTTACAGTTTGGATTGGCCAGGGAAGGGCCCAATGTGGGAAGGACACAGCAGAACATCTTTGGGACGAGGAGCTTTATTGGTAATGAGGCTACGCCCAACTTCTCGGTGCCAACCATTAATGACAGGAATGTTTTCGACAACGAAAACAATTTAATTTCAGGAAAATCCAACAAGACGTTTCATGACTTTGACGCGATAAATTTTACCCTTGAGCAATTGTTTTTGGGAGGCGATGCCGGTATCGAATTTGCTTTCGACCAGCAAAATTACGAGCGTGGATTTCAATTGCCCTTCACAACCGGAAACGTTGGCGGAGGCTCGAGTTCCAACGACGTAAAGATCGATGTAACCAAATACCTTACCAATGGGGATGAGAATCCAAACGCGGGTAGGCCCTACGTTGTTTTTCGCGGCTTCCCCATAGACACCCGCTCAATAGATCGAGAGTCATCCCGGGTAACCGGATTTTACGAGATCGACTTTGCCGAAAAGAGCGACAACCTGGGATGGCTCGGCCGGCATGTTTTTTCCGGACTCTACAATAAGCAAACGATCGATAGTCAAACCAGATCCCAGCGTCATAATTGGACGAATGATTCTTTGGATATAAGAGGGGAAGTTCTTCCTGGCCCTCTTCGTAATTGGGCCAGAGAGGTCTTCCAGATGGTCTATGTCGGTGATCCGCAATTTGGAGCCCAATCATGGAGGGACATCCGCCTTGCCGATAACATTTCCGTTCCCATACCCGAAGACGGAGACACTTTTAAGGGTATGTATTTTAATAGACAGAACGGACTATTGGAAACCAACGACAATTTCAGGGTCACGCGCTTCCTGGCCGGGGCAAATATCGATCGGCAAGAAGTGGAGTCGGAGATCTTTGGTTGGCAAAGTTATTTTTTGGATGGTCATTTGGTTGGGCTCGCAGGTTGGCGCAATGATAAGATCGAGATATTCTCGCGAGAACGGGCTGTCTTCTTGCCAGACAATACCTACGATGAAGAAAACGGTCTGAATTTAACCGAAGACCCAACCTTCGAATTTGATCATGACACATTTACCTGGAGTCTGGTAGGACATCTTCCTTTCGAACTTCCCGGCGGCGCTCAGATGAGTATCCATTACGCTGAATCGGAAAATATTCAGCCAACCGGGGTCAGGCGTAATGTCTTGAACGAGGAATTCGCTCCCCCTACTGGAATAACCAAAGAATATGGCTTCACCTTCAATATGCTGGAGAACAGGCTTTCAGCCAGGTTCAATTGGTTCGAGACCAACATCAATGGGGCCGATGCAGGATTGGGCGGGGCAGCCAGGACAGCTATCGCTACCCCGGGCCGGTGGTGGAATGGTTGGACATTGTATCAAAGAGGAGGGGGAACCATTGAAGGAGCTTTGGAGTTTTCCGGAGGTCCGGAAGCGGTTGGGCTTTACGACTCCTACGAAGCATTTTTCGATGCAATGATAAGTGAACTGGTGCCACCGGAAGTTCAGGCGGTTTGGAATTTCCGCCTGGAAGACCAAGGGGCAGATCCGTTAACCGTGTAATTTTTGCCTTTGATTGGGAAAAGCGTTAAATGCTAATGGCCCTGCAGCCTGGTATCAGCATTTCGTATTCATCTTGTGACTGTATTCGGTTATTTTGCGGCATTTTGGTCTTTTCAACCATCATTTCGCTCTTATTTCATCACTGCCCCCAGTTGGCCGCATCGGCATAAATTATAAACCAGGTTCGACAGGCCTATCTGAAACTCGGCTCTTTCAATTCCTATGGTGCGAATCCAGTCCGCCCCCAGGCTGTTGGCCTGGAACCCGAATATGTGTTCCACCCGGCAGCGGGCCTTACTCTTGAGCCGGTTGATCTTCTTCTGAAATCGCGTCAGGGGATGGTTGCGGTACCCTCTATGATGGATCATGTTTTTGATCTTGCGATTGCGTAGCAACTCGTCGTTTTGCGCGCTTTTGTAGGCGCTGTCCGCATACAGGGTTTGATCATTCTCATCCAGCAGTTCCTCCAGGACATTGGAGTCGTGGACCTCGGCGCTGGTTACTTCAAAGGTCTCAACAAACTTCGAAGCCGCATCGCATTTGGCATGATTCTTGTAACCAAAATGAGTCTCCTTGCCTTTCTTCGCCCAGCGGGCATCCCCATCAACATGGCTGCGCGCTTTCGGGGAAAGGCCCTCCAATTTTTCCGCGCCAACACGCCGTCTGGGAGCGTCCACGAAACTGGCGTCTACGATCTTGCCGCCTTTGCCCACCAGTCCTTTCTCGGCCAAAAGACCACCGAATAATTCAAACAAGGACTTCATCCCTTGCCACCCCAGTCGTTGTTTGAAGTCCCAGATGGTGTTCTTGTCAGGAACCCCATCCCCCACTGACAGTCCCAAAAAGCGTTGAAAACTAAAGCGGTCCAGAATTTGAAACTCCGTCTCTTCATCACTCAGATTGTAGTAGCGCTGGATGATGAGGATCTTCAGCATCAGAACCGGATCCCAAGGAGGACGACCTCCTTTTTCGTGATCCCCGTAGTCCAGGATTTCCAACAGCTTCGAACGAAAAAATTCGAAGTCGATCTGCTCATTGAGCTTGTCCAGCGCGCCAGCCCGCCTTGAAAGCTCTTCCACTCGCTCGATTAAATCAAACAATCCACTTTGTTCTTTGCCTTTACGAAACTTCATTGCTGAAGATTAGAGGATGCGTATCAAAATATCAAATGCGAAATTTACTAATTGAGGTTACCGGATGTGCCCCAAGATGGTATTTTAATTTTTAGGCAGGATGTTCCTCAAGGAGCAACCGGTACCACCGATTTTGTTGCGGAAGGCTTCGAATTCGAGTTGGTAGGAAATATAACTCCTTCCTGGCGCGCTTTTCTCAATATTTCAAAACAGGAAACCATTCAGGACAACACGGCGCCTGTTCTCAGAGAGGTGGTTGCAGCATTTAATCAACTTCTCAATACCAGCCCGCTTGGTGAATGGAAGGACGATCCCGGAAGGTCTGCACCCTTCACTTTCAAGTCTCGCTTTGATTTACGAGGGAACACTCCTCTTGGGTCCATCCTGACCAAAGATGGATCCATTAACCCGGAGCTGCGCAAGTGGCGCGCGAATCTGGCAACCACTTACGACTTCGAGGAAGGATTTTTGAATGGTTCTTTCGCAGGCGGAGGCATTCGCTGGCAGGATGGCGTCGCAACGGGTTATCCCCTTATGGTCGATTCCGATGGAAATCGCCGGCCGGATATCAGCCGTCCTTTCCTGGGACCCTCTGAATTAAATGGAGATATCTGGATTGGTCATGCCCGGAAACTCACCGAAAAAATCGATTGGAAAATTCAACTGAACCTCAGAAACGCCTTCGGCGATTCGGATCCCATACCGGTTGTGACCAATCCGGACGGCAATGTCGCGGTCATCCGCAACTCCTTGCCACAAGAAATTTTTCTGACCAACACTTTCAGGTTCTAGGTTCTGGATGCTGGGTTCTAGGTTTTAGGTTGTAGCTTGTTAGGAGAATGCCCCCGGCCATGGGGTTTTGGTCGGGGGCATTTTGTGAGATTCGATAGTGAACCCCGTCGGGGTTCGTTGATTGTTGCCCTATTCAACCCAGTGTGCGCTGCGCGACACTGGGCTCAGTTCTTATATTCATTAAGAATCATGGCGAGGTTTTGGCGAGTCAGTAGCTCTGTATCGTTTGGTCGTTCCAGAAATGCTTGTACATCTTCGATAAGCGCTTTAGTATCCAGGGTTTCAAACTTTTTCAGGAGTAGCTCAATCCAGTTGTTAGCATTGGCCTGAAGATTGGGATGCGTTTGATTTAACGCATTCTGCAGTAACGCTAAATTGGGTAGTATTGGCGGTCGGTGCGAAAGATACCATACGAGGTCGTACCAATCCCGGCCCTTTGTGTAGGGTCGAGAAATGAGGGCGTGAAGCTTGCCCGAGAGAAGCGAGGGCAAATCGTAATGGCATAGCGCGAAGCTCAGATGGCGTGTGACAAGCGATCGTTGGAGGGTTTCACCTTTTGGCGGTTGTGTGTCGATCTCAATTTTAATGGAGAGTTTCTGATTTTTTAGGGCTGACAATCCGGCTTCCTTCAGGATGTCGCTCATGCGGATCCATCCACTATTAACGGTTCTCCGGTCATTCCAGCGGATCTCGGCCTGAAACCCCGAACGAGTTAGATCCCGCTTGGCTTTTTGCATCCACTTTACCGGCTCGTAGGATTCCTTTCGATACACGGAAAAATCCAGATCTTCAGAAAATCGGGGAAGTCCGTGTAGAAAGCGCAATGCGGTCCCGCCCATGAATGCGATGGATCCAAAGGCTTCGCTTTCATGAAGCGAGCGAAGCAGGAACGTTTGCAGATACTCGCGAAGGCGATTCAGTTTTTCAGTTGGATCCGGGAGGTCCTGGATGATTGCCAGGGCAGCTTCTTTCATATTTCGATTCCCTCATCATCCTCTAAACCCAACCGCAGAAAGCTGTCTAAAGCTCTATGCAATCTAGGAGAATTGAACCTGTCGGCGTGGGAACGCAATCGCTTCGTATCAAGCAAATCGAAGCGCTGGTAGCGCATCCCATTAAGGCGGTTGTAATTCCACTCACCTGAATTCAGGTGCCAATGGTCCAAGAGCGCCTTTTCGGGATTGGCGATCATAATAGGGTGACCGTCTACTGTCTTCAATGCGTATCCAAAAAAGAAGTCCTGCTTCAGGTTGAAATAAC
This sequence comes from Opitutales bacterium, assembly GCA_965219475.1. Lineage (GTDB taxonomy): Bacteria > Verrucomicrobiota > Verrucomicrobiia > Opitutales > UBA2995 > JAABVD01. The sequence continues at coordinate 150,936 of CBDCNU010000021.1, read as the reverse complement.
GGAAGGACCCAACTTGGTTGGAGAATCGTCGCGGAACGCGAGTTGTTACGCTGGTATAGGTTGCAACCTTTTCTGGAATTAGGCCGTAAAAGCCTAGAGCCCAAAGCGCGGACAGGTATGATGGGGTATGGAGGGCGTTCGCCAGCGCTGCGGGGGAAAGCGTTTTCCGGCGGTAGCGTTCAGCCAAAGTGTACATGCTTCGACGCAATGGGATTACCTTTTCCGCTTTGGTCCAACGGTGCAATTGACCAGTGATAGCGCGTTTATCTTCGCCGGTTAACTGTGTGAGCATTGGTAGATCAAACCAGGAAACCTCGCTCACAAGTGAAACGAGACGATCAAAATTCATTTAAGAAATAATGCATAAATGCCTATTTATGTAAATGAAAAGTTTGGACTGCCCGTCAGGGGAGCTGGAAGGAGGAGGGCTAAGTCCGAATGGCGCTGCTATCCATAAGAAAAATGATAAAAGTCAAGGTTGATTAATGAAATAAATGATATTTTGACAGGTAGAAATAAGAATTAGTGAAAAAATCCGCCCATTCAGGGCATCCATTTGGGGCCCTTTTCAGGGGGGACTATCGGTGTAAAATTGTATTGGCCAGCCCGAGGGATCCTGATTATCGGGCAAAAAAACTTGAAACAAACCCTGGAAAAGATCAAAGCAACATGGATCATTCAGCTTAAATTGGTAATGGGAACTTCCATGCATCGTCGCACTTTCGTCAAGTCAGCAGCAACTGGCGCTTTAGCATGCGCATTGGGAAATAGCCGAATATTCGCCCAAGCTGAAAATCGTTTCCCTGAACCTCCACAACTACCTTTCCCGGAGGAGAAAAGTGGGCTTGAAATCACTCGGATCCGCGCTACGAAGCTTGTTCCGAAACGTCCACTATCCGCATATACACCGACGCCCGGTTCATGGAATACCTCCCAGGTCGAAATCGCGAATCCGTTATCCATCTATGCCCGATTCAAACCTCGCCGATCCACATTTTTTGCCGATGATCTCGGGCCGCTATCGGTTATGGTCGAGACCAACAAGGGAATCACGGGCTTCGGCTATGGGGGTCCCGGCGCTTCCTTCGTTGTCGAGCGGCATCTGCCCAAGCTATTACTGGGTGAAGATCCGTTTCAGGTGGAACGTTTGTGGGACATCATGTGGCGCGGCACGGTTTACTACGGGAGAAAAGGGTTGGTTGTGCATGCCCTCAGCGCCGTCGACAACGCGCTCTGGGACATCGTCGGCAAAGCATTGAAACTTCCTGTTTACGAACTGTTAGGTGGCACAACAAGAAAACGCGTGCCCGCATATTGTACCGGCAACAACATCGAGCAGGCCGTCGAGTTCGGGTTCAAAAAGATTAAACTCGCGCTTCCCCACGGCCCCGCCGATGGAGAAGAAGGCTTGGACAAAAACGAAGCGCTGGTAGAGCGTGCCCGCCAACTCCTCGGAAGCGACGGCCAGATCATGCTCGATTGCTGGATGGCTTTGACGGTTCCCTATGCAGAAAAGCTGGCAGCGCGATTGAAACCCTATCGCGTTTATTGGATGGAGGAATGCCTCATGCCGGACGATTATGTCGGAATGGGCCAACTGAATGCACGCGTCAATTCCACTCACATGGCGACGGGCGAACACGAGTCAACGCGATACGGCTTCGAGTTACTGGCCAAACACAAAGCTGCGGATATCTGGCAACCGGATATGAATTGGTGCGGCGGTCTGACCGAGCTGCGTTGGATCGATGCGCTCGCTCGAGCCCACAATACACCAGTAATTCCTCATGGCGGTTGGCGGGGTGGGGCGGCACACTTTGTTTTCGCCAATGAAAACACACCCTGGTGTGAAATGTTCCTGCCATGGCCCGGTGGCCCAAAGGAAGTTTACGATCGATTTGAGGAAGAAAACAGGATTACGCGCGGCCCCGAAGGAATATACATGCGACCGAGTGACCGACCAGGGTTCGGCTTTGAGATTTCTGAGCCTGTTTAATCAAGCAAAAAGTAATTTATTTTCATCATCGATAAACCCGAGTTCTTTCATCTTGGCAACTACGGGTGAGTTGCGCTTTACAAGGCATTTGACATAGGGGCACCTCCGGCAACCGGATGCATTTCTTTGCATTATCAAACAAGCTTATTATCACTGGCTGTATACTCATGAGATGAATTGACAATGTTTATTCATAATTGAAACCTGCTGCCCTCTTCCAAACGGAATTCTTCGCAAATCCCATGTCCGATACGGATACATCCCATTCCCGATCCCGCTATTCATCGGGTAATGCTGATGGGGTAGAGATTCCAAGGAGTTTCATTCAATATATTCGTTCGCTTGGCCCGGGATTCATTGCAGTTCTGACCTGGCTTGGAGCAGGTGATATCGTGGCTGCAGGGGTATCCGGGGGGAACTATGGCTATGCGCTCACTTGGGCGATGGTGCTCGCTTTGGCTGTTCGTTACGCATTCGTCTCGATGATCGCCCGGTACCAGCTTTGCAATCCTCGCGGTGAAGGTGTGCTCGATGGATTGGTGCGATTCAACCGTTGGTACGCACCGTTCCTGTTTATTGCCGTCCTGATTTGGGGGCATTTGAGTTCTACCTACATGTTGGCGGGGCTTGGTGAGATTTCGGTGGATATCTTAGGGATCGGAAACGGTTATCTTTGGCAGATATTCTGGGTTGCAGTTGTAGTATCGATCATTTTTCGGCCAATCTATAAACGAGCGGAGAGGATATTCAAGGTACTGCTGGCGCTGTTGGCAGTCTCTTTTCTCGGCTGCGCGCTTTGGGTTGGGTTTGAACCTGGCGCCTTGTTAAAAGGAGTGTTTGCTTTTGAGATTCCGGAACAGCAGGGCCCCTTCGGCGCGTCACTGGTAGCTCTGGGAATGATCGGGGCAGTGGGAGGTTCTCTCGTCAATCTCGTGTATCCATACTTCTTGGAGCAGAAGGGCTGGAAGGGACCTGAATACAGACGGCTTCAAAGATACGATTTCCTTCTGGCAGTCGTTGTCATGGTGATCTTCAACCTCGCGGTGTGGACACTTGGAGCCGAGTTGGTCTTTGGTAAGGCCCTCAGTATCGCTTCGATCGACGACATGGCTATCCTGCTTGGCGGAGTCTTGGGAGATGCGGGCCGGCTGATGTTTCTCGTTGGTGTTTTTGCCGCGATTTTTACTTCGATTGTAGGCGCCGGTCTCGGTTTATCCTATTTAGGAAGTCACGCCTGGTATCGCTGGCGAGCTAGAAACAATGAACCGCTTGAGATCGAATATAGGTCTTCGAAAGTATATCGGTACTTGACGCTTTGGATAGTCGTTTCACCTCTGATATGGAGAGGGCAGGCGGAGTTCATTTCCCTCACGATCCTTGCGAATACTTTTTCAGTTGTAATGATTCCAGCAATTGCCGGTGGGCTTTGGTGGATCACTGCCAAAGAGTCATTTATAGGGGCGCAATACCGCAATCGCTGGTGGGACAACGCGCTGATGGGATTCGTGTTTCTTTTAGCGCTCTACGGCGTCGTCGAAGGTGTAAAGTCCATCCTTACCCAGCTCATCCCTTTCCAGGCCTAATGGCATTTTGGTATGTCAAACAGGGCTATAAGCGCTGCTGAAACCCTGGGTGAGAGAAATCGGCTTTTAACCCGCATATCTCACAAATCTTCTACTGCGCTCCGGAATCCCGGCACTGGTGCGGACTTCGTTGGATTCCCCTGCCCGTGCTCCGCACAGATGCAGGTCGACTTTGCAGGTGTCGACCCAGCTTCACCCGCTCATCTGTGCGAAACCCACACCAGCACTCGATCTCCGTTCGCTCGCGACGAATTTTGTGAGATATGCGGGTTAACCCTTTTCCCAATCAAAGCCAAAATTTACACGGTTGACGGATCTGCCCTTTTGGCGTTCTTGCCGAGCGGAGCTTCCGGCATCAAGGCGGCTCTTGAAGCTCAAGGATTAGCGAAACGATTCACCATTCCACCCTGGCCGCAGACGCTCAATGAGATCACTTCCAGTTGATTTCCTTTTTAAACCTGATTAACTGAATTTAATGCGAAGAATTTCAATGTGCCCTGAAACCAAATCCTTCAAACGTTCAATCAAAGCAATGACGACGACGCTGATTGTCATGGTCTCATTAACGGCTTATTCTGTGACATCGGCGGAAGCGAACTCGGGACCCTATTTTGCTTCGGGCGCAATGATCGGTGAGGTTACACAATCGTCCGCCATTGCCTGGACTCGATTGACCTTGGAAGCCGACCGGCGTTGGGATGGCGTGGTTCCCATGCCTTTGATGAGTCCTACGCGCGTCATCTCCGATTCGCCTGATATTCCTGCTACCGACTGGGAAGGAGCCATTCCCGGAGTCGAAGGGCAGATTCGATTCGTTTGGTCATTGACGCCGGAATTCGGGAAGAATGCATCGCGCATGCCATGGGTATCGGTTGATCAATCGACAGATTATTCACACAAGTTCGCGATTGAAAATCTGGATTCAGCCACGCGCTATTATTATGTCCAGGAGGGACGTTTGAGCAATTCAGGTGACATAACACAGAGTTCGGTGGGCACGTTTAGCACGGCTCCGGATCCCGATGAGTGGGAAGATGTTTGGTTTTCAGTCATAACCTGCCAGCTCTATCATCAACGCGACGAACGCGAAGGCTACCGCATATACAAATCGATTCCGAATCTGAGCCCGGTTTTCCAAGGCTATCCGGACTTCATGGTACGCACCGGTGATAACGTCTACTACGACCGCGACAATCCTCGGGGAAGTACGGTCGATCTATGCCGATTGCACTGGCAACGCATGTATTCCCTTCCGTTGTTGCAAACGTTTCTTCGGCAGGTACCCAGTTACTGGCAAAAAGACGATCACGATGCATTTTTCGATGATTCCTATCCGGGACTTGAAGCTCCTTGGATCGAGCCTTTGACCTTCGAAGATGGAGCGAAGCTCTTTCGCGAGCAGACACCAGTGGGCGAGAAACTCTATCGAACCATTCGCTGGGGAAAAGGAGTTCAAATCTGGTTGACTGAAAATCGCGACTTCCGGACTCCGGATACGATCCCGGACGGACCGGAAAAGACCATATGGGGCAAAGAGCAAAAAGCCTGGCTGAAGCGTACGCTATGGGAGAGCGATGCGGCGTTTAAGATCATCGTAAGCCCAACGGTACTTGTCGGGCCGGATAATAGCGACCAATCGGACAATCATGCCAATCAAGCGTTCAAACGTGAAGGCGAAGAATTTCGTCAATGGATCTACGAAAGCGGAATCGACAACCTCTACGTCATTGCGGGAGACCGTCACTGGCAATATGCTTCGACTGACCCCAAGACCGGTTTGCAGGAATTCGCCTGCGGTCCCGCATCCGACAAGATGGTGCTCAATGGTCCCGGATACAATTTCAACTACCATTCATTCTATCGACTTGGTGGCGGCTTCATCACAGTGAGTTTTCGCAAGGGCTCGAAAAAAGTCCTGGCAAACCCGCAACGCGTAGTCTTCGAAGATGGCGCGCCGATCCTTGCCATTCGCATCCATGATGTAGATGGAAATATTGTGTATGAATTCCGAGACGTAGCCAAACCGTAATTTTACACCTGATACGCAAATGATTGATCGCAGAAATTTTCTCAGAGGATCCGGCTTTTTTGCCGCTGCTGCAATAAGTCAGCCATTGAAAGCCGCCAGCGCTATGCAAGGCGGCGCTTCCCCGCTTTCAGGTTCCTGCAAAATCACGTCGATCAAAACGGCCGCGATCAATATCAAGTACAAGACCCACTTGGTGAAGATTATGACCGATTCCGGAGTCTACGGAATCGGAGAAGCTTATCCCAAAGCGGAAGTGGCGGACGACATTGCGGAGATCAGTCTGAAGCTGATCGGACGGGACCCGCTGAATGTGGAGGCCTTGACGTGGCGCTTGACTGAAAGTTATTGGTCGCGCGGCTCGCGTACCGGTTCGCTTGCCGGAGCCATCGGAGGTATTGAATCGGCCTTGTACGATCTAGTGGGCAAATTGATCGGGGTGCCCGTCTATATTCTTATGGGCGGAGCCTATCGTAATAAAGTGATGCTCTACAACGACGCAGATTCACCAAGGGAGCACAATGACGATCCCAAAGCCTGGGCCGCTATGGCAGTGGAGGCTGAAGCGCGTGGATTCAAGGCGATCAAGCATAGCCTGCCAAAAGGCGATAGTCCTCTTTCCGGCACGATTAATCCGGGGACCATACGCTTTTGGGTGAAGATAATGGAGGAGACACGTAGCGCATTGAAGCAGGATACGTTGGTGGGAATGGATTTGCATTGGAAGTATCAAGCGGTGGATGTGCTGCGTTTTACGCATGCGATTCGCAATTTGGATATCTGGTTCCTGGAGGATCCCGTGCAGCCGGAAGACATCGAAGGTCACCTGCGTATCAAGGAAGAGAGCGTTGTTCCTATTCTTACCGGCGAGAATCTCTACCATCGCCAAGGCTTCCGCGAGTTGATCGAAAAGCGAGCGTGCGATATGGTGCACGTCGATCCGCAGAAGTCAGGTGGGTTGCTCGAGATGAAGAAAATCGCCGATTGGGCGGACCTTTATTCGATTCCCATGGTGTGCCACAATGGGGCGACCCCGGTTGGTTCCATGGGCTCGGCCCATGCCTGCGCGGCTATCAAATCTTTTGTGGCTCTCGAAGTGGACACTGCGGAAGGGGAAAAAGCCCATTGGAACGACCTTATCCTTCATGATGGTCCACTCTTCAAGGACGGCTATTTGACGGTGCCCAACAAGCCCGGTATCGGGGTTGAATTGAACGAGGAAGTTTGCAAAGCCCACTTGGCCGACGACCGAGGATTTTTCGAATAGACTGATTTCTGCCCACGAATCGCACTAACCCGAATGGCCATGGCCGGAGGGTAATGATATCGAGGTGTCCATCGCCGTTGAAGTCCCAGGGATTGATCATCGTCATTTCTTTCTTACGGTGAAGAAGGTACCATAGACCTTGGTTTTCTTTTCGTTGTTGGCTTCGTGGAACACTTGAAATGAATCCGGCCCCGATTCGACAAGGTAGTTGTAGGCATTGAATGGTGCGAACTGGTGCGACGCCTGCCAGGTGAGTCCATTGTCCATTGAGTAGATCAGCCAATTTCCAGGGCGGCTGTAAGTGCATACGATGACTCCGTTTCTCAGCAGGATCATGTCTGGACCGACACCTCGATCGGCGACTTGAGCGGGTGGGGACCAACTTCGTCCCATGTCTTCGGACCAGGAGCAATATAGCGGTGTGGGGAAAAGGACGGCCGCTCCTCCATTGCGTCCGCCAGAGCGCATCATACAGAGGAGATTCCCGTTGGGAGCAATGAGCAAATCGGCCTCTCGAAAGCCCTCCTGCGTGACGGCGGGAACGACACGGGTGGGACGAGTGGTTTCGGACTCGTAGCCTAGCTCTACTCGCGGGTGATCGCTGGGAATGCCTCGACCTAGCATTCGATCATAGGCCACCATCACCGGATTGCCCCAAGTCCGTCCGCGGTCGTTGGAGGAAACGACGATTGTGCGGTACTTGAGCTGGCCGAGTTCGGTTGGATAACCATCACAGAGAATGGTGTCCCCGCGGTAGTTTCCGTACATGGAAGCAAGAAGGCGCCCATCCGGGAGAAGAACAATTCCATGATGGAATAGGAAGCCATCGATGATTTTTCCGCCGCCAAGGACGGTGGAGGCCGCGAGCGGAATATTGAGGACCGGTTTTTCCTGTTCATAAGTCTTCCAGTTGTCCAAAGAGCGTTTCAATTGCCCTTCGTGCAACCCGGTGTCGAGGCGATTCGTATCGCGGCTTACTGACAATACTTCGCCGCCGCCAAGATCAATCGCGACCTTTTGGCCGGGTCCCGCCGGGCCCCGCTTCCAGGTTTTGCCCCCGTCGGTGGACCAACTGGAGGGATCGTCTTTCCCGACTACGATGCGCCCATCCGAAAATTTGAATGCGATCGAGCTATCGACTCCAGGGACTAAAACCGTTTCGCCGCGAACGACCACGATTTCCTCAGGTTCGATGGTTTCTGCTTCAAGAATCCCTGGAATAGTGAGGCCACCGATGATAAGGAGGATTGTGGAAAATAGTCTGTTCATGGTTAAAACAGAAGTGTCCTGACAGGCTTCAATATTTCGATACGCGTCTCGAGATTTCGCCTGACTGCAGAAACTGGGACATTGCTCAAATGTAAACACATCATATGAGTCGCATGTATGTCGCAACCGGAAATTGGTTTGAATTTCGGAGGACGTGTTTTTGAAGGATGGCTCCATCTGGCATGGCGCCCGGCAAGATTAAAAAATAGCCATGTGCTTCCGCTTGGCTACGATGGAATCGGAGGATGGAATACATTTCAAACAACCGGCCCGTAACTGGTCCACACCAGAGATCCGGTTCGGCTCAAAGGTGATTGACCTCGAGTCCGAGTATCCGGACCTCTTATCCCGCTACCAATGCAGCTACTGGCTGGAACAGTCGTAAAATTAGTGTTCGAATCAATTGAAGAGGACTTTTTTAATTTCAAGTTTGCTCGAACAGAATAATATGCATTCCGACATGCATTTCTTTTTATTGCTTTTCCTATACTTTTCTACGGTAGCGGCATGTTCAGTCAACGCGGCGCCCTCATGGCGGGAGACTGGGTATGAAGCCTTTTCCGACGGGACATTTTCGGATGCCGGGGCAAATGCATATGTCTCCGCCGCCGGTCGGGTGCAGGTAGTGAATCGCTGGGACTACAATGGAGATGGTTACATAGATTTGCTCTGTCCGAATTCCCATCCGCTTCTGGAGATGCTCGACATGTCCATCTATTGGGGAAATGGGAGCGATTTCAGTATCAGGAATCACAGTTATATTCCAGCCAACGGGCCGATGTGGGTGGCGCCCGGAGATCTCAATCGTGACGGCAAGATGGACTTGGCTGTTGCCAACTATTCCAATGGGACTTGGACGAGCATGGATTCCGCGATATATTGGGGCGCGGAAGGGATTGTGCCTGAAAAGGAAGCGCCTGACTGGTCGGCTTACCCCTTTGGTGGGAAAACAATGCTTCCATCGCAAAATGCTCAAGGCGTAATCAATGTTGATTTGAACCGGGATGGGTATCCGGAAATCGTCTTCGCGATGTCAGCCGGCTTTTGGGAGTATCGCGGAGCCGGGCCGGTTCCGGGATCGCGTATCTACTGGAATCGCAATGGGGCGTTTTCCCCGACGGAGTTTACGCCACTCGAAACGCAGGGGGCAACGGATGTCGATGCGTCCGATATCAATGGCGACGGCTGGCAGGACCTCGCGTTTTCCAATGGGCTGGGTGACGATTCTTATATCTACATTGGTAGCGCTGATGGATATGATGAAAAAAACCGTATTGGCTTACCAACTACGAAAGCCCATGCCACGCGTTTTGCGGATGTCAACGCAGACGGAGCAATCGATGTCTTGTTCGCCAACGAAGGCGGTCCCTCGTCTACCGCATATTTAAATCGTGATGGACGATTCGATCCGGATCATAGCATTTCATTCCCGACCCACTACGCGAAGGATGTCGTGGTGGAGGATTTTAATCGGGATGGCGCTCCGGATGTGTTTTTTACCAATCACATGTTTGCCGAGGCAGGCATGGAGCGATTCGGAACGCGATTGACCACCTCGTATCTCTACTTTGGAGGAGCGGATGGATTTGATACATCTCGCCGACAGGCGTTGCAGACGATTGGAGCTTGGGGAGCAAACGCCGCCGATTTAAATGAAGATGGATGGATCGATCTTCTTGTATGCAATTTCCAAGAGCATTATTCCTACGAGGTGCCTTCGTTTATCTATTGGAACGGTCCCGATGGGTTTGAAACGACGCGCCGGTCTCCACTGTATGAGCACGGCGCCCAAGGCAATGCGATCGCGGACATCGATGGGGATGGTCATTTGGATATTCTTATAACCTCAATGATGGGGCGTTCCCGCGGAGACTCTGATCCCAGCTATCTTTACATTGGCAATCAGACTGGCGAGTTTTCGGTTGAAGAGCGGATTTCGCTTCCATCACGAGAAGCCTACGAACAAGCGATGGCGGATATCGACGACGATGGGCAGACGGACATTATCCTCCTGAATCAGGGCGAAGTGACTCGCTACGAAAACGAAGCAATGATTTTCTGGAACCAGAACAACGAACTCGATCCGTGGCGCGTATCCGGTGTCCCAGCACACGCGGGAGTCGGCGTCGAGATTGCCGATTTGGATAGGGACGGGTATTTGGACATGCTTGTCGCGAATAACAAGGCCTACGCCAATGCCAAAGCGGCGCCGAACGAAGACGGCGAAATGCAATCCCTGGGGTCCTTTATTTATTGGGGCGCGAAGGATGGTTATGTGGTGGCTCAACGGACGGAATTACCCGTTTGGAAGTGCCGCTCTCCTTCGATTGCCGACCTGAATGGCGATGGTTTTCTTGACCTGGTATTTGCAGGCGAAGGCGCATCTATTTTCTGGGGAGATAGTTCGCGGTCCTATGGAAACGAGCGGCGGCAGCTAATCCGGGGAACACTCGGTGTTGATAATCATCAGACCGAGGTGGCGGATCTGAATCAGGATGGATATCTGGATATTGTATTCGCTGGAGCAAAGGGAGCGGCCATTCGGATTTACTACGGAGACGCTGATAATACTTACGCGGCCGAAAGCAGCGTGGAAATTGATATCGGCGCCAAGACCATGACGGTAGCGGATGTGAATACTGATGGTTGGTTGGATTTGGTTTGCCCCATCTATAAGATCGGAGGCCGCCGTAGCGTCGAATCCAGCATTTTGCTCGGTGGGAGGGAAGGCTTTAGTCTCGATCGCCGCATTGTTCTGCCGACTGACGGCGCGACAGGAAGCTTGGTCAGCGATTTCAATTTCGATGGTCATAAGGATGTTTTCTTTTTCTGCCATCGTACGGATGGAGATTCCGAGGCCATTGGGCAGTATGCTGACCACAAGACGGATTCCCGTTTGTATTGGGGCAGTTCCAACGGCTTCGATGCTTCGAAATTCCAGCGCATTCCGACGGTAGGAGTCCACTATGACATGGGGTTGGATCTGGGCGATATCTCTAATCGCGGCACACAGTGGGAATACCTGTCCTCTCCCTATAATGCGAAAGGAGCCCGGTGGGCCCGGCTAACTTGGGAAGCTGAAACGCCAGGTGATACGGCCATCCGATTTCAAGTGCGGTCTGGCCAAACGCAAGAGGCGCTTGAGGAAGCCACTTGGCAGGGCAGTGATGGTCCAAACTCCTATTGCCTCTCATCCGGCGAGGCTCTGATCCATCCCAATCTGGGACCTTGGATGCAATACAAGGCGGTCTTGGATACCGCCAATGGGGCGACCTCGCCCGTGCTGACCTCGGTCCAAATCGATTTCAAAAAATAAACAAAATCTTAGCCTTCGCACTTTTAAAAAAAACCACGTTTCGCACTAGGAAAATCTCTGCTCAAAAAAATCTGAAATCCGCGTATGCATTTTTTGCTGCCGTTTCATTCGTTGCTCTGGCCACCCATTGGGCGGCGCATGCTGAGGCGGTTGGCGAAATGGCGAAGATCGGTCCGTCAACCGAGTTGGTGGATGCGGCCGATTATGCTCATATTCTACATATATCCGTTGCTTTGGGAAATGATGAGACTGGCAATGGCAGTACCAAGCGCCCTTGGGCCACGATTGAGAAGGCTCTTGGGGCTGTCGATGTGCCGGCTGCGAACAATAAAGTAGGGATAAAGGTTGCTGAAGGGACTTACGATCGCAGCACATTGGAATGCCGACCTTTCGTAGATCTCTTAGGCGGATATTCCGCCAACTCTTGGAAACGTGACATTTTCAAATACGAGACAATTTTGGACGGACTGCATGCACGGCGCGTTTTGGTTGGGTCCGATAACTGTCGCATCGATGGTTTCGTGATTCGACGCGGGCGGGCTATCGGCCATGGCGGAGCGATTCTTTGCGATAGCGTTTCGCCAGTCATAACCAATAATCGGATACTCGAAAGTTACACGGTCTCTCCTCCCGATGTGAGGCCCGCCACGTTCCATCAAGCAGGCAATCGTGGAGGTGGGATCGCCTGTTTGTTCGATTCTGTAGCGAAGATAAAAAACAATATTTTCAAAGACAATTGGACGGAGTTCGGCGATGGCGGTGGACTCTCCATTTACGGCTGGGTTCGACTTGAAGGCCGCCCGCGAGCTGAGGTAGAGAATAATGTTTTCGTAGGAAACGTATCCGGCAAAAAAGATTTTTATCGCACGCGTAGCAGCAGTGGCGGCGCCATTGCTTGTAGCCACGAAGCGTCTCCGTTGATCAGAAATAACGTGGTCGCGCACAATCAAGCAATTGGACGCAGCGATGCGGGAGGTATCTATTGCGAATATTTTTCCAGTCCTGAGATTCTTAACAATTGGATTGTCGGGAATGAGGGAGACGACGATGGCGGAGGCATTTACACCATGCGCGATGGCGAGCCGTTGATTAAGGAAAATTTCTTCGCTGGAAATTGGACGACCGGAGGGGGCGTAGGCGCTATTCGGGTCAGCAAGGAAGGTCGCGCCCGGATTATTGACAACATCATCGTTCGGAATCAATCGGGCGGAGCGGTTCGCCTGGTCGATGGCTATTCCGTTATGGAAGGCAATCTGGTTACGGAAAATCTTGGAGGAGCTGGTATTCACTATTCGCAGTCGTTCTCCCATTACCAGCCATCCGTTATTCGGGGCAATGCGGTTTACGGTAATGAAAAAGGGGAAATCGTTGTGGATCGGGATGAAGGCGAATCTCCGATTATCGAAGACAATCAAGCAATGCGTCCACCGGGCATAGAGCTTGCCCCTGGTCTTGAACTGTCGATTCGTGAGGCTTCTTTCGATCCTGGGTCAGCGCAAACGAAGCTGACCTTCAAGCGCAATTTAGGCGCTGAGGATTTAGTGGGTCGCACGGTTCAACTTGGAACGAAGTGGAGTGTTGTGGTTTCGACGGGATCCAAGTCCATGACCGTTTGGGGTGATTTCGAGTCGCTTGGCCAAGCTCTGACCCAACTTCCGCTCATCGTATTGCCTGACTACGCATTTGTTCGATAGAAACTTTCTTGTCGCTCCCGGCCATGGCAGCTTACCAGTTACTTCTCTTTAAGACCGAGCTGAAGTCTTCGAAATCGAATTCGAATAATACAAAAATCATGATATCACAGCCGAATCATATCTTCAATCGGCCATCTCGAGGATTCCGATGGCCAGCGCTTTTTCTTGGAATCTTGTTCATGGGAAATCTCCTTTCGGCAGATGAATCAACGGCTCGGTACTTGGAGGAGATCTCAAAGGAAAAGACATTTTGGGGAGAGCCATATGAGTTAGCGGGCAAACGCTTGTTCTTCACTGATTTCTTCTACATTCGACCCGGGGCGCTAAACTGGCTCAACGAGGAGGGCGTGCGCATTAACGAAGTGGAGGAAGGGCTGGACAATCCCGTTTATGGAGCATGGGACGCTCAGTTGAGTCGGCCCTCCTCGCCGTTTGGTATCAGGATTGAAGCTCAGCAAGCGCAGCGGAAGGGGCCCGTTATCAAACGCGAAAAACCGTGGGAAGAAGAATACATCATTTTCAAAACCGTGATGAAGGATGGTGATATCTACAAAGCCTGGGGGAAAAGCCGCCCGGGCGGAGATTGCTATTTTGAATCGAAGGATGGCTACCATTGGAAGCGACCCCTGTTGCGGCAGCGCGAGTTTGGAGGCAGCATGGAGAATAATTTGCTCGCAGGAGGACCTAACGGCACGGTCTTCATCGACCCACATGGACCTCCGGAAGAACGATACAAGGCGGTTGGGGGAACACGGCAGACCCTTGATGTTTTCAAAAAATTTGTCGAAAAGCATCCGGATCGCTGGGAAACACGGGTACTGCGTGGTGACTGGGAGGATCCGGAAAAATTCTACAGCCTTCGCGGCGCGGTTTCACCTGACGGTATCCATTGGACGACTTTGTCTGAACCATTCACGATCGAGCATACCGATGGCATGGAGACCGGCTACTATGATCCTCGCCTGAAAAAGTATGTTATCTATACGCGCTCCTGGATGGTTGGACCTCGCTCGCCGCGTTGGGCTGGCGACCAACGCAGGAGGACCTGGACGGGTGAGCATCACGGACCCGGTCGACGCGTCATCGGCCGGACGGAAAGCGACACCTTCGGCGATTTCGAGGTATCTCAACCTGTGATTGTTCCCGTTCCGGGAGAAACGCTTCCCTCAGAGTGCTTTTACACGAGCATCCATACGACAATGCCAGGGGCTCCCGATCTCCATTTGATGTTTCCAACGGTCTGGGATACGCGAGACGATACGAGTTCACTCGGACTTTGGACCAGCCATGACGGCATTTTTTGGAACCGACTACCAGGGGGAGCTGTTTTGGAAACCGCTTCCTTTGGAGAATGGGATGGCGGCTGTATCTTCTCTTTCCCAAGTCTGTTTGAATTGCCGAACGGAGACTTCGCTCTACCATATAAAGGTTACAACCTACCGCATAAGTATCCTAGAGGCGACATGGAGCTTTACTCAGGCTACGCTATCTGGCCCAAAGGGCGCATCATCGCCGTCGAAGCTGAGGAAATCGGAGAATTTGCGACCGTGGGAATACTCCCGCCTGGTCAAACTCTCAAGATAAACGCAGTGACCAAGCGAGCCGGCGGTGTTCGCGTTGAATTGTCTACCGGAGACGACAAACCTGTTTCGGGTCGTAGTTTCGATGATTGCGACCCCATTCAAGGCGACGCTTTTTGGAAGGTAATTACCTGGAACGGCGAATCTGAACTCAATGTTCCTGACGACGAAACACTCGTCATAAAATTCCGCTTGGATCGAGCATCGATATTCGGAATTGAATTCGAGTGAAGATAATTTAATTGATTAGAGAGTAAGACGGATATTCGGGATCAATCGGTATCGCTCCCACTGCCAACATCAACCCGGAACGCAGGTTTCCGTCCATGTTCGAACCCATCCATGGCTCGGCTTTTGATATCACCGGCAAGGGTGTGGCCAACCCCATCGGCACGTTTTGGAGCGCTGTGATGGTACATTTTGAACTGCGCTACGGTGGTACGCTTTAAAGTGCTGTTTGACATCAGTGCAATACGTTCAATGAGTGTCGAGTTCTAATATAGTCGATCCAGCTTCCTCTAGATCTATGATATGCCTAATAATCGTAACTTTTTAGTTCCCAATGAATTGGTTCACTTCGCGCCCCTTTCCACACCTTTATCTGCGGTTCACCCGTCAAGTGGGATTAGCCCGGCTTTCGGTTATTTTATTGAATATCACGCTCGGGCTTCAAATCACAGCGATTCAGTCTATGGCAAGGTCCACCTGGACAGAGAGTTCATTTGAGGACTTCAATGATGGCACATTTCCAGACGGCCGAAGCAATCTTTACGTTTCCGCCAAAGGCCGCCTGCAAATAATTAGCAGGTGGGATTTGAATCACGACGGCTTTGTGGATCTGGTTGTCCCCTCGGGGCACGCTCATACCGAAAAAGAGAACACTTATATCTATCTTAATCACAAAGGAAACATCGATGCTCGTACTCGTATCGATCTTCCGGGAGGCGGATCTTCTGCTGGATTTGTTGCCGATCTGAATCAGGATGGCCTAAATGATCTTGTAGTAGCTAATCGCTCAAATAGCCACGTCGATGAGGTAAGCTCCTGGATCTACTGGGGTAGCCGAAGTGGATTTTCTGGTCAGACCCGGACCGAGCTTCCCGCTTTCTCAGCAAAGGACATCGTTTCCGGTGATTTCAATGGAGATGGCTGGCTTGACTTGGCAATCGCCTGCGAATGGAAAAATTACGATCCTTCGGCCATCACCAGTAAAGAGGTCAGCCTCATTTATTGGAACTCACCCGAGGGGTTCAATCCCGAGCGACGCCTTGAACTTCCCTTGGATGGCGAAAGCGGACGGTCCCTACTTACGGCAGATCTCGACAGCGACGGACGGGACGATCTCATGGTGCAAACCAGCAGGAAAATTCATCTTTTCAAATCAAGTGAAGCCGCCTTTGACACGGGTGTCGCCGCAACTCACTTGACGCTTCCCGGAACCGTTATGATTCTCGGCGATTTCAATGGCGATGGCAACCACGGCCTGGCTACTGCCAATGGGGAGATCATCCAGGTAATCACTTCCAAAGGAGGCCGGTTTGATCCGGATCATTCAGTAAAATTAAATGTCTCAGCGCCGCGCGACCTTTGTGCGGCTGATGTGGACAATGATGGCGACGATGACCTGATCGTTGCCAATTACAGCGCCCCGGGAGGAGCCACTTGGACTGATTCCCTGGTATTCATTTCGCATGATGGCGATTTTGGAAAAGACGATCCCATGCGCTTGCCTACCTTGGGAGCTACTTCGGTTAGCGCCGATGACCTGAACGGCGACGGTTATCCCGAACTCGTGTTCAGCAACGCGAATGTCACGAATCAGAGGAGTCTTTTTTCCTACGTATTCTGGAATGAGAAAGGGAGCTTTCGCTTTGGCAATCACACTCAATTACCAACCGCCGGCGTCCTTTCCAATGCGATCGGAGACGTGAACAACGACGGTGAACCGGATGTCATTTTCTTTAATGACGAAGGCGGGTTCCGCGATGGCGCATCACAAACGGATATCTATTGGGGCGATGGCACGAGGAACTTCTCTCCGGATCACTCGGTATCTTTCCCCACGCATCAGATTTTCGGTATCGGTAACGCGGACCTTGATGACGATGGCTATGTGGACCTGCTCTTCACTCGCGAAAACTTCATACACGGTGTCGAGCACGAGCAGAGCGGCATCACAATCAACTGGGGCGGAGATAAAGGCTTTAAAACTACGAGCGAAATCACCGTCGAATCTTCCTATGGAGGCGTTCGCATCGCCGATATCAATAAAGACGGTTATCTCGATATTCTGTCGGGAGGTAGCGGCATTGATCCGGCGGATCCCAGTCGTGTCGGATTCCCTATTCACTGGGGATCGGCTGATGGGTTCCTCAGGGAGAATCGCTCCGTAGTTCCCAGCACACGTGAAAAGACCCGAGGGCCATTATTGGCCGATCTCAATCAAGATGGTTGGCTCGACGTTGCTGCGCAAGAGGAGGAGGGCACCATCACGGTTTGGTCCGGCTCCGCTAAAGGCTATGATTTGAATAGGCGCCAAGTCATCGATTTGGAACGTCCGGATTTGTTGATGTATATCCAGGCAGCGGACCTCAACCGCGATGGCTGGCTTGATCTTTTACTCCCGCAACGCGGGCCGCCTGATGGAACTGAAGTTTCATCACTGATTTATTACGGATCGCCAAAAGGATTCAGTAATGACCATCGCGACCAGATACCTTCCTATGTCGCCTATCAGAACAGCATCGCGGATCTTGATCGCGACGGATGGCTCGATATTGTTTTGATGGCCTACGGCGGCGAAGTGAGCGGAAATCGACCCTCGCTCATCTATTGGGGCGGCGAACGCGGGTTTATGGATCGTCCTCGATCGGAACTCCCCACTTACGGTTCGTCCGGTTCTCTGACCCTGGACTTCGACGGTGATGGATGGCTCGACATCTTTTTCGCCAATCACAGACAGTCAGGCTCAACTTTCGAACCCATTCCTCACCGTCACAGGACGGTATCCATGCTCTATTGGGGAGGACCTCAGGGCTTTGCTCCGGAGCGCCGTTTGGACATTCCCAGTCGTGGACCTTCGGGCCTTAATCTGCGCGATCCGGGAAACACATACGACCGTCGGCCTTACGAGGACTACCAGTCCAGCGCCCAACGGATACCGCGCGGTGAAAAACCAGTCGCGATTGACTGGACCGCTGAAACCCCTTTCGATACCTCTGTCAGCTTCCAGATACGCGTGGCTGCCACTGAGTCCAAGCTGTATGATACTGCCTGGGTAGGTGGCGCCGGACCTGACTCCTGGTGGACCGAGCCTGGAATGATAGACCTGAAAAACGACAAAGCTTCCTGGATTCAATACCGTGTTCGCCTCCGGTCCCCGAACAGTGCCGGATCTCCCAACGTAAGCCGCGTTGCATTATATTTCGAATAATCGCTGAGGTATACACGAGGGCAATTTCAAGAAATGACCCCAACGAGGTGCGACCTTTGTTCGCTCGGTAGGGCGATGTCGCATTCGCTGGGTAGTTAGACATGCGGGCTAGCGGGATGAATTTACAGGGGGCGCCTTAGAAATTCCAGCGCGCACCGAACCTGTATCTTCTACCGTTGCGATCGTAGGTTTGGTAAAAGTCCTGATTATCAGCGTAACGCGCATCTTCGGGTTCGCCGGTCAAGTTAGCGCCCTCAACAAAGACCCTTAATCCGTTTTTCCATTCATAGGATATCGTTGCGTCAACTGACGAGAGCTCGGAACGAACGTAGTGAATGCCCTGATCGAATCTACTGAACTCAGCGATCTGATTTCCATTTCGGTAATAGCCCAAGCGAGCGCTGAACCCTTTCCGCTCCCAATAAACAGTGGCGCGATAAAGTTCTCTCGCTTGATCCTCAAGTCGATCATATTGATTGAAACCAGTCGCCTGAAGGGGATTCGAGGGATCGTCGAATAACGGCGCATTGTAATCGCCGCCGATAAAAGTGGCGTTTGCAGTAAAACCTAAACCATCAAGCAGTCCGGGAAGATTATGAAATCGATGATTCCACAACAACTCCCATCCGCTAACACTCTGCGTGACTCCATTCTCCGGTCGTCCGATACGGTAGAAAACCGGTTCGCCATCTTCAGTAAAGAGAAGCTCGCCAGTGACTTTATTCACTGCCTGTTGATCGGTCAGCCGACGAATCGGCGCTCCGACAAAATTGTCCATCTCTTTATAAAAATAGCCAATGGAAACAAGGTTGCTGTAGGAATAGTAATGCTCGTATGTCAAATCAAGGTTGTGGGACCGTTGGGCATTCAAACCTGGATTGTTGATCTCAACATCGACGACTGTATCTTCAATCAGCTCATCCGGATCAACTACAGCCAGCGTAATAGTCTGATCGATCGGAATCAGATCTTCCCAGTCAGGACGAGCGAGTGTACGGCTCCAGCCCATCCGTAGAATATCATTCTCATTAAAACGGTAGACCCCAACCATACTCGGAACCCAAGTGCCATAGCTTATATCGTTTGTCACGTCCGGAAATCCTAAATTGCCTCGATCAGCAGTGGAAGCTGGCCAACCATAAGAGGCGTCCGTATCCTCGTGACGAGCGCCGCCAATGAGACGCAGCTTATCGAGATCGACAGTGCCCATGAAGTACACGGCCGTGATGTCTTCCTTGATAGTGTTCACCAAATCTTCCAACTGTTCTTCCGCTCCGTCCTCGAGTTCTTCCTCAAAATAAACCTCGTTGTCCTGATTTTCCTCAATGAAATTGGAGTAGGAGCGCGCATCGAGAGTGAAGCCGAAGTCTTCAAATTGGCCGTAAGTGCTGAATGGCTCATCACGGATTCCAAGAACATCGAGAGTCAAATCATCCGTTCCGCTAAATGAGCGGAAAATTCCATCACTTGCAGCATCCTTATAAGATCCTTTGAAACCGGTCTTCAAGGAAATCGGCAATTCAGTTTCGAGCTCAGTCGTCAGGTCCGCATAAAGAATGACCGTTTCGTCGAAATTATCAACAAAGGAACGGCTAAGCTCAGACCGCCCATATTGGGAGGGATCGTTGAACAAGTCGACGCCCGAAGCAGCGCTGAAGCTATAAGCCGGGATAATAGGATCGTTTGTGCGGTCGACAATCCAAGTAACCTCATTATCCCTTCTGAATCTGGCTTCAAACCGGTATTCGTATTGGTGTGCCGAAAAGTCGGATCGTCCCAACAGGACACCGGTTTCCAACACGCTGTTTCCAAAAGTGGTCTCGTTATCAATGCCAAACCGCAACTGCTCATAGTCGCGATCAGGACGATACCGGCCCCTCTTGCGAACGCGAACCTCTCCAGTCCCCGAAGAGATAAGACCGGTCGAATCCATGAATTCCTCATCGGCATCCCTGAGAATCACCTGCACACGTGGACGACCGTCCGATCTCAGTTGGTTGTTATACCAACCCTTGAAACTGAACACCGAGTTTTCACTCACACGCCAATCCAACGAGCCCGATGTGGTGAATTGCTCTAATTCCTCCAATTGCTGGTTCGGATTTATTTGTTCAATGACATTGGGCACGCCTGTGTTGGCTTCATCCGCGTTTGCCGAATCAATGTTTGTTTGACCGAATTCGCGGGAAAAATCTTTCCAGTTGGCGGTGATGAAGAGACCAACCGTCCCCTCGTCGTTCAGCCGATCACCATAGGTGTAATTCGCCGAGTAGCCGCTACCGCCGAATTCAAAGTTCTCAAACTCAACTCCGGTGTGCTGAATACGGGATTCATAATCAAAGGCGCTTTTCGTCCTCAGATTGACGCGCCCGCCGATTGAATCGCCATCCATATCGGCAGTCGGAGTCTTGATCACTTCAAGACCTTGAATCGCTTCCGCCGGAATTTTCATGAGGTCGACACCGCGGTCATCACCGCCGCTGCCAAATCCGCTGAGGTTAATCGCGGCCGAGGGCAAGGCATTGCCGTCCAAAGTGACGGCATTGAGCTTACCTTGCATACCACGAATCGAGACCTGGCCGGCGTCGCCGCCGGCAACATTAACCCCTGGCAAGCGATTTAAGGCCATCCTCAAATCTGCGTCCGGCAACGCGCCAATCGAGTCGGCAGCAAGAATATTGGACAAGATATCGGAGGCCCGTTGCTCGCTTAGCGCTTCAGCCTGCTGGCTTGCATAGCTGTTAACTTCAAAGATATCCAATTCAACGATTTCCCCCTCATTTGCGACTTCCGAGGAATCATTGGAGTTTTGAGCCGATGTGGAAGTTGCGGCGAACGCAACCGAAAGCAACACAAGGAACGCCTGGCTCCACAATTGCCCGAAAAGACGGATTGAGTTTTGTATTTTCATTGTTAGTTTTTGGTTAAATTGAAAATCAAATGTGCGCCACCCAACTCAGCAGCCGTGCAATAAGCTTCCATACGCTTGGTAACAACTGGCGTAACACCGCCATTCTTAATTTCCTCCGCCAACAAACTGTCGCCCACTTTATGACGCAAAACGACATCCGGCATTATTCCACGAAACAATCCGGTCAATTGCTGCACCGCAACAAAGCTGGTATGGATAATGTGAATGATTTTTTTCGCTGGATCAAGCGGCGGCCACAGCACCGCCCAACACTTTAATAAAACTTCTGAGCCTGTTTAATCAAGCAAAAAGTAATTTATTTTCATCATCGATATACCCGGGTTCTTCAACCGCCCCGGCTTTGCAAAAGAATAAAATGGAGAAGATGTCGTAGAATAGGAGACAATGAGAAAGATAGCCTTAACCATTGCTGCAATAACACTTCTCCTTTCAAGTTGGGTGAAAGGGACAGAGCGAGGCCGTCCAAACTTTCTCATTATCGTTACGGACGATCAGGGATACGCTGACCTGAGTGCGTTCAAGCACCATGCGCCGGATGTCCACACGCCCAACATGGACCGGTTGGCGGCTCGCGGAATCCTCTTTACGGAGGCTTACGTCACGGCTCCCGTGTGCAGTCCTTCACGCGCCGGATGGCATACAGGGCGGTATCAGCATCGCTGGGATCCGGAATCCAGTTGGAGTCCCGGAATGCCTGAAAGTGTCCCCAACATCGCTCGGATCATGAAGGCAAACGGCTACGCCACGGCCCGTTTCGGCAAGAATGATTTCGGCACAGGCTACCACGATCAGGGCGTCCGCGAATATCCGCTGAATCACGGTTACGACGAGTTTTTAGGTTTCTCCGCCCACGGCCACGATTACTTCCTCCTGTCCAAGGATATCGAGGATCGCACGCCCGACCCCAAGGGGCACAGCGCCGTGGTGGGTCCACTCATGCACAATCGTGACCACAAGGAATTCAAGGATGGCTACCTGACGGAAATCTTTACCGATGCGACGATCGATTTTCTCAAGCGCCATGAGATGGATCCTTTCTTTGTCACTCTGTCCTACAACTCGGTGCACCATTCGATCCATCAGGTTCCCAAGCGCTATCTCGACAAGTTTGGTGTCAGGGAGATCCCCAACTACGATCCGGAAACCGACGGCAGCTATGAAACATGGTTCAAGCGATTCATCACGCTGGGCGAAATAACCGACCGGGAGATGCGCCAATACTACCTGGCAAATCTCAACTGTCTCGACGACAACATCGGGCGCGTTCTGGATGTGCTGGAGGAATTTTCCCTGACCGATAAAACCATAGTGATCTTGTTCTCGGACAACGGCGGACCGCCCACCACCGGGGCCTGGAACCTGCCGCTCGCCGGCAGCAAGTTTACTTTGTGGGAGGGGGGCATTCGGGTTCCGTTTATCCTGTCCCGACCGGGTGATCCACACGCTGCCGAGACCTGGGATGGGCCGATTTCAACTCTGGATGTTTTGCCCACCTGTCTCCAGGAAGCGGGTATCGAATTGCCTCAAGGCTTGGATGGGAAACCTATTCCGGAAACGATGGAAGGGGTTGAGAAGAACCGCGCTTTGTTTTGGCGCTTTAAAGGCAGCGGACTGGACAGTTATGCCGTGCGCTTCGGTGACTGGAAACTGCTGCATCAGGGCGGACGTAGTCCTCGAAAGCCAACTTCGGGTATCGTCAACCGAACAGAGTTGCTCGAGGGTACCCGCTTGTTCAACTTGCGAGAAGATCCTGCCGAGAGCCGAGATCTGGCTGCGGAGTATCCGGAAGTTTTAGAGCGTATCCAGGATTTATATACGACTTGGTCGGAAAGCGTGGTTGGTTCCCATGATGCAGAGGGGTAGGAGCTTGTTTGGGATCGAGACAGCTATTTAAACATTAAGGTAGTAGCGTGTGTGCTTAAGCGTTCCCGTCTTGGTGAGGGCTCCTTTCTTTACCAGATTTGAAACCACTTGACGAAAACATCCATCTCGCGGGGAACTGATGCGGAGGGGGAGCCCCGAAATGTACCTTGGGGGCAGCGTTGCCAGTCCCATTTCATGAGACAAAGCGCGACTTTATATAGCTCAAAAAAATGGATAAATGTGAGTTATAGCAAGTGTTTTTATAACTCAACTCCTTGACTGTAGGTGGGGTGACGATGCCAATCGTTTATCCCAGCCAGGGCTTATTCAGTTTAGATATCCTGCTTTTTCAGTAGCGGAAGAAGTACGGATTCCGAAACGAGTTCAGCATCCTGTTTTCGCTCAAGAAAAGGGGATACGTCAAGGAGCGCTTGCTTCCAGTCGATGGACTGGAGTTTTTCAGCGACTAACTCTCGCCAGTTTTCTGGGGTTGCTTCCGCGCCTTTCCAGTCAGTTTGTCGGAGGGCGTTGTTCAGTTGCGTGAGGTTGGGCTCCGGCCAATTAGGATCAGAAAGATACCAGGCAAGGTCGTAGAGATCGCGGCCTTTGGTAAATTTGCGGGAAAGGATGGCATGCAACTTCCCGGCAAGAAGCGATGGCCTGTCGTAATGGTGTAAATTGAGCATGATAAAACGCCGCACAAGGCGCGTTTCCGTAAGGGCTCCTTCCGGAGGCCGGACGTCCATTTCTACCTTGACCATGAACACTTCGTTAGAATGAGGAGATAGTCCTAATTCGTAAAGCAAACCTCGAAATTTCACTTGCGCTGCAGCCACAGCGCTAACTAGGCGAGTCCGGATCTCCACGTCGTAGGTTTCCGCCCTCAGATCTATCCGAACGGAGTCCATATGTTTCTCAAATCGCGGTTCTCCATCAGGTGGGGCGAGGGAAAAGTCGAGATCCTCCGAATAGCGCGGAAGATTGAAAAGGAACCGTAGGGCCGTACCACCTAAAAAGGCCCAATTGGAAAAGGCGCCGCTGTCCTGCAGGGCCAGGAGAATTCGGGCCTGCAGGTATTCTCGCGCCCGGCTCCGGCGGCGCAAATCGTCAGGCTCATCCCGGAGCATGTCTAGTAGTAAGGGTTTCATTCTACCCAAACCTCCTCCCATAGCTGAACGACCTGCCGAATAGCCCGTTCCACTTTGCTCGAGCCTAGCTTCTTTACGACGGCTTCGAGCGCCCCGCGATCGAAGCCGTCCGGTTCATGGAGCCGAAGTTCTCGCAGGTAACCGGGATTGTCGCTGTGCGGTGTCAAATAGAGAAGATCAACAAGCGCTTTGGAAGAACTTGCAATTAAGACCTGCTGATCGGGAGCTATTCCCATTTCCTCAAACCCAAAGAAGCGTTTAGGCAAAATATGTCTGAACTGAAAACGTCCGATTGGGGTATTGAATTCTTCCGGCCTTCCAGTAGTCACACTCGTTGTGACCGGGACGTATTCCGGAATCATACCGTAATGCGCCAAAGCGGATTGCAAGCTGACATACGACGCTTTTTTCAAAGCGTTTGCCACTGCGAAGGGATGCGCGGCTGATGAGACGTAAGGCCTCCGGAGTAAGTAGACCCCCCGTCGCAACTGCAGGACCCGTCCACTCTTCACCCACCGATCAAGCTGACGCCGGACATGGGTTGGTTGCCTATACCCGGATAGGATTTGCCCACTCCTGAACAAGCCATTGTTTGGGACGCGATCCGCCAATTCCCCTATTTTCATTACATAAAGTAGACAAATATGTGATAATATTGCAATGAAAAATTGTGCTCTTTGTCGTCCGCAATGATCCTCTCCTAAACTCCATCGGC
Organism: Opitutales bacterium; assembly: GCA_965219475.1. Lineage (GTDB taxonomy): Bacteria > Verrucomicrobiota > Verrucomicrobiia > Opitutales > UBA2995 > JAABVD01. Next base: position 126,114 of record CBDCNU010000021.1, on the reverse strand, counting down.
CAGTACTACGGAGGTTCAGCTGAATTTTTCTTAACAATTGTTATTGACATATGCAACCCCCCCCCCATTCTACTGGTATGAATGCCTAATGGCGCCCTCGAAGGTCCTTGTCCGGAAACATCCGGATCGGCTGTTAGGGGGATCCACTTTGGAATTTAACCATTCTACACAAACCAAATTGAAAATACTCAACACCATCATCTCATGAAGCATTTATTTCGCTGGCCCAAATTGTTTTTCTACGGATTACTGACGGCGGCGCTGCCGCTCGCCCTTGTGGCGCAAGAAGATGAAGAAGACGAAGGAGACGTTTACGAACTGAGTCCCTTCAACATAGATGAAGATGAAGACATAGGCTATCTCTCCCTTGCAACTCTTGCCGGTACCCGGCTTAAAACCAACTTAAAGGACCTTGCATCGGCTATTACGGTAGTAACAGAAGAATTGTTCGAGGATACGGGAGCGACCGATGCTGAAACAATCCTGTCGTATATCGCCAATTCAGAAGTCGGGGGTGTGCAGGGAAATTTCGCAGGATTTGGGGATGAGGGCCGTTTTCAGAGAGTCGAGACAGCTATAATCAGAAGAAATCCGCAGGCAAACCAGCGCATGCGTGGTTTGTCTCAGGCAGCCTTAACCAGGAACTATTTTCTAACCAACATACCATTCGACACCTACAATACCACTCGCACTACTTTGAATCGGGGGCCAAATTCGCTGCTCTTTGGCATGGGGCATCCCGGAGGCGTTATCAATAACGATATCAGGCAAGCGAAGCTGGGAGCAGGAAACTTCGGTGAAATCAGCGTGCGCTTTGGAGAGCGTAGCAGTCATCGTGAAACCTTAGATTACAATGAAGAACTGATAGAAGGGCGCCTGGCGGTTCGATTTATCGGACTCCACGAGGACACTCAATATCAACAAAGGCCGGCCTATGAGATAGACAAGCGTTTCACAATTGCCGCCCATGCAGTTTTGTTAGAAAATGAGAATTCGGACAACATTGGCCCTACGACCTTGCGGGCCAGTTACGAAATGGGGGAAATTCATGGCGCGCCGCCCCAGGTTGTTCCGCCGGCAAACGCAATGATTGACTGGTTTACTGCCCCCGATCCCGCTCTTGAGGATATATTAGGTAGGACTCTTCCTGCCTGGGCAACGGATGGCAGCTTTAAGCCAAAATTTACGCTTGATAACGTAACTGGCCCCGGAGTGCCTAACGAACGTACCGCTTGGAGCCGAAGCAACTCCCCGGGATCCGTTATTGAATCCTGGTGGGTGCATCTTGTCACTGTCTATAAACAACCCGATGCCCAGAATGCGACGATTGGTCTGCCGGACTCCAGCATCCAGGGAATGATGGCTCCTTTTTTTCTCTCAGGAGTACCAGATAGGAGACACTTGAAGACGAGAAGCTTTATTGGTAGTGACTTTACGCCTGGCTTCACGGTGCCAACCATTAATGACTCTAATGTCTTCGACAATGAAAACAATTTGTTTACCGGGCTTACCAACATGGTGACCCGTGAATTCGACGTAACCAATTTTACCCTTGAGCAATTGCTGTTGGAAGGCCATTTAGGTTTCGAACTTGCTTACGACAAACAGCACTACGAGGTTGAATACCAACAACCATACGCCACTGGAAATCTTGGTGGAGGCACCAGTACGACGGATATAGGAATCGATGTAACCGAGTTTCTTATTGATGGATCGCCCAATCCAAATTTAGGTAGGCCCTTCGTTGGCCATCGTGGCTTTTCAAAACCTATCGATGCAAGGGATCGCGAGGTGTTCCGGGCGACCGGCTTTTACAATCTCGACCTTACCGAAAAGGAAGGCATGCTGGGTTGGCTCGGTAGGCATGTTTTTTCGGGAATGTATAATAAGGAAACTAATGATATTCTTTTTAAACAGTTTCACCATACGTGGACGACGACTGGCCAGACTCCGACTAATTTTGCGAACATAATGCCTTGGGGTGGCTACGAACTTTGGGTGAGAGACGCCTCTCAGATCGTCTATGTCGGTCCACCGGCATTTGACGCCCAATCATGGCGCGATATCCGAATACAACCCCTTTCAACTCCTGTAATTAAAGACGGAGATATCTTCAACCTTATGTATTATGATATGGAGACCGAAACGGTGGAAGTTGGAGACGATTTCAGGGTAACGAAATACTTAGTTGATGGAAACATCAGCAAGCAAAAAGTGGAGTCGGAGGTTTTCGGTTGGCAAAGTTTTTTCTTGGATGAACATTTGGTTGGGCTGGTTGGCTGGCGTACGGATAAAATGGAGCAATTCCCTCGGATAATCCAGCGGACACAGGACAACCGGTTACCATCCGGTGAATTCGATCAAAATAAACTTGTTGTAACGGAAGAACCGTTTTCGGAATTTAGTGGGAATACTTTTACCTGGAGTCTGGTAGGACATGTTCCCTACGAACTTCCCGGCGGCACGGAACTGAGTGTCCATTACGGCGAATCGGAAAACTTCCAGCCGGTTGGAGATAGGCGTGATAGCCTAAACAGACCCCTGCCTCCCCCTACTGGAACAACCAAAGAATATGGCTTCACCTTGACCCTGCTGGATAACCGGCTTTCGGCCAGGTTCAATTGGTTTGAAACCCAGATCGCTAACGCCAATTCAGCATTTACTAGAGAAGCAGTATTCGCTATGAATACGCCGGCTCGCTGGTGGGGTGGATGGGGCGGTGCATATCAACGGGAGCTGTCTATTGAGGAAGCTCTGGAAACTGTCGGAGCGCCTCCTGGGTATTGGAGCTCCTATGAAGATGCACTTAATGGAATCGTAAGGGAATTAGTACCACCGGAACTTCAGGCGGTTAAGAATTTCCGCTTTAACAACGGAGCAATGGATTCTGACCCCATTCCAGGTGAAACTGCTCCCACAGATTTTGTCGCTGAAGGGTTCGAATTCGAATTGATAGGCAATTTAACTGCTTCCTGGCGTGTTTTCCTGAATATTGCAGAACAGGAAACCATTCAGGACAACACGGCCCCTGTTGTCAGGGAGTTAGTAGCAAAATATAATGCTCTACTTGCTGCAAGCCCGGTTGCTAATTTTTTCGATACTCCGGAGCCCTTTGAAGCTTGGACTTTCCAAACTCGCTTCGATTTACGGGCGAATGCTCCGCTATCGGGCGCCCTGGCCAGAGATGGCACCGTCAGCCAGGAACTGCGCAAGTGGCGTGCAAACCTGGTAACCACCTACGACTTCCAGGAAGGAAGCTTGAAAGGTTTTTTCGCAGGCGGAGGCATTCGCTGGCAGGATGAAATCGCAACCGGTTATCCACTTATTCCAAACCCCGAAGACCCAAATGGTCGGATTCCGGATGTCAATCGACCGTTCTTGGATGCAAGTGAATTAAACGGAGATTTTTGGATTGGGTATAACCGAAAGCTTACCGACAAAATCGATTGGAGAATCCAGTTGAATGGCAGGAATGCCTTCGGCGATTCGGATCCTATAACGGTGAGAACCAATCCGGACGGTAATGTCGCGGTCATCCGCAATCCCGTTCCGCAAGAGTTTTTCCTTACCAATACTTTTAGGTTCTAGGTTCTGATCGCCGCCTCCGCCGGCGCGATGCAGAAGGCGCCGGTGGACGAGTTCCAGGATGGGTGTCACCGGGGTTACGCGGTCGGCACCCAGCATGTGCTGGTGCGCGGGGCGGTCGCGGATATGTGCGTGCTGGGAGAGCCGACCAAGCTCGATATCATCACGCAGCATTTCGGACATCCTCAGGTCAAGATTAGCTTCGATATGAATAAACCGGGCAGAGGTGCAACGTTCTTTCAGGTGCTGGAGGAGTGGACTACCGATTATCAGCGCCGGAAGACGACCGCCGGTATCGTTCCGAATGTCGGGATGCTGGGTATCCGGGGCGGGCGAGGCTGGGACGGAGATCAGGGCCACCTTCGCCAGACCGCTATCTATCTGCGGATACCAACACCGCCTCAGGAACATCCGGTCACGATCAAGCATGAGATACGGGCGTTTCTGAAAAAAGTAAACGAACAGGACCCCCTCCTGAACGCGACCGCTGAAATTTATGCGACCAACAGCGGGGCGTACATTCCCGAGGACAGTCCGCTGGTTAAGATTGTGCAGGAAGCGCATCGCAATACGTTCGGCAAGGAGCCCCGCATAGGCGCTGTGTGGTGGCATTCGGATGCCACCCACCTGAACCGCTACGGAGTGCCGACGGTGAATTATGGCGTCAGCCGCCGAAAGGGGAAGGGCGTGCCCGAAGGCGATCACCTTCACGTGGATGATCTTGTGGACATGACCCGGGTTTACATCGATCTCATCGTTCGCCTCTGTGGAGCCCAGGCACCGTAACTCTGTTAAAAGAGGAAGCAATTCATGCGCAAAATGGAACAGATAATTTTGAGTGTAGTGCTGTTGGCGTCTTTGGGAATAGCGGCGGAGCAGTGGGGGGGGGTTATGCGAATTGAGGTTACACCGGAGGGTGAATGCCGGCTGGTAGTTGCACCGGAGCCTGAGCAACCGGAAAACTACGTGCTGGAGTCGTCGACCTCCCTGCATGAATGGTCGGACACCGGCGTTATGGGAACTCCTACGTCCGCAGGTTTTGGGTTTCTGGCGCCACTGACGCCGGGCCAATCGAAAGAGTTTTTTCGCTTGCGGCATAATTTAGGGGTGGGGGAAGTTTTTGAGACGTCGTTTGAATCGTCAAATTCCTATGAGAATCCGTTCGTGGAGGTGCAGGTGGACGTGGTTTTCATGAAAGGAGAGACGGAGTGGAAGCAGCCGGCGTTCTGGAAAGGCGGAAACACCTGGACGGTGCGTTTCGCTTTTCCAGAGAACGGAACATTTACTTATCGTGTTGAAAGTAATGATCCGTCTTTGGACGGGAAAACAGGAAAGGTTGAAGTTCAGGAATATGAAGGCAATAACCGGCTCATAAAACACGGGCATTTACGGGTGAGCGAAAACAAACGCTATTTTCAACACGCGGATGGCACCCCGTTCTTCTGGCTGGCCGATACGTGGTGGAAGTGCCTGAGCTATCGACTTCCCTGGCAAGACTTTCAGACACTGGCAGATGACCGGTCTGCCAAAGGCTTTTCCGCAATTCAGATCGTGGCCGGTCTTTATCCTGAAGAGCCGCCGTTTGATAAGCGTGGCGAGAACGAAGGCGGCTGGGCCTGGGAAGAAAATTATGACAGAATCAACACGGACTACTTCGATTACATGGACCGGCGTATTCAGTATCTTGTCGATTCGGAACTCGTTCCCTGCATTGTCGGCTGCTGGGGCTATTACATAGATACGGTACAGTGGAATGGATTGGGATTGGCAAAGATGAAGAAGCATTGGCGCAATCTGGTGGCGCGCTACGGGGCGTATCCGGTTGTGTGGATTGTAGCCGGCGAGTGGAATCTGCCGGGCGATTGTGGCACCTTGAGTTTATCTCAACGGAATGACTGGATTGAGCTCATCGATTACGTCAAAACCATTGATCCTTATCATAGTCCGGCGACGCTTCATGAGGGCATACATGCCGGTACCAAACCAGCCAGGTCGTGGGTAGAAGACCAGTCTTTGCTGGACTTTGATCTGCTGCAGACCGGACATCTCAAAACTACCTACTACAGAAATACGGTAGCTAGCATTTCTGCCACTCGTTCGATGATTCCAGCTAAACCGGTGGTGGACGGAGAGGTCGCTTATGAAGGTCATACCGACAGGCCGCAGAATAATCTCTACTTCAACCACGATGATGATCCTCCTTTCCCGCAGCGGTATCTATTCTGGACGTCTGTGCTCCAAGGCGCTGCCGGTCATACCTATGGCGCAAATGGCATCTGGCAGGTGGAAAGTCCTGAGTATCCTCACGGCTGGTCAGGTACATGCACCAACAATAATTTCTGGGAAACGCCGTGGTGGACAGCCATGGATTTTTTAGGTTCGACGACGCTTCCTATGGGCAAGGGACTCCTTGAACGTTACGAGTGGTGGAAATTTGAGCCTCATCAGGACTGGGTCGAGCCTGCCGGCACGTCGCTTACCGAGCCGCATGACACATGGTATGACCCACTTAATTTTTGGCTCAGAAACCTTGGTCAGCACATGCTGCCCTATGCGGCGGGAATACCGGGTGAAGTAAGAATTATATATATTCCTCACGGAGTCTCGGCCCCTCAAGTTAAGAGTATAGAATCAGGGGTAACCTATGAAGCGTTTTACTTTAATCCACTTAACGGTACGGAACATGATCTGGGAACGGTAGTGCCGACCTCCGGCACTTGGCGGGCACCCAGTGTACCTTCAACAGCACTGGACTGGATCCTTGTAATTGAGAAAGCCATCGAATCGGGTGCTGCCTCAGGGGCGATCGACCAGTCCTCCGGAAATTAACAGAGAAACAAGAAAAGGAAAAATGATGAGCAAACTAAAAAAAGCGATAGTAGCAGGAATGATGTTGGTGCCGCTGTTGGGAATGGCGGCGGAGCAGTGGGCGGTTTATGAGGCATCGTTTGAATCGAAGAAGACCTATGAAAATCCGTTTATGGACGTGCAGGTGGACGTTGTTTTCGGCAAAGGCGGAACGGAGTGGAAGCAGCCTGCTTTCTGGAATGGAGGAAACAGGTGGACGGTTCGCTTCGCTTTTCCGGAGACCGGAACATTTGCCTACCGCGTTGAAAGCAATGATTCGTCTTTGAACGGAAAAACAGGAAGGGTCGAAGTTCAGGAGTATAAAGGGAACAACCCGTTCATAAAACACGGGCATTTGCGGGTGAGCGAAAACAGGCGTTATTTTGAACATGCGGATGGCACCCCGTTTTTCTGGATGGGTGATACCTGGTGGAAATGTCTTTCGAAACGACTCAGTTTCGATGAGTTTAAGGAATTGACGGACGACCGAGCAAAGAAGGGATTTTCACTCGCGCAGATTGTCTGCGGTCCTTATCCCGATGAAGATTTCTATACCGACTGGTGGGATAATGAAGGCGGGAAGCCTTATTTGAACCGTGATTTCACGAAAGTGAATCTGGAGTATTTCAAATACGCCGATCAGCGTTTCGAGTACATGTTGCAGTCTGGCATTGTACCGGCCATGGTCGGGGCGTGGGGACGTGAGGATTGTGACGCCATGAGATATCTTGGTGTAGAAGGGATGCAACGTCACTGGCGCAATCTCATTGCCCGCTATGCTGCGTATCCCACCGTCTGGATTATAGGAGGGGAAGCCGGTGGAGAACTCTGGAAAAAGGTCGCCCTGTATGTCAGGGCAACCGACCCCTATGACCGCCCAACAACGGTCCATCCACTGACGGGAGGCAATAGCGTGGTGGAATATGTGGGCGAAGAGAGTGTTAACTTTGATTTTCTGCAGACCGGGCACGGTCGCCCCAATGAAGATCCACGTGCAATCGAAAGGTTGCAAGTGTTACGCGAAACCGAACCGATTATGCCGATTCTTATCGGTGAGCACAGCTATGAAGAACACATGAAAGGTGGCTCTCCTTATACGCAGCGTTATGTTTTCTGGGGCAGTGTTCTGAATGGCGCTGCCGGACTAACCTATGGCGCGGCCGGAATCTGGCATGTTGGCATTGAAGGCTTCCCGGCATCGGTGAATACCTATGACTTCACAACTTGGCGCCAGGGGATGAATTATCCGGGTTCAGAGCAGGTAGGGCTTAATGCTGAATTCATTGAAAAATATCCGTGGGAAAAATTTGAACCGCATCCTGAATGGACGGATGAAACTCTGTATTCTGGGGGTATTCCGGGAAAAATCCGGATGGTGTATATGCCGAGGCCGCCCGCCTATCAATGGGAAGGATTCAAGGTGTATAACCTGGAAAAAAACATTCCCTATAAGGCTTTCTTTTTCGATCCTTCAACGGGGCGTACCTTCGATTCGGGTACAGTAATGCACGTCGATAATGAGCGGGTCGTTTTTGAGGACGACTTCAGCAAAGACACTCGAAACCGGTGGATCGACGACGGCTCGCCATCCAAAATCAAAGACGGCCAGCTCGCCACTCAGGAAGGGGCTCTTGTTATTCTGAATGAAGACATTGGGGAATACCTGAGCGTAAGCGTAGATGCAAGGAGTGATGAGGACGCCGGTATTATCGTCAATTATCAGGATAAAGACAATTACCTGGTAGGGCTCTACTCTTCGTTGGAAAACAAGATGTACTTTTACGAAGTGATTGATGGCCATCGCGGGGAACCGTTAGGCGCCGGTAGAGGTCCCCTGACCAGAGGTCCGAGAGTTCTGCCGAAGGGTATCGGAAAAGACATTACATTAACCGTAACCCAGCAAAACGGTGTGGCAACGCTGGAGGTAAAATCCGACAAGGGCACCCATGCGTCAAACATCGAAATCGGTAAACCCCAGTCAGGAAAACTGGGACTTTGGCAGAGCCATTGGCGCGCTCAGCAACGCTATGACAATTTCACGGTGAAGAATATTCCGAACCGGAAAGCAGGCGTCCGTTATCTACCGGATTCTACGGTGTATTTTGAGCGGGTGCCGTCGCCGCAAGACTGGGTGCTCGTGATGGAGCGGGAGCAGCGTTTGAAAAACGCTGCTCGAATTAAGAAGGCCGAATTATGAAGGGGATTATATACCTAAGTGACCGGGCTTATTGAGACCCATTCTCAATAAGCCCGGTCATCCTCTACCGTCCCTTTCGCTTCATAAAGCCCCATTGGTGAGGCTTTTTCGGTGGTGTCCTGAACACTGATCGAGCAATTTCGCTGGGGGTTGCCGGTATGCGTTCGGGCATGGGTTTCGGTGGTCTGCCGGGTTTTTTCATGGATTTTTGAATTGACGTTACAGGTTAAGTGTGAAATTTGTCCAGTGCAAATCTTAAACAGGGTCTATGTCGGGTTACTCGCCCAATAGCTGAAACAAAGATAAGGGTAGCTCCCTTAATCTCGGTAAATAAGCGAGACTCACTCCCTTGTTTGAGGTTTGCATGGCCCGACACCTTTGGGCGTAAAGATGCAAACATTAACAACAGAGTAAAAATGAGATTATTAATTATAGGATTATTAAGTATATTATTAACAGGTTGTGCTACACCCCCGACAAGGCACCATATTAAATCGGAACAGGAGTTTAGTGTCCCATTAGATATTGTATGGGAAGGTGTCATAGATTTTTTTACTAAATATAGCATACCAATAAAGACTATTGAAAAAGATAGTGGTTTAATCTATGCAGAACATCAATACAATATGGTGCATACCTTTACCGGATGGGCGGATTGTGGCACGACCGGCATGTTTTCAAAGGGGATAGGAGAATCATTATCATTAAACGTTTTTGTTCGCGATCATGGTAGAGAAAATAAAACTGTAGTAGGAGTTAACTCGGTTTTTAAAAGGGTGGTTTTAAGCACCGGACAAGTAATGCCAAACAATGTAAATTGTTACTCTACTGGGGTATTGGAAGGGTTAATATTTAATCACATTGGGGGATACATTTCAGAAGCTACCGTATCCAATTAATCTATTAGAATTATGAATCAAGAAGAAGAGATACAAAAACTTAAAATTAAAGTGGAATTACTTGAAATAGCAATAGTTGCCGTAACTGTTCCATTTATAGTATATGAACCAAGTAGATTAAAAGGTTATAAGGATATAGTTAATTCTCTACCGCCAGAAATGAGATTAGAAGCGAATCGTATTCTTGATCGGATTAAACAGGTAGCCTATAATTCGGCTAAAGATTCAATGGATAAGATTTATAATATTTAACAAGTTCTTTCAGTATAAATCTGAAATTAGTGCATTCAGCATTAGGTCCGATTTTAGATAGTTTGTCCCAAACTTCTTGGGGAATGGTGTTTGTCATTTAATCAATTCTTGGTAAGTCAGCCTTTTTCCTGTTAAACCACTGGCCATAGCTGACAATTGATCAATAGTGTCGTTAGGCCGATCATTGTGACGGCCAGTAAATTCGTTAACGTAGCGATTTAAATGGGCGGGTGACATTCTATGATACGTTCCATAGTAACCGCGTTTCATCATACTCCAAAAACTTTCGATGCCATTTGTGTGAGCTTTACCCTTTACATATTCGCCAATGGAGTGTTTTACAACTTCCCTAGTCATTCCTGAGTAAGCCCTGTGATCGTCAGTGTAAAGTTTAGCACCCTTTTTTATGTTCTTTTTAACAAAGCCCTGTATGGTCTCCTTATCGGTTGATTCAGCGACTTTAGCGGCAACTTGTTTAGTTTCTCGATCTTTAACTCCGACAACAGCAGTTTTGCCTACTGGTCCCCTACCTATAAGTTTTGCCTACTGGTCCCCTACCTATAAGTTTTTCCCTTTTATACTTTGGCATATTCTTTCGCTTGCCGCCAAAATAGGTTTCATCAGCTTCAACTGGTCCACTAAACTTCTCTTTATCCGTGTCCCAACATTCCCTAATTCTGTGAGCCAGAAACCAAGCGGATTTTTGAGTAATGCCCAAATCCCGGTGTAACTTCATGGAAGAAACCCCTTTGATTCCGGTAGCCATAAGGTAGAAAGCTAAAATCCATTTTTGGTAGCCTAACTTTGACCCCTGCATCGCCGTTCCGCTTCTGACCGAAAACCATTTGCGGCAATCCCTACAACGCATCGGCATTGTTCTATGTTTAGCGTTGTGGTGGATGCGTTTGCTATGACAGTGCGGACAATCGACACCTTCCGGCCAACGTTGCTCGATTAACCACTTTTCAGCAGCTTTATCCGTAGGGAACAGCTTAATGACATCTACAAGTGACATCCCTTTCCGATAGTATTTTCCAGGTGCTTTCTGTCTTGACATAGGTTTCTGAATTTGGATGTTAAGGGTTATTGGTGAAGAATCCTTCCAGGAGGAACGCCAATGGCACATAAGATGCAGAGCGGGCCACTTCAGGAGCCTCCCCAAAAAGGCTCTGTTAATGGGGTGGTCCGACTTTTTCATTGATTCTACCCTAAATATACACGTATCCTGTTGAATGTCAAGCACTTTCTGAACTTTTGGTCACTTTTTCTCCCATATCCTATTGAGACCTAATCTCAACAAGGGGAGGCTGCTATTGAGATCGGGTCTCAAGAAGGGTAGCAGTTTGGTCACTTATGTATATAATCCCCATTATGAATAAAGGATGGATGAAACTGAATAGAATGAAACAGTGGGTTTTTGGAGCAATGTTGTTCGCGTTGTCCTGTTTGGCCCAGGAAAACCTGGAAGGCAAAAATGGAGAAACGATTGAGGTCAAGCATCACCATGCAGACCTAGGGGATGTGCGTCTTCACTACGTGACGGCTGGTGCGGGAGAACCCTTGGTGTTGCTGCACGGTTGGCCGCAGACCTGGTACCAATGGAGAGAAATTATTCCCTTGCTGGCCGACCGCTACGAGATCATCGCTCCGGATCTGCGTGGCCTCGGAGACTCCTCCCGACCCGAGACGGGCTACGACAAGATCACGGTCGCGGATGATATCTGGCGGCTGGTTAGCGACCATCTCGGGCACGAACGATGGAAGCTCGTCGGTCACGACTGGGGCAGCACAGTCGCCTACGCACTGGCGGCTTCCCATCCGGAGGTTGTGCGCCAACTGGTACTCATTGAAGGAGCGCTGCCAATCGGTGGCGCACGAAATGAAGCCGGAATTCCTATGCATGAGCTGAATCAATCCGGATTAGGTTGGCACATGACCTTCCATCGTCTTCCGGATTTACCTGAGGAACTGGTGCAAGGCCGGGAAGAGGTTTACTTCAGATGGTTTTATCATAATCTGGGTCACCCGTCATACGAAATTAGCAAGGAGGCATTTGAAGAGTACGTGCGAGCCTACTCCCAGCCTGGTGCTTTGCGTGCCGGTTTCAACTATTACCGCACCTGGTGGCCCCAGGACGTTGCCGAGCTCACTGAGTTGATGCGTGACAAGAAACTTACGATGCCGGTGCTTACGGTGTTCGGTAGTCAACCTTTCCGCCAGCGACCCGATTTGAAATGGTCGAAGAATCCAATTGCCGATCGGCTACGCGCAGTAGCCACAGATGTGTCGAAGGTGCTGATTGAACAGTCAGGACACTGGATCCCGGAGGAGCAGCCCGAGATGCTGGCCAAACATCTCATCGAGTTCTTCAACCGCACCGATTCCGCAAAAGAATAAAATGGAGAAGGTGTCAGGAAATAAGGAACAACGAGAAAATGATGAGTAAGATAAAGCAACTGCTTTTAGCCCAGATGCCTCACTACCGAGCGAACGCGACATCACCCAATTCGTAACGAGCGAACGAAGGTCGGGTGCTGGTGGGGGCATCGTCAACCGGATGGAACTTCTGCAAGGTACCCGCTTGTTCAACTTGCGGGAGGACCCCTCCGAGGGCCGGGACCTGGCCAAGGAGCATCCGGAGGTTTTTCGGCATCTCCAAAAGATTTATACGTCCTGGTCGGAAGAGGTGGCTGGATCCCATGAAGGACCGCGGTAGGGCTTTTGCGGCTTACGACTTGCCGGATTCCTTCATCCATTTCTTCCGTGGTAACCGTTTTCTGCTTCCTTTTGAGGAACGGTTTGCCGCAACCTGCCGAAGAACCTGGGGCCCGCTTTTTGCGTACCGAAATCCGGTCTGGCTTTTCCAACGTAAACTCCAGCCGGTCACCACTCCGTATAGCAAGTTTTGTCCGAAGCTGCTTTGGAAGGGTAATTTGGCCCTTAGAAGTGACTTTTGCCTGTAAAGTCGCCATTCCTTGCAAATCGCACATTTTTGTAGAAAATCAATTTAAATCGAATTGTTGCCCGCCCTAAACTATCCTCGTTTTTGTTGACCGGGGGTAGGGTGACGATGCCAAGCGTTTAGCCCAGCCAGGGCTTATTCAGATTAGATCTCCTTCTTTTTCAGTAGCGGAAGAAGTACGGATTCTGAAACCAGTTCAGCGTCCTGTTTTCGCTCAAGAAAAGGGGATACGTCAAGGAGCGCTTGCTTCCAGTCGATGGTCTGAAGTTTTTTGGCGACCAAACATCTCCAGTTTTCTGGGGTTGCTTCCAAGCCTTTCCAGTCAGTCTGGCGGAGGGCGTTGTCCAGTTGCGTGAGATTTGGCTCCGGCCAGTCGGGATCAGAAAGATACCAGACAAGATCGTAGAGATCGCGGCCTTTGGTAAATTTGCGGGAAAGGATGGCATGCAATTTACCGGCCAGAAGCGATGACCTGTCGTAATGGTGTAAATTAAGCATGATAAATCGCCGCACAAGGCGCGTTTCCGTACGGGCTCCTTCCGGAGGCCGGGTGTCCATTTCCACCTTGACCATGAACACTTCGTTTGAATCGTTAGCGTTCCTCCTCCCATAGCTGAACGACCATCCGAATAGCCCGTTCCACTTTGCTTGAACCTAGCTTCTCAACGACCGCTCCGAGCGCCTCGCGATTGAAGCCTTCCGGTTCATGGAGCCGAAGTTCTCGCAGGTAACCGGGATTGTCGCTGTGCGGTGTCAAATAGAGAAGATCGACAAGCGCTTTGGAAGGACTTGCAACCAAGACGCGCTGATCGGGAGCTATTCTCATTTCCTCAAACCCAAAGAAACGTTTGGGCAAAATATGTCTGAACTGAAAACGTCTGATTGGAGTATCGCATTCTTCGGGCCTTCCAGTAGTCACACTCGTTGTGACTGGCACGTATTCCGGAATCATGCCATAGTACGCCAAAGCGGATTGCAGGCTGACATACGACGCTTTTTTCAAAGCGTTTGCGACTGCGAAGGGATGCGCGGCTAATGAGACGTAAGGCTCCTGGAGTAAGTAGACGCACCGTCGCAACTGCAGGACGCGTCCACTCTTCACCCACCGATCAAGCTGGCGCCGGACATGGGCTGGTTGTGCATACCCGGATAGGATCTGCCCCGTTCTGAACAAGCCAAATTTTGGGACTCGATCGGATAACTCTTCTATTTTCATTATTTAATATAGACAAAAATGTCACAATAATGCAATGAAAAAAATACCCCGTTGCCCTTTGAAAATTGGACTGTTCAAACTCGCTTCGATTTCCGGGCCAATGCTCCGCTATCTTTCCTGACCAACACTTTCTGGTTCCAGTTTAGATCGCCCCTCCAATGGGTTGAGGGGGTCATTCCTGGCCATGGTGCAGGCCAATGTGGGATTGAAGGTTTGACCCCATCCCCCAAGAGGATTCTCTAACCCATACTTCAAGTTCTACTTTGAAGCCTGTTTTTCAATGCTTCAGGCCATGGGGTAGAGTCGGATTAAACCCGAGGCGGGAAATCGACTTTCAAAATGCCTGACCGTTTCCGCAAATCCCATTATAATATCAAATGTTATTGACGTTTGTTAATATCAGCTGGAGGATGGTTGCATGATTGAGAAAACGCCTCCCAAGCGCTCAATGCACGACGGCATCCCCTCTGAGAAATTCGATCAACGAGGCAAAACCCGGATTCCGTTAAGCATGGTTCAGAAAACAGCGGCTAGGCGGATGTTGCAGAGTGCGCGGGAAATTCCTCAGTTTTCGGTCAGTATGGAACTGAGCGCGGATGAACTTGCCGAGCTGCGGAACCGGATCAATGCGGATATGGCGAAAGAGGGGAGCCGCGTCAGTTTTACGGCTCTCCTGGTCTGGTTGACGGCCCGCGCCTTGCTGGAGCATCCGTGCCTGAATGGACGCTACGATGGTGACGCCGTCCTCCAGAACGATACCGTCAACATGGCCGTGGCAATGGATACGCCCCAGGGACTCACGGCGCCGGTGATTCACTGGGCGGAGACGCTCACTATCAGCGAGACGGCAGCCGCATTGGAGGATCTTGTGACGCGTGCTGCCGGACGACGTCTGACCATGAAAGATTTTTCCGATGGCACCTTCACCATCAGCAATTTGGGGATGTTTGGGGTTTCCCGTTTCACCCCGCTGATCAATCCTCCCCAGGCCGCTATCATGGGTGTGGGGGCGCCCAGAGAGACGGTGCAGAGGGATGCCGAGGGCACGCTCGCAGCAGTCCGCATGATGGAACTGACCGTGACCGCCGATCATAGGGTACTGGACGGAGCAGAAGTTGCCCGCTTTCTGCAGACCTTGCGGGACAGCGTGAAGGTTATAATTGAAATGGAAGCCTGGAAACCCGGGGACTGGACAGTTGGCGAAACAAGAGGAAACCCATGATATTTCGACCAAGCAGATGATCAGGGGTCTCCAGGACGCATGTGGGTTACCCGTGAGCTTTAATGATGATTCGTGTAAGTTGATACTGGGCGAAGGTTTGAATGAGCCTTTCTATCGCATTCGAAAGTTGCACGACCTCAAGGCGGTTTGGGCCCACCCGATAGAGGAGGAAGATCGTGTGATATACCGGTACACTTCGGCGCTATACTTCAACCAGGATGAGCCTGTTTGGAAGGAAGCGAACGTGGCTTACGGCATAGTAATATTCGCTCCCGGAGTCTTCAGCGGCGAGTACATCAAGAGTTCCGGCCAGTATCATCCGCCCGTTTTGCCCTGCAACATGGGCCCACCGGAAATTTATACGGTGCTTTTCGGCAAGGGACATTTTTTGCTGCAGAAGGCAAGCCCCCCGTTTGAGAAGGTTGAAGACGCCGTCCTGGTCGAGGTGGAAGAGGGGGAAACCTTTGTAGTGCCACCCGACTACGGACATCTGCAGATCAATCCATCCAACCAGCCACTGGTTTTTTCCTACGCCGTTATGGACGGGATGAAAGGATGTTACGCTCCCTTCAAGAAACGGAAGGGAGCGATCTTCTACGAGATGGCAGATGGAAACGAGCGCCATGTATTCAATTCCAACTACCCCGATCAGATTCCCTTGCGCCTGCTCAAGGCCTCGGAGCTCTGCCAGCTTCCGGAACTGAACGAAAACGTGACCTACCAAGCCATTCGCAACTACTTGCCGGAAATGCCCTTTTTGACCGATCCAACCTTGTTTCCGGATTCGGTTGGGTTATGACTTCGGCCACATCCAAGCTATAGAACCGTACCATGCTGAAATCGGGACGAATTGTTGAATTGAGCCACCGAATGGTGCCGGGAGAGGAGGAGTTCCCCCTCGAAATTGAAACCTTCAATGCCGATGAGGTCATGGCCAAGACCACACGGGCCAGCACCCATACCATCGAGCGGCGGGCGGGAATCTGGTATATCATCCAGGAGGTGAGGATGAGTTCCCATGTAGGCACCCATGTCGAGTTTCCCTACCATCACGTGAAGAATGGCAAGAGCGCCGTGGATTATCCCCTGGATCGGCTGATAGGGGAGGCCGTATTGCTGGATTTTTCGCACAAGAAGAAGGATGAGGAGATCACCCTGCGGGAGATTCTCCATAGCGGTGTGGAAGTGCGAAAAGGGGACATAGTGCTCATTCGCACCGACATGCACAAACTCTGGAAGACACCTCAGGGGCATGATCGTCCAGTGCTTTCCATTGAAGCCACGCGTTATCTGGTGGAAGAAGTTGGTATCCACTGTATCGGCACGGATGCCACAGGCCTTGAGGTCCGTGGACGCGACGACCAGCCGGTACATGTTTTGCTCTTCCAAAACGATGTGGCCATGGTGGAATCGCTGACCAACCTTGACCAACTGAGGAAGAACCGGTTCGAAATTCTCATTCTGCCCCTGCCCGTCGAAGGACTGGATGCCTGTCCGGTTCGCGTGGTGGCCCTGGAAGGAGAGGAAAAAGCTCAATGAGAGAACTCAAACAATTTTATCGTGAGATGTTACTGCTGCGGTACTTCGATCAGCTTTGTCGAGCCCTCAAGATGAAGGACATCATCTACTCGGGCTATCATCCCTACGAAGGCCAGGAGGGCGTGGCGGTGGGGTTTTGTGGCGCTTTGAAGCCGGAAGACGTACTGCTTTCAACGCACCGGCCGCACTGCCATGCCGTGGCAAAAGGCTGTTCGCTCGAATCGGTCCTGACCGAGATGATGGGGCGGCGTACCGGCTGCAGCGGTGGTTTGGGCGGGGCGATGCAATTTCTTGCGCCCGAGAACCAATTCTACTGCGGTTCGGTGGTGGGAAGCAACCTGGGCCTTGCCACCGGTTTTGCCTTGGCCATGAAACAGAAGAAACTCGACCGGATCTGCATGTGCATTTTCGGGGATGGCGCCTCCAACCATGGAACCTTCCACGAGGGCTTGAACCTGGCTGCCATCTGGAAATTGCCGGTGGTCTTCGTGTGCGAGAACAACCAGTTCGCCGAGGCCATGCCGGTCAAGGAGTTCGTAGCCTGTGAACGCATCTCCATGCGTGCCCGGGGCTACGGGCTGGAGGAGATCACGGTGGACGCCAACGACGTGGAAGAGGCCCGCCGCGCCGCCAATGAAGCGATTGAGCGATGCCGCAGGGGTAAGGGCCCGGTTCTGATTGAAGCGGTGACTTACCGGATCCAGGGCCACTATGTGGGAGATCCGGAAGGGACCTACCGGGACCGGAAGGAAGTGGAAACGGCCCGGGATAAGGAACCGGTGAAACGGGCCAGGGAACAGCTATTGCAGGGCGGGGTAGAGGCCGTTGAGTTGGACTCTATCGAGCAGGAGATCGAAGAGGAGCTCGAGGCCCTGCAGGAATGGGCTATCAAACAGGAATTCCCCACCCTGGAAGAGGCCATCGACCATGTGGGCATCCCGCTTGAAAACGCTCCGGAGGTAAGGGGTCCGCAGTCATTGACCCTCTGACTTCCCCATCGAAACCGTTTCACCGTCGATTCACAAAAACCCATTTAACACGCAAAAACAGGTGGCAAAAATCACATTTGGAGAAGCGATTCGCCAGGCTTACGAGGAAGAAATGGTACGCGACAAGGATGTCTTTTTGATCGGTGAGGACGTAGGGCGTTGGGGAAGCCTCTACCGCTCTTCCACGGGCCTGCTCGAAAAGTTTGGTCCGGATCAGATCAAGGATACTCCCATCTCGGAAGCTGCGATTGCCGGTTGCGGGGTAGGCGCTGCCGCCATGGGAATGCGGCCCATTGTGGAGATCATGTATATTGACTTTATCACGCTCGCCATGGACCAGATCGTGAACCATGCCGCAAAGTGGCGCCAACTCTCCAACGGTAAGGTAAAATTGCCCATGGTTTTCAAAACCCAGGGTGGGGCAGGGCGCCGCAATTCCTCGCAACACTCCCAGTGTCTGGAGAACTGGTTTGTGTATGTGCCCGGATTGATCACCGTTATGCCCTCGTCGCCCTATGACGTTAAGGGGTTGCTCAAGTCCGCTGTTCGCGATGACAACCCGGTGGTGTTCATCGAGCATAAGGCGCTCTATTTCGAAAAAGGGGAGGTGCCGGAAGAGGAGTATCTGATTCCGCTTGGTCAAGCCGTAGTCAAACGGACCGGTGACGACGTCACCATCATTGCCACTTCCTGGATGGTTTCCTTTGCCCTCGAGGCGGCAGATCAGCTTCAGGAGGAAGGTATTTCCTGTGAGGTTATCGATCCCCGCACCTTGTGGCCCCTCGACCGGGAAACGATCATCCGTTCAGTGAAAAAAACCAGGCTCTGCCTGGTGGTAACCGAAGCCTCGGCTGAAGGAGGTTGGAGCGGTGAAGCTTCGTCAGTGGTTCATGAACACTGTTTTGCAGACCTCAGGCGTCCGGTTAAACGTCACTGCGGCATGCGTACGGGCATTCCCTATGGACCCATCCTCGAGCGGCGGTGTATCCCCAGCGTGGAGTCGATCGTAGGGGCGGTGGGCGCGCTGTTGCGTGAGGCGCGCGGGAAGGGATGATTTACCTTAATCCAATAAACCAAAAAAATCCATGTCTACAGAATTGACAATGCCCATGCTGGGCGAAGTAATGGAAGAGGGGCTCGTGACCGCCTGGAAGGTGGAAGAGGGCCAAACGGTCAAAAAGGGACAGATAGTTCTGGAGATTGAAACCGATAAGGCTGTTTTCGAAATTGATTCCCCGGTTTCGGGTTTGGTAACTAAGATTCTGGTGCCCGAAGGCGAAACAGTTCCCATCAATACGCCCTTGGCAGTGATAGAGTGATGTCGTACCCGACCCCAACCTTGAAGTATCCGGAAGATGGTTAAAAAGAGAGTGGATGAAACCCTGATGCGAAGGACCCTGGTCCAAGTCGCTCGTTTGTACTTTGAAGAGAACTTGTCCCAGCGGAAAATTGCCGACCGACTAGGAGTTTCACGCTCGTTGATTGCTCAATACCTTCAACGGGCAAGGGATCTGGGGATTATTCACATACAAATAATCGATCAGGACAATGCCTGCGTAGACCTGGCTGCCGAATTGAAAAAGGAGACCGGTGTCCGGCAAGTGATGGTGGTTCCGAATCCCCATGTTTCACAGGAACTGGCCAATCGTGCCGTGGCCTCCGCCGCGGCTGACTTCCTCACCGGGCATCTTAGGGAAGGCGATCGGTTTGGCCTGGGCTGGGGGCGGACGACTAACCTGATCGTGGACTTGTTGAAGCCTCCGCACCTGCTAGGGATCGATGTGCTCCCCCTCATGGGCGAGTCCGGCCACTCGGGTATGCACAGCCAGATGAACCAACTCGTGGTTCGTGCTGCTGAACACCTGCACGCTACACCCCATTTTCTGTCGCTTCCCATGGTAGTGAGCACGCCTCAACTGCGCAATTCCCTGATGCGGGAAGTCGGCATAAGCGACGTCATTGGTCTTTGGGATCAAGTGAGTCTAGGCTGCATCGGGATCGGGGTGGTACCCCCTGTTACGGGAATGGTCGTCTATGTGGGAGAGGAGCATCTGCCCCGATTGATCGATGCCGGTGCGGTAGGCGATATGTGTGGGATCTACTTCGATCGCCAAGGGCGGATTATTGAAAATGGACTTGAGGATCGAATTATTTCGGCCAGTTACGATCAGCTTAAACGGATCGATTGCCTAACAGTGGTAGCCTACGGGGTTGACAAAGCCGAAGCCGTTCTGGGGGCCTTGCGGACCGGCTTGATATCCACGCTTATTATCGATCAAAAAATGGCCGAGAAAATCCTGGCCCGAATTTCGGCAGCAAATTCGCGGAAGGCCAGATAGGGACAAGGACGATGCCATGAGAGGATGTTTTGTCGGAGTGGATTTCGGTAAGACGAATGTGCGGTTTGCCCTCACCGAAGGACAACCGGAACTCAAGTATTTCCTCAAGCGACCCTATCCGCGCAGTTCATCCGATCAGATGCTCCGGCAAATTTATGAGGGTACTGACAGGGCTCTGGAAGAAGCGGGATACAACCGCCAGGACATTCTTGGAATCGGGATTGACGTGCCCGCGGTGGTGAACCGCCGGACCGGTGTCATTTCCTGGGGTCCCGATTGGGACTTTATGGCGGGTTCATCGCTGACCCGGCCGATTTCGGAACGTTACGGAGTCCCGGTGGTGGCCGGGGTCGATACCGTTACCGCCACTTGGGGTGAGCAATGGGCCGGGGTGGGGAAGACCTGCCGACGATTTGCCCTATTGACCTGGGGTACGGGTCTGGGCGCGGGCTTGGTCATCGACGGGGAGGTGCAAGAATATCCGAACCATCTTTTTCCCGAATTCGGCCATTCACGGGTCAGCGATGACGATTGGCCCTGTATGTGCGGCGCCAGCGGATGTGTGAATACCATGGTCTCCGGTGGAGGCATTGCAAAGCACGGTCGCTTGGCTGTGGAGAACGGCAGGCAAACCCTCCTCCGTGAGCTGTGCGGCCGGGATCCTGGGAAGGTGACTTCCCCGATGGTCTTCGAAGCGGCCGAACGGGAGGACGCGGTGGCGATCGGAATCCTGAATCGGGTCGCGGTTTTGCTCGGGCGACTTTGCGCCAATGTGGTATTGACGGTACAACCGGAGAAAATTGTGATCGTGGGCGGTTTGGCTGAACGGTGCGATTGGGTATTGGAAACGATTAACCAGACCATGCGTGACAACTGCTGGCTGCTTTTCAAAGGGCTTACCCAATGTGAAGTGATCGCCTCCGGTCTCGGGGACACGGTGGGCGTCCTGGGAGCAATTTGCAAGGTTCGAAGAACGGTTGAAAAACGGAATGAAAGGGAAGTGATCCGATGAGTGAGAAATGGGGGCTGAAATTGGCGGCGTTGGGGTTGGCTATGGGTTTGATTGCCGGTTGCGGCAGCGATAACCCATCTGATGCAGAGGGTGCAAAGCCTATCACCCTGGGTTTGTCCTACGATTCATTGGAATCGGCTTGGCTGGTGGTAAATCATGCGGCCGTAATAGAAGAAGCCAAAAAAAGGGGAGCGGAAATAATTTCGGTTATGGCGGAAGGGGATGCGGCCAAACAGAACGTCCAAATTGAGAACCTGATCGCCCGGCGAGTAGATGCCATACTTTGCTTTCCCAAGGATAGTTCCGCCATTGTTAAATCCATCAAGCAATGTAGAGCGGCGGGTATCCCGATCGTAATGATCAATCGATCCGTATCCGGCCCCATTCTTCCGGATGTTCAGATTGTGGCCAACAACAAGGCCATGGCCAGGGATGTTCTGAACGCCTTTGCCGTTATTGCGAGGCGTGAAGGCAAAACCTATCAGGCAGTGTTGTTGGTGGGCAACCTGAGTGATGAAAACGCTGTACTCCGCAAAGCGGGACATCACGAAGCGCTGGCCCAAAATCCCGATGTTTTCAACCTCTTGGCCGAAGTCCCGACTGAATGGGAATCTGGATACGGCTTTGAAAGGGCTTCAAAATGCATTGCAGGCCAATCCCGATGCCAATCTCATCGTTACTCCTTCAGATTATTTGTGGCCTCCCATCCGGTCCGTTCTGGAGCAGCATGGCCGTTGGGCGAAAATTGGAGAGCCCGACCATTTTCCCGTGGTCAGTTTTGACGGAGATGAATTGGGAATGCAGTATTTGAAAGATGGTTATAACTGGGCGGATGCCGCGCAAGATGCGTTTCTCGAGGCCCGCCTCGCGGTGGAATGGGCCCTTAAACTTATCCAAGGCGAGCCCCCTCCCGAGAACATCATATTTGATGAAGGACAAATCGTTACCTTTGAAAACTTTAGTGAGGTTGCGCCCGCAGTCTGGAGTTACCCGCTATTAAGATAGCTCGGTAATCGAATAGCCTCTCGTGCAACCGCACGAGCAACCATCCGGATAATCGGAATGAGAAATACGACTACCAACCTGAAGGATAGTATCTCGGGCCTATTTCGGGAAATGCCCATATTGCCACTGCTCATTGTGTCCTTTGTCTTGGCCATCTTCTTTGTGCCTCATTTTTTTACGGTTTATAACCTGAAGAATTACCTGCTGCAATCGGCGGATTTGTTAATCATATCCTGTGGGTTGACCTTTGTGGTGCTCAATGGCGGGATTGATTTTTCGGTCACATCCGTTCTGGCCCTGGGGAGTGTTGTTGGCGCTTATATCATGGCTTTGTCTCCCCTGGCCGGGGAGCCGGCCCTGTCCATTCCCGTGGCAATTCTAGCCATGATGGGCATCGGCGTCGTGGTGGGTCTGGTAAACGGCTTCTCGGTCGTAAAACTGAAAATGCCCTCCTTTGTGGCTACTTTGGCCACGCAACTCATCGTTCTGGGGGTTGCGGTTCAATTTGCCAGCATGGTCAGTGAAACCTCATCCATCTCGGGTTTGCCGGAGGCTTTTTTTGTGCTCGG
This sequence comes from Opitutales bacterium, assembly GCA_965219475.1. Lineage (GTDB taxonomy): Bacteria > Verrucomicrobiota > Verrucomicrobiia > Opitutales > UBA2995 > JAABVD01. Next base: position 103,481 of record CBDCNU010000021.1, on the reverse strand, counting down.
AGGGGAAGGAAAGTATTTTTTCGTGCCGGTTCTGATCGCATTCTCCATCTGGCTCTTTTCGAATTGGTTGTTGAATCGCACGATTTTCGGAAAGCGCGTATTTGCCATCGGGGTTAATCCAATAGCTTCCTTTATCTCGGGTGTCCCGGTGAAGAAAACCATCTTGTGGCTGATGGTAATTTGCGGACTGCTTGCCGGGGTCGCAAGCATCATTGCAACGGCGCGCAATCAGGTGGGCATGGCGTCTCTCGGCGATAAAATGTTTCTCACCACCATAGCCAGTGTCATCGTCGGTGGAACCAGTACCGCGGGAGGGTTTGGCGGGGTAAATAAAACGCTCCTCGGGGTATTGTTTATTACCCTCCTGAACAATACCATGAATCTTCTCGGGGTAGGCTGGTACACCATCATGATCGTATTGGGGGTGCTGGTCGTGGTGTCGGCCATGTCAACCTACGTGTTCAATCGCGGTAATAGAATGGATTGAGGCGGGAGGGATGGTGATGTCGAACGTCATACTAAATATAGAGAATGTCAGAAAGAGTTTCACGGGTGTTCAGGTACTGCATGGCCTCAATTTTGATTTGAGGAAGGGAGAGGTCCTGGGACTGGTTGGAGAAAACGGAGCTGGCAAGACCACCTTGATGAATATTATTGGTGGGGTTCTTCCCATGGATTCCGGGAGCATGGAACTGGCGGAGAAATCCTATTCCCCTCGGAGTCCCTCAAGCGCCACTGCAAAGGGTATCGCGTTTATCCACCAGGAGTTGAACCTGTTTACCAACTTGACCGTGGCGGAGAATCTGTTCATTGACGGATTTCCCAAAAATCGTCTGGGGGCGATCGACCGGAAAAAGATCCGACGAATAACGCAACAGTGTATAGACCGGTTTTCCTTGCCGGTGAAGCCCCGGCTCAATAGTTGAAGACCTGTCGGCGGGCATCTGCCAGATGGTGGAAATTGCGAAGGGCCTGATGAAAAATGCCCGAATCATGATTTTCGATGAGCCGACGACTTCGCTTTCCAAGAGAGAAAAAGAGGATCTGTTCAAAACCATCGATGAGCTGAAAGCCAGGGGGATTTCCATCATCTATATTTCCCATATTCTGGAAGATGTTCGCCGGTTTGTGTGATCGAATTACAGTTCTACGGGATGGTCGGATTATTGAGACCAAAGATGCCTCTGGTTTTTCCGAGAACGAACTCATAAAATGCATGGTGGGTCGTGAGATGACCCAGGTATTTCCGTCCATCCGGAAGAACATCGAAGACGCCGTTCTCTTAGAGGTTAAAAACCTGAAATGGGCGGATAAGGTAAAGGGTGTCTCTCTCCAGCTCAGAGCCGGGGAGATCGTGGGCATGTACGGGTTGATGGGAGCAGGAAGAACAGATCTGGCCAAAATCATATTTGGCGTTGAGCAAATGGATGAGGGTGAGGTTTCTATCCATTCCCGGGAGCATTCTCCCTTAAATCCCCAAGCGTGTATCCTACAGAATGTAGCGTTTATCACCGAGGACCGGCGACATGAGGGCTTGTTGATGACCAAACCCGTCGACGAGAATCTGAGTCTGGTCAAGATGCCAAGTCTGTTAAATCGATTCGGGGTGGTCGACCCTAAGGAAATAGAAAAACATAATCGGAAGGCCATCAAAGACCTTCAGATAATAGTATCCGATTATAAACGTCAATTGGCCAATACCCTTTCGGGCGGCAACCAGCAAAAGGTCGTATTTGGCAAATGGGTGATGAATGACCCGAAGATATTTATCCTGGATGAGCCGACCCGGGGTGTTGATGTCGGAGCGAAGTTCGAGATCTATTCCATTATTGTCGACTTGGCAAAAAGGGGCTCCGCCGTGTTGTTTATTTCGTCTGAAATCGAGGAGCTCATCGGAATTTGCGATCGTATTCTGGTTATGAAAGACGGGTGTATCACCGGCAACATGGCAAAACCGGATTATGATCAGGAAAAAATTTTGCAACTGGCCTTGGTGGAAAGTGGATAGGATCATGGAATCTGAAAACAGGCAACGCAGTGTCCAATATCTGTCCTTTTTGTCTCGGTACGGAATTTATGTGGTGTTTGTGCTGTTGGTGGTCGCTTTTTCCATGGCCAATGACCGGTTCTTTACGGTTGAGAATCTATTATTGATCTTGCAACAGGCATCTCCTTTGGGGATCGCCGTAGTCGGAATGGTATTCGTGCTGATGGTCGTGGGTATCGATATATCAGTGGGGCGCAGCATGTTCTTCATTTCCACTGTGGTCGGCTACCTGGTTACCACCTCCCAAATAATTCCTGAAGCCTGTTTTGCCGATGCCAGGGGTCCTTGTTTGGTTCTCGGTCTGGCGCTGACTCTGGGTTGTGCGGTGGGATATGTTAACGGAATATTGGTAACGCGGTTTTGCATACTGCCCTTTATCGTGACTCTTGCCACCGGAAGCATTCTGCGGGGACTGGGTTTAAAGATATCCGGCTCAGCTTCCATCAATGTTTCCATGCTTGGAGGACTGTCCAATGGCCGCATAGGCCCTATTCCCAGTGTGCTGATCTTTTTTGTTCTGACCTTACTCGTATTCCATTATGTGTTGCACCACACTGCCTATGGCCGCCACCTCATGGCCATTGGAAATTCCGCCAGAAACGCGGAACGCGGCGGCATTAAGGTAAACCGCAACATCATCATAGCCTACATGATTTGCGGCAGTTTGGGCGCTTTAGGCGGAATACTGTCGGCCGGCCAGATAGGAAGTGTGGCTGCCGGGTTCGGTGAAGGAAATGAATTCCTGGTCATCTCCGCCGCGGTTTTGGGTGGGGCAAGTCTGTTCGGGGGCAAAGGCAATATATTCCCGGGTGCAGTGATTGGAATTATTCTCATAACCACCATAATGAATGGATTGGCCATGATGAACGCATCGCCCTTCATTTATACCATAGTAAGAGGCGTCATCATCTTTTTCGCTATAGCGCTGGACTCGATAAAGCATAAAGGGGAGTTGCGTTAAGCACTCAATTTTCTGGAATCTCAACATCGCAAGCGACGTCAAGATTGCAAGGATCAGTCGTCGCCCAAGGGCTATGGCCAGACATGATGACCCCGACGCCGGAGGAAATAGCTCACGAGTTCTCGCTACTGCAAGAATTCGGCGCTATCAAACTGCAGTCTTATAATATCCGGTGAATTTCCCCGTAGGGCCCGGTAGTCAAAAATGTTCAGAAGGGTTTGTTCATCTGACTCGACCAGTAAAGGAAAGGGATAGTAACCGTCGGTGACCTGATCCTGTTCGATGTTGTCGAGGACGAATTGCCTTTCGACGGTCAGGCTTTCGGGATCGATGCGCATGAGTCCTAGCTCCATCCGAATTCCCGGTTCCGAGGATCTCCTGTTGCGTCCGATGAGAAAATGTTCTTCCCCGATAGCGAACAGCCGCGGCCTGCCGACATAGCCGGCGATGGTTGGGGTGATCTCGGTGAGATTGGTTTGGTGAATCAAATTGAATTCCCTGTCGACCCGGTGGAGCCGTGCCATCGAGTCATAGCCGCGCGTAACCACGATGAATCCGTCCTTGTAGGCGATGAGGCCGCTCTCATTGATCGGAATATTGCCGAACTCCTGGCTTAGATTTCGAATAAAATGCCAGTTCTTCCCGTTGTCGTCCGTGTAAAGCGCGTCCACGGACCGCCTGCCTCCGGCCAGGTATTCAAAAGTCATGATCAAAGAGTAGAGGCGCCGTCCTATTGTGACGCTGTCGAAAAGATAACCGTATTCGACTCCGTCCACCACGCCCAGGCGTTGGAGGGGACCAAAGGTTTTTCCATTGTCCTGACTGAGGGAATACATCAGCCCAATCCGGATGTGCCGGTTTTCGTCGCTAATCAAGTGAGCGTCGATGAAGGTGCCCAGGGTGCCGTTGGGAAAGCGAATCCATTCTCCCATCTGCATGACCCGGTCCGCCATGCCGATTCGAATGGGTTCCCCGGTCCTGCGGCCCTTTTCCAGATCGAAGCGGCTGATTTCCAATACGGCCCCCGGGTCTCTGGCATGGGCATAGCCTCGCTTGTGGGAGAGCAGCGCCTCATTTTTACCGATCCGCAAAAGGGCCGGAAAAGAAACGTAGTCATTCACGAGTTTCCCCCGATAGGAAACAATCGTTTCCTCGATTTTGAACTCAGGCGCGAGAGGGATCGGAGCTGTTGGTTCGGCCCCGAACAACCCCAATGGCAACATCGGGAAGATGAGCCAAAAGAAATTCCTGATATGCATGGGATTTAGGTTAGAAAGTTTTAGTTAAGAGTTCAAGGATCACGTTTTTGATAAACTCGGGTTCGACACCTTCAATTCCCACGCCAACCATCCAAGTGACTTCATGGTCTCCAAGGCTTTTCCAAAATTCTCATCATTCAAGGCTCTCTCTATTCCGGTCGCGGTTGTCCTGGTTCCCTTTTCCGGAATCGCAGGCGAAGGCGACCCGGTTGCTGCTGCACAGGGCAGTGGCCTCTTGACGATTGATTGGATCATTATCGCGGCCTACGCATGCTCCACGATTCTGTTGGGCTGGTGGTTCGCCCGCAGACAGAAGGACACCAGGGAATATTTTATTGGATCCGGCAACATGAATCCCTTGCTCATTGGGGTTTCCCTGTTCGCTACCCTGTTGAGTACCATTTCCTACATGGGATTTCCCGGTGAAGCGTTGGGGAAGGGGCCGGTCTATTTGACCAATATTCTTTCATACCCCTTTGTTTTCCTTGTTGTCGGGTTTGTGCTGTTGCCGGTTTACATGAAGGAGAAGGTCACCAGTGCCTACGAACTTCTGGAATCCAAATTAGGTGTAAGCATACGCCTCCTCGGCGCTTCCCTTTTTCTCATCCTCCGCTTGTTCTGGATGTCGCTGCTGGTCTATCTGACCTCCCTGGCCATTTCCATTATGATCGGGGTGGATGAAGGCTACATTCCTTTGATTGTCATCATTACCGGCGCAGTCGCCATCACCTACACTTCACTGGGAGGACTGCGTGCGGTGGTCATCACTGATCTCATGCAGACAATCCTGCTTTATGGCGGCGCCTTGCTGGTTATCGGGACGATTACGGTGAGGATGGGAGGTTTTGGCTGGTTTCCAACTGAGTGGCAGTCGGATATCTGGGATTCTCAACCCATCTTCAGTCTCGATCCATCCACCCGGGTCACCGTATTCGGCTCCATTCTATCAGTCCTGATCTGGCACAGTTGTACCGCCGGAGGGGATCAGGTGTCAATCCAGCGATTTATGGCGACCAGGGATGCCGGAACAGCGCGCAAGGCAATAGCGATTCAGCTCAGTGTAGGGGTCATAGTCGCTATCACCCTTGCCATTGCCGGCTTTGCTTTGCTGGGTTACTTTCAGGCGAATCCGCAACTCCTTCCAGCGGGGATGACGCTCAATGAAAACGCGGACAAGGTTTTTCCACATTTTATTGCCTACCACCTTCCGCCGGTTGTTTCCGGACTGGTTATGGCCGGGCTGTTTGCCGCGGCCATGTCCAGCGTGGATTCCGGCGTGAATGCGATCACTGCCGTCGTCATGACCGATTTCCTCGACCGTTTCGGGCTAAAGCCCCAGTCTGAAAGAAAACATGTATTATTTGCGAGAGGACTTGCCGTGGGAATTGGTATCATCATTGTCCTGGCCAGCGCCGTCATGAAGCATGTGCCGGGAAATATAACCGCTGTTACCCAAAAAACGGTGAACTTGCTGACAGTGCCGATCTTTCTGTTATTTTTCTTCGCCTTGTTTATTCCCTTTGCCAATCCGGCCGGGGTCTGGATTGGAGTGCTCTGCAGTATCGCCACAGCCACTCTGATTTCATTTTCCGGTCTCATATTTGGAATGACCGCCGAGGGCCTGGACCCGGTTTCCTTTCAATGGATATCTCCCGCAGCGCTGATCGTTGGTATATCGGTTGGCATGTTGGCGTGCAAAGTTCTATCCCGCTCTCGCAGGGAAATTGCCAATTGGTGATATTTGACTTCCTCATTAAAATAATATGAGAAAAAGCAAGACACTTTCCCGGATACGCCATGGTGAGCCCGTACGCATCTGTGCCTTGGGGCATTACATGCCATTCTACATTAAATACGCGGCGCATTTTGGATTTGATTGCATCTGGCTCGACCTTGAACACAGGGCCATGAACGATCGGGAGGTTCAGGCGCTCATGGCGTTTTTTCACAAATACGACATCGATTGCATGCTCCGTCCTTCCACCCTCGAGAAATCGAAGCTTTACCGTTATCTGGAAGACGGTGTCTCAGGGCTCATGGTCCCGCATGTTTCGACCCCCGAGAAAGCAAAGGCATTGGTCGATGCCACCAAGTTTCCGCCTGTCGGCGACCGTGGATTGGATGGGGCCGGCATGGACAATGATTTCATGCTCTTTGACGATGACTACCCGGGCAGAACCAACGCCGAAACTTTTTTGGTGGTGCAAATCGAAACGCCCGAGGCGGTGAACAATGTGGATGCCATCGCGGAAACGAAAGGTGTTGATGGTCTGTTTATCGGGACCGGAGATCTGGGATTTAGATTAAAACAATCACAGGACCATCCAAGCCTCGAGGAGGCTATCGAGCTGATAGCAGCGGCAGCAAAGAAACATGATAAGGCCTGGGGTTGCCCCATGGGGTCGGAAGAAGCGATGCGTCAACGGCTTTCTCAAGGGGCTCAACTTGTCGCCCGGGGTGGCGAGGTGGAAGCCTTGTTGAATGCCCTGCGCGATTGGCAGGAAGAAATGGACGCGATTCTGTAAACGCCGATCGATGTGCCATCCTGTTGCCGACCTGTCACGCCGTAGCCTTTGGCGTAGGCGGAAGGCATCCAGCCGCGTAGCGGCGATGTTTAATAGAAACCATGGATTCTGTTTCGCGGGATCGCGGCGTAAAGCCGCCCCTATTCGAAATGAAGTTTCAAATCCCGGTTTCCGGAATAGGCTCCAGGTTAATCGTACTCGAGCACCGCTTTGATGACCTTCCTTCCCTCAATAGCGGAAAATGCCTCCGCTATGTCATCGATGGAAAAACGGTGGGAAATGAAGCCCTCACTCCTGAGATCGCCTCTGCGCACCCAGTCGCAGACGGGTCCCTGGGCTTCTTTTTCGAAGAGCCGGGTGGGCCACTGGTGCACGTAGAGGTTAAAATTATAATCCGCCTTGGCTTGGTCGAGGTGAAGGGGCTGACCGCTCAGGAAACCGTAAACACAAATTGAACCGCCTCGTCTGACCAATGGAAGGGCTTGGGCTACTATTTCCGGCTTTCCCACAGCGTCGATCACGACGTCCAGCTTCTCTCCGCGAACATTCTCCAATTCCCCAATGTCAGGATGGCTCGGTAAAAATACCGCATCGACCCCAAACTGGAGGGCCTTTGCCTGCTTTTCCGGATGTCGATCTACCAATCCAATCCAGCCCAGGCCGAACAGTTTACCAAACTTGGCAAAGCTCAACCCGACCGGCCCTCCTCCAAAAATCAAAACACTGTCTCCAGGTTGAAGGCGGAAGTCGCGAAAAGCGCCCAACACTTCACGCCAGGTGCAGAGCAGGACGGCTGCATCGGGTGAAATATCGGGATCCACCCTGGTCTGGATCTCGTAAACCTCCAACCAGCCGTGTCCTTCGTCCGCAACCCCATCCTCCACCATGGCCTCGTGGTCGTTGGCCAGGGTGTATTCACAGAATCCGCCCCATCCGCTTTCCAATCCCTCCACTCCCAGATCCAGGACCAATCCTCCGACCGTCCGGTCGCCCGGTTTGAAATTGCTTACCTTGGGGCCAACCTCCTGAACAATGCCGCTTCCTTCGTGACCCAAGGCGAAGGGAAAGGCCTCTTCCATGCCGGGAAATTGGCCTCGCAATAACTCGGAGTCGGTCAGATTGCAGACACAGGCGCGGTCATTCCGGACCAGCGCCTGATAGGGACCGGGCTTGGGAACGGGGACGTCCACAATCTCCAACTGCCCGGGTCGGGTGGCGATAACGGCCTTCATTCAGATGGTATGGATAACCAAAAAACCGTATCCGAAGCAAGTTCTATGAGGAAATACGCGTCTCCTGAAAATCGTTCCACCGATCCTGCTTCGCCCAAAGGGGCTCGTAAGGCCAAGAGTCAAGACCTTGCTGACGTCTTCTTCGTTCCTTCTGTTGCGCAGGGAAACTCCAAATTTGACCTATCATCGCTCTCTGTTCGTCGAATACGACAGGAGTTTTGCAACCTTATGAATATTGTAAACCATTGAATATGAATAATTTAATGTTCATGAACATTGACTGAAAATTTTTTTATTTCTTCGAATTTCACTCTTGATTCGCACTGGAGGGCTCCGCTATAAATCGAAAATAGAACGACCCAAAGTTCTCAAAACATCCCATAAAATCCAAAAAAGTTACCATAAATGACTTGGATAATCTTGTCCATCCTGTGCATCGCTTTGCCTCCTGAGCGCGGCTCTGGCACAAGGCGCCAGCACGACCAGCGACCAGTTGGGCGAGGAAAGACTGGAAACAGCCGGTCGATAAGACTCATTGAGTTATTGAATTTTCGAATGTCAGCGAAGCGACCGAACTGCGACGGCCGGATCGGTCCGGTAGCTCTTTGCGACTCTCAATCAGCTGACATTTATTCTCAAAGTATGAAATCTCTTCGACCCGTTCCCGTTTGCCAACCAACGGCTCATCTGGGACGAGTAAATCCAAAAAGCCCTTTTCCTCAAAACGCTCATGAGACGACTTAACAGCCTGATTATAGCTCTTACGGGGCTTACTTCCGGGGTTCTATTGGCCTTTGATCCCTTAGCTGATAGATTAATACTGCCAGCCACGATTTATCAAAATGAAGACAATGAAATTGAGGCTGAGGTCAGTGACTTTGACGGTGACCTCTATGATGTTAAATTCGAATATGATGGCCCATCCGCAGGGACTAATTGGATTCAGATCTCCTATGTTGTACCGGTTGTTGGAGAAGAAGATACGGCTCAAATTACGTGGACACCGACTGAGACTGGGGCCCACAAAATCAAGTATACCGTCAGAGATGAATCAGGCAATAGCGACTACTGGGTAACGGACAGCTTCACGGTGGTTTCAGGATCACCCGAAGTTTCCAGTATTACACTGCCCACCACGCTATTTGCAGAAAAAGACAATACTATTTCGGCTTCGGTAACAGACCCGTCCGGCAACCTTGATGAAGTGCAATTCCAATACGATGGTCCAGCCTCGGGGACTACCTGGGTGGACATCGGCTCTGCCGTGTCGGTTTCCGGATCCTCCGACACCGCCTCAATCAGTTGGACGCCGACAGAGGTTGGAAATTTTAAAATAAAGGCTACCGTCACCGATGAATTCGACAACGAAGACAGCGATGAATCGTCCAACTTCACGGTCATATCTCCCCAACCGGTTCCTGAGACCATAACTCTTCCTGCCACTGCAGTAAAAAACTCAAGCATAACGATCACGGCCACCGCCAGAGATCCCGATGGCAACCTGAAGGAAATGGTCTTTTACTATGCTTTTGATTACGAAACAGGAGATTCCTGGACGCGCCTCAACAGCAATCCGATCGCGGTATCCGGATCTTTTGACACCGCGAGTGTAAATTGGACCCCTACCCAGGTGGGTACTGCGTCCTTCCATACCACGGTTGAAGATCATGACGGATATCGGCACGACTCCGCCTTGGGAGGACCCGTATGGGTCGTTGATACGGTAGAAGTGATAGCCCAGCCGGAAGTTGACAGCATAACAGTGCCTCCCCTGGTTTATCGAAATGAAGCCAATATCATTTCGGCTGTGGTAAGCGACGATGATGGCGACCTCGATAACGTTCAATTCCAATATCAAGGTCCCACTGGGACTAGTTGGAATAACATCGGCTCTGCCGTATCGATTTCGGGATCAAGAGCTACGCCCTCAATTTCCTGGACGCCGACGAAGATCGGAACCCACAAAATCAGGGTTACCGTCTCCGATGATTCCACATCCACAAGTGACGGCACCCGTACTTCGACCAGCTTCATCGTGAAGGCGGCGCCCGAAGTTGAAAGTATAACCGTTCCAGACATGGTTTATCGAAATGAAAGCAATACCATTTCGGCCGTGGTAAGCGACGATGATGGCGACCTCGATAACGTTCAATTCCAATATCAAGGTCCCACTGGGACTAGTTGGAATAACATCGGCTCCGCCGTGTCGGTTTCCGGATCCTCGGACACCGCCTCAATCAGTTGGACGCCCACAATTCTCGGGACCTACAAGATCAAGGTTACCGTCACTGATGATACCGACAAAACCGGCACCCGTACTTCGACCAGCTTCATCGTGAAGGCGGCGCCTGAAGTTGATAGTATAACCGTTCCAGGCATGGTGTGTCGAAATGAAAGTAGTACCCTTTCGGTGGTGGTAACCGACGATGATGGCGACCTCGATGAGGTTCAATTCCAATACGATGGCCCCGCCGCGGGGACCAATTGGGTGGACATTGGCTCAGCCGTATCGGTTTCCGGATCCTCGGACACCGCCACAATCAGTTGGACGCCGACCCAGATCGGGAGTCACAAAATCAGGGTTACGGTCACCGATGAAACGGACAAAACCGACACCCTTGAATCGGCCAGCTTCACGGTGGTATCTGCGCCGGGAGTTTCCCTTATTTCATTGGATCCGGCCACGGTATGTCGAAATGAAAGTAGTACCCTCACGGCGGTGGTGACGGACGATGACGGCGACCTCGATGAAGTGCAATTCCAATATGATGGTCCCGGCTCGGGGACTACCTGGGAGGACATCGGCTCGGTTTCGGTTTCAGGATCACGAGCTACGCCCTCAGTTTCCTGGACGCCGACCCAGATTGGTAGCCACAAAATCAAGGTTACGGTTACCGATGAAACGGACAAAACCGGCACTGGCACAACGACCAGCTTCACGGTGGTATCTGCGCCGCAAGTTGCCATTATAACCGTTCCTCGCACGGTTTATAATAACGAAGCAAATACCCTATCGGCAGTGGTAACCGACGATGACGGCGACCTCGATGAAGTGGAATTCCAATACGATGGTCCCGCCTCGGGGACTACCTGGGTGGACATCGGCTCCGTTTCGGTTTCAGGGACCTCGGACACCGCCTCCATCAGTTGGACACCGACCCAGACCGGGACCTACAAAATCAGGGTTACGGTCACCGATGAAACGGACAAAACCGACACCCGTACAACGGGCAGCTTCGAGGTGGAGGAACCGCCAACGCCGCCGCGAGTTCGCAGTATAACCGTGCCTTCCAGGGTGTATCATAACCAGGCAAATACCCTTTCGGCCAGGGTAACCGACGTCAACGGCGACCTCGATGAGGCGCTATTCCAATACGATGGTCCCGTCCCGGGGACTACCTGGGTGGACATCGGCTCCGTTTCGGTTTCAGGGACCTCGGACACCGCCTCCATCAGTTGGACACCGACACTGCTCGGGACCTACAGAATCAGGGTTACCGTCTCCGATGATACCGCATTCACAAGAGACCGCACCCGTACATCGGCCAGCTTCCAGGTGGAATGTTCGCCTGTACTATCCAATTAATCTTTTGACTGGCACGAACCGATTTTGCCGTGAATCAAAAATAGAATGACCCGATGTTCTCAAGACTATCCAAAAATTCTGAAAAGTTACCAATCATGACGTGGAAAATTCTGTCCATCCTGTGCGTCGCTTTGCCCCTGAGCATGGCCCTTGGGCAAGCCGTCGGAACGACCGACGAGCGGTTGAGCGAGGAAAAACTGGAGGAGTATCTGAGCAAGCTCAGCCAGAAGCAATTCGCCGAGGTCTTCCAGGACTTCAAGGACACCAGTCCCCATGGTGACGACGCCAAGGCGGATTATCTGTTCGACCTGGGCAAGCTGCTCATCCGGGTCAGTGAAAGCGCCCGGGTCAAGGGGGACAAAGCCAATGCCTTCGACTTTGCCAAACACGGTGTCTCGGAGCTGAAAGTGTGGATGGCCGGGAAAGCCTCCGGGCTGTCCTCGCAGGATCGCCTTAAGGCCCGGGCCTTGCTGGGCAGGACCATGGAGAGGCTTTTGAAGGACGGAGCACAGGCCATCGGTTTTTATGAAGCGGCGGTCAGGGAGTTGGCTCCCTCCGATTGGAAATTCGAGAGCGTGGAGCAACTGGAGCAGTTGCGGGACCGGGTTTCTTCCAAGGAAGAAGCTTTCTCCAAGGAAGCGTCCCACGCCTTCGAGCGCCTCATATTCCTGAAGCGGGAGGAGCGGATCATCAGCGAGCGCATTGCCGCGGCGGCGGCGGTGAGGCAGCGCCGGGCCCAAGCCTCCGGCAATTAACCCCTTCCCTTCATACCGCGACCCCTTATGCAAAATATTACCCAACCTATATCCTCAGCCGGCCCATTGATAGCGATCCTGTCGCTGACCTCCCCCGGCTTGTGCGGATTCCAAAACGCCGACCTCTCCACCTACAGCCAGGATGAAGCGGCGGTGGCCCGCCTGGTTTCCTTCAGCTTTTTCCCGGGCGATTGGGCCGGGGCAGTGGGAGACTTTGCCCTCGGCCTGGAGGGCCTCTACCTGACCGGCCGGGGAGACCCGGACGGGTTCACCCTCTCCGAGGAGGGGCAGGAGTACTGGGTGAGCCGCAGCGCGGACGGCTGGTACGCCATGGAGGTGGTCAAGCGCTACTTTTCCCAGGACCTGGAAGTGTGGGTGGAGGGCAATCCGGTCTTTTTGTCGGAGGCCCTGGAAGTCCTCGATCCGTTTCTGGAGTGGGATGACCTGATCCTGGAAAGTGACGGGGACCCCGCCCTGCTGGGTTCGGTGACGGTAGAGAACCTTTCCCATACTCCGGCCTCGATCTTCGATTTGGATTACGTCGCGCCGGAAGGGCTGGATCCCATATCCGGGACTGCGCCCGCGCTGCCGGTCCACTCGCTGAAGGTTCCGGGCGGGGAGAACGGGTTGAAAATCCCCGTCGACTTCCCTGTGGCCGCAACCGCGGGAGGCGCCGGGGGCGGGGGGTCCCTTCCCGAATCCGGTGTGGCTTGTTCCGGCCTGTTCACTCCCCTCTTTTAACCCTTCATTATCCCCCCCAACTATTCGAATCGATGAAGAACTGTGTACGCTGTGCTTGGTTGGCCCTCGGCCTGCTCTCCCTCAACCATGTGGAATACTCCCTGTCGGCCCAGATGTTCGACAACCCGATCGAGGCCAAGTTGTGGTATTTCGTGCGGGGAGAAGGGGGTTCGCCGAGTCCGTCCGTGCAGAGGGATTTCGGCGCCCCCTATCGCTACTTCCAATTCACCGTCAACTCCGGCGCAATGGAGAAGGGCGCGGCCTGGACCAAAATAGTCAATCTGGGCGAAGAATACTCCTTTGATTTTACGGCCACCGACATGGAGGAATACGAATTTGTCTTCGATCTGCCTCCCAACATGACCGTTTACCTCGATGGCATCGAGCGCTCGGTCATTCATCAGGATGACATTGTGGGGGATTCCTTCACGCTGCAGGTCCTGCCCCGGAACCAAGCTCTGGTCTTTAGTCAATCATCCGGCTTGGCCACGGCAATTTAAAAGGGACAGGCTATTATTTTATTGACATGATCTTGGGGATGAGCAGGGTGGGGGAATATGAGATCGTCCAGATTGAAGGTGAAGGGGCAGAGTGCGGTGTATCATTGTGTGACCCGCGTGGTGGGTGGCGCGATGCTGTTGGATAACAGGGCCAAGGAAGTTTTGCGCAAACAGATGTGGTATATGGCCCGGTTTTGCGGGGTGGAAATTATCACCTACTGCATCATGACCAACCACTTCCACGTCCTGGTGCGGGTGCCGGAGAAACAGGTAGTCGATGACCGGGAACTGTTAGCCCGGTTTTCCGAATTGTACGGGCGGCAAAAGGGGCGCGTGGAAACCTTGGAGGCGCTTCTGAAAAAGGGTGGGGAAGAAGCGCGGGCAGAACGGGAGAAGCTCCTGGCGCGCATGGGTGACATATCGTTGTATATGAAGGAGTTGAAACAACGCTTCAGTATCTGGTATAACCGTACTCACCAGCGTTACGGGACCTTGTGGGCGGAGCGGTTCAAGAGTGTGCTGATGGAGGATGCGGCGGGTTGCCTGAGTGCGGTGGCCGCTTACATTGATTTGAACCCGGTGCGGGCGGGCTTGGTGGAGGACCCCAAGGACTATCGCTTCTGCGGCTATTCCGAGGCGGTGGCCGGGAACATCGAAGCGCGGGGCGGGCTGTGCCGGGCGCTTGCCATGAAGACGGGGAAGACCGCCTTGTCAGAGTATCGCAAGATTTTGTTCCTGATGGGGTCTACGACTTCTCGGCAAGGCCAGAAAGCGATGGACCGCGAAGCGGTCAGGAAAGTGGTGGAAGCGGATGGAACCCTGCCTCTGGCGCAGGTATTGAGACTGCGGGTACGGTATTTTACCGATGGCATGGTTCTGGGCTCAAAAGATTACGTGAACGGGATATTCGAAACGCATCGTGGGCAATTTGGAAAACGTCGGAGTTCGGGTGCTCGCCCCATGCTGGGCCTGAAGGATTCGGGATTGATGGTGATGCGTGATTTGAGAAAAGACATTTTCTGCTGAACTCAAAACCGGGGTCATTGGAAGGGGCGCTTGGCGAGTTCTGATTCTTTCTCCTTGAGCAAGCTGCGCTGACCCTATCGATGGGGGGGCACCTATAACGCCCGCCACGAGTTGACCGGGGCCAAGACGGAGTCGAAAATAAGCGGGACCTACCAGGAATTGGTTGGACGCAAGCACGCCTTTACCTACGATAATCAGGGCAATCGCCTGACCCACAGCCGCAACAGCCTGCCTGTGCGGGGCACGCAGACAGGCCACACCACCACTTACACGACCAACAATTTGAACCAGTACACAGCCAGGACCAACCACGGTCACCTCCTGGTGGAGGGCACCTCGAGCAACGCCACGGTGAAGGTGTATGAGACCGGTTCGACCGAGGAGACGGCCACGCGAAAGAACGACTATTATTTTCGGGACTGGGACCCGGACACCACCTCCACGGCCAGCGACTACCCGGAAATCAACATCAAGGAGGGAACCACGGTGTCCGCCACGAAAAATGCCTGGATACCGGGAGTGAGCGAGACGCCCATCACCTATGACGCCAACGGCAACCTGACGGCAGATGCTTTGTGGAGCTACACCTATGACGAGGAAAACAGATTGATCACCATGGAGGAGACCTCGGCGGCGGCTACGGCGGGATTTCCCGACACCACCATCACCTTCAAATACGACTACCTGGGCCGGCGAGTGGAGAAGAAGGTGGTGCGGGGAACGACCACGGAATCACACCTGCGCTTTGTCTGGAGGGGCTGGCTGCTGGTGGCGGAGTTGAATGCCACCAGCGACAATGCCCGAGTCAAGACCTACACCTGGGGACCGGATATCAGCGGCAGTTTCGGCGGAGTCGGGGGCAACGGTGGGGTTCTGATCTTCCAGGACCACACCAGCACGGTGAACGAATCGTTCTACCCGGCCTACGACGCGCAGGGCAACGTTACCGGGCTGATCCGACGCCGCGGGCAACCTGGACGCGGCCTACGAGTACGATCCCTTCGGCAAGCTCATCCGTTATGCCGGTACGCGCAGTAGCAGCATGTCCCTGCTCTATGGGACCAAGTACACGGACATGGAGTCGGGCCTGATCTACTACGGCCACCGCTACTACGACCCCCGGCAGGGGCGCTTCATCAACCGCGACCCCATCGAAGAGGAAGGTGGAATCAACCTGTATGGGTTCGTGGGGAACAACACCGTCAACCGAGTTGACTACCTAGGCTTGGAATGGGTTGAAGTATGTGAAAACGGATATACATACGATATTACTACAATGTGGGACGAAGAAGGAGAATGGGTGAGTGAAGTATGGACAAATTTTCAACCAACAGCTCGTTGCAATCAGGTCTGGGTCCCTGTCCCTGAACCTAATAATGATGACCCGGGAAATGACACAGGTAGCGGCGGTGGCGGTGAATCTGGTGGGAAGGGAAATAATTCACCTGGGGATTTGATGAGATTAAGCCCCCTGACCAGGCAAGGAGGACCCCTAACTGCATTAGCGCCTATTGGGGGCCAAAGCAATGATGGGCTCGCGGAAGGATATACCTATTTCGCCGGGCTTGGGGCAAATGCCGCAGCGCTATTGGGTTTTGATGGAAATATTGACCTCGCGGGCTACTGGGGAGGCGGGCTGAGCAATTGGAGCAATTGGAATATCGGTCTGATTACTAGTGGGGCGTCTCAAGCCGGAGTAAATGCCGGTACGGATGTCCATATCGGAGGAATCAGAGGATCGCTCCAGGATCAGGAGGGGTCCTATCTCTTCGTAATGGGCAGTGTAGGGTCCCCATACGGAATTACAGGAGGCGTTATCGACAACCAGCAATCCTCAATTGATCATTATAGAAATGAGAATTATGCCAACAATCCGCTCTCCTCGATCGATCCGAACGGTTGGTTTGTTGGCGGTTCATTGTCGGGTTTACCCGTGGGAGCAGGTACAGGATATGGAGAGGCAACGGTCGTGTCTCTACAAGGAGTCATCGAGACGGTTCGGTATTGGTTTTTTGGTGAAGAAGAAGAGGAAGAGGAAGAGGACTAAAATGGGTAACAAGGAGGACAAAGAGGCTGCTGTTCTCATTGGGAAATTGGTAAAATGGTATCGATTTAATTTAATATTCATGATAGTTCTCGGCCTGCTCTTTCTTTTTACGGATTTTGTTTCTGATTCTTACATATTTAAGCCTATAATTTTTCTTGGTGTTGGTGCTTCTTTAGGCCTCATATCTTGGAAGAAATTGCTGTGTCCATTCTGCCGCAAGCCAGTCTTTTTGAAACCGCACGAATCGGGTAGTTGGATCCTAGGGACTACTACCGCTTTTCTTCCAAAGAAATGCCCTCAATGTTCCCGAGATTTGCGAGTTAAGAAGAAGCAAGGAACTGGGACGCTTCAGAAATGACAACTGCTCAGGATGTGGTCTCGGATTTCATGGGTGTCCACCTTTGATCTGAAACCATGGCCACAGCTGGCCCTTTGAGACCTCTGATAGGTCTTCAGGGAAGTCGGCTTCCCCGGGAATACAAAACCTCCCAAATGACTGTGTAAACGGATAAAAAGTAACATTAAATGCGTTTAAGGCTTGCTTTTGTCTGGGTGGGTGCAAATTTTTTTATGCTTACCCCACCAGAAGTCTATACCCTTTTAGATAAGCTAATTGCGCCGCTGAAGTCGCTCATACTCAGTAGCCCCAAACGAAGAAACTGCCCGGTTCTTGAGGATGAAGATTGGATTAAGGCAGGGTTGCTCCGCGTCTTATCCAACGAAATAAGTTCGCGTGGTTTCCTTCAGCAGTTGGCCGATCAACTGCAAACAATTATTGCTCGTAGTAGTTTTTTCAAGACGCTTCGCAGCGCTCGCCGATTGGCTTTTTGCCAACACCTCAATGAAGCTTTTGCTCAAGGCTACAAGAGTCCCAAATCTGATCGATTATCTGATTTTGCCAGTCTGGCGAAGTATGATATCTACGCTGGAGACGGGCACTACCGAGCCGCTGCCACTCACGATAAAAGGACCGGCGACAAGAAGTATGCGGTGGGTCATTTTTATGCCCTCAATCTGCGAAATGACATGTTGACCCACTTGGACAGTATGGTGGAAGAGCCTGGACGCAAAAAGGAGCACGACATGCATTTACTAAAACGCATGAGTATCCAGCAACTGCGCCAGGGAGCGGCCAAGGGCAGGAAAGTGCTCTACGTCTGGGATAAGGCTGGAATTGATTTTTCCCAATGGTTCAAATGGAAACAAGGAAGCGGCATTTACTTTCTGAGTCCGGAGAAAAAAAACATGAAACTCAGATCCATGGGGCCGTGCGGATTTGATCTCAATAGCTCGATTAATGCCGGAGTAGTGGCTGATCAGTTGGTGGGAACCGATAGCGGCGCGATGATGCGACGGGTCCGTTATCAATGTCCGGATAGCGGCAAAGTGTTTCATTTTGTGAGCAGTGTCATGGATGTGGATCCCGGACTGATAGCCCACTTGTATAAAATGCGCTGGAAAATCGAAAAGACCTTCGATGAGTTAAAAACAAAACTGACAGAGAAAAAAGCCTGGGCAAGCTCTACGGTGGCCCGCAACACCCAAGCCAATTTTACCTGCCTGGCTCATAACCTCATGGTGGTTCTGGAAGAAGAACTGGCCGAGGACGACGAAGTCTATGACAATGGCGAACTGATCCGCCGCAAGAACCGCTACAAACAATTAACCCAAAGGGTAAAGAGTAAAGGCAAACAGTTGCCCTTGGCCCAACAAGCCGTTCCCCGGGCCACACAACGCACCCAGAAGTTCATTCGTTGGTTACGTAACCACTGTTGGATTCAAGCTCCCTGGTGGCAGGCTCAGAACGCTTTAAAACGAATATACGCGACTTCTTAATCAATAAAGGTGGACACCCATGGGGCAATTCATGGGTGTCCACCTTTGATCTGAAACCATGGCGACAGTTGGCTCTTTGAGACCTCTGATAGGGCTTCAGGGAAGTCGGCTTTCTCGGGAATACAAAAACTTCCCCAATGACTGCGGAATCGAATATAAAGTAACATTAAATGCGTTTAAGGCTTGCTTTTGTCTGGGTGTGTGCAAAAAAAATTTATGCCTGACACACCAGAAATCCATACGCTTTTAGATAAGCTGATTGCGCCGCTGAAGTCGCTCATACTCAGTAGCCCCAAACGAAGAAACTGCCCGGTTCTCGAGGATGAAGATTGGATTAAGGCGGGGTTGCTCCGCGTCTTATCCAACGAAATAAGTTCGCGTGGTTTCCTTCAGCAGTTGGCCGATCAACTGCAAACAATTATTGCTCGTAGTAGTTTTTTCAAGACGCTTCGCAGCGCTCGCCGATTGGCTTTTTGCCAACACCTCAATGAAGCTTTTGCTCAAGGCTACAAGAGTCCCAAATCTGATCGATTATCTGATTTTGCCAGTCTGGCGAAGTATGATATCTACGCTGGAGACGGGCACTACCGAGCCGCTGCCACTCACGATAAAAGGACCGGCGACAAGAAGTATGCGGTGGGTCATTTTTATGCCCTCAATCTGCGAAATGACATGTTGACCCACTTGGACAGTATGGTGGAAGAGCCTGGACGCAAAAAGGAGCACGACATGCATTTACTAAAACGCATGAGTATCCAGCAACTGCGCCAGGGAGCGGCCAAGGGCAGGAAAGTGCTCTACGTCTGGGATAAGGCTGGAATTGATTTTTCCCAATGGTTCAAATGGAAACAAGGAAGCGGCATTTACTTTTTGAGTCTGGAGAAAAAAAACATGAAACTCAGACCCATGGGGCCGTGCGGATTTGATCTCAATAGCTCGATTAATGCCGGAGTAGTGGCTGATCAGTTGGTGGGAACCGATAGTGGCGTGATGATGCGACGTGTCCGTTATCAATGTCCGGATAGCGGCAAAGTGTTTCATTTTGTGAGCAGTGTCATGGATGTGGATCCCGGACTGATAGCCCACTTGTATAAAATGCGCTGGAAAATCGAAAAGACCTTCGATGAGTTAAAAACAAAACTGACAGAGAAAAAAGCCTGGGCAAGCTCTACGGTGGCCCGCAACACACAAGCCAACTTTACCTGCCTGGCTCATAACCTCATGGTGGTTCTGGAAGAAGAACTGGCCGAGGACGACGAAGTCTATGACAATGGCGAACTGATCCGCCGCAAGAATCGCTACAAACAATTAACCCAAAGGGTAAAGAGTAAAGGCAAACAGTTGCCCTTGGCCCAACAAGCCGTTCCCCGGGCCACACAACGCACCCAAAAGTTCATTCGTTGGTTACGTAACCACTGTTGGATTCAAGCTCCCTGGTGGCAGGCTCAGAACGCTTTAAAACGAATATACGCGACTTCTTAATCAATAAAGGTGGACACCCATGGGGCAATTTAAAAGGGACAGGCTATTATTTTATTGCTAACAAAGGAACTTTGCGAGTGAATTTTTTCTATCAGCTAAGCATAATATTGGTCGTTACTATATTGGTCGTCTCATGGTGTTCCAATAGAAGAATCATCCTATTAATACTACAAGGATTTTTGCTTCTGATATTTGGTGTGTTCTATTTTAGCCCAACTTATCTTTACTTACGGGAGTTGGACTTAGAAGAGGCTAGAGCATATTTTTATTATCGTGATACGCCGCTCCCAGACGACGGTTCATTAATTGTAAAAATTTCTCCAAAAGATAGCATCAAATTTTCAGGTGAATATGTACTTCAAAGTGGATATTATTGGCATGGAGATCTGAAGATTGAGATACGGCCTGGGGTTGAAGGAACATTCATAATTGAAGAACTACACCGGCCCACAAAATGGCACATCAACCGAAGTGGAGATTTAAGCAATATTGAGTAGATCCGGTACGGGGTTAATGGCCGACAAAAGAAAGGGTGAGTCCAATTATTCATGATATTTGGTCAACTCGATAGGAGTGTTTCAGAGTTCATTTCCCGCCAAGGCTCGGAAATGGAGTCGAAAATAAGCGGGACCTACCATGAATTGGTTGGACGCAAGCACGCCTTTACCTAGTCGACCCTGAAAAAGCCATTTTGGTCCGTAAGCGCCCGGTTTAGTGCTTCCAGGCAATTTTCGGAAATGGGGTTATGCCGTATCGATGGCAGGTTTTGAGACCAACCATACCGGGTTGCCGTGCCGATTTCGCATTGTTAATCGTAGGAGCGGGGTTATCCCGCGATTGTTTCAGGTATGCGCAATCCACATAAAGGACGCACAACATTACCAAAAGGCCGGATTTCAGCAACCCCTTCTATTGTCTGGAGTGGGCAACCGAAAGAAAATGGATTTCTGTTTCCGCGAAGACTGGGGCCCGGTTTAAATCGCGTAAAACACCAGAGAGCCTCATCCATTTGCGGAAGTTGAAGGCGGCTGCGGCCATCATCAGATTGATCTGATCGCCTGCCAGGCTTTTGAGAAAATTGCGTCTGAGTCGATGGTCATTTTTCAGATGCCCGATGACCGGTTCTATGCCCGCTCGTTTGCGGAAGAGTTTTCGCAGCTTGGACCTTTCATACGCGCTGGCGTTGGCCGCAGCTTTTGCTGGCAAAAGTATCTGTGTTTCACCGACGCGCTTGCGCCCTCGATAGCCCCGGTCATTGAGACAAAGGCGAGGACGCTTCCCGGTGAGGCGTTCGACTTGATCCAGTACATCGGGCAAGGTGCGTGAGTCATGGCGGTTGTCCGCAAAACTCAGGGCCCCCACGATTATTCCGCTATGCAGGGTGCGCGTGATGGAAGCTTTCTGCCCAAACTCATACTTTTTATGCTCCTTGCCTTTAGAGATGCAACTGACCTCGGGTTCATGAAGGCTGTAAATCTTGTTTTTGTCTTTTCTTTGCTGCTGGAGCACTCGATCAAAAAGGTCCAACTCAGAACCGAGATCCCGGAGAGCTTCGGCTCGGAGTTTGCGTCGCAGCTCGCGCACCAGCCGTCCGGCTATGGTCCTGAGTTGGCGTTGGGCCTTGCGGGCTTGCTTGGCGCGCTTCGGATGAGACCGTTTGTGTAGGGCCATCATCAACTTCGGAATGGTGCGACGATAGCTGCGCCTCAGCTTGATTCCGTGACGCTGAGCTATGACCACACATTTCTGGCAGATCTTACGATACTGCTTGGAGTCGGTAGGATAGGTGATGTTTTTCTCTTGAACGGTGGTATCGGCTATCACCGTATTCTCAATGGCTTTAGGTCCATGCACACGTATGGACTCCTTCACGATCAACTCACAACCGTCCGGACCAATGCGTTTGCGGAAGTAAGTCAGGCTGGTGGGATCAACAGGCAGTTGCCAGTGAAAATGCTCGGCTCCGGTGAAATACTGGAAATACGGGTTTTGTACCCATTGTTCAACGATGCCTTCATCACTTAGATCATGATGTTGTTTGAGAATCAACAGCCCCACCATGAGTCGAATCGGTTTAGCCGGAGAGCCTTGATATTGATGGTAATGCTGGGCGAAGGCCCTCTCAAAGAATTCCCAGTCTATGACTCGGGCCAAGCGGCAAAGCGGTTGGCGCTGATCGAGCATGGTATGGAGGTCGGGCATCAAAAAGCTGCCTTGGGTTGAATCAGGCGAAGGTTTTGGTTTCATAAGTTTGACAAGGTTTTGGGCCAAATTGCACAATTACTTTGTCAAATAAAAGGGGTATTGGAAACAATAAAGTGTTGCATAACAACAAATTATGGAGTTTTCAGGGCCGACTAGTGTAGTGTCCCGGAAATTCCCTCTAACAATACCGCAGCGATTTTAAATTGTAGGAACGGCTTTACGCCGCGGTCCCACGAAACAGCCCCGAAGCAATCGCGACGTAAAGCCGCTCCTACCTTGGATATCTCACTACCGAACGCTGGGGGACCGATCGGCCCTATGATTGAACCCCAACGGGGTTCCACAAATCATGTCCAATATGCCTTGGGATTGATTCGATATTTCATGGTAGATTTGCTTAACCAATCGCCATTCCTATTTGAACCTTTTTCCTGGGTCCTTTTTCCAATCGAAGGAATCGATCCGATAGTTCCGGATGGTTCGGAATGTGTCGACAAGATGGAGCAGGTAATCTCAAATCCCTTCCCGTTTTGCAGCAAAGGCATTGGCGAAATTAAACGACCTCACTCATGAAACGAACCTTATTGCTCCACCTGTCCGCCTTAATTTTTCCGTTCGGTCTTTTGGCCGACACGGGACCTTACTTCGGGAATGCGCTCAAAATCGGCGAAGTGACCCAGGATTCCGCCATCATCTGGACCCGTCTTACCCAATCCCGCTTCTTCAACACCCAGGGCAGGAGTTGGATCGAGTACCCCGTGGACTCCGGCCAAAGGAAGTCCGATGGCAGTCCGAAATTGGAATACCACAGCAGAATGCCGGATGGAGCCACCCTGGCCGACATGGAATTCAGTTTGGTGGGGGCCCCGGGTCAGGTGCGCCTGACCTACTGGCCCAGGCATGACCGAAAGCAGGCTGTATCCCAAGACTGGATGCCGGTTGGAAATGACCGGGATCATACGGTCCAGATCGCTTTGGAAAATCTGCAGCCGGGCACCCGCTACGATCTGGTCATGGAAGCACGATCGCCGGAAGGTGAAATATCCGACTCGGTGGAAGGTCAATTCAGCACTGCCTGGCCGGAGGATGCGGAGGAAGAAGTCAATTTCACCGTGGTGACATGCCACGACTTCATTCGTCGGGATGATTTGATCAACGGCCACCTGATTTATCCATCCATGGCCCGAGTCGTAAAACCCCATTTTCTCGTTCACGCCGGCGATATTGAATACTACGACAAACCCAATCCATGGGCTCGAAACGCTGAATTTGCCCGTTACAAGTGGAATCGCATTTTCGCTCTACCTTACCAAGTCGATTTTTACCGGCAATTCCCCGCTTATTTTATTAAGGACGATCACGAAACCCTGAAGAACGACAGTTGGCCGGGACAAACCTATGGCGACCTCACTTGGGAAATGGGGTTGGCCCTGTACCGGGAGCAAGTTCCCATGGGAGAGAAGACCTATCGCACCGTCCGTTGGGGTAAAGATCTGCAGATCTGGATGGTGGAAGGCAGAGATTTCAGGAGTCCCAACAACATGGTCGATGGACCGGGAAAAACAATCTGGGGGGAAAAACAGAAGAAATGGTTGTTCGAGAGTTTCTCCCATTCGGATGCCACCTTCCGCATCCTGATAAGTCCCACTCCCATAGCGGGTCCCGACCGGGAAAGTAAAAACGATAATCATGCCAATAAAGGTTTCACCTGGGAGGGAGACCAGGTGCGCAATTTCCTGAGTGCCCAGAAGAATGCCTTCGTCATCTGTGGGGACCGGCATTGGCAATACGCCACCAAGGATCCGCGAACCGGCGTCCTCGAATATTCGGTCGGGGCGGGGTCCGATGTGCATGCCGGTGGGTTCCAACACTCCAAACGCACCGAGGCCCACAAGTTTCTTCGCATCGCCGGCGGTTTCCTGGGAGTTCGCGTCTACCGGAACGAAGGCATACCAACCATCAATTTTATCCACTATAATGTCGATGGAGGCCCGGAGAACACGGAAACCTTTACCGTAAAGTAAACGGCCTGAACGTCTGTCCTACAGCGGCTTAACTAAGCGGGGTTATTGAGGGCGCCAGCCGGGATCAAGACGTGGAAAAGTTATGCCTTCTGGGAAAAAAGGGTCAGGCCTTGAAAACTGTATTCCGTTGTACTTCATACACTTTTACAAGGCAATTGACCCTGTAAGGCATAACTTTTCCACGACTTGATCCCTTACTTATCCGAGGTAGTCATATGTTCGGAAAATGGCTTAACTAAGCGCCATTCAGGTTTGACCCCATTCTTCGCCGATTTAAAATTTACCAGCATGTCCAGTCCCGAATTTTCTTATCGTGAGCCTTTCCCCTTGGGTGAGGATAAGACCGAGTACGCCCTCCTGTCCCCCGACTACGTCGAAACAACCGAGTTCGAGGGCAAACCCATCCTGAAAATTCAGCCGGAAGCGCTCACCATGTTGGCCCAGGCCGGAATGCGCGATATCGCCTTTTTCCTGCGGGCCGAGCACCTGGAAATGGTGGCGGCGATTTTGGACGATGCGGAAGCCTCGGGCAACGACCGCAATGTCGCCATGACCCTGTTGAAAAACGCGGAAGTATCCTCCCACGGCATCCTGCCGTTCTGCCAGGATACCGGCACCGCCATAATCGTAGCCCATAAGGGCCAGCAGGTTTGGACCGGGGCAAACGATGCCGAGTACCTGTCCAAAGGGGTCTACAATACCTATATCAAGGAAAACCTGCGCTATTCCCAGAACGTTCCCCTCGACATGTACCAGGAGATAAATTCCGGTACCAACCTTCCCGCCCAGATCGATATTTATTCTACCGAGGGGATGGAATACGAATTCCTATTCATCGCCAAGGGGGGGGGCTCGGCCAACAAAACCTTTTTTTACCAAAAAACCCGCGCCACTCTCCGACCCGTAGCCTTGGAAAAATTTTTATTGGAACAGATGAGTACCTTGGGCACGGCGGCTTGCCCTCCTTATCACGTGGCCTTCGTGGTCGGTGGCACCAGCGCCGAGGCCAATCTGAAACACGTCAAGATTGCCACCACCAAGTACTACGACGCCCTTCCCACCAAGGGGAATGAGCACGGCCAGGCCTTCCGCGATGTGGAAATGGAAAACAAGCTATTGGAAGCCTCGCGAAAACTGGGCTACGGGGCACAGTTCGGCGGCAAATATTTTGCCTTGGACCTTCGGGTCATTCGCCTGCCCCGCCACGGGGCCTCTTGTCCGATCGGCATGGGAGTGTCCTGTTCAGCCGACCGGCAAATGAAGGCGAAGATCAATGCGGACGGCATTTGGATGGAAAAACTGGAAACCAATCCAGGCCGTTTCATACCCGACCACCTTCGGGAGGCGGATTACCAGGGCGTGGTCCACGTTGACCTCAACCGTCCCATGAAGGAGATCCTGGCCCAGTTGAGTACCCTCAAGGTGGAAACGCAGCTCAGTCTGACCGGCACCATAATCGTGGCGCGCGATATCGCCCACGCCAAATTAATGGAGAGGCTGGAAGAGGAAGGAGACCTTCCGGACTATTTTAAAAACCATCCCGTTTACTATGCCGGGCCGGCCAAAACCCCGGAGGGCATGCCATCCGGTTCATTCGGTCCAACCACGGCCGGCCGCATGGACAGTTACGTCGAGCCCTTCCAGGCCGTGGGTGGATCCATGGTCATGCTGGCCAAGGGCAACCGCAGTCGACAGGTTGCGGATGCCTGCCAAAAACACGGAGGATTTTATCTTGGCTCCATAGGGGGCCCAGCCGCTATCCTGGCCCAGGAAAACATCAAGAAAGTCGAGTTGATAGAATATGAGGAACTCGGAATGGAGGCCATATACAAAATCGAAGTGGAAAATTTCCCGGCCTTCATGCTCATAGATGACAAGGGCAACGATTTCTTTCGGGGCATACGCAAGAATTGTGAAGCCTGTGTGGCGGCCGTAGGCGTAACCTGAGGGGAAATTCTTCCGGACCTTTCGGCGCCATTCCAGCAAATTTGGGCACACCAGATCATCCCCTGACAACATCCCGTTATGGAATATAGGAATCTCGGCCGTAGCGGCCTTAAAATCTCCGAAATCTGCCTGGGCACGATGACCTTCGGGCTCTATACGGATAGAGCGGAAGCTGATCGACTGGTCGGTCTTTCCATGGATGCCGGTATCAATTTCATCGATACGGCCAACGCTTACGTCGGCGGTAAATCGGAAACCATACTCGGTCAGGTGCTGAAAAAGCGCCGTGATGACCTGGTGCTCGCCACCAAATTTTTTAATCCAATGGGTCCCGGACCCAATGATTCCGGTTGGTCGAGGGCCCATCTCATGCAGGCGATTGAAGGCAGTCTCAAACGGCTCAAAACCGATTACATCGACATTTATTATCTCCACCACGTCGATATCCAGACGCCCATTGAAGAACCCTTGCGGGCGCTCAACGATTTGGTCCGACAAGGTAAGATTCGCTATCTCGCCTGCAGTAATTTCGAAGCTTGGCGGCTGATGGACGCCTTGTGGATGAGCGACCATCACGACTGGGCCCGAATCGAAGCTTACCAGCCCCAGTACAGCCTGGTCGTCCGGGACATCGAGGACGAACTGGTTCCGCTTTGCCAATACAAGGGGGTGGGTATTGTGGTTTGGGCGCCGATTGCCGGAGGGTTTTTAACCGGCAAGTACCTGCCGGGGGCCAAAACCCCTATTGCCGGCACTCGTTCGGCTGATGAATGGTGTTTCCCACAAGCCTATTTCTCCCGCAATGCGGAGGAGATATTGAAAACACTCCTGCAAGTTTCGGAGAATCTCGGTCGCAGTCCCGCCCAGGTTGCCATCCGGTGGGTCGTCGAACAACCGGGCATTACATCAGCCATTGTGGGAGCGCGCGATTGCGGGCAACTCCGCGACAATTTAGGGGCCGGCTCGTGGAAGTTGGATGAGGCCTCGAAAAAAACCCTGACCGAGGTGTCGGAACCTCGGATGCGGTATCCGAAATCAATGGAATGGCCCATGTTCAACCGCAGGAAGGACGGGGTGGACATGCCTTCGCTTCCGCCCCTCAAAAACAAGAAAAAACCAAACCCCTGAATCTCCTTGTTTCCGCGCCCTTGGCGTTGGCGCCTTCGTCAGAGTCGCTCCATCTCCCCTCCATGTCACGCCGTAGTCCATTGGCGAAGGCGGATCCTCCACCTTTCCATCACCCCATCACTCCCTTTCTCCATCACTCCACCTCTCCCCCTCTCCATCACTCCTTTCTCCTTTTCTCCATCACTCCACCTCTCCACCACTCCATCACTCCATTTCCCCCTTTCTCCTTTCTCCATCACTCCACCACTCCATCACTCCCTTTCTCCATTTCCCCCCCTCCCCATCTTTGCGTTCTTCGCGCCTCTGCCAGAGTCAATTTCCTAATTCCATATTTTCAACTCCGTGGCGCTTCAGGTATCGATCGGCATCTTCCTTTCCCAAAAAGCGGCGGATTATTCGAGGATCGGTCTCCTTGAGGTCGACCACAACCAGACCATCCAGGACATCCGAAAACTCCTTGTCCACGTTAAAGCTGAGCAGTTGGGCATTCAGCTTCAGGTAGTGGCGCAGAAGGATGGGGATCCCTTTACCATCGTGCTCGATCTCTGCAATGAGGGCGGATACATCGTCGATACTGAGCCATGTTTTGCGTAAATCCTTCCTGCCAACCCCATTGATGCGTTTGCCGCGGTGGGGGTTGCGGGGTTTGACCAACTTGGCCAGATCCCGAAACCGGTTGCGTTCCTTGAGAAACTGGACAATCAGGTTTTTGGATACGGTGTGATAGTCCCGGCTTATGCTGACCGGACCGAATAATACGTTGTAGTGAGGATGGCGGACTAAAAACCCTCCTATTCCTTTCCAGAGCAAGGTGAGACAACCGTACTTGCGTTGATACTCAGGGCGAATAAAGGAACGGCCCAACTCCAGAGCGGGGCCGAGTTGTTCCAAAAATCCCGGCTTCAACTTGAAGAGGGTATTGGTATATAATCCTTTTACTCCGGTTGACTGAAGCAGTAGATCCATTTGCCCTAAACGATAGGCGCCCACCAATTGCTGATCCTGGCGATTCCAGAGAAACAAGTGCAGGTAGGTCTGGTCGAACCCATCCAGGTCATAAGCCTTCCCCGTGCCTTCATTTACCGATCGAAAGGCGGTTTCCCGCAACCGGCCAATCTCCAGCATCAGGCGGGGAATCTGAGTGGCCCTGGCATAGAAGACGTCAAATCTCTTTTCCGATACCAATAGCTGTTCCGGGGGAAGAGAGGCCAAATCCGCCAGCAAGACGGGCTTCGGCACCGGGGGTATGATCTCCTGGGGAGGTGAAGATTTTTTCCGAGGGAACTTCAGAAAAATGCTCTTTTTTTCCGAAGGCTTGCGATTCTTTAAAAAATACGTTTTTACCCGCAAGTAATGGGTCATTTCCAGGTCGGACCCCAACTTGACCAGCTTTCGATGCGAAATCGGATGACCGATTTGAACCGGAACGGTATTCCCCCTTCGCCGGAATAGCTCGTGAGCCAGCAGTGCAGTCCGCAACCGCGGGTGAACCATGCCCATGACTTGAAAGAAAGAGCTGTTGCGGCCCTCGAAGAACACTGGCAGAACATCGGCTCGGGAATGTTTCACCAGAGAAGCGGTATGGGGTGTCCATGCGGGATCCGTCACCCTGCGCTGGTCCAGCCTCAGAGAGGAGACCTCTCCGGCTGGAAACGTGATCAGGGCGCCGCCCGATTGCAGGAGTTTTATGGCTTCCCTGAGGGCTCCGATATTGGCCCGAGAAGCGCTTTTCCCTCCAAAAGGATTCAAGGAAATGAGGTGGGGCCTGATTTCCGGAATAATATGCAACAAATGGTTGCCCAGGACCTTTACATCCTTGCGCACGGAATTGAGAAGAGAGCCGAGGATAATTCCTTCCAGGCCGCCGAATGGATGGTTGGCCACCACCAGCAGGGGTCCTTCCCGTGGAATTCTTGCCAAATCCGCCTCCGATACCGCGTATTGCACCCTCAGTTCATCCAGCGTGGCATCGAAGAAATGCTTCTGGCGGACCCTTCGACGAACCCCCCGATAGACCTCATTCAATGTATCCAGGCTGAAAGCCCGCTCAATCGGCGATTTTACATAGGAAAACAGGGGTCCCGGAATAGCCTTGGGCGACTGGAGATCCACCAATTTCACATCTTCCTCAACAAATGGGTCCGGCTCAAAAACCTTCATGGAATTAGCAGGGGCAGGAGAAATACTTGATTGCGAAATGTAACTGCCAAATGACGGAAAGGCTAAGGTAGCATAACAAGATTTCAAATTGAAGGATTGAATGTTGTTTTGAGCCATCCGACACTGGATTTATGGAATTGCTCACCTCCGTCATCTGTGACTCCGCCTCGGACTATAACGGAAAACTATGTGTTTTGGGCGCCTTCGATACCATCTGGAGCCACAAATATCCCAGTCAACATGTCCAATGCACTCTGGCATTCCGTTTCCTCTTCGACAACTCGGATATCGGAAGGCATGAATTCGAGGTCGATTTCCTCAATGCCGATGGACAACCCCTGTTACCCAAGGGACCCATCAAGTTCGGGCTTACCATGGGAGCCATTCCCAACCAACAGTATTTTCTCTCCCGCAATCTCGTCGTAAATCTCCAGAATTTGCCTCTCCCCGGGCCGGGGCAATATGCCTTCGATATCCGTTGCAATAATGAAGTGCTCTCGCGCATCCCCCTGCAGGCGGTCCAAGGCAAACCCCCGCCCCCCAGTCGTCCGCCGGAACAGAAGGCATGAGACCCGTGACTATCGAATTTTCAATACCGCGGCGCCGCGAACCCGCGCTCTTTTCAAGTCCACCATAGCACGGTTGGCCGCTTCCAACGGATAGATTGAAACCCTGGATTTTACGGGTATTTCCGCTGCCATGGGCAGGAATGCGGCGATATCATAACTGGTGATATTGGCCACCGATTTGATTTCCCGCTCCATCCAAAGGTGACGATGATAGCTCAGTTGGAGCAATTCAGCCTTGTCCGCATCCTCCTTGCGAATGGCGTTCACCACCAAGCGGCCGCCCGGAAGCAGGTTGGCCAGGCCTTTCAACACGGGCCGCCAGGCTGGGGTGGTATCGATAATGGCCTTTAGAGCCATGGGCGGTCGTTCTCCCACGTCTCCCGTCCAGTGGGCGCCCAAGTCTCCGGCAAAGGCGCGAATTTCGGGTTTCCGGGCGAAGACGCAAATTTGCGAATTAGGATAGAGGTATAGAGCCAACTGAATGACGATGTGAGCTGATCCGCCAAATCCCATCAAGCCCAGGCTATCTCCATCCGATAAATTGCACAGTCGCAGGGCGCGGTAGCCAATGGCCCCGGCGCAGAGTAGGGGAGCAGCTTCCGCATCCCTGAAAACTTCCGGAAAGGGATAGGCGTAATGCTCTCCCACCTTCATGTACTCGGCATACCCGCCGTTGGCATGGCAACCGGTGGCGCGAAAGCGTTCGCTCAAATTTTCATCCTTTTCTCTCGTCGAGCTATGGATCCAACCGACGCCTACCCGATCTCCCAATTTGTGACGGGAAACACCCTTTCCTTTTTCTACCACTCGACCCACCACCTGGTGTCCCGGAACGATGGGGAGGATCGGCGGCATCACCCGCCCTTCGATTTCGTCCAGCTCGGTATGACAGACTCCGCAGGCAGATACCTGAATGAGGATTTCTCCCGCTCCGGCAATGGGCCTCGGCAGATCTGCCAGGCGCAACGGCTCCTCGGTATCATCCAAGGATACGATCTTGGGCAGGATCATCGCTCTCATGTCTTTCCAACCCTCACCGCATGACTCGCCCGGGTCAACGATTTGACTCCTGCTCCGGCCTGGCTCGGACGCGATTTTTCCTAGACATTTGCCTACAGCTTGGAATGTAGCCTTGTTGCCCGCCCGAAAAAACGTTCCTTGCTATCGGATCCGTCCATGTTATTTTTTCCAATTCTCATGTATTTGATATTCCAACCATCGGCAATGAATAAGCATTTTCCAAGGGAGACCGGCTCATGAACCCTTTCCGACGCATCGTTGGCCTATTCCTCGTGGCCACGGGGATGTTGATCGCAGTGCACACCATCATCGAGCCTCTGTATCACGTCTCCAGCCAAGCCAATCCGTATAGTCCGTTTTGGGGCTTCATCAACCCCTTGACTGCTTCAGCCGTAGTATTGGGAGTGTTCTTCGGTTACCACCGCACCAGAGCCATTGCCCGTGGGGGCGGTGGTTTATCGAACAAGCTCGCACCGATCAGCCGCGCCTACCTGGCTGCCAATCTGCAATTCTATGGGTTCCTTTTTATAGGCATTCTCTACTTCTGGAACTGGTTCAACCTCCTCAGTCCCGAGTTTACAGCTATCGGGGCCGATACCACAGCTCTGGTGTGGATCTTCATAGACGCGGCAGTTCCGCTGCTGGCGGTTCCGTTGGGCCTGCACTTGGCGCGGGGCCACCGGGAATAGAAACGAGCTTGGCGCCCCCGCAACCTACCCAGGCTTGCGTCCCGGCATCGTCGTCAATTCTCACAACATTGACTTTCCAAACAATCGAGTCGGGGCAAAACAGGTTCATGAAAACGAAGAGTGAAATCCGGGATGAATTTTTTGTGCGGGCCAAACGTCATGCCTCGAATACCGGTCGGACCTTGCCTGCCATCTTCGCGCGCTCAACCTGCCTATAGGTTTCCCTGTCGAAGCCAAGGGTCCGCCCACTCGCGGCGTCCCTGTTGATTTGACCGACTAATTGGCCTGAATTGTCAAGAGTACAAACCTGACGTCTTATTCGTTGCCGCAGGCATTTGGCGAAGGCGGATTCCATCCTGCAATCCCTTTGCAGTCCCCCTGCAGTCGCATTGCAGTGAGATGACCTGAGCCCCGCAAACTGGGCTATTACAAATGAGTTTCTGGTGGGCCAACCGACCGTCTATCCGATGAAAGAAGCCCCCAACTTGATAAAATATCAAAAATATATCAAGTTGGGGAGCGACACCAGTAAGTGCAGGGGTCGGTGGGCGAATAAATCAAGTTTATCAAGTTTTTGGGTTTAAATCTTGATATATTTTGATAATTTGGGGTAAATCTTGATATCCTGCCTTTATTTACCTATATTTAACTTTCAAAAAGTTTCGATAAGTTGAAATTTTAAGGCTTAGGGGGCCGAAAAGAGCCACAAACGGCGCCAATTGTGCACTATTTTCGCAAATCTGCACCTCGCACCCCTTAGGCGACCGGCAACCAAAATTCTCATCCATCCGCATTGTGGATTCCTATTTGTCCTGTCGTCTTTTACTTCCCTCGCTCAAATCTTTCCGAACTGAGGATCAGGGTTACTCGAAATCCTCCAAATCAGCATCTTCCCAAGTGCGGACTGGCTTCACCTCGATGAGCAGATCGTAGTGGTCGATCAACTCGTTGAGCTGGTCGAGGTAACGCTCCTCTTCCGGCTCAGTCAAAATAAGGAGAATCCCGGCAAGCCTTCCCGTTTGGAAGGCGTTGTGAAGCGACTGGCCGATTGCCTCGGACCACTTGAGGGCAAATTCAACTTCGATGGCGTGCCGCGGCGTGAGGACATCGCAGAGCGTTCCGTCCGGCATCCGAAACTCAGCAAGTCCATTATAACTCTCAGCCGCTCGCTTGGCATACCATTGTTCAGGATGGGGATGAGCGGCCTCAATGTGGGAGAGGTTGGGGAGTAGCAGCCCCAAAGAAATAACCAGAAGCAAAGTGAGATACCCGGGAAATTTGGTCGTCATTTTACCTGCCATGCATCATCTATCGTCAGGAATTTTACAAGAGGCTTCTGCTTCTCTTTCAAAAGAAATGCCTTGTAGGCTAACACAGTGGCTGACGTCTTTTTCTTCCCTTTTTTAAGATCAAAACTCACCCAAATACCACGGCCCCAACTGCGGAAAGGAAGGCTTTAGCCGATTTAATGGATCGACGGGCCCAACTGAGCGAGGGCATTTCGACTTGACAAAATGTTCAGAATATTTCAGGCTGAAGAATGGATGATAGTATGGGAAATCACGGAGGACGCCGGCGGGGAGCGGGCAGGCCACCCGGCTCGCGTAACAAGGCGACTTTGGCTCGGGAGGAAAGGGCGAAGCCCCTGAGCGTACTTGCGCGGGAGAACACGGAAACCGCCTTGGCGGCGCTGGTGGAGGTAGCTCAGGATACCTCGGCTCCAGCGGCAGCGAGAGTGCAAGCGGCAAAGGCTTTGCTGGACAGGGCCTGGGGGCGACCGCCGCGGCATAAACAGCTCTACGGACGCTTCGAGAAGAGGAAAGAGGGGTCCGGCAAATTCCGCCCATTGGGAGGAAATATATTTGAGGGGCTAATTCGGGGGGAATAGAACCGTTGTTTGAGGATCTCCTCCGGGCGCCCATGAGCGGGCCGGAGATCGCAGCCACATCCGAGCATCAACTCGGGCGCAGGATAAACTCGCTCCTGCAATACCTTTGCAGGCCGCCTTCAGCGGGATTGCAACGAAGTTGTGCAGACAGGATAGAAGAAGGATGGATCGAGGAAAATTTTAACCTTTTGCGTTTGACCCCTTTTGCCTGACCCTTTTGATTCCCTCAGTCCACTTCACTCAAGAGCAAAACCACGGCATTTGAGGTAACTTCGCCGCCATTAATTATTGTTAACTCGCCTGCCTTTTTTCCCTTGTCAATGCGGTTTAGTTTTATGACATTTTGTTCTCGCAGTTATTCTTTAATAATTTTCGTATATTGTTGGATATAAGTAAATAAAATAAAATGCGAGCCTTATTTTATGCAAATTTCGATCCAGAGCTGTTGATCGATAATTGAGAGTTGGAACGTCGCGATGGATTATGAACAATAAAAGTTTATTCAGTGATATAGACCATAGGATAGAACTTGATCGAGAAGAGGGTGATTACGCTTATTTCCAAGCTCTCATGTTCAAACTTGAATTCATTACCAAAATAGTTGTATCCGGTATGGTCGCTTGCGTTCGGGATGACGTCGATCGTCACCGCTATTCCTTAGAGCGTAAGTTAGTTCGGGCAGATTCTCTCGGCACATGGGTCGAGACATTAAATGAGGTGTTAGTTGGCACCCCCGCTCAAAGCTTGCTGCCTGAAGCGCGTGAATTTAGGAGAGATTTAATGGACCATGTGGGTGCTACAGATTGGCGTCACGAAGCGGTTACTCGGATGAACCGCGCAGCAACTAGGCTCGATACTAGCTATCAATTGGGCGCAAAGGTTGCCTTACGGCAATTTTTTGACATTGGGGTTCAACTGCGAAACAGAACTAGAGGCCATGGAGCTCCAACCTCGAGCCAGTGTAACATTGCGTGTGAGGATCTAGAGACTTCTTTAGAATCGGTTAAAAAAAAGATGAAGTTGTTTTCTTTATCTTGGGTGTACCTCCAAAGGAATTTGTCAGGAAAATATCGAGTATCTCCTTTGTTGAATAATTCCAAACCATTCGACTACTTGAAACGATCTCAGGAGATTCGTTTGTCTAAGGGAGTCTACTTACATCTTGGGGAGAAGCCAAGAATGGCCGATCATTTACATCTACCGCTAATTTTTACTGATTCGGGATTATTGGACATATGGCTTCCCAATGGCAATTTCAATAAAAACAAATTTGAAGTGCTTTCCTACGTTTCCAATGATCGAAAGCGGCAAGACGGCACGCAATGGTCAGGCCCACCTAATCGCCTGCCGAAAAGTGAAACTGAAGGAGGAAAAAGCCTGGAGACGATTGGCAACACTTTTACCAACCTACCCCCGATGCCGACCGGGTACGTGCCACGTATTGAATTAGAAAATCTGCTGGTTAAAGAACTGTTAAATGTTGATCGACACCCTATAGTAACTTTAACGGGTCCCGGAGGAATCGGAAAAACCTCCATCGCAATCAAGGCCATACGGGAAATTTGCAGAAATCAGCCACCACCCTATGAAGTTGTACTATGGATTAGTGCAAGAGATATAGATCTACTGGATACGGGCCCAAAATCTGTGTCTCGTCGAGTTTTCACGCAACAAGATATTGCACGTGCTTCGGTAGTGTTACTGGAGCCGGAAGAGAGAAAAGTAAAGGGCTTCAGTGCTGAATCATTCTTTCAACAATGTCTAGAGAAGGGCGCGGCTGAGTTTACATCATTATTTGTTTTAGACAATTTTGAAACATTGAAAAATCCGACTGATGTGGTGGAATGGATCGATACGTATGTCAGACCACTAAACAAGGTCTTAATTACAACACGATTTCGAGATTTTCGAGGGGACTATCCTATTGAGATAAAGGGCATGTCAGATGACGAGGCTAGTAGACTCATTGATAAAAACGCAGGCAGGCTTGGTGTTGGTCATCTGATTGACATGCCCTACAAGAAGATATTGATTAGGGAATCGGACGGTCATCCTTATGTAATCAAAATTCTACTTGGTCAGGTTGCTAAAGAAAACAGAGCTGTAAAACCAAAGCGAATTGTTGCAACCTCTGATCACTTGCTTGATGCCCTCTTTAGGAGAACCTATGATGCCCTAAGTCCAGCGGCGCAACGTATATTTCTGTTGCTTTGCAGTTGGAATGTTTACGTACCAGAAATTGCCGTCGAGGCTGTTGCGCTTCGTCCAGGCACTGAGAGATTTGACGTTGCCAATGCGCTGGAGGAAGCTGTTAGGTTTTCTCTTATTGACCAATACGTTACTGAAGACAATGAGAGATTTGTCGGAGTCCCCTTGGCTGCAGCTATATTTGGCCAAGGGGAACTAGCTGTTAGTCCATTTAAGGTAGCGGTAGAAGAGGACCGCAAGCTATTGATGGATTTTGGAGCGGGCAAAAGAAGTGATGCACATAGAGGGACTCTTCCTAGAGTTGAAAACCTTATTAAAGCAGTCGCAGCGCGAGCAAGTGATAGGGCATCAGAACTAGAAAAGAATTTGCCAATATTGGAATACCTCGCCAGCCAAGTGCCGAAAGCTTATTTGGGCCTTGCGGATTTGGTTATGGAAGTGCGAAACGATCACCATTCACTTGAACAAGCTCAAAACTACGTGAGAAGGTACATAGAGGCCGCAGATGTCACCGAACGGCATTCCGCTTGGCTTAAATTAGCAGAGTTGTGTAGGCAGTGCGATGACGCTATGGGGGAAGTTCATGCTCTTTGTGAGACAGCGTTACTACCAACTTCAGATCGAGAAACCCTTGGGGGTATTGCAAATCGCCTAAACCGTCGTATCTGGAAACTCAAGAAAAAACAAGTTGAAGTTGCATGGTCAGTCGAAGTTAGAGAACTATTAAGCAAGGTGATTAGAGTAATGGAAAATCACCTTAATGATCTTTCTGCGGACGATTGCTCACGACTCGCTTGGCTTCACCTAAATGTAGGCAATTCTGTCAGAGCAAAGAAGATTGCTTTGGTCGGTATAAGGAAAGATTCTTCCAATGATTACTGTCAAGCATTGATTGAGAGCCTAAAATCTTCCTAAGCAGCACCTGAATATGGTCCTGCTCAAAGAGCGGTTCAAGCCAGAGCAATACAATGTCCTCATAATCCTTTACTGGTGGTTGAGGTTGCTCAGATACCTCGGCTCCAGCGGCAGCTAGAGTGCAAGCGGCAATGGTTTTGCTGGACAGGGCCTGGGGGCGACCACCGCGGCATAAACAGCTCTACGGACGCTTCGAGAAGAGGGAGGAGAAGTCCGGCAAATACCGCCCAATGGGTGGAAATTTATTTGAGGGGCTAATTCGGGGGGAATAGAACCGTTGTTTGAGGATCTCCTCCGGGCGCCCATGAGCGGGCCGAAGATCGGAGCCACATCCGAGTATCAATTCGGGCGCGGGATAAACCTGCTCCTGCAATACCTTTGCAGCTCGTCTGCAGCGGCATTGCAACCGCATTGCAGGATGCTTTGCAGGCAGGTTGCAGACAATAACCCAAAACACTAACAACAAGGTCCGTCCCCTTCCCTGCGTGGCTGACGGTTTTCAATGCCGCGTCTTCGTCTATCTCAGTTTGTTCCCTTTCATACTACCTGACCCCTTCCCTTCATCCATACCAAACATCAAGGGCTGACCCTTTTGCCCTTGCTGACCCTTTTGCCCTTGCTTTAGGCCTTCCCGGGATTTGGAAAAATCACCCCAGCCAGTATGACCAGCCCCAAGATGGCAAATACAGGTCTCAGAGTGGAAGGGTTGCGAGGCGTCTTTGTATTTTAAATAGTGCCAGCGACGGACGTGAGACTCTCAGTCTGGTGATTCCCATCAAACTAAACCTTATGGCGCGACCGCATCAATTGCTGACTGTGACCGTGGCAGAGCCACTAATTCTACCGCCCCACCTACCGGTGATCGTCGCTGAACCGGCTGCGACCGCCGTCACCGTTGCGGTTGCTCCGGTATTATGGTCCTCGGTTGCGTCCGAGCCCTCGACCGTCGCCACCGTGTCGTCGCTCGTTTCCCAATACACCACCTTGCCGCCCCGACCGTCGTTCTGATCCACGTGTATGGAGTTGCCGTTGGCGTCCTCGATCGTCGCGGTCAGCGTGGTCGTCCCGTCAACTTCCAGGCTCGCCAAATTCGGCGAGACCACCACTGACACCGGCTTCATGTACACGGTCACGCCCAGAATTGCAGATTCCACGTCCGTCGAACTGATCGTGGTCTGGCCACTCCCCGGTCCTTTCGAAGTAATCTCCAGGCCACCTTCCACTCTCTTGGTAGAGTACACTATGGGGTTGGTCCTATCGACATCGGGACCGCAGCAAGGACTGGAAAAACCAATGGCGCTCCACGTCGCGTCCTCGTCCACGTCGCCGTTTTCGTCCAGGACCTTGACGGTCACCGACTTGGTATCCCCCAACGCCTCGAACGTCAGCGAGCGCGGATCGATGTCCACTCGGGCCGTCGGCAGGGTCACCGTCACGTTCATCGACTGCTTGGTCCCGTTGGCGTTCAGCGACACCGTGGTGCTCCCCTCACCAATCGACTGCACCGTCGCCGACACGCCGGAGGACCCGAAGAATCGGCTGTACACCTCCGCCACTTCCGTATCCGCCGAGCCCCAGCCCCAGTAGGTGGGGCTCATTTCGTTGTCGTCGGAGTCGTAGAGGGTTGCCGTCACGGTCTCCCATTCACCCGTCGCGTCGAAGCTCAAGGAGCTCGGAGACAGCACGATCCTGGCCACCGGCTTGACCACGTCCATCTTGAGCGAACCCTTGAGTACCGACTCGGAGTTCGAGGTCACGGCACTGATACCCCGCACAAGGGTCCGGGCTTTCAGCGTGGACGAGGTCGTCGCACTCGCCAATGCGGAAATTGTCGTCTCGCCCACCGCGAGGGCCGTCACCACGCCATTCGAGTCGACGCTCGCCTTCGTGGTATCGCTCGATGTCCATGAGAAGGTGTACCCGGACACCTCCTCGCCCTCGCTGTCAACGACGCTCGCCGTGTAGGCCACGGTGTCCCCCACCGGTGCCCACTCCTGCGGCGCGGTCACCTCCACGCTCAGCGTATTCGACTGCGCCGC
Source organism: Opitutales bacterium (assembly GCA_965219475.1). GTDB lineage: Bacteria > Verrucomicrobiota > Verrucomicrobiia > Opitutales > UBA2995 > JAABVD01. Next base: position 64,692 of record CBDCNU010000021.1, on the reverse strand, counting down.
CTCCACGTCCACCTGCACCGACGCCGAGCAATTGTTGGACGCGTCCGACTCGCCCGTCACCGCATCCACGCACGCTCCGTAGAAGTATGTCCCCGCCGTCGACGGCGCGGTCAGATCAATGGACTGATCGCTGGTGCCCGCAGCCGACAGCGCCTCCACGTCGTCGGTGCCCACCTCCGTGTCGGATGTCGTGATGGTCGAATCGGTCGAGCGGTAGTAGCGCAACGTAGTCGCCGCTGCTTCTCCATCACCCGTGTTGCTCACTGTGGCCGACAGGGTGAACGAGCCGCCCGTCTCCGGGCTGTCGTCGTTCACCGTGGGTGTCCCCACTTCCAGGTCGGGATGGGTCGTAGGGGGAGGTGGCGCCGAATTCTCCACATCCACCTGCACCGACGCCGAGCAATTGTTGGATGTGTCCGACTCGCCCGTCACCGCATCCACGCACGCTCCGTAGAAGTATGTCCCCGCCGTCGACGGCGCGGTCAGATTAATGGACTGATCGCTGGTCCCCGTCGCCGAGAGCGCTCCGAGGTCGTCGGTGCCCATCTCGGTGTCGGATGTCGTGATGGTCGAATCGGTCGAGCGGTAGTAGCGCAAGGTGGTCGCCGTCGCTTCTCCATCACCCGTGTTGCTCACTGTGGCCGACAGGGTGAACGAGCCGCCCGTTTCCGGGCTGTCGTCGTTCACCGTGGGTGTCCCCACTTCCAGGTCGGGATGGGTCGTAGGGGGAGGTGGCGCCGAATTCTCCACATCCACCTGCACCGACGCCGAACAATTGTTGGAGGTGTCCGACTCTCCCGTCACCGCATCCACGCACGCGCCGTAGTAGTACGTGCCCGCCGTCGACGGGGCGGTCAAGTCGATGGACTGATCGCTTGTGCCCGTCGCCGAAAGTACTCCGATAGCGTCGGTGCCCACCTCGGTGTCGGACGTCGTGATGGTCGAATCGGTCGAGCGGTAGTAGCGCAAGGTGGTCGCCGTCGCTTCTCCATCACCCGTGTTGCTCACTGTGGCCGACAGCGTGAAAGATCCCCCCGTTTCCGGGCTGCCGTCGTTCACCGTGGGTGTCGCCACTTCCAGGTCGGGATGCGTCGTCGGGGGAGGTGGCGGCGGATTCTCCACATCCACCTGCACCGACGCCGAGCAATTGTTGGAGGTGTCCGACTCGCCCGTCACCGCATCCACGCACGCTCCGTAGAAGTATGTCCCCGCCGTCGACGGGGCGGTCAGATCAATGGACTGATCGCTGGTCCCCGTCGCCGAGAGCGCTCCGAGGTCGTCGGTGCCCACCTCGGTGTCGGATGTCGTGATGGTCGAATCGGTCGAGCGGTAGTAGCGCAAGGTGGTCGCCGTCGCTTCTCCATCACCCGTGTTGCTCACTGTGGCCGACAGGGTGAACGAGCCCCCCGTTTCCGGGCTGCCGTCGTTCACCGTGGGTGTCGCCACTTCCAGGTCGGGATGCGTCGTCGGGGGAGGTGGCGGCGGATTCTCCACATCCACCTGCACCGACGCCGAGCAATTGTTGGAGGTGTCCGACTCGCCCGTCACCGCATCCACGCACGCTCCGTAGAAGTATGTCCCCGCCGTCGACGGCGCGGTCAGATCAATGGACTGATCGCTGGTCCCCGTCGCCGAGAGCGCTCCGAGGCGCCGCGCAGGGAGGAGCCGAAAACCACTTCCTCATAGCTTTCACGAAGAAGAGCATGCGGTTCGGCCGGCATATCCGGTCCATTGATAACATGGTATCCCAACTCTCGAAGCCAATCGAGCGCGGCATCTTCCACTACTGATTCCGTCATGGCGGCCATCAATTTGACACCTCTCGATAGTCACGAGGCTGCATGCGGTTGATGACTTCTCTTAGCTCAGAAACCTTGGACTGAATGCGTGGCCAGGACGTTGTCAGCAGGACGAGCACGGCCTGTTGCCGGGTTGCGGAATTCTGTTGATGACGCAATTGTTGATCTGTGGTGATGAGCAGTTCGTCGTTCCCTGCCACGGCTTGGTCGAGTAGTTCGCCGTTGCGGAGTTTGGAACAATCCATCTCAAAAGCAGTATCTATCGAGTGTTCGGTTAAGCGCTGCCGGAGAGGAGCGGGGGCGCCTTGATCGGACAAGATCTTCAAGAAACCTCCGCAGCCGTCAGCGATTCAACTTCGTGGGCCAGGACCGCTTCTACGGCCCTCTCCTCGACACCGGGGAACCACTCGAGGAATTGTTCTACCCTTGCTCCGTCCTTGAGATTCTCGAATAGAGCGGATACAGGCACTCGTGTCCCACGAAATACCCAAGCCCCACTGAGTTTATCGGGGTCGCGTTCGACAGCAGAGCATTTCTCCCAGTTTGTCATTCTCACACCTCCTACAGCCATCCTGGATAAGTTGAACGATTCGAGGTGCGGTGGTGGTGGTTCGGGATTCAGGTTGGTGAGGGTGTTCATGCCAGCATCAGGCGTTCGCCCCTCGGTTCCGGAATGGGGTCTCCAAACTCTCGTGCAGTTTCGAGCCACAGGTCGATGGCTTCATTAACGTGCTGCAATGCTGTCTCCTGCGTGTCACTGTGGGCGGGCGTCTCCAGCGATCTCGGGCGCCTCCGCCACAAAGGCCCTGTCTTTGTGGCTCCAGTAGATGATATTCTGGTATTTGTGCATCAATCTCCTGCCAGAGAAGTGAGAGCAGGGCTCTGGCAAGAGTTTAAGGCGTGATGCCAATGAGGTCCTCGGCTGGATTTAGTTTGGGCCTCATATCTTACATTTCTTGGGAGATGGTCTTGGCGGGGGTGGTGGTGGAGGAGGGCTTGGGGGTCTGGCTGGGAAAGTTTTTATATTAGGGTTTTTAGGCATCTTGTTGGGGGCTAAATTCTTGATTAATTACTGCATATGCTTCTTCAGCGCATTTCTTGTTAGTTCTTTCGCTTAGTCCCAAAGAAGGAATATGTATTGAAGATGTAATGGCATCCATTCTTTTATCCAAATACTCGATTTGCTCTAAGGACACCATTACATCCGGGAGTTCATACTTGACCCACAGGTTCTTCCACTCCAAAGCCACATCCCTACACTTATCTGCAATAACTGAAGCAATAGAAGCTCTTTTTGAATAATCACAATAAGATGACCACACTGTTGCGATCAAAAGCCCTATGGAAACAAGAGCAAGCCAAGGCCTTGCGAGCGAATCGGTAATCAATCCTCCTGAAAGGAGAATGGAAGAAGATACGATAAAGATTGAAAAAAAGAACTGCATACGATTCATTTTCACTGATACAGCCATGTAATAACGACTGATTCGTTCGGCATCCATCATCCCATTCCAAATCCTGTTTCTGAATGGGTCCGGGTCAGGTAAGGGCATTTTTTTCATCTTACCAGAATAGTAACCTGCAAATTAAATTTAACAAGGCAAATGGCACGATAGTTCCCAGAAGCTCCAAATGTTCCGTGGTTCATAACCCTAGATCCAAAGCCATTCTGCAGCCTCCGCTCCAAAACATCCTTCCTCCGTATTCGTCTGGCATATTGGGGGAGAAATCTAGTCCATGAGCCACCTGCCAACCCAGGCCCTCCAGCCAGTTGAGGGCGGTGTCCTCGACGTCGGCTTTGGTGATGGTGGTCAAGGGTTTCTTTGGTTTTCGGGGCCTTCTCCGAGGACGGCAAGGATACGGGTTTTCAGCTTCTCGCGTAATTCCTCCGGGGTTGTCCAAACTATGTGGTTGTAGTGTTCGGTATCGAAGTGCAATTTTTCCACCGAATCCTTCTTGCAAGTGAAAATAACGGGTAAGTCGAGTCCCTGGGCAAACCCCGCTTCGTAGTATACCCCACCTCTCGCCCCTTCATCGCCCTGAGTAAAGTCGGCCACCAGGAATCGTGAGCGACGCAGTTCCGCAATGATTTCATCATCAATCTTATTTACGTGTTCCTTGCGGTCTATTCTCAAAGGCTTATAGCCCGCTTCCTTGATAGCTGGTTCAATGCCGGCCTCGTAAGCTTGGTTCATACTATAGTCAAACCACATGGCAACGAACACTTGAGAAGAATCCGGATTAGCTCTCTGTTCTGCAATTCGTTGGTAACCAGCGACGGTAGGCTTTCCGGAAAACGATCCATCCATTAATCTTTGTCCCTTTACCCATCTCATCTCCTCCAAATAGTTGAGTAAATATACGACTTCTTCCCATTCGGTTGATTCAGACCATGCATAAGCCTCATAGGAGTGTTCTGTGATTTCAACAATGCTTGCCAGGTTCTCTGCCTGACTTGAGACAAACCGGAGAAGTCTCTCGGCACGCTGGTCAACTGGAATTGGTGGAATTGTTTTTGCTTTTTCTACCAGAGCGGCATTCACAACAGGGCACTCGATTCCTTGTCCCCGTTGGTCAACAAGCATTGTCGTTAATAGCGCTCTTTCCTTGTCGGTAGCGTGCGTGAGTAAAAGACTTGCCCCACGCGTAATTTCGTAGGAAACACCAGCACGGGGAGAATCTTCCACGGTATCTACAAATGGTCTATGAGATCCCACAGTAGCCTCGTAGCCAGGCCAGATTGGACATTCATTAATTTTGTTTGAGTAGCTCATGATGGTTCCTTATTTTTATGTAGACGGCTTGAGGTCAGGTGTATTGGGGGCGTTGCACTGATTCAGACTATCCCGCCAGACGAGAGTCGCCTGTTCCTCGACAGATTCGGTGATTGTGAAAGTACTGTCGTGCCTTGTACTTCTCCAGTCTCACTAGTTCATTCCATTTCACCATTTTCAGAAATAATTCTCTCAGCCTCACAGTCGTAGAATTCGGCTACACTCTTGCACGTCCTCGCAAAACGTTGATAGCCTGCGTTCTCAACCTCCTCAGCCTTTTGTCTGTACTGTTTTGCAAGTTCTCGTTCTGGTTCACCTGTTTGGACAACAAAATGTGCGCCTCTCGAATTGAGCACTGCCGAGCGGTAGCCCCCTCTCATCTTCGCTGCACTTTTATGATTTAGTGCCTCCGCAACGTCGCGGTGAATCCACAGCCCATCAGGGTCAGGTGGACAGTGAAAGAGAACTTGTCCTATGTGAATAAGGGCTACTTCAAGATGCCCGGATTCAGCACAGTTTGCCTCGACTTGTTTAAGCCACTGCCTCAATCGATTGGGCAGAAACGTGCCATCAGGCTGGATCCCTGGTGGCGTTCGCCATTTCCTAAGGAGTTTCCCGGTTTTCTGCGCAATAATTTTATCCTGTTGGCTGGGTTCTCCTTTTGGTTTTGATTCCTTTTTCGAGCGATAACTACGACAAATGGCTTCACAGAAAAAAGCTGGATCGGAACCCAGTCGGTTTTCCAGTGTTTTGGGCGAAGCATCCTTGTCGATAAAGCGGGTCAGCAGAGGCAGGTACGCCAATTCAACCGTGGATAAATCTTCGGGATTCGTTTCAGGATCGTCTTGTAAGGTTTTTATAATCTCAATGATGTTGTATTTGCCCAACGATCCTAATGGTTCTATTGAGGTCCCTAAAGCAAGCAGCGCTCTAACGGCTTGATCCTTATCAAGTACCTGCTTGTCTCTAACCTGTTTGGACAGACAATCGATGGCAGCTTTGGGTCGCCCATTCTCTATCAGCTTGCCGATGGCGAAGCCTATATCATCCCTTGCATCGTATGGGTTTGCATTCGTTATGCGCCAGTACTCTTTTTCAAATTTACCAAGCCAAGCCGCTGCTCGCCTCCAAGTCTCTTCTGCAAAAGGCAAATAGCTTAAAAACTGGGCCATTTGCAAAACTGACCAACCGGATCTATCCAACCCATCCACCCATTCCCAACCGTAATTATATCGACGACTCCAAACATAACTGCCTGTGAATTGTGCGAGTTTTCCATCGTCCGTTGCCAGCTTGGCTGGAAATATCCGTTCATCAATTTCCGCATTGGCGACGACACCTAGCGAATTTCCTACATGGAGAGGTTCCTCAACCTCTCTGGCAAACTGTACAATCGCATCCATTCCGCCACTGTTTAGGATATCTTTAATTGCTAGCTGACGTTTTTCTTCGAGCTTCTTCTGCTGCTCTTTCAAGTTTTCGGTTTCCTCGTAGAGGTCAAGATCGCGCCTGCTAAACAGTATACGGTTCAGATTTAACGGATTTTTTGGGGCGAGTTTGGCGGCAACACTCTCAATCTCGGAAACGACCTCGCCGCTCAAAGCCCATTTTGTATCAGAAAAGCGCCTGTGCTTCCGGGTCAACATCGTCAATCTAGTCCAAAGCCCAAGACGCTTATTTTCCGGTTGGTTAACCATGGCTTTCGATGACAAGTGTCCTAGGATTCGGTTGAAAGCGGGCGGCGGCAGATTGTCCAATTGATCAATAAGTTCTATTAACTTATCCATGTCATCACTTGCCATTGCGACCGCCAGTTCGGCATAAGAAGAAGCTTGCTCCCAATATTCTTTTTGGGTCACACTTTCTTTCCAATCATCTGGAATCGTGTTACGCCAGGATGGCTTATGGGTAGGTGAGGATGTATCGGTCTGATTTGGCAGCAAGCTGAGTAATAGCTTCCAAGCAACAGCGGGAATTTCTCTCGCAAGGATTTTAACCGCAACCTTTCGTTTCGAGATAGGTGCAGTCGTTTGTGGATACCATGGAAGCAAAATTTCCGTGAGTGAATTGGCAGGGCGGTTGGCCCATTTTCCCCCAGGGTCACGGTCGGCCAGTTCACCGAGAATTACACAGACGCGAACCAAAAACCCCTCGTCCCAAGCGAGCGTTTCCAACGCCCAGAGCAAGCCGGTTAGGTAATTTCTGCCTGTGACGCCTTCCCCTTCCTGGGCGAAAAGCATGTCGAACGGACAAGGGGTTTGTTGCAGCGCGTATTCAACCGCTGTCAAAAATTTATCAGGAGACGCTTCGGCCAGAATCGGAAGCAGATCATTCAAGCTGCCCCATAACACCCAATCCGCATTTGCAAAGATTTCTCGAACGGCAAGGACAACCGTATATTCTGGCTTGTTTTGGGAGCAGTAACTTAGATCTGAGGGCTGAACACCGAGGAGCGCGAGACTTTCAGCCAAGCCTTTGCGAAGTTCGGGCGAATATTCCAATACCTTACCATGATAGCTGGCGGCAAATCGCTCTTGAGGAGGTAACTCAAACTGAGGGTCGCGTTCAGTCAGGACGGTTACAGTGCACTGCGCCAAGTTGTCCAGATCATCGTCAAAAACTCTTGCGCCCAAATTCCGCCACAAATCTTTTCGTTCAGTAACGCACCACCGTCCATCTTTGAGTTTCACTGGGTTAAATGGTTGATGGAGCGCCTCCCTTATTTTTGGAATCCAGATGGCATACTCCTTTTTTGCGAACTGATGAACAATTTCTAAATCAGCTTCGTTCCCCTCGTTCCATGCGCCAAGAAGATTGGCGGCCACCAAGTTAGAAGCATATGCACTCTGATTCCAATCAGGTGGATTTTCATCGAAAATACTCCTCAACCGATCCTCGGTCATCGGCACGAGTGCAGACCCCGACCGCATCAGATACTTCCCATCATAATGGTATGCTGTACCGCTAGGTCGCGACGGAATATGAATCACAAGTATGCGCCCATCGGGATGATTAACCTTCTCAATTTCTACTCGGAAGTGGAGTTTCTGGAACACTTTTTCCACCATTTTTACCGGATTCTGAAACGCTTGTGTACCGACTACGGGCCTGGGTGGTTTGTCGGCTATGCCCAGCAGCAAGTGCCCACCTCCCTCATTGGCTATCGCCACGCAATACGCGTACAGCTTTTGGATGGAGAAAGTATTCTTCGCCTCTTTGAACTCCAAGCGCTGGTGCTCGGAGGTAGCCTTTCGCCAGTTGTCAATCTGTTGGGGTGTTGTGGTCATGGGAATGCTATTTTCTCAATGTAGCTTTCTGTATACTTACCGCAAAACTTGCCAGTAATCTGCTTCGGCAGCGACCCATTCCGCTTGGGCAGCAAGGGCGCGGGATTCGTGTAGATAATTTAGGATGAGTTCCATAGTTGGATTTGCGGTACATTCAAATGATACCGTCACATTCACAGGTGGCAGAACTGTTTCGAAGACTTTAAAGGTCTGACGGGGGATCGTGTCAAATTTTGTTCCAGAAGATCGCTCTCGCAACTGATCCATTACCGTCCTGATTTTTCCGTAGGTGAAGAAGCCAGGATGCCCTGGGTTACCCCAAATCCCGCAGCAGGACTGATTCATCGGCAACGGCAAGCCAATACAAGCGAGTCTTCCGATCGATGCCTTCCAACCAGTTCAGAGTGGCCTTTTCAATGTCGGCTTTGGTCCGACCAGCCGTCATCAAGTATAGCCCCTATCGAGGCTTTCGAGCTCATCTTTTGCTAGTTTCATCAAGTCTGCGTTGCCTTTGGATCGGGCCAAATCGAGGGCCTTTTTAAAGTCTTGCCGGGCTTCATCTATGCGGTGAAGTTGACGTTCCACCAAGCCCCGGTTGTTAGTAGGCTCCGTCAAAGTCCGGCTTCAGACGGATGGCTTTGTCGAAGTCGGCAATCGCCGCCTCATATTGGCCGAGTTTGGCTTTTGCGGTCCCTCGGTTGTCGTAAGCTAGGGCATAGTCTGGCTTCAGACGGATAGCCTCGTCAAAGTCGGCAATCGCCGCCTCATGCTGACCAAGCCTGTTCCGTCTGGTACCTCGGTTGTAGTAGGCTTCGGCATAGTTGGGTTTTAGACGCAAGGCCTCGTTGTAATCGGCAAGCGCCTTCTCATATTGGTCAAGTTTAGTGTACACCTCCCCTCGGTTGAGGTAGGCTTCGGCCAAATTGGGTTTTAGACGCAGTGCCTCGTTGTAATCGGCAAGTGCCTTCTCATATTGGCCAAGATCTGCTTGTGCAACCCCTCGGTTGAGGTAGGCTTCGGCCAAGTCTGGATTTAGGCGTAAGGCCTTGTCGTAGTCGGTAAGGGCCGCCTCATGTTGGCCAAGTTGGGATAGTGCGTTTCCCCGATTGATGTAGGCATCGGCAAAGTCCGGCTTCAAACGAAGTGCTTTTCCATAAGCACTTATTACTGCATTGAAATTGGGTTCATTTTTTCTTCCAAGGAGATAGCCGACGGAAAACCAAGCTCTCGCGGCGAGATCCTTATCGCTTTCTTCCGCAATGAAGGCAACGGCGTGCCATTTCTCAATAGCCTCCTCAATTCTGTTTTGCTGTTGAAGCAAGAGGGCAGTGACAACTGCCCGTTCTATCAGGGACGCTTCGGGATTCCGCTGAACATTTTCCACGACTTCACTCGCCTTGTCTGGGTTGGCACCGGCGTCCTCAGCGTTTATTTCTTTTAGAAGTGATACGGCTTTGGTCCGACTTTTCCTTATATCTTCGAGATGGTGTTGAGCCTCTTCTTTGATCTCTTTGAATTTCTTGAATCCGAAAAGGCCTCCGATAACGGCGGCAATTGGGATAATAATGGCGAGGAACGTGAGAAATATTGCTATAATTGCGAGCCACCAATCGATTGTCTTCGCTCGGTCGTCGAGAAGCTCGCGGCGCAGTTCGTTGAAACGGCGGTCGATCTCAACATCTGCGAGAGTCGTGTCATCGTTCGATGCAACGATCGGTTGCTTTAGTTCGGGTTCGCTATTATTCGATTGGACTTCTGTACTTCGGAGAGCCTCGGCGGAGGAATCTTCTTCCGTCTGCGCGGAAAGAGAATTCACTATTACTGCAAACGCTATTAGTAAAACGGCGATCACCCGCCCCTGATTCGAAAATTTCATTGATGCATTTCTATAGCTTCGCTTTTTTCGTTCCCCAATTTCGCTTGCATTTTGCCTGAGACGAGTTTTGGTAGCAATGTCAGAGCAGTGGGTAACGCGCCGGGCCAAAGCCCTCAAACCAATCCAGAGCGGTCTGTTCGATGACGAATTCGGTGAGGGTGGTCACGATCTCAACTCTTAAACTTCATGTGGGCCACCTTCAACAATAAGCCCGTTTGTTGCAACTCGGACTTACTGAGCGTCGTGAAGTCTAAGGTACAATGCGGAAGCTTTCTTGTAAGAATCTCTTGAATTTTGCTTTTTTCGGTATTCACTTTTTCCAAGTTGGTCGTGTCATACACCAAAAGAATGTCTATATCATTGGGGACATCAGCCCACAAAGAAGACCCAAATAAGAACACTTGAGCAAAATAACCAAAGGCGTCGCATTGGGTGTTGAGCAATTCGGTTATTTCTTTGTTCATTTGATATTCCTATGGATGAATTTGAAGAATTCGTTCTGATTCATGAGATGAACTCCTTTTTGCTTCGCATAATTGTGAGCATCCTCGCTTATTGGGCCATCGTTCCAATTGTGTAAGTTGACCACAATGTCGTCTTTGTGAAGTGTCATCTGGTACACGTCTGAGAGAGACAGTAAATATTGGTAGCAAAGCTTTATCCTGTGTTGTCCATTGAGAGTTAAATCGGTCAGCTGGTGTACCTCATCAAACTCATACCTGACATTGTTTGTTTGCAGCCATTTGGTGAGGAATACTAAGTTCTCAATACGGACATCGGTGGTACGAGGCTTGAAGAAATGGCCATTCCAGAATACCTGCTGGAGCCGATGACGGTCTTCCAATTTCAAGGTAACTTTGGCACCTTCATCAGTATATGTAAGACACGCGTCCTCACCCAGTCTCAAAGAGATGTACCGTCCTTTCTGCACCAAATAGGTTATCAGGTTTTGAAGTGCAGATAGGCTAGGTGGAAACCCGACAAGCGCCTCGGCTATCCCGAAGACTGAAAGTAACTCCTGAGGGAAGAGGTAGACTCGCTGGATTTCGTACTTATCCCTAGTTGCTATAAACTCACGTGCGTGGGCTATGAATATGTCTACCACTTCCTGATTCTCTTGGTGAAGCAGGTGTTTATTTTTTTTCAGGATGATTTCTAAGCGTCGGTTGTTAGAAATTAGCTCACCTTCAAATTTTAGCCAGAGCTTATGCCGTTCCGCACTGACTTCGGTGTCGTTTTCCGGGCCGTAGCTGTCGAAGATTTGTCCGTTCCTCTCGAGAATCGGTGTAACAGCGTACTTCAGTTCCTCGAATGACGCATATCGCTCCGCGAAACGCTTTTTTATTTCGCCATTTCTTTTTGCTTTCCAATCTTTCATCTGATTGATGGTAGCATTCGTCCGATTACCATCTACTTGTGTGTGGCAATTGGCACATAAGAGGAGTAAATTCTCAAAGGAAACATCGCCTCCGTCTCTGTGGGTCGTGATATGGGCCATGTTACCGATGCTAACACCGTCGTTGATAAGCTCGGTCTGACATCCCGGGTTCATGCAATGGCCGATGGATTCAGCCCAAAGCTTCCTCTTGGTATTGCGAAGTACGGTTGGTCTTTCGCTCATAGAACTCTTTGGATTACTCCCACATCCACCTCCCCTGACACCAATTTTGGCAGCAACGCATCCCGTTTTTCCCTTAAAGTCTTACTATCGTTTCGGGTTATAAATCGGACAATAGGTGTAACTAGTTTGGAAAATTCGGCCGCTATACAGTCGATTGGCCAAACTATTAATTCCTCTTCCAAAAAGCGCTTCGTCTGAAAATTAGAAATTCCGGTGCTCTGTAGTTGGTATTCCCACATCTTCCCGACCGAATTCAAATAATCTAAGTGCTGACTGCCAAGCAATCCTTCAATCCAGCCATTCGGCCGAAACCTTCTGCAGAAACTTGCACACACTACTTCGATAGGAAATCTGTCTAGTATGTCTTGCGTGATAAAAAATGATCGCCCAGTCGGTTGGGTCAGGCTGCCACCAGATACTTCAATGACAATGTCTCCATCTTGAAGCATCCTTCGTTTAGCTTTTTTTTCCGTAGTGTATCGGAATGGCACGGCTCCTATCCCACCATTTCGTAAATGCGGAAGGTCAGTTCCTCGAATAATAAAGATGCCTTCGGTATTGGTCGAATCTGGAAATTCCTTTCCCCAGTCTCCGCCGATTACATCCTCTAGCAGTTCCCCAAAAGCTTTCACCTCCCACCCATCAGGTATCTCCCCCAATTCCGATTCCACGAACCGGTCAGGGAAAAGGTCGGCAACATCCGGGTCCATCCTATCGAGATAGGCTTTCGCCTGCTCAACGGTCCAATCATTCCCTCCTTGAGGGGGAGTCGAAACCGGCTCAGCCGGTTTCGGTGGGGGGTATTCGGGCCCCTTAACAGGGTCATGACGGAGCGCGGCCAGAATACTTTCCAACACTCCATAGCAGTTCTCGAAGACCACGCTATTCCAGAAGCGTAACACCCGATATCCCCGCTCCATCAGGAATTGATCCCTTTGTTCGTCATAGGCTCTTTGTGTTGAATGCTGGCCGCCGTCGATTTCTATGACCAACTTTTCAGCCATGCAGACGAAGTCCACAATGTAGCGGCCGATGGGCTGCTGCCGGCGGAATTTGTGCCCACCGAGTTGGTTCTTGCGCAAGTAATGCCAGAGAAGCCCTTCCGCGTCGCTTCGGGATTGGCGGAGGGCTTTTGCGCGTTTGAGGGTTAGCGGGGAATAGAGGCGTTTAATCTCCCCCCATTGGTGTGACTGTGGGCGGGCGGCGGCCCCCCACCGGCTCGCCTGCGGGCTGGCGCCCTTGCCTTGCCGACTCCCCCTCAAGGGTGGAGTGATTGATTTGTGGCGTTTCAGGGCAATTTTGGGCGCGGACGGGGTCAAAATCGACGAACCAGGATTTGAAGAGTGCCCGGGCCATCTCTTCCAGGGTTTGGTTCATACGCCGGTTCAATTCGATCTTGTCATCAAGCGTGCCGAGGACGTGGGCGATGGCGCGTTGTTCCTCAATGTCTAATGGTAACTCGATGGGGAAACTCCCCATCTCGGTCAATAGGATGCGATCGACAGTACTTCCATGAACCGTTCTCGACCGTAAGGTTTCCTGGAAGCGTTTTCCGAGAAACGCGTAAAGGAGGAAGCGTGAGTCTATATTGTCTCTCTTTGGTCGAAGCAATCCCATGCGACGACCAAGACAACATCGGAGATTCGGTGGAATTAGCGCAGCCTCGCCTAGTCGGGTCTCATAAGAAAAAACAATGTCATCTTTCTGTGGAGTCACGCGGCGTGTCCAGCGCTTGAAGTCTACTTCTGACAAATGATTAGTCTGCGCCAAGTTGAGCCGACCGTTGTTTAGATTGGAGATTCCCAAGAAAACAGGTCCACTTGCTGTCTTTTTGGGGGTAGCATGAGGACCATCATAGATTTCAACGAATTCTCCCAGAGCGACCTCGCGCCACTTACCGGCTCGCCCCCGCTCTTTCTTCTCCACCAACACCACATGATCCGCCTCGATCTGCTTTCGGAACTGTTCGGGCACCTCATCCCAAACGAACAGATCCACTCTGAACGGCAAGTTGCTTTCCTCGAAAGCTTCTCGGAGGTCGGACACCTTGCGGTTTTGCTCCGGCGCTGAAAACACTACCAAGTCCAGATCGGATTGCGGACGGGAGGTCCATTTTACACGTGATCCGTAGACCCAAGCGGTGGTGTTCGGCAGATACTTCTCCAGTAATGCCAGAGTGGTCTTGCGCTGGTCGTTGGTGATGTCGATGGCCTGATTCAATCCCACGTCTCCTCTGTCATGGTTTGATAAAGGCCTATTGCATCGTCAATGAAGTCTTCCATGATCTCCAGACAAGCATTCGCTTTCTCGCCGCTGTAATCGTGAGCTGTACCGGTGCGCACGTTGACGTAACCAAACCATTCCTCCAGGGACGTTGCGAACAGGTCGTTCCCATCAGCCAGTCTGAAAACACCTTTTGGACTATTGGGCACGTCCGCGATGCCCAGTTCTTCGATCAGATATCGCTTAAGGACCTTCCACAAGCAGTCGTAGCAAGTTTCAAATCGTTGAATTACCGACTCGGCAATACCTTCCTTGGTCAAATGGGGCAGAGAGGCGTCAAGGGTCCGGTAGTTTTCGTGCTGCTCCTCCAAGCGTTTGAGGGACATCTGAAACTTTTCGTAATCGATCATGGCATCGCCTCCGATCTTTTTCTCTTGGATTCATCATTCCCGAACCCGAGGGTCGCGAGATTCGCCTCGATCGCCGCATCCAGCTTGCGGGTTTCGGCTTGTTGTGCGCAATCGTCTTGCTGTCGGTGAACTCCAGGATCAAACCCCCGGCATGTTGGATATCGTACAAGTACTTTCGAGCCTCAAGCCTCATAGATGGTAGTCCTCGTCTGCTCCACCGACTGGAGGAAGTAGGGGTTCTTGATGGCCGATTCTACCACGAGGTCCACAGGCCGACCAAAAATCCGTCCGAGGGCGGCTAGCAGACCGAAGTAGGCATCTGCATAGGCGTCATCAAGAGTGGCTGGCTGAAACTCGACAAGGAAGTCGAGGTCACTCTCGTTCGGATCGTAACGATCGGTTGAGGCCGACCCGAACAGATCTAGCCGATGGACGCCATAGCGGATACAGAGACCCTTCAACTCGTCGGCCCGCTCCTCAATGACAGGGATCATCGCGTATCCTCCCGGTTTCCGTCGAACCCCAGCCACGCAAGGTTCTCCTTGATGGCTGCATCCAGCTCGCGGGCCTTCGCCTGCCGAATCTTAGGATTAGACTGGATTACATGTGAACACATTTGGACAAAATCCGGCATAATCAAGGGCGATAACCCTATGTGCGAGTCATCGAACATCAAGAGGGAAACGTGAGGGACTCCGGATGACTAGCCCAATTGAAGGGATGGACAACCTCCCGGCAATTTCCAAAAGTAACGGCCATGACCAAGGACCCATGCAGCATCGCCCCAACACTGGCCCGGGCCGTCGGTGGCTTGGTTCAATGCCACGTCTCCCCGCTCATGGTCTGCCTTTGGATTCCCTTTCATCAGTAGGAGACACGCCGTAGAACCAATGCCTCCTCGACTTTGGTGGGACGAGTGGTTTCTTCCGCCTTATGGGGCGGGTCTCCGTGTTGTCCCTCCCAATGATGTTTCCCCGTGTTCAGACATATCTTCACTACGGAGACCTGCTTAGGTGACAGGTCGTCGTAGCCCTCTTCGTATCCGTTCACCACTACGCGCAGGCAGGCGGGATATTTCTCGAAGCAACTCGATTAACTCACTGACGGTCATGGTTTTTTTCCTTTGTGATAGGGGCGATACTCCAGCAGGGCCGACCGACCTGCGATATGGACGACGCGAACAAACAGTTCGCATCCGTTAGAGTCCGTCAAACGCAACTCTTCTCCGAGCGCAAAATGCACCGGCTGCTGTTGGCCTTGGTTAATGGCGATGTTCGAGGCATAGAGGTAGGTTCGGTCGAGGGTGTCTCGTATGGGATTCAGCCGCCCTTTCAGTCCTGGAATGGCGCCAGTTGCCTCGGAAAAAATCACTGCACCCCCGGTGGGAAGACCTTTGAGTTCCACGGTAAGCGGACCATCCGCCGGAATCCAACCACGTTCAAGGTGTGCGGCAAAGCCCTTTGCGGCGACAAACACTGTCATGGGCAGATCAGCCGTATGCAGACCGATAATTGCCTGACCCAGCGCATCCGTCGTGGCCTGTTTCCAAGTCTTGTTCGGGAACAGCGCCAGTAACTCCACATTCGCAACCGGTTGGTCACCAGTGAGCACTGTAATGAGCACGCGGGCCGGACTAGGCTCGGTGGACGCTGCCGGTAGGGTTACGCAAAGTTCGGCCCCTCCAATCAGATCGAACCGCGGCAAACGTCCAGCGAGTTCGCGGGTTTCTCGCCGGATGACAGGTACGCCATCGCCGCGCCGCTCCATGATGAAAAGCCGGCCACCGGCCCCTTGTATACCACTGGTTGGCATTCGGCCGAAGATTGAGGCAAGTAACTCGTTGCGCGTCGCCTGCCGATATCCCAACTCATCTATTGTCAGACTATTGGCCAATGCGCCGGGCGACTGAATTTCCGCCCGGTCGGCGAACATGGACAGACGAATCCGACTGCCGCGCATCGAATAGTCGCGGTGGGCTACGGCATTGGCGATAGCCTCGAATAGCGCCCCTACGCTGTACTGTGGCAAATCCATGCGAGCCGGATCTTTGTAGGCCCCAACGCGCATATTGCGCACGGCAAAGGCGACAGTCTCGGCGATTTGTCGGTTGAGGGGACCGGTGATCGTCTGGGTGTCGAGTTGGCCGGAGGCCCGATCAGTACCGCGATAGTGGGTGGCCGTAATGCAGGCATTGGGAAGCCATTCCTCTGGTGTGTGGCTGCAGAAGAGGAGGCCGGCGACCGTCGCTCGCACTGTATCGTTTTCGTCTCGACCGAGAAGGCCCATTTTCTCCAGCGCCGTTTCCGGGTCGGCCCTTCCTTCAACGCTTAACAATGGTTTCCATAGGGCTTCGTCCAGTGTTCGCAGTCCGGTGTTAGGTACGGGCTGCTCGTCGAACCATAGGAACCGTGCCTGTCCCCGCCGTTGCGCCAAGCGCAGCCGCTCGTCGCTTGTCATCCGGCGCTTCGACCCTCCTACCCGAACATAGCTGCCTCCTGGGCTGTCATGCTGTGATTCGCCCTGGGGGACTTCGATCAGGAGCAAGCGCTTGCCATCCAGTTCTCGATGATTAGTGATGATGCGAACGGCTGGTTTGATGGTATCAGAACTAACCTCGACCAGCACAGAATCCAGCTCAACGATCTGTTCACGCGACATGCCCTGAATTTCGCCCGCGTCGGTCACGCTGAAGAGCAGCACGCCCCCATCCGCGTTGGCAAAAGCAGCGATCTCGTCGGCCAAATCATCCCGATTCGGACTTCTAGGACGGTTCCCAGAAAACTTGATCTGCTTAAATTCCCATTGGCTATCCTCGCCTAAGCGAAGTTGGCGCACGATCTCTTGGTCGGTGTAGTTCATCGATTATCTCCAAATCCAAGGGTCTCCAGGTTCGCCTCGATCGCCGCATCCAGCTTGCGGGCCTCGGCCTGCTGTTCCCGCCACTGGGCGGTGAGCCTCTTCATTTTGTCCTCGAAGGGTTCGAGGTCCTCTTCCTGCGGCTCCACGCCGACGTAGCGACCAGGGGTGAGGACGTAACCGTGTTTGCGTATTTCTTCGAGGCTGGCACTCTTACAAAAGCCGGCAATGTCGGCGTAGTCATCTGCGCCTTTCTCGCCACGCCACGCGTGGTAAGTGCCACTTATGCGGGCAATGTCCTTTGGTTTAAAATCACGGTGGGTGCGATCTACCATAAAACCCAGCTTCCTCGCGTCTATGAACAGGATTTCGCCCCGGCGGTCGCGGTATTTGCCGTTGCGCCGGTTGCGAGACAGGAAATAGAGACAAGCGGGAATTTGGGTCGAATAAAAGAGTTGGCCGGGCAAGGCGACCATGCAGTCCACAAGCTCCGCTTCGATCAGGTTTTTCCTGATTTTTCCTTCGCCGGACTGGTTGGAGGACATGGAGCCGTTGGCGAGGACGAAGCCGGCTGTGCCCTTCGGTGCCAAGTGGTGGACGATGTGCTGCACCCAGGCGAAATTTGCGTTGCGAGGTGGGGGAGCGCCGTACTGCCAGCGCTTGTCGTCGGTGAGCCGCTGGCCTCCCCAGTCGGAGACGTTGAATGGAGGATTGGCCAGGATGAAGTCGGCCTTGAGGTCGGGGTGCTGGTCGTTGTGGAAGGTGTCGCCGTGGGCGATCTGCCCCTCGATGCCGCGGATGGCGAGGTTCATCTTGGCCAGCCTCCAAGTGGTGTAGTTGGACTCCTGGCCGTAGATGGAGATGTCCGGTCTAGGGCCTTTGGGAACCTTTCCTCCGTTCCCATTGCCGGTGGCGTGCTCGCGAATGAATTTTACAGACTGGACGAACATGCCGGAGGAGCCGCAACAGGGATCATAAACCCGGCCCTGGTAGGGCTCCAGCATCTCGACCAGGAGCTTGACCACGCAGCGCGGGGTATAGAACTCGCCGCCCTTCTTGCCCTCGGCGCTGGCGAATTGCGACAGGAAGTACTCGTAGACCCGTCCGAGCACGTCCTTGGAGCGGGCGTCCTCGTCGCCGACTTGGATGTTGCTGATCATGTCGATGAGTTGACCAAGCCGCACTTTATCGAGGGCGGGGCGGGCGTAGTCCTTGGGCAGCACGTCCTTGAGCACGGGGTTGTCGCGCTCGATACAGGTCATGGCCTCGTCGACCTTCTGGCCGATAGTGGGCTGCCGCGCCTGGGCCTTGAGATGAGCCCAGCGAGCTTCGGTAGGCACCCAGAAGATGTTTTGCGCTCGGTACTCGTCGGGGTCCTCCGGGTCGGCGCCTTCTCCGACTTCTGCTTTTAGTTGGGCATGGGTTTCTTCGAATGCGTCAGAGATGTATTTGAGGAAGATGAGGCCCAGAACGACGTGTTTGTATTCGGCCGCGTCCATCGACCCGCGCAGGGCGTCGGCCATGGCCCACATCTCGGCCTCGTAGCCGGTGGTAGCGCCGGATGTATTTGCGGCGGATTGCCTCGCGTTGCCGCGTCTCTTTTTTGGTCGTCCTCTCGCCATGTTGTTTCCCCTGATTAACTGATCATGAAAACAATAGAGGCAAGGCAAAGAGCATCAAGAGGGAAGGGAGTTAAGAAAAGTTTCTGAGATTCTGAGGTGCCGAGATGCTGAGAGGAGAGGATTAACCACGGATTACCTGCCTGTGCGTCCCACGCAGATGGGTACGGATGGGAATGGATTGAAACTGCAATGGGTTTGCAACGGCGCTGCAGGGCGGTTGCAGGCGGGCTGCAAAGGTATTGCAGGGGGGAGAAGTTCAATGCCCATTGGAACAGGCAGATCCATCTCTCGTAACCATCACCGCTGTGAGGCTCGTACATTCGAAGGGGTCATCCTCCTTCGCCAAGGGGCTACGGCGTGACAGGAACCTTGAATCGGTTGACTCCGCTACGCTACCAATTTTGTAAGATTCGATGTGGAACCCCGTTGGGGTTCGTTGTTTTTTGCCCATTTCAACCCAGTGTGCGCTGTGCGACACTGGGCTTTGGAGTGGAACTGCTTTGCAGTTCATTCCAGTCCGCCAATCTAAATTGTGGGCTGTTTTAAGCAGGGTTATTGAGGGAATAAGGCATGGGGCCAGCCGGGATCAAGACGTGAAAAAGTGATGCCTTCCAACATCTCCCATTACTCCAGGTAGACGAATTTCCAGGGATGGTAGTTCAGCAAGGTGGGGTAAAATCCCTTTACGCTTTCGTGCTTCAAGTAGACGCTGGTATAGAAGTAGAGCGGTATGATGGGTTGCTCTCGCATGAGAAGTTCTTCGGCTTGTTGAAACAGTTCGAACCGTTCCGTGGCCAGTCTTAGGCGACGAGCGTTATCGAGGAGATGGTCATACGAGGGGGATTTCCACCCGGTAAAGTTGTTGCCCGATTCGGAGGTCCAGACGTCGAGAAAGGAAGTGGCATCCAGGTAATCCCCGATCCAGGAGCTTCTCAGGATGTCGAACTGACCGGTCTCACGGCTATGGGTATACACTTTCCACTCCTGATTGAAAAGTTCCACGCCAAGGCCCAGGTTCTGACGCCACATTTGCTGCAGGGCTTCCGCTATGGCTTTATTATTTTCAGAGGTGTTGTAGAGGTAGCTCAATCTGGGAAAGCCCTCGCCTCCCGGATAACCGGCTTGGGCCAACAATTCTTGGGCCATCCCGATGTTTTTGTCGCCGGCAATTGCAGGTGTGTAACCCCCGGTTCCGGGTGGGGTAAAATGCCAGGCGGGTTTCTGGCCGCCCCTGGTGATGGATGCGACGATGAGGTCGCGGTCGATGGCCAGCCCCAGGGCCCGGCGCACCCTGGCGTCCGCCAGGACCGGATTGCGGGTGTTGAGTTGCAGGTAATAGGTGCCCAGATAAGGATCGATTTGCAGGGAGGGATGATTCCGATCGCGGTAGAATCCCACTTTGGAAACGGGCATGGCCTCGGTGAGGTGCAATTGGCCGGCTCGAAAGGCGCGCTCTTCCGCTTCTCGGCTCTCCGTGGGATAAAAGAAGATTTGGTTGAGCCGGGTCCGTTCCTCATCCCAGTAGTGTGGGTTTTTAACTACATGTACGTATCCGTTGACTTTCCAGTCGTTTAACCGGAAGGGGCCATTGGACACCAACTTCCCGGGACGGGTCCAGCCGGGAGATCTGCCCAAGGCTTCTCCCTCGGAAGCGACGGTTTCCCGCTGCAGGGGAAACCAGACGGGATGCGCCAGCAGGCTCAGCAGGTAGGGGGCGGGATGGCTCAATTGCAACTCCAGCGTGCGGTCGTCCAAGGCCTTTACTCCCACGTCCTCGAATGGGACTTCGCCCCGGTAGTAGGCGGCGGCATTTTTCAGGACATAAAGGAGATAGGCATTGGGCGCGGCTACCTCGGGGGTGAGGGCCCTTTGATAACTGAAGGCAAAATCCTCCGCCTCGAGGGCTTGCCCATCAGACCACTTCAGGTCCGGTCTCAGATGGAAGGTATAAGTCAGGCTGTCCGGAGAAATGTCCCAGGATTCCGCCGCTCCGGGGATGGGGTCAAGGTTGGCCGGGTCCTGGCCCACAATGCCTTCGAACAAGGCGGACAAAATTTTGATTTCACTGACTCCGGTAATGATATGGGGGTCGAGTTCCTGCGGTTCCTGGCCGTTGCCGACGTGGAGAATCTGGTTGGCGCTGGCCTGTTCGACGATAGATTGGCCCCGTTTACAGGCGGAGTGGGGGAGGAGTAGCAGAACGACCGAGACGGCCGGCAGGATGCAGCGCCGGTAGAAGGACGTTGGTCTATGGAGTGAATTTAACATGGATGGGGTAGGCGCCGTGGGCGCCAATCAGGAATTAGGAGGGGAGGTGGAGTGATGGAATAGGGGAATGATGGAGAGAGGGGAAGCGCCCAAGGGCGCGAATTAGGAATTGGGAGGGGAGGTGGAGTGATGGAATAGGGGAATGATGGAGAGAGGGGAAGCGCCCAAGGGCGCGAATTAGGAATTGGGAGGGGAGGTGGAGTGATGGAATAGGGGAATGTTGGAATGATGGAGAGAGGGGAAGCGCCCAAGGGCGCGAATTAGGAATTGGGAGGGGAGGTGGAGTGATGGAATAGGGGAATGTTGGAATGATGGAGAGAGGGGAAGCGCCCAAGGGCGCGAATTAGGAATTGGGAGGGGAGGTGGAGTGATGGAATAGGGGAATGTTGGAATGATGGAGAGAGGGGAAGCGCCCAAGGGCGCGAATTAGGAATTGGGAGGGGAGGTGGAGTGATGGAATAGGGGAATGTTGGAATGATGGAGAGAGGGGAAGCGCCCAAGGGCGCGAATTAGGAATTGGGAATTTAACATGGATTAGCAGGATGGACAAAGCATCAAAAATCCTGTTCGCGAAGCGATCCTGTTCCGGCAAAGCCGGACCTGTCCTGCCGTAGCCCTTGGGCGAAGCGGCGCTGTGTGACTTTCGATCACGATCACGATCAAGATTGACCTCTGCTTCTCGGCCCCTTCATCCCTTTGTGCCTTTGTGCCTTTGTGCCTTTTTTAATCAATAAAATACTTCCCGGTCGAGGCTGCGGTACTGGATGGCTTCGAGCAAATGTTGGGGTTGAATATTCTGCCGGTCGTCCAAATCGGCTATGGTCCGGGAAACTTTGAGGATGCGATGGTAGGCTCTCGCGCTCAATCTCAGTTGTTCCATGGCCCGCTGTAGAAGGTCGCCCATTTCGGAGGAGATGCGGCAATACTTGCGAAGGTGCTGTTGTCTCATGCGGGCATTGCAGGGGATGGCCTCTTGGGCGAACCTTTGCCGTTGAACCTGTCGGGCCTCATTGATTCTGCCGCGAATAGAAGCGGAACTTTCTCCCGGTTTGCCTTTTCGCAAATCTTCGATGGATAGAGCCGGAGCTTCGACGTGCAGGTCGATCCGGTCCAGAAGGGGACCGCTTATTCTGGAACGATAACGCTGAATCTGGGCCGGGGTGTCGGTGCATTCCTCCCCGATGTAACCGCAAGGGGTGGGGTTCATGGCAGCAACCAGCATGAAGCGGCATGGCAAGGTTACGATTCCGGCGCTTCGGGATATGGTGACGTCCCCGTCCTCGAGCGGTTGGCGGAGCACCTCGAGGGCGGAGCGCTTGAATTCGGGCAGTTCATCTAAAAACAGCACTCCATTGTGAGCCAGCGATACCTCCCCCGGACCCGGTATGGTCCCACCGCCAAGCAGGCCGACATCGCTAATGGTGTGGTGAGGAGATCGATAAGGTCGCTGGAATCGGTGAACCGGTCCTTTCAGCGTGTTTCCGGCCACGGAATGAACGCTGAGAATTTCCAGAAATTCTTCCAGGGTAGGTTTCGGCATGATGGTGGGAATTCGTTTTGCCATCATTGATTTACCCGATCCGGGAGGACCGATGAGCAGGATATTGTGACCCCCGGCCACAGCCACCTCTATGGCGCGGCGAACTGCGTGCTGGCCTTTGACTTCGGAAAAGTCTCCTCTTCCGTTTTCCTGCCGTTCCAAGGTGTCGAGCACCTCGCTGGTTTGCTTGGGTCTGATCTGAAGTTGGCCCTGAAGGAAACGGATGGATTCATCCAAGGACCCGACTTCGATGACATCGATCCCGCGAACCAGAGCGGCTTCCTGACTGGAGGGGTGGGGCAGAATAACCCCCTTTTTACCGAGGGATTTTGCCAGTAAGGCAGTGGCGAGTCCTCCTCTGACCGGACGCAAGGCGCCAGACAGGCTCAATTCTCCAGCCAGGAGGTAGTCCTGGACGGAAGGAGTTTGAATCTGGCGGGAAGCAAGCACCAGACCCAGGGCGATGGGCAGGTCGTAGATGGGTCCTTCCTTGCGCAGATCCCCGGGCGCCAGATTGATGGTGGTGCGGGTGCGGGGCATTTTGAATCCCGAATTGGTAAGAGCTGAAAAAACCCGGTTCTGCGATTCCTTGACCGCGGCATCGGGCAGGCCGACCATGAACAGTTTCGGTTCTCCTTCTTCTTCTGTGTTCACTTCCACCTGCACGTGCTTGGCTTCGATCCCTGCAATGGCGGAAGAACTGACGGTGGCTAGCATGGGCGGTATGGGGGAATGGGGTTAACCGGATGGGTGAGGTCTTGCACTTTCCGCAACAGTGAGAATGGAGCAAGCTCTTGATAGCAATCCAAAATATTCCACCTCATGCCTTTCGCAATCCGGCTTTGGATTCCATTCCAATAATTTATCTTGCAATTCTCTGATCCTATTATAAAATAAAAGTTGTAACTTTAAATTTCTGGCTCACTGAATTCGGCAAGCACGGTATTTTCAGGGCTTTGGAACAAAAACTAGACTCAAATGAACATGAGCGACTACAAACTACTCACGGGAATCCTGTCCATAATCGCGGTATCCATCCTGGCCCTATCCGCCCAAGAAGCCGAGGATGAGGACGAAATCTTCGAATTATCCCCCTTCACCATCGATGAGCAAGAAAACCAGGGATACCAGGCAGCCAGCACTTTGGCCGGTTCCCGTTTGCGAACCCCTTTGCGAGACGTCGGATCTGCAGTTCAGGTTTTAACCAAGGAGCTCTTTGATGACACCGGCGCGACCGATGCGAACACCGTCCTTTCCTACTCCCTGAATGTGGAAGTCGGTGGAACCCAGGGCAATTTCGCCAATCCCGGTGTTGACCAAAGCCGTGTGGATGAGAACGCCAACCGGATTAACCCGCAGGGGAATCAACGCATACGCGGCCTCGATAGCGCAACCCTCACCCGGAATTTCTTCCTCACGGAAGTACCCTTGGACAGTTACAACAGTTCCCGGGTGACCATCAACCGCGGGCCCAACTCCATCCTGTTCGGGGTGGGCTCTCCCGGAGGCATCATCAATAACAACCTGAACAACGCTACTCTGGGCGCGAGTTTTGGAGAGGTTCTGGTTCGATTTGGCGGTAACAACTCTCACCGGGAATCCTTCGACTACAATTCCGTGCTGGTGGAAGATCGGGTTGCCATACGCGTGGCGGGATTGAATGAATCCCAGAAATTCAAGCAGAAGCCCGCCTTCGAAGATGATCGACGAATCTTTTTTGCCACCGAAATTGTTCTGTTGGAAAATGAGGACAGCGATTTTTTCGGGGAGATGATCCTCCGGGCGAATATTGAAAACGGAGAAATAAATAGCAATCCTCCCAAATCGACACCCCCCCTTAACGACTTCGCGTTCTGGTGGGACCCGCCGAGTATCAACTACCAGCAGTATTCGGGAGCATCTCCGGATCCGGAACACGTGCCTCCGGTCTACGAGTCTCAACATACCTACGACCCCCTTGCCGTGACCCCTTTAATCGATGCAAATACCGTGTCGCAATCCCTCTTTCATTTGAACGGGGTCATCGTTTATCCGGATGCCTCTGGGAACTCACCTCCAAATGCGGAATCTTCCATGTTCCCGGGCGCACATGGTTTTCAGAGCAGGCTCCATTTTGCAAAGGGTGTAATCCTGTATGACACAAGGGGTACGCAACACGCTTCTCGTCGGCCGTATGCAGCGGGCTTTTCGGTTCCGTCCATTCAGGACCGAAAGATTTTTGATTACCACAACCTTTTATTTTCCGGAAACAACTCGCGGGTCGAACAAGACTTCGACACCTTTAATGTCGCCCTGGAACAGACCTTTTTTGAAGACGACCGGGCCGGTATCGAGGTGGTGTTCGACAAACAGAATTATGAACGTTGGTCACGGCTTCAGTTCGCGGATGGAGGAAACGCTTTCAGCCCCTCATCTGTCAGCATTGACATCAGCGAAGTGCGCGGTACCGGGGAGCCGAATCCCAATGTGGGCCGCCCCATGGTGGCTCAAATTGGCTCGGGTTTCAGCATTCGTAACTCAGAGCGGGAAGCCGCCCGCGTCACCGCCTTCTACGACCTGGATTTCGAAGATATGTTTGAGGATGGCTGGGGCCGATGGTTGGGCCGGCATACCCTTACCGGTTTTGCCGCTTCCCAGGAATTCACCGAGACCAATCGAAGTTTTGCTAATTCCTGGTTCAGCGATGAAATCGATGTAGCCTCGGATGGCTTTGGCGGCCCTGTTGGCAGGTACGAACGAAACCCCATCCAGTATGTTTATGTTGGGCCGAGTCTGTTGAATGCCAGTGGTCCTGGCGATGTGAGGCTCGAGCAGATCAACATTCCCATACCTCAAGATGGAGATGTTTACAGGATCTGGTATAAGGGAAATCCCGATCTGCGCGACGATTTCGGGCCCTTGCGGGTCAACAATTTCAGAGTCGGAACCCACCTGAGTGGAGGGAACATCAACAAGCGGGAAATCGATTCCGAAGCCCTCGTAATCCAAAACCGTTTTCTCAATGGCCACGTGGTGGGGTTGTTTGGCTGGAGGACGGACGAATCTACCGATTTCGAGCAAATAACAGAAGATGAACTCGAAGCTCTGACCGGTGACGGAAGTCGCGTAACACCGGAAGGTTTTTACCGGGAGGACAATTTCATGCTCAGGGATACCCCCACCGCCAATGCGTCGGGTGACACCTTCTCCCAGAGCGTTGTCGTCCACGTTCCCGACAATTGGACATCGTTTCTGCCGGGCAATGTGCGTCTGAGCGGCCACTACGGCGAATCGGAGAATTTCTCGCCGTCCGGGGTTCGTCGCACGGTGTATGGAGGCGTATTGGGTCCGCCAAGCGGGGTAACTGAAGAGAGAGGATTCACCATCGAAGTAAACGACCGCTTTTTTGCCCGTTTTAACTGGTTTACAACCTCCTCCGAGAAAAAAGACACCACCCCCATCGGCTTATCTTCAGCTGACGTCAGGCAAACGATTGAAAGAATCCCCTTTTACATAAACAGGGCTGTTGTACTTCCTCAAAACAATGGATTTTCCTGGGAGGATACCAAGGCCTTCATGCTGTTAGGAGAGGCTGGAAATCCGGATGCTCCCGCACCTGGTACGGATCCCATTCCCAATATCAATTCATTCGATGATATGTTTCAGGCGCTCCTCAATATTTTTCCACCGGAAGTCCAGGCTATCCATGACTTCCGGGTCGTCGAACGGGAAGGTGTGCTTGTAATCGATAGAAACTCCGTACCAGGAACCATTGCCACAAGCGATGTTCTTACAGAAGGTTTCGAGGTCGACCTGGTGGCCAACCCGACGGACAACTGGCGCATCATGCTCAACGTTGGCAATCAGGAGGCTGCTTCCTCCAATGGCGCGCCCGAGCAGAAAAGACTGGTGGACTACATGAATGCGCAATGGGCACAATCGGGCTTGTTTGGTCTGCGTGATTCGGTTACCTTTGGAGCGCGAGCCGGCTTCCAGAGACGCTGGGCCAATCGGGTCATCGCCCCCCTGAACAGCTTTCTGGCAAAAGAAGGCACTTCTGTTCCGGAACTAAGGAAATGGAGGGCCAATCTGATCACCACATACGACTTCAGCGGCGATACCGCTCTCAAAGGATGGTCCGTGGGAGGGGCTGTAAGATGGCAAGACGAAATAACCATCGGATTTGACCAGTTTGTCTCTCCGGAGGCGGGCATTCAACCCGATCTGGATAACCCCATCATTGCTCCCGATCAGCTCAACGGCGACATTTGGATTTCCCACGTTCGCAAACTGACCGAACGAATCGACTGGAAAATCCAGTTGAATATGAGAAACGCCTTTGGCGATAATGACGATATTCCGGTTAAGGCAGACCCGAACGGCGACATCGCCATCATTCGGATCCCGAATGAGCAACTCTGGTTTGTCACTAATACCTTTTCGTTTTAGATTTTTTACAGCGTTTCTTTTGGTCACTTGGTCCGGCTGCCTCGGAACAGGGATGTTTGCCAGGAGTTAACCACCGAGGCCACAGAGGAACACAGAGAGGAATAAAATAGGAATTTACGACGGTTCGCTTGATCCAGCTCCGCTGGAAAAGGATCGCTTCGGGAGCAGGAAAATGCCGCGAAAGAACGCAAGGAACACAAAGAAAAAGAGATGCTGAGGATAATCGTGATTTTGGTCGTGATCGAAAGAACAAAGGGGAAAAGTGAGTTGTAGGTCTTTTGGGCTTCTTCACTAAGGATTTGAAACATGGATGTACATGGATGAACAGGATGGACGCAGAAGAATTGGGAATTGGGTGTTTGCTGGCCTTCTGTGGCAATTTATCCTATCCGTTTCCTTCCGCTTCTCGCCGCTGCTAAGCTTTGCGACGCACGGTGAAATACGTGGCTTATCTTCCTTGGGGTGGGTTGCAGCCTTCGTTATTGCGCTGACCTCTCTGAGTGGTTCGGCTGCCAAACCGAATTTCATCATCATACTCACCGACGATCAGGGCTATCAGGATCTGGGCTGCTACGGATCTCCCGACATCGAGACGCCCCATATCGACCGTATGGCGGCGGAGGGTATCCGCTTTACCGACTTCTATGTAAGCGGGCCCAAGTGCGTGCCGTCACGGTTCTCCCTAATGACCGGATGTTACCCGCCCAAAGTCGATTCGCCACTGCCGCTTTATTACGGTTCGCCCTTTGGAATTAACGCGGATGAAATCCTCATCGGTGAACTCCTTCAGAATAATGGCTACGTCACCGCCCTGATCGGGAAATGGCATCTGGGATCACGACCGCCCTTTCATCCCAATCGGCATGGGTTTGACTACTACTTCGGCATCTTGTCCAGCAATGACCACCGAAATTCCAAACCGCTCCTGTTTCGTCAGGAGGAAGTGATCGAGGACCCGGCGAACCAGGCCAGGCTCATGCAGCGCTATACGGCTGAATCCATGGAATTTATGCAAAACCATAAGGACACATCCTTTTTCCTCTTCCTGTCCCATGCCATGCCGCACCAACCCTTGCATGTATCACAGTCTTTCAAAGGCAGATCGAAACGAGGCCTCTTTGGAGACGCCATCGAGGAAATCGACTGGAGCACGGGACAAATCCTACAGACCCTGGAACAACTGGGCCTGGACGGGAACACGCTGGTGTTATTCTATTCGGACAATGGGCCTTGGTTGAGGCTTGGTGATCATGGCGGCTCAGCTCTACCTTTAAGGGCAGGAAAGCAATCCACCTATGAAGGAGGGGTACGGGTACCATTTATCGTCTGGGGGCCCGGATTGGTCGAGGGCGGTAAAACCTGTGATGAAATTGCCACATGTATGGATATTTACCCTACCTTCGCGGCTATGGCCGAAATACCGGTTCCTGAAAGGCAAAAAGTAGATGGCAAATCCCTGCTGGATTTGTTTGAGGATCCCGAAGAAGCGAAATCGCCTCACGCATTTATCCGCTACTACAAGGAGAAGCAATTGATCGCGGTTCGTAAGGGCAGGTGGAAGTACCATTGGCCCTCGTTGTTCACCCATGAGTTTCACACAGACGGCGAGTTATACGATTTGCAAACCGATATCGGGGAATCGAAGAACCTTATTCACTCCCATCCGGACCTGGCCGATGAATTGAGACTGTTGGGAGCAAGCGCGCATCAACAAATGAATCGTGATTACCGGCCCGGGGCTCGTAGCGATGTACCGCCCTACCGGTGGTAAGCCGTACCCAGAAGTGGCTGGACCCTGGATGATCTCTACTCCAGGATTTCGCCATGGTTGTTGGATTGACCGGCAATTTTGGAAGCGGTAAATCGACCGTTTTGGAGTTTTTCAGCCAACTCGGGGCCAACACGATCGATTCCGATCAATCGGTGGCAAAGATTTATGCCTCTGATAAGGAGTTCAAGGAGGCCTTGCGACTGAGATTCGGGTCGGAAGTCTTCGATCCGGATGGCGGAGTGATACGCAAAAAACTGGGAAAAATAGCTTTTGCCAGTTCCGAGAATCTGGCTTGGCTGGAAAGGGAACTCCATCCCAGGGTAAAAAAAATCCGTCAAAACCTCATAAAAGAGGCCCCCCAGGCCCTGTGGGTGGTGGAAATTCCTCTGCTTTTTGAAAAAAACCTTGAAAAAGAGGTGGAATATTCCATAACCGTTATTTCGAATTACTCGTTAAGGGTCGATCGGCTGAAAAATCGCGGATTTAGTCCGGAAGCCGTGGCAGCGCGAAATTCAAAGCAGCTTCCACAAGCACGCAAAGCATCCAGGGCAAATTTCGTAATTTTAAACGATGGTTCCCTCGAGTTTCTCAAAAAGCAGGTGATGCACCTCTATCGGCAACTCAAATCCGCCCAAGCCTGATTCCAGACAAATACCTCAATACTGATTTTTGGATATCGGCCCTGAAAGCCGTCTCAACTTTTTCCAATTCTTAAAACCTTATCCTGCCCAAGGTTCAATTGACCCCATGTGGGTCACTCGTCATGTCCAGCAAAAATCCTTCCATTCAAGACACGCTTCCCCTTGTGGAGGCGGGGACCGATCAGATTCATCTCCCGCCGAGGTCTGCCCCGGAACGACCCGGTCCCCGGGCTCAATCCCCATCCGTGAAAACGGCTCGAAAGAAACCCGTGGAGAAAGGGAATGCGGCGGGGGGACATGGGCCCGGTGAAAAGGGCAGGGCGGTTCCGGGCGCCGATGGAAAACCCCGGCTCAAGCAGCCTGGAGGAATTTCACATAAACAGCCGCACCAGGGACGGAGCGACGGACCGAGGGGAACCTATAAAAAGCGCCCCAAAAAGCCGCATCCCGGTCAGAAACCGCCCAGAAGAAAACTGCCGCCGCACCAGGCAAAAAAGAAGAGACCGCCCAAAAAGCGGAGGAAAGTGGTCAATTCCATCGTTCTGCCTTCGTTGGGGAGATTATTGGAAGATCCCGTCCTGAAGGACATCGATCAATTAAAAGCCCGGGCCAGGGAATACGATGGCGGGGGGGAACCGATACGGCTCAATGGATATTACGGTATGCCGCTTCTCCAACTGGTGG
Source organism: Opitutales bacterium (assembly GCA_965219475.1). Taxonomy (GTDB): domain Bacteria; phylum Verrucomicrobiota; class Verrucomicrobiia; order Opitutales; family UBA2995; genus JAABVD01. The sequence goes on along the minus strand of CBDCNU010000021.1, from coordinate 34,892 downwards.
AGGAGGTCGAAGCAATGGGGGTCAAGTTTACCACGGCGCCCAATCGGCGCATCCTTCTTCAAAAACTGATCCAGGTTGCGGCAGAGCAAAAACGGCCTATTCTCGATCACGGACTGCTTTGGGTTACCGAAGATGATGGGGCCTGGGTCGTGCACGAACACAACAACTACGTTCCTCGCGCGGAAGACTTCTACGTGCCCCACAGTTTGGTCGAAAAATACGGTCTTCAGTCCGGTCACATGGTGGATATCCAGGCGCTTCCCCAGCCGGGAAAAGGATGCGCCTATGTGGTGGATATGACCACTGCCTCCGGGTTGCCCTTGGAGGAAGTGAAAAACGTCACCCCCTTTGAGGATCTCATACCCTACTATCCGACGGAGCGGATCCTCCTGGAAACATCCGTGCTGGACTTTAAAAATCGCGATGTCTCGATGCGCGTGATCGACGCGCTTACGCCGATTGGATTCGGCCAACGCGGGTTGATTGTGGCGCCGCCGCGAACGGGTAAGACGGTGCTGCTCCAAGGCATGGCCAATTCTCTGGAGAAAAACAGTCCGGAGGCGGATCTCATCGTTTTACTCATCGACGAACGGCCGGAAGAAGTGACGGATTTCCGTCGAATGGTGAAGGGCGAGGTCATTGCATCGACCTTTGATGAAGCGGCTGATAACCACGTTCACGTGGCCGAGATGGTAATCGAAAAGGCCAGGCGCATGGTGGAGGTGGGCAAGGACGTCATCATATTGCTCGATTCCATAACCCGCTTGGCCCGAGGTTACAACACCACCATGCCCAATACCGGCAAGATACTTTCCGGCGGGGTAGAGGCGGGCGCCTTGCAAAAACCAAAACGATTTTTCGGTTCAGCCCGGAACATTGAAGGCGGGGGCAGCCTTACCATCATGGGAACGGCCCTCATCGAAACGGGAAGCAAAATGGACGAGGTGGTATTTGAAGAATTCAAAGGCACTGGAAACATGGAATTGCACCTCGATCGCGCCCTTTCCGATAAGCGCATCTTCCCCTCCATCAATCTGGAAAGAAGTGGGACCCGGAAGGAGGAGTTGCTTTACCACCGGGATGAAATGCCCCGGATTTACGCATTGCGGAGGGCCATGAAGGGCGTGCCCGGGACGGAGGCCATGGAAATGTTGATTGCCCGCATGAAAAAGACCGCCTCCAATGCGGAGTTTCTCATGCAGGTCAACCGGTAGGGCAGGGGAGAGGAGAATTAGGAGTGATGGAGTGAGAGGGAGATGGAGTGATGGAGTGAGGGAGTGAGGGAGAGATGGAGAGAGAGATCAGGATCAGGATCACGATTATGGGGATGTGAATGAGCCCTTCTATTGCCCCGATCATCCGAATCAAACAACTGGGTTTTACGCCAACGGCGTTATACTCCAGAGCCCAGCGTCGCGTAGCGCACGCTGGGGTACCGATCGGCCAAATGATTGAACCCCAACGGGGTTCCACAAATTACTTCCAAAATGCCTTGGGATTGATTCGATTTTTCACAGCAAATTTGCTTAACCAAGCGCAATTCATGCCTGTTGCAAGAAAAGGGTCAGGCCTTGCAAACTGTATTCCGTTGTAATTCATACACTTTTACAAGGCAACTGACCCTGTAAGGCATCTCTTTTCCACGGCCTGACCCCGGCTGGCTTATCTCTTGCTACAGGAGTTCGGCGGCGAGGCCGAAGCGGAGATTGTGAAAGGTATGAAAAAACCTGTTTACCCCGGCCCATTGTCCCAGGGTGATCAGTATCAGCAGGGAGACGGGAAAAACGTCGGCCCGATTGAGGGGCAGATTGGGGATGTGCAGGCGCTGGTCCAGGTGAAATTGGCGCACCTCCTGAAAGACTGATTGCAAGCCCTCAAGGGTCATGTAAGGCCTGGATTCTTCCAGTTTCCGACCCATCCGACCGCCCAATATTGCCCGCGCCGTGGTAAAGGTTCCCCCCGTGCCCACTCCGAGGACCGCTTCCTCATTGCCCAGGGCGAAGGGTAGGACCCTTACCCGCTGCAAGACTTCCTTTCGCACCAGATCCGCTTCCGAGTCGGATAGGGGAGAACTGGGGTCGGATAAGAGGGACTCCATAATCCGAACCCCTCCCAGGGGAAGGCTTCCGGCCATACGGACCCGCCCCTCGACGATGTGAATGCACTCCACGCTTCCCCCGCCCAAATCGAAAATGACAATCTCTTTTTCCCCCTGGAGATGGGGATCGGTCAAAATACCTTTGGCAATCAGTTCTGCCTCCCTGTCCCCGGAAATCACTTCCAACGTTATACCGGTGATATCGCGGATGAGCCCGGTAAACTCATCCCGATTGCGGGCTTCGCGCACGGCGCTTGTGGCCACGATGTGGATGCGCCCGGGGTTGAAGGGAACCATTTTCTTAAAGAGAACGTTCACCGCCTCGGCGGCCCGATGCATATTGTGCTTCCGAAGAACCGGTTTTGCTTTACCGATACCCGTTCCGATCCGGGTCTCGCAGGTTTGTTCGGCCAGTACCTGAAGGGAATGCCCCTTTTTTTGAAGGACCAGCATCTTTATGGTATTGCTGCCGATATCGATTGCGCCTGCGACGCGGGTGGGGGCAGGGGGGCTCATAGGCGCTACAAAACGAAGCTGGCCGGGGCAATGATGACGACAAATTCGCCCTTGCGGGAACCGCGCGCCACCAGTTCCTCCAATTGTGCGGCCGGGCCGGTGAGAATGGTCTCGTGCAACTTGGTCAATTCTCGCGCCACGCAGAGCACGCGATCAGGTCCCATGATTTCATTCACTTCTGAGAGAAGTTTTTCGATGCGGTGGGTGGCTTCGAACAGAATTTGGGTTTGTTCGGAATCGCGGTTATTTTCCAAAAACCGCCGCCGGGCGGCCGCTTTGGGTGGCAAAAACCCGACGAAAGTAAACGCGTTGCTGGGGAGTCCCGAGGCGGACAGGGCGGACAAGGATGCCGAGGGGCCGGGAATGGGAGATACGGGGAGATCCCGCCTTTTACACTCCCGGACGAGGCGAAACCCCGGGTCGCTCACGGTGGGGGTGCCGGCGTCTGAAATAAGGGCGATGGCCTGTCCTCTCTCGATTTTATCAGCCAAAATGCCCGCTTGTCTGCGTTCGTTGTGCTCGTGATAAGGGATGAGGTTATTCTCAATGCCGTAGCGGTTGAGCAGCCGGGAACTGATTCTCTTATCTTCACAGGCAATGGCGTTGCAGGATCTCAGCACTTCGAGGGCTCGGAAGGATAGATCGGCCAGGTTTCCTATGGGAGTAGCCACGACGTAAAGCCCGGCAGACAACGGTGATCCACTTTCCGTGGGTTCGTCCATGCCGGGGGAAGATGTCGAATAGCAAAATCAGGTGCCTGGATTGCCCACACCGGGGAGCTGCTGCTCCCAATTGGCCGGCCTGCTCCAGGGAATGGAAGTATCGTAGGGACTTTTCTCCCCGCAACCGGCGAAGAGCATAATACCTGAAGCAACCATGAAAAATGCAAGTAGGATTCGAATAATTTTCATCGGTTTTTTGGGTTAGTGGATATGAGCCATATCGCCTGTATGGATGTCAGGAACATTCAGATTATCCCCAGTATTGGTCGAAGTCAGGATCTGGGCAATACTGAAATCTTCGGTAATATGGGTGAGATGGACCAGTCCCACAGCCCTTTGGTTGCGGGTCAGGACCAGGTTTTGACCTTCCCCGGCGCCTTTGGCCCGACCGTAGTCCAGAACTACGAAGGAACCGCCCGGCCCAACCCGAATTATTTCCCCGACAGGTTGGGCGAACCGGGTTTGGAGAAGAGCGGCCGGGTCGGAAGGGAGGGCTCGAGAAGGTTCGATGCCCGATAAGGAAACCTTGGGGGGGCTTTTTTTCAGGGTAGTATTTTCCGCTTCCAGTTCGAGAACGCGGGATTGAAGCCGGGCCTGCCTCTCCTGCCAATCGGGTGGGGATGCACTGGCCCGCAAGGTATTGATTTGGAGGCTGAGCAGGCGGTTGCTCTCCCCCAGTTTCCGGATTTCCTCACTCTGGGAGGTTTGCGCAGATCCAGCTCGCGCAATCTCTTCGGACAACGACTCGATCCGTTGCTTGAAGTCCGAGGCCTTGGCAGCTTCCTCCTCGGCCAAAAGCTGTTGAAGGGCGGTTTCTTCCCGGGCGGTGACGATGCGGGATTCCAATTCCACCGCCTCCAATATTTTTTCCTGCAAGGCGCTTCGGGACAGAATCAGGTTATTTTCGATATCCCGCATTTGGTTCCTCATGGTGAAGTATAGGACCCCCGAACCTGTCACGGTCAAAAGGGCGACAAGAGAAAGGATGAATTTGCGGTGCATAGGGATTAACAGACTGCGAATCTGGTCTCCAGCCCGGTCCCCCGGCTGAAAATGCCCCGGGAAGGATTGGCTGCGAGGTGTTCGAGCAATTTAAAAATCGTTTCGGTTTCGTCTTGGCAACCCAACCCCAGCGCCACCTCTTCGGCTGAGTGGGAGGATTCGGCGTGGGCGGTCAGGAATTGCACCACTTTTTTTTGCAGTTGAAGAATTTGGGAGGCGGCCTGCTTGCCCGCTTCAACGCCGGGTTGGTGGTAAGCGTTGATATTGATCAGGGAGGCATAAAATCCCACAGCTCGTTCGTAGAGTGCTATGAGCAGGCCGACCGAAAACGGGCTGACTTCGTCAATGGTGATCGTTATGGATTGCCGCTGTTTGCGGTATAGGGCGGAGCGGGTGCCCAGAAGAAAGCTGTGGAGGTAATCTCCTGTGGTAATACCGGGTTCGACCTTCAAGTCCAGGAGATGATGATCCTTGAGAACCTGGATGAAGGTGACGAAAAAGTTGTGGACCCCATCACGTAATTGCTGCAGGTAAGCGTGCTGGTCGGTGGACCCTTTGTTGCCATAGACGGCTATTCCCTGGTTAACCGTATCGCCCTCCAGGTCGAGTTCCTTTCCCAGGGATTCCATCAGGAGTTGCTGCAAATATTTGGCAAACAGTTGCAAGCGGTCTTTGTATGGCAAAATGACCATGTCCTTTGCCCCTTTCCCCTCGGTGGCGTGGTACCACATGAGGGCCAGAAGAGCAGCCGGGTTTTGTCGGGTGCGGGTGGTGCGGGTAAAGATATCCATGTTGGCGGCTCCGGCCAAAAGGGGTTCGATATCAATTCCCTGAAGGGCGGCGGGAATGAGCCCTACGGCGGAGGTTTGGCTGGTTCGGCCACCGACCCAGTCCCATATGGGGAACCGTTCCACCCATCCTTCGGCCTCGGCCAGTCGGTCGAGTTTGGAACCGCCTTCGGTTATGGCCAGGGCATGCCGGGAGAAATTCAGGTTGTCCCCTGCGTAAGCGCGCTTGGCTTCCAGCATGCCATTGCGGGTTTCCGCGGTTCCGCCGGACTTGGAAATAATTAAGCACAGGGTACGACCAAGTACCCCATCGAGTTCCGCAAAGGTCCGGTCCATACCGTCGGGGTCGGTGTTGTCAAGAAAATGGACCGCAAGACGGTCGCGTTTGGGATGGCCCAATGCGTTGCCCACCAGTTGAGGTCCCAGGGCGGAGCCGCCAATTCCGACAACCAACAGGTTTTGGAACGACCCGGATTGGCCCGCGATTTCCCCGCTATGAACCCAGTTCGCAAAATGGTGTATTTTCCGAAGGTTTTGGCTGATCTCACGGGTGATTTCCTCTGAAGGAGCCAACTCGGGGGCGCGCAGCCAGTAGTGTCCCACCATGCGGTTTTCGTCGGGATTGGCCGTGGACCCCCCTTCCAGATCGGCCATAGCCCGGTAGGCAGCCTGGATTTTGGGTTCCATTGTAATGAGAAATTCATCATCGAAACACATACGGCTGATATCCAGGGAGAAACCCATGGAGGCGTTGTGATAGTAATATTGTTTAAAGCGGGACCAACTCACGACTGTCCGGGGAAAAAATTTGGGGAAGGCTGTTGGATTTAGAGATCCTTGTCCGTAACCGCTCCAAAAGATGCCGAAGTAACTGTTTTTGCATACTTGGCCAAAACACCCCTTTTTTCCGGGCACCCGGAAGGCTCGTAATTCCTCAATCTGTCCTTCAGTTCCTCGTCCGGAATGAGGAGCCGGATGGTGTTTTTGACCGCGTCAATCTCGATTTCATCGCCATCCCGGACCACCCCGATAGGCCCTCCGACGGCGGCTTCAGGGGTGATATGGCCGACGTCAAAACCGTGGCTTCCGCCGGAGAAGCGACCATCGGTAATGAGCGCGACGTCCATAATGAGGCCTCGGCCGGCCACGGCGGAGGTCGGCGAAAGCATTTCCCGCATTCCCGGGCCGCCTACCGGACCTTCGTTGCGTATCACCACAATGTTTCCCTTTTCAATGTCCCCTCGCAGAATGCCTTGCAGGGCTTCTTCTTCACCTTCGTAAACTTTGGCCGGGCCTTTGAAATAGAGACCTTCCTTGCCCGTAATCTTACCCACGGCCCCGGTGGGGGCGAGATTGCCCTTGAGAATGCGTAGATGGCTTTCATTTTTTATCGGGTTGCCCCAGTCGCGGACGATGTCCTGCCCGTCCGGGTAGGGGGCGACGTCTCGCAAGGTTTCCGCCAAGGTTTGGCCCGATACGGTCAAACAATCGCCGTGTAACCGACCCCGATCGAGCAAGGTTTTCATCAAGGGGCGGATTCCGCCAATATCGACCAATTCCGACATGGTATGGGGACCAAACGGTTTCACGTCGCATAGCAGAGGCACGCGCGCTCCGATTTCCCTGAAGTCGTCGATGCTCAAATCGACTTCGGCGGCATGGGCTATGGCCAAGAGGTGGAGGACCAGGTTGGTGGAACCTCCGAGGGCTATGCAGGTTGTAATGGCGTTTTCAAAGGCCTTACGCGTCATGATATGGTGGGGTTTTATCCCCTTCCGAACCAGATTTACCACCGCTACCCCGGCGTCGTAGCAATCCATCTTCTTGGCATCGGAAACGGCTGCTTGGGCGGAACTGTCGGGCAGGCTCATTCCCAGGGCTTCGATGGCGGAAGCCATGGTGTTGGCCGTGTACATACCCCCGCAGGAACCGGGGCCCGGTATGGCGCAGGTTTCGATCTGTTTGAGTTCGGCGTCATCAATTTCACCGCGGGCGTGTCTTCCCACCGCTTCGAAAATGCTGACGATATCGACGGGTTTCTCCTTGTGGATTCCGGGCAAAATGGTGCCCCCGTAAACGAAAACGGCGGGCCGGTTGAGGCGCGCGATGGCCATCATGCAGGCGGGCATATTCTTATCGCAGCCACCAATGGCCACCAACCCGTCCATGCCCTCCGCCGCTACGACGGTTTCAATGGAATCGGCAATGACTTCCCTCGAAACCAGGGAGTAACGCATGCCCTTGGTGCCCATGGATATGCCGTCGGACACGGTGATGGTATTGAACTCCACTCCTTTGCCACCGGCGTCATCGGCGCCGCGGCAAGATCTCCTGGCTAAACCATCGATGTGCATATTGCAAGGCGTGACCATGCTCCAAGTGGAGGCGATTCCGATCTGGGGCTTCACGAAATCTTCATCCTCGAAACCGACGGCTCGCAGCATGGAGCGGTTGGGAGCGCGGTGATCTCCATCGACCACCACGGAGGAATATTGGCGTGGATTGTGACTGGAATCTGAAGGGATCAAAGTGAGATGAGAGTTTGGTTCTAAATGCCTTTGACCTGCGATACACCTCTCGCTAGGAATCGGGCACTTTCGAAAATTTTATTTTAAACTACAACCCAAAAGAGGAAACATGGGAGGGTTCCAGGTATCATGTCGGAAGTCTCTATCAAGTTCGAACTGACAAAAGTTTTGGAAGCGTTACTGTTTTCCACCTCGGAGCCGCTCAGCATAAAGGAAATTCAAGCGGTATTTGCCCGCTTTCACGACCGGGCGGAAAAAATGGGGAGTCCTTTGAGCCCCGATTTCGAGGCCGCCGGTTTGGCTGCGGCGGAGGCCCCGTTTCCACAGGAATTGATCGACGAGGTGCCGGCCCTGGTCACTGGCACCCGGATTCGGGATGTATTGGAAAAAATCAAGAGCCGGCTGGCGGAAGCGTCATCGCCTTATCAGATACAGGAGACCAGCCGGGGATTCAGGGTGGTGATTACTCCGGAATACGGGTTCTGGGTGCGTTTGTTGCGGGAAGACGCCAAACCGGTACGGCTCAGTCAGGCCGCTTTGGAAACATTGGCCATCATTGCCTATCGCCAGCCCGTTACCCGCAGTGAAATGGAGTCGATCCGAGGGGTGAAGGTGGATAGTGTATTGCAACGTCTTATCGAATTTGAATTGGTATATGCCATGGGACGGGCGGAATTGCCGGGTCGACCGGTGCAGTTTGGGACGACGGACAAGTTTCTGGAGTTCTCCGGGGTGAGGGGACTGGACGATCTTCCCAGCACCGATGTGCTCTCTCCCGAACAGTTGGACGAATGGATCAGCAAGGCCAACGAGCCCGTTCAATTGGGGGACGCGGATGTGGGGCTGCCATCGAACGACGCATTCAACCTGGAATATCAACAGGCTCAAATCAAGACGGAGGAGGGCCAGGAAGAACTGAATTTGGAGCCCGAGGAAAGCCCGATTTACAATATGGAGGAGTTGTTGCGCCGGGAAAAGAGGCAAACAGAGAATATAAAGGAAGATCCTACCGGCTGATATAGGCCATTAACCCGTGGGCTTGGAAGAACATAGAAAGCGTATCGACGAACTGGATGAAGAAATCATCCGGCTCATCAACGAACGCACACGCATAGCGGTGGAAATCGGCAAGCAGAAATTGGCCGTGGGAAAGACGGTTTTCGATCCCAGACGTGAGGCTCAGGTCTTCCGCAAAGTCCTGAGTTTGAACGGGGGACCCCTTAAGGATGAAGCGCTCAAAGGGATTTACAGGGAAATTATTTCGGGGAATTACGCACTGCAACAGACAGTGAGAATCGCATACTTGGGACCGGCCGCCACCTTCTCCCATGAAGCGGCTTTGAAACAGTTTGGGAACAGCATGGTATACGTGCCGATGTCTTCCATTAACGATGTATTTGCGGAAGTGGACAAGGGAGAGGTCGATTACGGGGTCATACCCATTGAAAATTCGGCCGAAGGGGTAGTTTTCCAGTCCTTGCACTCGTTCGATATTCTGGTCGGTTCGGATTTGAAAATTGTTTCCCAAGTTTATTTGTCCATTATCCTCAATCTTATTTCCAATTCCCCCTTGGAAGAAATCGAGCGGGTCTATTCCAAGGATCAGGCCATTGCCCAGTGCAGGGGGTGGCTGAGGCGTCATGTATCCCGGGCGGAAAGGGTGGAGGTATCCTCGACTTCGGAAGCGGTGCGCATTGCCGCGGCAGAGGAGGGTTCCGCCGCTATTGCGAGCGCCCAGGCGGCTAAGGAATTTGGCCTGCCCATCATAGGTGAAAGCATTCAGGACATGAATAACAATGTGACGCGTTTTCTGGTGATTGGCCGCAAGGACGATAGCGCGGGATCCGTTGGGGAGGGAAACGACAAGACCAGTTTCGTCCTATCCATTCCGGACAGGCCGGGAGCCCTTCAGAAATGCCTGCAACCCTTCAGTGACCGCAATATCAACCTGGTGAAAATTGAATCCCGCCCGTCGCGGATGAAAGCCTGGGAGTACTGGTTTTTCGTCGATGTAATCGGTCATATTGAAGATGGGCAGATCCAGGAGGTTTACCGGGAGCTTCAAGAAATTTGCCCCATGGTAAAGTGGCTCGGCAGTTATCCCAATTTACCCTGAGGATGATGCTGTATCCCCTCCCACCGTTTTCCCTTCAAGCTGAGGAGGGTAAAACCTCAATCAACAAGACTTACTATTCATCATGGCAAATTCGGATATTCTTCGCATCGGAGTGATTGGCGCTGGGGCCAACACCAAACTGAGGCACCTTCCCGGTTTTCAGGAAATCGACGGGGTGGAAGTCAAAACGGTTTGTAACAGGTCGGAAGCCTCCTCCCGATCAGTGGCACGGGAATTTGGCATACCCAACACGGCATCCAACTGGCGGGAGGTGATGGCGGACCCGGAAATTGATGCCATCATGATCGGAACCTGGCCCAATTTGCATGCCGCGGCCACCATCGCCGGCCTGAAAGCAGGCAAGCATGTCCTCACCGAGGCTCGAATGGCCCTCAACCTGAAAGAAGCCGAAGCAATGCTGGCCGCCTCCCTGGAATCGCCCCGGTTGGTGGCGCAAATCGTGCCCTCCCCGTTTTCCCTGGGATTTGATAAGACCATCAGGCGGATGATCGAAGCGGGAGATTTGGGGGAGCTCTATGAAATATTTGTGGAATTCAGCAACGGGGTCTTTGTCGATCCCCAAGGACCTTATACCTGGCGGCAGGATTTCCAAAAAAGTGGGGTAAACACCTTGTTTTCAGGTATCATGCACGAGGCTGTTCTGCGATGGGTCCAATCGGATCCGGAATGGGTAATTGCCGATGGACTCGTTGGAACCAGAGCCCGAAACGATCCGGAAACGGGGGCATACGCCACCGTATTGATCCCTGAGGCGCTCAGTATTCTGGCCCGGTATCCCCAAGGATTTAAAGCGACCTATCAGTTTTCAGGGCTGGCCTCGGAGGTAGTAAGAAGCGAGGCGCGCCTGTCGGGGTCCGAAGGAACTCTCTACCTCGATCTGGCAAAGCAGGAGCTGTATTTCAGCACGAGGGGCTCCGATGCCTATGACCAGGTGGATATTCCCGCAGAGGACAAGGGAAGTTGGCGGGTTGAAGCCGATTTCATCGACTCCATTCGCGAGGGCAAACCGGTAACCTTGACCGATTTCGAGAGCGGTGTGCGTTACATGCGCTTCAGCCAGGCCGTCTGGGATTCATGGACGGACGGAAGCAAGAAAGTGTGGCTGTAATCCGTGGTCAAGCCTGACCCCGAGGTGCCTTCAGGTTGTGGGAGGGATGATACTGACTTTGCGGTGGGCCTTATCGAATTTCACCCGGCCTTCGGTCAGGGCAAACAAAGTGAAGTCGCGACCCATACCCATATTTTTGCCCGGGTGGTACTTGGTGCCTCGCTGACGCATGACAATGTTTCCCGGAATGACGTATTCTCCAGTGTACTTTTTGACCCCCAGCATTTTGGGATTGCTGTCGCGGCCGTTCTTGGAGGTGCCTTGTCCTTTTTTATGAGCCATGGTCAGGGGGATGAAATGGTTTCGATTTTGATGACGGAAATTTCCTGGCGATGGCCGCGTTTTCGTTCGTAGCCTTTGCGCCTTTTCTTTTTGTAAACGATTACTTTTTTGCCGCGTTTGTTCTCCAAAATTTTTGCTGAGACATGGGCCCCTTCCACCAGCGGGTTGCCAAAGACGGTTTCGTCGCCTTCACCGACCGCGAGGACCTCATTGATTTCAACGGAGGAACCGGCTTGGCTTTCCGGGTATCGATTGACCGTGAGGATATCTCCTTCCGCCACGGTGAACTGTCGGCCCTGGGTTCGTATGGTTGCCTTCATGTAGAAAAACGCATAAGGGTTTACTTCCCCGCAAAAAAATCAAGGGTTTTTCTGGGGTAATAATTTTCCTATGGTCGTCAGGGAGAGGGTTCGCCGCAGGCGGGTGTAGCGGTCGAGGACTGAAGGCCGCATCAGTCGGTCCAATAGGGGGCCTGACCGGCCAGACTCAGGGAAATTTCAATTTCTTCCGCCACCTTTTCCGTATTTTGGCCGGCGTAGATTTCAAAATCGGAGCGGTTGACGATAAACTTTGTCCTGAGGATCAACAGATCTCCATCGGGACCACGCGGACCCATCCGCGCCTTGAGCTTCCCTTGCAGGAAGGTGAGGGTAGTGCTGGAGGTGATTTCCCGGGTAATTCCCTTTATGGTCAACTCTCCGGTAACATCCGCGGTGGTGATATTTCCATGTGTGCTGAGGTTGCCCAGGCTGGTGACCTTAAAAGAAATTTTCGGATACTTTTTCACCTCCATCCATTGACTGCCGTGGAGGTGCTCCTTCATCAGAGGGTTGGAGACGTGCATGGAGGCGGTATCGACTTCCAGGTTTCCAGTGGTTTTGTGGGGCGCTTCCGGATCGAACTGAATCCGGCCGGAAACTCCTTTGGCGTTCCCGTTGATGGCCTCGAGTTGGGCATCCAGATTGAAATTGATGGTATTGACGCCTTTGGGATCGGCGAAATCGAAGGATATCGGATCGGCCGCAAGGATGGTTCCGATCAGGAATAGACACGAGGTGAAGGTTAAGCATTTCATGGCCGTTCGGGGGTAATTGGAGGGGAAGGTTTACGAATTAGAAATGAGGTGATCCATAAGGATGCTCCCATTAAAATTCCAACAACTGGAAATTCAATACCCGGTGAAAACTTGGCCCTTGTCTCGGTGTATTCAATTTCAGTGATGGGCTCGATTCTTCTTATATCTTCGGTCGTATGAAAGAAACCCGTTCGCGCCCCGCCGATCAGCCAAATCAGCAGGGCGGCTGCCGTAATGTAACAGGCAAGCTTTCGGGAAAAAGATCTCACAGCCTGAGCCATACAATAAGCCGACTGATTTTCCAAGACAACTCGATTGATCTTGGCCCGGATGGGGAAATTTCTCAAAAAGGATGGATGGTAAAATTATTACACACACGTTTTCGCGTCAGCGATATCGAGCGAACCATTGCTTGGTATTGTGATAACCTGGGATACATTTGCACGAGGAGAAATGACAGGTCGCCGGCAGGCAACCGGCTCGCCTTTCTCGAATTGCCGGGAAATGAGCACGTTCTCGAGCTTTGTTATTCACCCGATTACGAGGTCAATGTCCCCGAGGATCTCATGCACACCTGCATTGGGGTGGATGGCATCATCTCCTTTTGTGACGGGCTGGAGAAAAAAGGCATCGAAGTATGGCCCGAGAACTGGCGGGAAACTTTTCCCACCGGAAGAAAGATGGCTTTTTTAACCGATCCGGACGGTTACGAGGTGGAGATTCTTCAAAACGGTTCCCCCGTGTAAGGTTCAGGGCCGGTAGATCCGAAGCAAGGCGTCTGCAATATGGGAGGGCGTTTCGGCCACGGCGATGCCGGCAGCCCGCAGAGCGGCGATTTTGCTCTCGGCTGAACCGCTGCGGCCCGAGACGATGGCTCCGGCGTGACCCATTCGACGCCCCGGGGGGGCGGTGGTTCCAGCGATAAACGCTGCCACTGGTTTGGTCACATTGGCTTGAATATAGGCGGCGGCTTCCTCCTCGGCCGATCCCCCGATTTCTCCAATCATGATGATGGCATCGGTGTCGGGATCATCGTTAAACAATTTTATGGCCTCGGTATGACTGGTGCCATTTATGGGATCTCCCCCGATACCGATACAGGTGGACTGTCCATGTCCCCGCACAGTGAGTTGCCAAACCGCCTCGTAAGTCAAGGTTCCGGAACGCGAAATAACGCCTACCCGGCCCGGTTTGTGAATATAGCCCGGCATGATACCGATCCTGCACTGCTCGGGGGTTATGACCCCGGGGCAGTTGGGACCAATCAACCGGCATGGGCTTTTGGCCAAGGCAACTTTTACCAGGGCCATATCCCGGACTGGAATACCCTCTGTTATGACGACAATGAGGGGAATTTCGGCCTCGATGGCCTCAAGGATGGAGTCTGCCGCAAAAGCGGGGGGCACAAAAATTGCGGTGGCATTAACGCCTTCATTCTCCACCGCTTCCTTCACGGTGTTGAAGACGGGCACCTGATTTTGCCAAAGCCGACCCCCCTTGCCGGGCGTTACACCCGCCGCGACGGTGGTGCCGTAGTCCAGGGAAAGCCTGGCGTGGAACCCGCCAAAGTTTCCCGTTATTCCCTGTACCAACAGGCGCGTGTCCTTGTCTACCAAAACACTCATGATGGAACCTCCCGTACCAGATTGACGATTTTCTCGGCCGCGTCTGCCAGCGAATCGGCCGGGACCAGGCTAAGGCCGCTCCGAGCGAGGAGTTCCTGGCCAAGCTCCACATGGGTGCCTTCAAGCCGCACCACCAGAGGCACGGTAATTTCCACGCTCCGGGCTGCCGCGATGATTCCTCGGGCAATGGTGTCACACTTCATGATACCTCCGAAAATGTTGACCAATATGCCTTTAACTTTGGGATCGCTCAGAATTATTTTAAAAGCGGCGGTAACTTGTTCGGTGTCGGCTCCACCTCCTACATCGAGAAAATTGGCCGGTTCTCCTCCGAAATACTTGATAATATCCATGGTCGACATAGCCAGGCCGGCCCCGTTAACCAGGCAGGCTATGTTGCCATCTAGAGAGATGTAGCTGAGGTTGTGTTTGGAGGCCTCGACCTCCTTTTCGTCCTCTTCATTCAGATCGCGCAAGGCGGCGATCTCAGGATGGCGGAAAAGGGCATTATCATCGAAGCCCATCTTGGCGTCGAGAGCCACCACGGTCCCTTCCCGGGTCAGAACGAGGGGATTGATTTCCACCAGGGAGGTATCCTTATCCCAAAACACTTGGTACAAACCCTCCAGGCATTTCAACATGCCGGCAAAGGCAGAGCCGGAAAAACCGAGTCCGAAGGCAATTTGACGGGCTTGGTAAGGTTGGAGGCCCCGGGTGGGTTCGACGTGAACCTTGGTGATTTTCTCAGGGGAGTCGGCGGCCACTTCCTCGATATCCACTCCGCCCTCCGGGGAGGCGATGATGACCGGCTTGGCCGCTTCCCGATCCATGAGAATGGCCAGGTAATATTCGTGCGCTATGTTTTCCGCATGGGTAAAGTAGAGGGTTCGGACCTTTCTGCCGGCCGGTCCGGTTTGAGGAGTCACCAGGGTATTTCCCAGCATTTTTGCCGCAACTTCCTTGGCCTCCCGTTTGGACCGCGTCAATTTTACCCCTCCTTGGAACCCGTCCTTGAAGACCCCCTTGCCCCGGCCGCCGGCGAGGATTTGGGATTTTACGACGATGATGTCGTCGTCCGGAAACTGGCTCAAGGCTTGGTCAAACTCATTTTCGGACTGAACGGCAACACCTTTGGATACCGTCACCCCGTATTGAGCCAACAAGGCTTTGGCGTGATATTCCTGTATATTCATGGCAAAAAATTTTAATGGGGATAAAACCCCGGTCCCCTGTAAAGGCAAGGGATTAGGAGCAATTTTCGCGTGGGGAGGGGCCTGAGTCTGTTACCAACCCATGAGTCGCCGAATATTGCCGGCCAGGACGAGTTCCAAGCCTTCCTGGGACAGCCCGGACTTGTCAAGGTGATCGATGGCCAGGGCAAACCCCGGATCTCGCTGTTTTCTCGGAAATGTCCTCAGGGGATAATCGGTGCCGAAAAGTATTTTTTCCGGGCCGGTAATGCGGGCAATTTGCCCGAGGATTCCAGGTTCGTAGAGAAGGGGCAGGGCGGCGCAATCGAAATAGAGGTTGGGAAATTCCCCACCTCGGAAGGAGTTGGGATGTAGCAGGGGAAGGCGTCCGCCCAAATGTGCCAGAATAAAATCCTGTTCCGGCCAGGATTGGGCCAGCATCAGATAATCCTCCAAAGGAGTTGCAATTTTTCCGGGATGAGGAGGGGTTCGGGGATCGGTCACGTGCAAGGTTACCGGCGCTCCCCATGGTGCGATTTTTTCCATCACTCTCTGCCAGCATGCGTCCCTCAAGGAAAAGTTTTGGGCCTGAGGATGGATTTCCCCGACCCCGCAAAACCCTAGATCCCAGGCCCATCCGATGTCCTCCATAGTGGATGGGCCGGAGGGGGGATGAAGGGATACACAGGCGGAAAAGCGATCAGGATACCGATGAATCAACTCCGCGTAAAACCGGTTTTGGATTTGGCAGGAATCCGGATTTTGCCAATACCAGCCTTGAAGAACCACCCTTTCAACCTGAGCGGCATCCATGTGGCGCAGGGTTTGTTCGACGGTTGGCCATCCCTGCAAGCTGGGTCGGCGGGGCGGGGCGACACATTCTCTCCAAATGTATTCCCGGTGCTTTTCAGCCCAGCCGACGGGGTCGCGGGCCATGGCCTCGGTGAAGAGGTGGATATGGGAATCGATAACCGGCATAGTGGATGCGGAGAAGTGCCCGGTCCTGATCCTCCCTCTATCCTTACTGTGTGGCGATCTTGGTAAGGAGTCCCAGTTTCCGGGCGTTGGAGAACATCCAATAAAATATGGCGCCGGAAATAAAGAGGAACCCGATATTGATTCCGGCTGCGATCCATAGCGAGTTCCAATCCATAGCCCCGGTTCGGACGACTTCCCTCATTCCTTCGAAGACGTAGGTACTGGGAAGGCACCAGGCCACATGCTGCATTACTTTGGGGAGGGTATCGACGGAATAGAAAACGGCGGAAAACGGTTGAATCATAAAGGGAACAGCCCAGGCCAGGGATTCGGCGGCCTGTCCCCAACGGAGAATCAGAGAGATGGAAATCATGCCCAGAGAAAATCCGAATACCATGAGAAGGGCAAAAAAGGGCACCAGGCTCCATTCCAAGTCGAAGAGATTAAAGGCGTAGAGACCCAGAGCCATAAGGCTCATCACCACGACCACCACGGTCACGCGGAGCAGTCCCATGCAGGCGGTCGCGGCCAGGTACTCCCTGAGGCGGATGGGGGCCACAAATAAATTGAGGAGATTGCGCGTCCACATGTCCTCAAGGAATGATATGGCCACCCCCATCTGAGCCCGAAACAAGACATCCCAGAAAATTGTTGCTCCAATGAGAAAACGAATGAACAAGGCGAAATCACCCGTGGTTTGCCTTTGAATAAACATGGTGAGAAAACCCCACACGAGGAGCTCCATAGCCGGCCAGAAAACCAGTTCGAAACCGCGCACCGGATTCCGGATAAAGAGAAGAGAATAGCGCTGAACCAGCCCCATTATGACGCGGATGTTCATGATTTTTCCGGAGACGGGGGATCGACCACCTTCCCATCGCGGGCGATGTGGATAAAGACATCTTCCAGGGATTGTTGCCGGAAGTGCCGCTTTATTTCATCGGAGGAACCTTCCACGATGATCGAGCCGTTGTGCAGGAAAATGATGCGATCGCAAATGGTCTCGATATCTCGCATATTGTGGGAAGTATAGAGAATGGACAGATTCCGCTCCTTTCTCAGACGGTTAATGAGAGTGCGGACTTTATCGGCGATGTCCGGGTCGAGGCTGGCGGTCGGTTCATCGAGCAGCAGGAGTTCGGGATCGTTGATAAAAGCCTTACACAAATTCAACCTGGTGGATTCACCGGAGGAGAGTTGGCCGCTGATACGGTTTCTCAGGTGCTCGATATCGAAGAGGTTCATCATTTCCTCCGCTTTTTCCCGGACCCGTTTTACTCCGTAGAGCCGGGAAAAAACGCGCAGGTTTTGCCATACGGTCAAATTGTTGGGCAGGTTGGCGTAGGTGGAGGAAAAATTTATGCGGGAAAGGATGTGGATGCGGTGTTGTTCGAAGTTGCGTCGAAAAATTTCAATAGAACCTGAAGTCGGTTTGATGAGTCCAAGCATCATGTGCATGGCGGTGGTTTTACCGGCCCCATTGGCGCCCAAAAGCCCTAAAATCTCTCCGCGTCGGAGCGTCAGGGAGAGGTTGTCGACGGCCAAGGTCTCCCCGAAAGACTTGGATAAATTCCTGGTTCGCAGTATGGGAGAAGCCATGCCAGGGAGATTTTTATCACTTTTTCTGGCTCAACAAGCAGAAATCCCCCAAATGGCGCTTGATATCCATAAAGCAAGGGACTTTGCTCGACTGAAATTTCATCTTTTTCAACTGCTAACCCTAAAATTGAAAGGTAACCTACGTGAACAAATCCGAACTTATAAGTGATGTTGCTGACCGGACTGATCTATCAAAAAAAGATGCTGCAAAAGCTTTGGGGGCTGTCCTCGACATTGTAGCTGATTCCCTGGCCGAGGGGGAGACTGTTTCCCTGGTGGGATTTGGCAATTTTTCCGTGTCACGCAGAAATGCCCGGACGGGACGCAATCCGCAAACCGGCGCTGAAATCCACATTCCCGCTCGAAATCTGGTCAAGTTTTCCGCGGGTAAGGCGCTCAAGAATGCGGTTCAATAAAACCATCCTGAGGAAAACTTTGAAAAAGGCCGGAGCTTCCGGCCTTTTTCATAATTATTGCTTGCTATCGTAATTTTCATCACCCTGACTGAATTGCTGCTGAAAGTGGGCCGATTTCAGTTTGTTCTTTAAATTAAAGCAGAAAAAGCCGTGAGAACCGGCTACAGTCGCGCTACGGTATCAAACCGCTCACTCCCAGTGACTTTTTTTTCCGGGGAGTGAAGGAGTTGGCCAAGGGTCCGGTCAAGTTCGCGTTTGGAGTCCGACTTCTGTTTGAAATATCCAATAATTTGCCGCGTCAGCAAGAAATGGAATTGAGCTAACGTATTTTTCATACGGACCCAATTTTCGTCCCCTGTTTGGTTTTCTGTGGGATAGCAGTTCTGTTGAGCGGCGCCACAAAACCGAACACATGAAAATTACATTCCGCGCCAGAACAGTAATTGGTGTGCCGGCACTTGGCTTTATCGCCGTAGTGGGGCTCATCACGCAAACCCTTACACCAGGGCAAGACACCTCCAACCATCTGCTCGAGGAGCATGTGGTGGTGGCCAACCGGACCGAGGTGCCTATTGGAAAAGTTGGCAGTTCCATTGAAATCCTCACTTCGGCTGATTTCGAACCACTGAAGCAGTCTTTTCTACTCGAAGCCTTGAGGTTGGTTCCCGGTTTCTATTTGAGGAACAACGGAGGTCCCGGACAGGTTTTCGGTATGACCACGCGGGGCCTGAATACAAATCGCCCCGTCGTAATCATTGATGGAATCGAAGTGAGCAATCCCGCTTCGGGCGAGATCATGAATTTTGGCACGCTTTTCCTTTCTCAAATCGAACGCGTGGAAATTCTCAAGGGGTCGAATAGCACCATCTATGGCGCCGATGCCCTGGCGGGAGTTATCAGCATATCGAGCAAGGATGGCAAGGGGGAGCCCGGATCATCGCTGAATTTGATGGCGGGATCTCATGACACTTTTCAAGTCGGAGCGGCGACCTGGGGTGAATCCGGAGACTGGAATTACCGTGTCGCCGTGTCCTCTTACGATTCGGAGGGTTATTCGGCGCAACCGGTTGAATTCGGGGATGCATGGGCCGACGATGATCTCTACCGAAACGTCAATGGATCGATCAATATCGGCTACGACATCAGTGATACCTCCTCCCTTCACTTTCTGGGTTATTACGTGGACTCGAAGGCAGAGTATGATCCGGGCAATCCGGACTTCATATTTGGAGAACCCTTTGCCGACAACTACACCCTGACCGAACAGCTTTTCGGCACAGTGGGCATGAATTGCGAACCCCGGGAATCCTGGGCATCTACCCTGAGGGTCGGTTATAATAATACAGATACCTTCAGCATGTCTTCCTTTCCCTTCGCCAGCCAAGGGGATCGCTATGAAGCGGATTGGCTCAACACGGTTCACATTTCCGAAACTTATCGTTTGGTTGCAGGATTGGAGTACGAAGAAGAGGAACATTTATCCGACTCGGGAAAACGCGATGAAACTTCGCTGTTTCTTGAAAACCTTCTGAACCTTGATTCCGCCCTGGCTCTGACCTTGGGCGGGAGGTTCGATGACAACAGCGCTTACGGGGAGGAAACGACCTACCGGGGAACCTTCAGTTATGACTTGAAAGATACCGATAACCTCGCCTTGAGAACGCGCGGATCTTTCGGAACCTCCTTTCAAGCCCCCACCTTCTTCCATTTGTTCAGTTCCTTCGGAAATCCATTGGTGAGACCCGAATCGGGTCGGGGTCCGGACCTCGGTTTGGAAGGGACCGTTCAGAACGGGCCTGCCTCATTTGCCCTGACCTTCTTTGACTACCAGATTAAGGATAAGATAATCTATGACTTCGCCAGGAATAGCTTTTTCAACCAGGAGACCTATGAAAGCTCGGGTTTGGAGACCATGGCAAAGGTGAAGCTCCATTCCTCTCTCTCCCTACAGCTCTCCCATACGTATGTCCGGGCCGAATATGAGGATGGGACCGAGGCCGAACGGGTGCCGCGCAACCTGTATTCGGCACAGCTCAATTGGGAAATTCCGGAGAAAAAGTTGGGGATCCACATGAGCCATTATTGGGTGGGATCGCAATACAGCCTGCGCCGCGACAGGGAAAAAATGCCGGCTTATGGGACGGCCCATTTGGCCGTGACCTACGCCTACGGGGACGGGATGGATATCTGGCTGCGAATCGACAACCTGTTTGACAAGGAATATCAGGAGGTAAGGGATTACAACACGCCCGGACTATCCGTCTATTCCGGTTGGAATTTCAGGTTTTGAGTCGCCAGGTTGCGGGAAAGAGGTGACCTCGAGGGGCGATTATCGGATTCCGATCAACTCTGCCCTTTTGGAAACGGCCCACTTCGAATCACCACTCCTGAGTCGCAAAAGCCGTAGTATTGCATCGATCAATTTGGGTCCGTTGTAACGCCATGGAATATTCCAGTAACGCATGAGGTATTGAAAGGGCCAATCTTTCTGGCCCAGCTTGCGTAGCTCCCGCCCCCAGGTTTTCAAGAGCAGTTGGTTGTTTTGATTGTCCCGGGCTCTCCTTCCGGGCGAGGCGCTTACGTGATGGAGGACTACGCTTTTTCCGGCCACAATGTGACGAAAACCCTGTTGGCCCAAGCGCAGGCAGAGATCTATGTCCTCACATCCATTGTGAAACCGTTCATCGAATCCGCCCAGACCTAGAAAAAGGTTTCGACGTATCATCATGCAGGCTCCGGTTACGGCGGGAAATTCCCGGTAGCGAAAGGGGAAGATGAAGGGGTAGTTTTTGCCATAATGATCGGGCAGACCAACCAGGTCGAAAACAACCCCGGCGTGGTCGATAGCCCGGGTTCGGATATCTTTTTGAATATTACCCACCGCGCCGACCCTGAGGTGATTCCCATAAACCTCCAGCATGGGCTCCAGCCAACCGGGAAGCAGAACCAGGTCGTTATTCAACAGGCCCAGTAATTGGCCACGAGCCAATTTGGCTCCGCGATTCACACTTTTAGCATAACCTGACCGTTCGGGATTGGTGAAAACGCGAACTTTGCCATGGTCGAAGGCGGCCAGATACTCGGGCGTCCCATCGCTGCTGCAGTCATCCACGATGATGAGTTCGTAGTCGATTTTGCCTAAGGTAGCAAAAAAACTGCTCATGAAATCCCGCGTGCAGTCCAAACGGTTATGCACGGGAACGATAAAGGATATACCTGGGAATGGTTCCGGCGGGTCCATGGATTCCTCATGGTTTTTTCTTCATCCGCCATGGCGCAATCTTTTTTAGCCATCCGAGGGTGGGGGAGGGCCTTGGGCCAAGTCCGGGAAGGACCCCGGTAAGAAGTTCAGACCACAAGTTCCGGAATCGGATCGGCTCCGGCTGTGCCAACCAACCTTTTGTCCAGGCCGCCGTGAAGAAATGTCAGGTTGTTGGGATCCAGCCCCATGAGGTGAAGAACGGTGGCGTGCAGGTTTTTCACGTGCAGGGGGCGGTCTACGGCACTGTTGCCCAACTCATCGGTGGAACCGATGGTTCTACCGCCTTTCACGCCACCGCCGGCTACCCACATGGTAAACCCGAAGGAGTTGTGATCGCGTCCCGTGCCTTTGGCATATTCCGCAGTCGGTTGCCGCCCAAATTCACCGCCCCAGATGACCAGGGTTTCGTGGAGCATGCCTCGTCTTTTCAAATCCTTGAGCAGGCCCGCAATCGGTTTGTCCGTGTCTCCGGCGTGCTTGTTGTGATTGACCTCGAGATCACCATGCGCATCCCAGTTGTAATCGTTGTGCGCGCCGCCCGAGTAAATCTGGATAAACCGAACCCCGCGTTCCACCAGGCGCCTGGCCAACAGGCATTTGGTCCCGAAATCCCGGGTGCGCTCCTGATCCAGGCCGTAAAGCCTTTTCGTTTCATCCGACTCCTTGTCTAATTCCACCGCTTCGGGGGCGGTGCTCTGCATTTTGTAGGCCAACTCGTAGCTGGCGATGCGGGCTTCCAGGTTGGTGTTGTCGTACCGGCTTTTCAAATGTTCCTTGTTCAGGTGGTTCAGGCTCCGGATGATGCGCTGCTGTTCCCCGGAAGGCATGTTCTGAACGCTTTTGAGGTTGAGAACGGGATTCCCGCTACTGCGAAAGGTTGTTCCCTGGTAGCTGGCCGGCATATACCCGCTGGACCAGTTTTTCGCCCCGCTGATAGGTCCGCCGGACTGGTCGAGCATGACGACGTAACCGGGTAGATCCTGGTTAACGGTCCCCAGCCCGTAATTGACCCAGGAGCCGAGGGAAGGGCTTCCACTGACGATGGACCCCGAGTTCATCATGAGCATGGCTGATCCGTGAATGGGGGAATCCGCCTGCATGGATTTCAAAAACATCATATCGTCCACGCATGTGGCCAGGTGGGGGAAGAGATCCGAAACCCATTGGCCGGATTCTCCATATTGATTGAAATTCCATTTGGGCCCGACGACCCGGCCCTCGTTTTTGCGTCCGCCGCGGCCGAAGGTATTTACCTTGACCGTTTTCCCATCGAATTTGAACAATTCGGGTTTATAATCGAAGGTATCCACGTGGCTGGGTCCGCCGTACATGAAGAGAAAGATGACCTGTTTCGCCTTGGCCGGGAAATGCGGGGTCCTGGTGGCGAGGGGACCCTCAGCGGTGGAAGCATGGAGTGCATTGAAGAATGCGTCCTGGCTGAGGAGGCCGGTCAAAGCCAATGAACTGAAACCGCCTCCTACCGTGGTGAGAAATTCACGGCGGGCCATGCGACGGCAGAAATTGGGTGTCGGGGGCATGACTAGTCCAAAAAGATGAATTCGTTCAGGTTCAACATCACCAGGGAGAAGCGTTCCAGGGCGGTGGAAAGATCATGACCATAATTTTGCCTCATCGATTCAATCAAGTCGACAGAATTTTGCAGCTCCACCGGTTGGGGTGGGCGATCCAGTACCAACTGAAATCCCCGCTGGACCAGGCTGAAGGGATCGCCCGGGGCGGATTTTCCGATGCGCCGGGCCAGTAATCTGGCATGATCGTTGGCAAATCTGCTATTCATCATGGCCAGGGCTTGGGCCGGTACCGTGGTGTTGAACCGCACCGGGCAGGATATATCGGTGTCGGCGACATCAAAGGTGGACATCATGGGATCCAGCAGGGAGCGCCGGACAAAAGTGTAGATACTGCGCCGATTCTGATGCTCAGGCCCGGCATCGAGTCGCCATCGCATTGCCGCATGGGATGCGGTTTGAAGGACTTCTTCGGGCAGGGTGGGAAACACGCTGGGACCGCCGACCTGAGGATCGAGATTTCCCGTAACCTGTAATACGGAGTCGCGTATTTCCTCGGCCGTCAATCGCCGCATATTGTAACGCCAGAAATGGTCGTTGAGCGGATCGACGGCCAGGGCCTGCTCATTGGGGGAGGAAGACATGCGGTAGGTTTTGGAAGTCATGATGAGCCGGTGCAAGGGCTTCATTCTCCAGTTGTTTCGAACAAATTCCCGGGCCAGCCAGTCCAACAGTCGGGGATGCGTCGGCTCTTGGCCCAGTTTGCCGAACTCGTCGCTGCTTCGCACCAGACCGCGGCCAAAGTGATGTTGCCAGATGCGGTTTACCGCTACGCGTGAAGTGAGCGGATTCCCTTTACTGGCGATCCAACGGGCCAGGGCGAGACGGGAATCTTCCTCCCTGTCTGCAGGGTGAGCATATCCCGCTCGGGCAAAAATCTCCGGAAAAGCCGGGTAGACTTGTTCTCCGTGGGCTCCTGGAGTTCCCCTCAACAGGACATGTGTAGGTTTTTGCTCGTCGCCATTAAACGCTGCCGTTACCAGGGCATCCTGTAGTTGTTGCTGGAGCGGTGTATATTGTTTCCAGGCGGCAATTTCCGCTTCCTCGGCGGAGGCCAGGTCATCCCCTTCCGGTTGTCCTTTATCCGAATTGTTTGCCACCCGGGACTGTAAATTTTTCCATGACGAGGTTTTCACCCAGGGAATTTCCCCGTCTTCACGCACCCAGGTAAGGTTGAGGGTGGGGTTCCGGGCTCCACTCACCACCAGGATCAGGTCGTGGTCTCCGGCGGTTAAATCGACACTGAAATTTTCCTGGATCTGGTTGGAGCCGGTTTTGGCGAATACCATTTTATCTCCTATATACATCCAACCGCCACCAAGAATTGTGGCCCTGAAATTTTGCCTGCCGCCCACCGGCAGGTGTATCCGACCCCGTATCTCCCAAGCGGCCCCAGGATTATCGAACTTCGATATCTCCGACAGATCCCTGGCCAGAAGGATTGCCCCGTTGTCCAATGCGCCCTGGGCGATGAAATCAATTTGGTCAGGATCGGGAAGGGATTCGGTCCAGGTCTCCGTGGTGAACCCATACCTCAGGTTGGTGGGGAATAAGGCGGACTCGGTTCTCCGGGAACCAGCCCGGTTTAATATCCGGTTTATTGCCTCCCAGGAATTTAACCGCGCCATAATGATCCGGTCGGTAGCGGCCTCGATTTTCTTATCCAGCTCCCGTTGCTCCTTCTTCGAGAAAACGGTTCGACTCATGGCATCCTCATTGCGAATTCGGGGCGGAATAGCCAACTTTCGCAGGTGAGCCAGGAAACTGTAATAGTCTTTTTGTGAAATGGGATCGGCCTTGTGGTCGTGGCATCTGGCGCAGGACAAACTCATGGCCAGGGTGGAACGACTGACGGTATTGATGATATCGTCGTAATAGTCGTAATAAAACAGCTCCAGATCTGCCGGTTCGTCGTCATAGAGACCCAACCGCAAAAACCCGGTGGCGATTATGGATTCCGGTGTCGGATGGGGCATGACGTCCCCGGCGATTTGTTCGAGGATAAACGTATCGTAGGGCTTGTCCGCATTTATGGCGTCAATGACGTAGTCGCGGTATTTCCACATATTTCGCTTGTCCGCATCGCGCTCGTAACCGTTCGATTCGGCCCATCGCACCGCATCGAGCCAGTGACGCCCCCATTTTTCACCGTATTGCGGTGAATCCAGGAGTTGGTCGATGAGGCGAATCCATGCGTCCGGAGCCTCGTTGGCCAGGAAATCGTCCACTTGTTTTTGGGATGGCGGCAACCCTGTCAGGTCATAACAGGCCCTGCGCAAGAGGACCAGCTTGTCCGCCTGGGGATTGGGTGAGAGCTGCTCATTTTGCAGATTTTCAAAGATGAAGGCGTCAATGGGATTATGTTCCCATGCGGCATTGTTCACGGCGGGGGGGTCGATCGGACGCACCGGTTGATAAGCCCAGTGTCTTGGGGCGTGATCGGAGGATTCCTGGGCTGCCAGCCCCCCTACGGAGGCCAGGACCACCAGGGCCAGAGCGCAGAATGATGGCCATAGGGTCAGCGCTTTGTTGTGCAGAAATGGCATTGGGCTATTGAGGGCAAACCATTTTCCAATCGTCCCGTTCTCTTTACAAGGGAAAAGGATATGGCTGCAATAGGCCCATGAATCGGCTCCTTTTTTTCCGTTTTGGTCCTCCAGGGCCGCGGACAGGAAGTTGACCCTCATTTCTCGTTCTTTTTGTCAGGCTTGCGGTGCAGGTAACGTCCAATCAGGGCCAGAAGGATAAGGGCCGCTACCAGAAGGAAGGATCCTATAGGACCGTATTCCGCCATGCGTTGGTGAATCCCCTCCAGGAGTACGGCCCAAACATAGATGGCGATGTAAGTGGCGCAAAGAACGACGGCGACATTGTGCCAGGGTTTGAAATTGAGAAAAAAACCGATGATACAACCGACGACCGGTCCGGTCATCCAGAAGGGAATGAAGACGAAGAGCATGAGGCCGATCATTCCGTATCTGCGCACCCACTCACGATTGGCCTCGGCCGCACCGGCAATCCGATTCATGAATTTTTTCAGGAATTTGACCTCCAGGAGATGATTCCAACTGAAGACAAAGAGGGGATAAACGAGGAGGACCAGGATGGTCTCGACCAGAATATTGACCCACAAGACCAAGGTCGGACCCAATTGAACAGCATAGCCGTAGGACAGGCCGGCAGCGCGGCCAAACATGATATTTATAGAGGTCATGGCCAGGTAATCCTGACCCCGTTCCGGGGATTGAACCAAGGCGACCACCAAGGCTGCGGAAAACAACAGCGCCAGCGCCAATCCCATCAAAAGGATGCGAGCTTCAGACGTGCTCGTGATGGCAACCCACCTGGACCCCGGGGATTCATCGACCCTTCGGTTCATAGAAGACTTTTGCTTCATGGTAAGTCATATTCGTCCGGTTGTCAGCCAGGATTCTGGAAACCGGGCTGACAAATTTCATAAGTCCTTTATAGACAAAATAGAAGAAACTGCCCAGGACCCGATAGGAGGGGTCCATGGGAATGATGAAACCCGTAGCTGGAGCAAATAAATTTGCTCTCCGGAGAAAATTCCGGCCACTTTATTGAGACTATGACCTCCTATCATGTCTACGTGGAGCGGAATTTGTGAAAGCTTTCCTCCAACCTTGTCATTTTCCCCCGACAAGCCGGGCCGACCGGCAATTCGGTTGTTTCAACGGATTGGGTAAACTTTGCGCCAATGGGGGCAGGCTTGGATTGTCCTTCCTCTTCCTTTGTGGGATTGCCCTGACCTTCTTCCCTTCAGTGGAAGCCCGGGGCGGGACCATTCGGAATGTATTGTTGATCGTAGCGGATGATCTGAAGGCCTCTACTTTGGGTTGTTATGGGGATCCCATGGTCAAGACGCCCAATATCGATGCCTTGGCCGCCGAGGGGATGACTTTCAAGCGGGCCTATTGCCAGGGCATGAGCTGCGGTCCATCGAGGCGGTCTTTCATGTTCAGCCGGTACCGAGGGGATGCAGGCACGAGTTTGGGGGAACATTTTATCGATAACGGCTTTTACAGCGCACGAGTCGGCAAGATTTTTCACATGAGGGTTCCCGGAGATATTGTGGCGGGAACTGGTGGAGTTGATTATCCGGAATGTTGGATCGAGCGATTCAACTCCCCGGGACTGGAGGCGCACACCCCTGGCCTCTATTCCCTCTATAATCACAACATCTTTTCCACCAACCTGCGCGATCGGGTCTCGACAGGAATGAGGCACCGCTGGTTCGTTTCGGTTCAATACGAAGGGGACGGTTCGGATCAACCCGATTACAAAACCGCCAGCAAGGCGATCGAACTGCTACGGCGGCAGGGGGAAAAACCGTTTTTCATCGCGGCCGGTTTAGTGCGGCCGCATTACCCGAACGTGGCGCCCAAAAAATTCTTCGATCTTTACCCCTGGCAAACTGTAAAACTTCCCCAACGGGTCGAAGGAGACTTGGATGACATCCCCCCTCTGGGTCGCCCGTCCGTAACGAGCGGGAAGGATCCCATAGGAAAATACCCGGATAATCAGAAGCGTTTTTGGGGCTCCTACTATGCCACCATCACCTTTATCGATGAACAGTTGGGACGCATTGTAAACGAACTGGAGCGACTCGGATTGCGGGAGTCCACCGCTATCGTTTTTCTAAGCGATCACGGTTACCATTTGGGTGAGCACACCTTCTGGCAAAAGAACAATTTGCACGAAGATGTCACCCGGGTTCCCCTTATCATTTCTGCCCCCGGGTTCGAAACGGGCAATAGCGATGCATTGGTCGAATTGATGGATATCTATCCAACGGTGGCGGAACTGACTGGGGTTTCGGTCCCCGACTCGGTTCAAGGAAAAAGCCTGGTCCCCTTGTTGGATGGTTCGCGGTCATCCATTCGCCAAGAAGCCCTCAGCCTGGGGAACGGTGGCGGATTTTCCCTGCGCGGCGAGGAATGGGCTTACATCTGGTACAAAGACAATTCGGAAGAACTCTACCACATGAAAGGGGATCCGAAGCAGTTTACCAACCTTGCCGAGGATCTGAACTACGTGGAAGAATTGGAGGCGTGGCGCCTGAAGTTGGATGCAAAACTGAAGGCTTTCGGCCTGACCAGAAAAAGTCCAAAGGGTTAAAATGGGCCCAGCCGGCCGGCTGGGTTCACCGAGGGGGGCAATGATCCGTCAACCGATGGCGGCGGCGTAGTTTGCTTCCGCCTGTTCCCAGTTGATCACATTCCAGAAAGCATCGATATAAACGGGCCTCCGATTCTGGTAATTCAGGTAGTAGGCGTGCTCCCAGACATCCAAACCGATAACCGGAACCGCGCCTTCCATAAGAGGGGAATCCTGGTTGGCAGTGGAGTGAACCACCAGATCTCCGCCTTTGACACTGAGCCAGGCCCATCCGCTGCCAAAGCGCGTTATCCCAGCCTTGGCAAAGGCTGTTTTAAAGGCGTCGAGCCCACCCAATTCACTGTCTATGGCCGCGGCCAGGGAGCCAACCGGATCGCCCCCGCCGTCGGGGGATAGTATTTTCCAAAAAAATGAGTGGTTGCTGTGACCTCCGGCATTGTTGCGCAAAGCGGTGCGCGAAGGTTGGGGAACGGAATCGAGATCCGCAATCAATTCATTCACAGTTTTTGCCGCCAGGTCGGGCGCATTGTCCAGAACGCCGTTGGCGTTGCTGATATAAGCCTGATGATGCCTGGTGTGGTGGATTTCCATGGTTCGCGCATCGATATGCGGTTCCAGTGCATCATAAGCGTAGCTTAGGCTGGGGAGTTCGTATGCCATAATAATCTATACTTCTATTGGTGATTTTTATTGAGGTTTAAAAGTGGAGAAACCAAGTACGCCTTTCGCAAGAGGGGGATGAAGTCAACTCCCTTCTTTTGCCACCATCCTTTTTTGCTGGAAAAAGGAGGAGAGGAGTCGTTTGCAATCCCCTTCCAGCACCCTCCGGGAGATTTGGGGATGGTGGTTGAGAGATTGGGTTTTGGAGATATCCAGGGCGCCTCCGAGAAATCCCATTTTGGGATCGGGAACGGCGTAAACCAGGCGGTAGATTCTGGCCATGATGGCGGCCCCGGCACACATGGGGCAGGGTTCCTTGGTGACGTAGAGGGTGCAATCGCTGAGACGCCAATCCTTGATTTGGTTCGCGGCCTGAGTAATGGCCAATATCTCGGCGTGGGCCGTGGGATCCTTGGTCGATTCGACCTCATTGTGGGCACATGCGATCACCTCCGATTCCCGCACCATCACCGCCCCGATGGGGACTTCATTTTTTCGGTAGGCGTCGATAGCGGCATTATAGGCCAATTTCATGAAAAAGGAATCGTCCCGTTTCAGTTGGGAAGGAAACTTTTTTTCGAAGGGGCATTCGATTTGATTTTGCTGAAGGGAGGGCATTCCTCGTTTGATTTTCTTAAACCTTGACTAATCAGGGCCTTTAAGGCTTTCTACATCCTTCATTTTTTTACTTTTTGACAAGAAGAAACTATGGTAATCCGCCGGGCAGAGAACTTATGACCAATGAGGAAGTAATCGAGGTCGAAGGAAAGATCGTAGTGGTATTGCCAGGAACCATGTTCCGAGTCGAGCTCCCCAACGGCCACGTGGTGCTGGCCCACATTTCGGGGAAACTCCGCAAGAACTTTATCAAAATTACCACTGGTGACATGGTGAAAATGGAAATGAGCCCTTACGATATCGACAAGGCTCGCATCGTCTACCGGTTGAGAAACAAGCAGGTGCATCGAAACGCCCCCATTCGCAGTTTTGGTCCCCGCAGAAGGCGCTAGCCGGTTTAAACTTTGGCTATGTCGTTTCTGGCAAAGGACGTAACGCAATCCATCGGCCATACGCCCCTCATCAAACTGAACCGTATGGCCGAAGGCATCGAGGCCAACATTTTGGTCAAATGCGAATTTTTCAACCCGCTCTCCAGTGTAAAGGACCGCATCGGCTACTCCATGATTGTGGCCGGGGAAAAGGATGGGGTTCTGAAAAAGGACAGTGTCATAATCGAGCCGACCTCGGGCAACACGGGGATAGCGTTGGCCTTCGTGGCGGCGGCCAGGGGATATCGCTTGATCCTCACAATGCCTGAAACCATGTCGTTGGAGCGTCGCATATTACTGAAGATGTTGGGTGCGGAGCTCGAATTGACTCCTGGGCCCAAAGGCATGCCGGGCGCCATAGCGCGTGCCAATGAACTGGCCGATGAACTGGGAGATCGAGCCTGGATTCCACAGCAATTTGAGAATGAGGCGAATCCGGAAATCCACCGTTTGACCACGGCGGAGGAGATATGGGACGCGACCGAGGGAAAGATCGACGTGTTCGTAACCGGGGTCGGTACCGGCGGAACCATCACCGGGGTTTCCGAGGTCATCAAGAGCCGAAAAGAACTTTTTACCGTCGCCGTGGAGCCGTTGGCCAGCCCGGTCATTTCGGGTGGGCGGGCCGGTCCCCACAAAATCCAGGGGATTGGCGCCGGTTTCATTCCCAAAAACTGCAACACCGATGTCATTGATGACATTGTGTTGGTCAGCAATGAAAATGCCTTTCAAACCGCCCGCGAATTGTCCGGAAGGGAAGGGCTGCTGGTTGGAATTTCCTCGGGCGCGACCGTTTGGGCGGCATTGGAGGTGGCTAAGCGCCCCGAAATGGCTGGAAAGAATATTGTGGTTGTCGCGGCGAGTTGCGGGGAGCGGTATTTGTCCACACCCCTGACCGCCCAAGCCCGTATCGAAGCAGCCGGGTAAGCTTACCCTTCAAATCCGTAGCAGCGTTGGCAATTGGTGTGTTCGATGGCCAATCGTTCAGCGGGGCTTAAAGCTGCCGTCAAATCCTTCACCGTCCCGATCCAATCCCGATAAGCTTCCAGGCGGAGCAGGCAGACCGGCCAGTCGGTGCCGATCATGACGCGGTCCACTCCGAAGATTTCCACCGTCTCCATGAAGTAGGCGCGGATAGTGCCAGGGTCGGGGATGGGATCCTGGCCGAATTCGGTCACCAAGCCGGAAAATTTGACCCCCAATATATTGTCCCGCCGGGCGAGTTCCCGCATGCCTGTTTTCCAACCATCCTCCACCCGGCCATTTCTGGCTTCCGGTTTGGCGATATGGTCGACGATCATTCCGACTTCGGGTTGGCCGTCTACCAATTGGATGGCGGCATGGAGTTGGCGCTGGAAGATGAGCAGGTCGAACCGAAGGCCGAAGAAGGGTAGTTGGGCCAAGCCTCGGTGGAGGTCGTCGCGAAGAAAATATGCCTCGGGTTCATCCTGAAGGACGTGGCGGACACCCTTGAATTTCGGGTGTCGGGAAAGGCGTTCCAGAGCCTCGCGGACGTCCGCCCGGATAAGCGGAACCCAGCCGACGATTCCCCGGATGAGATCGCATCGGTCGGCCAAATCAATGAGCCAGTCCGATTCCTCGATGCTTTGCCGGGCCTGGACTACTACCGTGCCGGAAACCCCGGCATCCCCGGTTGCGGCCTCCAGTTCAGGCATGAGATAGGATTGGGCCAGCGGGGAATCTTTGGGGATCCAGGGGTACTCCCGGGGAGAATATTCCCAGAGGTGATGGTGAGAATCGATCATTTTCCCGTCAGGTTGGAAGAGGGTTTTGAATCAGGCGAAGAGGGGCTTGATATGGCGCTCCAGCAAGTTGTGGGTGACGCATTGGGAAATGACCTTCCGGTGGGTCCGGAGGGCATCCCGGTAACGCTCACCCATCCGGGCGGCGATTTTGAACCCGACGTGAAGAAGTTGGCGGAAGTGAGGATTGTAGCCCGGATTCGATGGATCGTGAGTGAGGGCGGCGACAAACTGTTCGCTGCTCCACCCGTTGACCGCCTCGGGGGAGGGGAGGCGATCTTCATCGATATCGATTACAGTGGCATAGGGTTGGCAAAGGGCTTCTTTCTTCTTCAGGGCCTTGACGTAAATTTCCTTGGCCAGGAGAAGGCCTTCACCACCGCTGGCGGCCAGTCCGATGACTTCTTCCAGCCAGTTGGTTCCTGCCGTTTTGATGTGGAGCCCGGCGCCCGTCCGAGCCAGGGCCCTCCTGATGGGCCCGTAGATGGAGAACTTGTCGGACCCGGAGTGAACACTGAGTTTCAGGGAGTCGGGGAGCCCGTATGTTTTGACGGCGTGGGCAATGACGGCGAGGTCGTTGTTAAATTCCCTTTCGAACTGGGTGAGGTCGCCCACGTAATCGACCCCCTTATTGAATCGTCCGGTAAATTTTGGCGCTATGGTTTGGATCGGGATTCCCTCATCGGCTATGGCGGCCAGGATGATGAGCATTTCCAGCGGCGTTTGCGGGTTGTCGGTTTCGTCCATGGAAACTTCGGTTACGAAGTCGGGGCCCTTGTTCAGGGTGATGTAATCGTAAATGGCTTTGGCGCCCTGGACGGCTTTGAGAAACTGATGGGCGGTCTTTTCCACGAGTTCCCGTCCGATTTTCAATGGCTTGTCGATACCTTCAATGGCCACGGCGTCCAAGAGTTCCGGGTGCCTGGAAATAAAGGCTTCGACGTCGGCCGGATCGGCTTTTTTTCCAATGTCGTCAGCCACGTCGAGGGTGAAGAAGTCGCTGTTGGGAATAAACCGGTCGACGGTTTCCAGGCCGATGTGGTCGGCATCCACCAGGTATTCACCGGACCATCCCAGGTCGGCCACGGCTTTATCGGCGGCGTCCCGGGTAGACTGGGGTTCCGAACCGATGATCTCGTGCTCGCGGTTCGACTTGTTCCAGACGGGAGTGATATCGATTCCACAATCCTTTGCTGCAATAAAGGCCTGGAGTTGAGCGTGGGCGGCATGGGTGAACCGGTCACCTGCTCCGAAGGTAAATTTGGGACATGGTTTCATGGGCGGAAGGGGCGCTTTTCGGTTTTAATGATTTACAGTGATAAGGGCCTTGATGGCGCCGAGGGAAGGATCGGTGAATTGAGCGAATTTTTCGGGAACATCATCAATGGTCAAACGATGGGTGATCCAAACCTTGGTATCGATTTGTCCTGCTTCGATAATTCTGATGATGTTCCCGAAATCGGCGGGAAGGGCGTTGCGGCTGGCCAATAAAGTTTGCTCACGGCGGTGGAAGACGGGGGCGTGAGGGAAACTTACCTCCTCGGTCGTTATCCCCACGAACACGATGCGGCCGGTATAAGCGGCGTATTCCAGGCTGGCCGACATGGATTTGTTGGAACCGGTGGCATCGAGCACGACGTCGGCCAATTCCCCTTCGGTCAGGTCCTCGATCAGGGCCAGATGTGAGCCGTCGGACTGGAAGAGCACCCCTTTTTCGATGCCGCGTTTGTCCCGGCAAAAGTCAAGGCGGGATTGGATCCTATCCATAACGAGGACATCGACCCCTTCCCTGAGCTTGAGAAATTCGAGACAGGCCAAGCCGATGGGACCGACCCCGATGAGGAGAACGGTTTCGCCCGGTTGGGGATTGGCCCGCTGAACGGCGTGGTAGCCTATAGCCAGGGTTTCGACCAGGGCGAGTTGGTCGTAGGACAGGTTGTTCCCGGGGTGTAGTTTTCGGGCCGGCACGATCCAGTCGGCTTTGCGCAGGCCGCCACAGGTATGCACCCCGATAACCTGCACGCGGGGGCAGCAATTGGAATGGCCCCTTTGTGAAGTCCTGGTCCGGGGATCGTCGATGTAGGGTTCGAGCGAGCATTTGTCACCCGGTTTGACGTGGGTTGCATCCCGGCCCACGGCCAGGACCTCGAGCCCCAACTCGTGTCCTGGCGTGCGAGGGTAGTCAAAAAAGGGAAACTTGCCCAGATAACAGGAAATGTCGGTACCGCAAATACCCATTTGACGGGTGCGGACGAGCGCCATGCCCGGACCGGGTGAACCGGCATGGCCGAGGTCAATCGGGGTGATGGTTTGGGGGGCAGTGAATTCGATGGCGAGCATTGAGATCAGTTGTTTTCGGGGAGGCCTTCCATGTGGCCGATATTTTTAACCGGGGCGAACAGGTTCTGCACTGCCCGGAGAAGTGAATCGTCCACAGGTTCCATTAACCATCGGGCCCATTTCCTTATGTTCTCCGGATTGGCCGAACCTGCCACGGTGGTTGCCATGTCCGGGTTGGCGCAGGAGAACTGGAGGGCCAATTGGGCGATATCCACCCCATGGTCGGAGCAGAGCCGGGCGGCTTGCCGGGCAGCGGCCTCGACTTGCTCCGGTTCTTTGAGCCAACCGGGATTGGGGGCATTGGTGAGCAATCTTGCCGAATAGGGTCCGGCGTTGATGGCCCCGATGGATTTTTCCTGAAGGCGCGGCAGAAGCGATTCGGCGAAGAGGGTATTCTGCAGGGTGTACTGGTTATAAGACATGATGCAATCGCAGTCATCCTCAATGTGGTCGAGAACGGTGTGAAAGGTTTTCATGGGATAGCAGGAAAACCCCACCGCCCGAACCTTGCCCTGTTCCTTGGCTTTGAGCAGGGCGGGGAAGGTTTCCTCCCAAATTTGAGGCAAGGGGACAAATTCCACGTCGTGCATGAGGAAAATGTCGAGGTAGTCAGTTCCCAAACGGTGAAGGGAAACGTGCAGGGACTCCTCCAGGCGCTTGGGGGAAAAGTCGAAATGGGTGAGGGAGTAGCGACCGAATTTGCTACCGAGCAGGTAGGAGTCGCGGGGGATGCCTTTGAGGCCTTGGCCGAGGAGAACCTCAGACATGCCGCGGCCGGTAGAAGGGGGAGGTGTCGATGAAGTTCATGCCCAATTCCAGGGCAGTGGTGGTAGACTTCATGACCTCTTCGAGCCCGACGGAGCGAAATTCCGCCCCGAGTGAAGAGGCGCCAAACGAGAGGACAGGCAGCTCCATACCGGTATTGCCTAGAGCACGGGTTTGCATGGGGGGTAATGTTTTTGTCGTTAAGTAAATCCTGTTAAGGCAGGCAATTTTTGATGGCCTCGATTTGTTGAGCGGCGCAGG
>CBDCNU010000020.1:0-29277 GCA_965219475.1 Opitutales bacterium | reverse complement strand
CTCCTTGCGTTGCTTTGCGCTCTCTGCGAGAGTCAAATTTAGCTGTCGATCAAGATCACAAGATCAAGAATGAGACACCATCCGAATGAAAGCCGTAATCGCCACCGGACCCGGGCAATTGGAGATTGTGGACGTCCCGGTTCCAAAGCCCGGTCCCTATCAGGCGCTGGTCCGGAATGACCGGGCCTGTGTCTGCAACCTGACCGACTCCGAGCTATTGCGAGGCCAATTCCCCGGCATGGAAGAGGCCTTCCCCTTCGCCTTGGGTCACGAAGGTAGCGGCATCGTTCAGGAGGTTGGCCCCAAGGTAAGCAATTTCAAACCGGGCGACCGGACGGTCGGAGGATTGGTCCTGGATCTGGGAGTGGAGGGATTGGAAAGCGGATGGGGCGGATTCTGTGAATACACCCTGGCCAACGACCACGAGGCCATGGTGGCAGATGGGGTTGCGGACGAAGAGCACGGCTGGTTGGAGGTTTACGAGATCCAGACCAGGGTGGATCCCGATATTTCACCCGATGCAGCCGTCCTGCTCTGCACCTGGCGTGAAGTGTTGGGCGCTTTTCGCGACTTCCGCCTTCAACCTGGAGACAGTGTTTTGATCTATGGAGGCGGGCCGGTCGGGTTGAGCTTTGCCAAGTTTGGTAAACTGTTCGGCCTGGGCTGGATTGGATTGGTAGATCGACATCCGGAAAAGCAGGCAAAGGCCCTCCAGTTCGGAGTCGATGCGGTATTTTCACCGGGTCATTCGGACATTATGGAATTGGAGAAAGTTCGCGGAAAAAAGTTGGACTTCGTGATCGACGCGGTGGGAAAGCCGGAAATAGTAGCCAACGCCCTTCCATTGGTGAGACGAGGGGGTTCGATTTGTATTTACGGTTTCCTGAGCGGTCAGCCCCTCCATCTCGACCAAGCCAAGGCGGATTATAATTTTAACCTCTACGTGCACCAATGGCCCACCCGCCTCTTCGAAAAAGAAGCCCAGGGACCCGTCTGCGACTGGGTGCGTAGAGGCGATCTCAGGAGTGAGGACTTCATTTCCCACCGTTTTCCTATCGATGACATAGCGGAGGCATTTTCCGCTATTGAGGGAAGGAAGGTTATTAAAGCGGTGCTGGAATACGA
Organism: Opitutales bacterium; assembly: GCA_965219475.1. Lineage (GTDB taxonomy): Bacteria > Verrucomicrobiota > Verrucomicrobiia > Opitutales > UBA2995 > JAABVD01. The sequence continues at coordinate 28,152 of CBDCNU010000020.1, read as the reverse complement.
TTAAGCCCAAGGGGGGAAGCGCCCAGGGGCGCGAATTAGGAATGGGGAAGAGATGGAATGGTGGAATGATGGAGTGATGGAATGGGGAGAGGGGAATGGAACATGGATCCGGCTTCGCCAGAAGGCTACCATGCTTCGCCTAAACCGTGCTTCGCAACGCTACGCAGGTCAAGAGGCTCCGCACGGCACAGCGCAGGATGGACAGGATTGGGAATGGGGAAGGATTAACCACAGAGTCCTCAGAGAACACAGAGATTTGGAAATAAGAATGGTTTGTTTTTGGGTTTTTTGTACTTTTTGTGGCTAAAAAGATCGCGGCGTAAAGCCGCTCCAACGATGTTTCGAAATGAAGTTCCAAAACCAGCGCCCAGCATCCAGACCTGAATCTTGATCTTGATCAGGATCTATCACCTTCTCCCAATCTTGGCGTTCTTAGCGTCTTGGCGAGAGGTCATCCAGGGGCGCTATTCAACCCCGAATGAGCACGGATGAGAGAAAAGGCAATTTAAGTTGTAGGAGCGGCTTTATGCCGCGATTGCTTTGAGGCTATTTGGAAGATCGGGGGATAAACCCCCTCCTATAGCTTCTTTCAGCTTACTGTGCCTTTTCTTGCTGTATGGTAAATGAAATGGGGGACAGGAATGTCCTTCCTCCGTTAGGGAAAGGGATTTGAAGGTGGCGGACAGGAATGTCCGCCCTCCGTTAGGCCCCTTCGGGCCAGTCTTTCGATCAGGATCAAGATCACGATCAGGATCAAGATAGAGATTGAGACCTTATTTGTGAAATCCGTGGTTTCCTCCCTCTCCCCCATTCCTCATTCCTCATTCCTCATTCCTCATTCGCGCGCCTCGGCGCGCTTCTCCCCCCACCGGCGCGACTGCGTGCTGGCGCCCTAGTCTTGCCGACTCCCCCTTAACCCGCATTTCTCACAAATCTTCTACTGCGCTCCAAAATTTCGGCACTGGTACGGACTTCGTTGGATTCGCAGCTTTGCAGGGTGTCGACCCAGCTTCATCCGCGCCTCTGCTCGAAGCCCATACCAGCACTCGATCTTCGTTCGCTCGCTACGAATTTCCTGAGAAATGCGGGTAAAGGGAGGGAGTGATTTTTCGGCGATGGGGAATTGTGGGTTTGCGGCCGGGGCTAAGTATCCAACTTGGCCGGGTTGGAGCCGATGTGCCGGGAGGCCCAAATGAAGGCGAAACGGCCACAGATCAGGTTCAGAAGGACGATACCCGCGAGCAGGCCGGCCACCAGTAGCAGGGTCGGCCCAACGGGGAGCGCGGACAGGTTCGGCACGATGGAGAGGAGGGAGGCCGATACACCGACGACCAGTCCCCAGGCCACCAATCGGCTGTATTCGGAAAATACCAGTCTGGCCAATAATCGCCTTTCAATCCCGATGGCCGACATGACGGAAAATTCACCGGATCTCTCCTGGATGCTCCGGGCCACCACAATGGCCAATCCCAGACTGCCCAATATTACGCCGAGGGCGCCCAAGACATTGAAGATGGCGATGTAGGTATTCTCGATTTCGTGAAAGGATTTCAGGATATCACGGGTGAGACCGACACTGGCTCCGACATCTGCTCCGGCCGATTCGATCTGATTTCTCAAGGTCTCCAAATCGACGTCTCCAACCGCATCCAGCAGAAAAAGCGAATATCCGGGATGGTAAGGAAACCGCTGCAATAACAATCGTTCATCGACCAGAACGTATCCCTGAAAAATCGAGTCCCTGACCGTGCCCACGATTTGAACCTCAAAATTTCGGCCGTTTTCGTCCCGGTAAACCAAAACATCGCCGACCTTCCGTTTAATGGCCCACCGCATGGTCGTTTCATCGACCAGGGCGGGAAGGCGGCCTTCCGGCGTAGGGGCCCGTAATTTTGACCATCCGGAACCGGTCGATTCCGGGTCGAGTTGGTTCAGTTGAAAAGCGTTCCTTTGGGCAAAGGTCTCCGGGTTTACACCGAGCAGTTGCGGCAGGGTTGTGGTGTTGAGGTTGAAACAATTGGCGTTGTCCCCCGCCCCCTGGCGCATGGGGGCTATCGACCCCAGGTGACTTTGCACCCCGGCAAAAATTTCAAAATTTTCCGTTTCCCGATCCCGCGGGGGGTGAAGCGGAACCGTGGTTTCGACCAGATAGGCAAACCCCCCCGTTCCGTTGCTCGGATCGCGCCATTCAGCCCCCACGTGTTTCCTGAAAGACGCCACCGACAACACCATAAACACGGCTGAGGCGATCAATCCCACCACGGTGAGGCTGCGGGTAGGCCGAGCCGATAAATTGAGTCGGGCCAGGTAGTTTGGATCCATTTCAGCGGACCTATCCAGCCCGGGATGTTTACCCAACCTCAGGCGACAAACCGCCAATCCCGCCACCAGCAAGGCAAACCCAGCCAGGTAAAAGGCGCCCTGAGCCGGCAACACCGAGCCGGAGGAGAATACTGCGCCCAAACCGATTGCCCCGGCCACCCCGGCGGTCCACTTTACCCGCCCGGTTCCCCCGGGAGCTATCCTCTCCTCGGACCTGGCCCCCAAGCGTTGCGATAACACCGGCCGGGCCTGATTGCGGACAGCCAGCCACAGAGACAGCAGGGAAAGGATTAAAAAGGTCAGCCCTCCGCCCAGGATAGTGGCGGTTTTGGCATGAAACACAAAGGTGGCAGAGGTGGCTTCACCGGCCCAGATGGTCTCCAGAAATTTCAGGATCCGGGAGCTGTAGAACATGGCCAGGGGCAATCCGATAAGGCACCCCGCCAGCAGGATGACCAAGCCTTCCCATAGCCTCCAACGCATTATCTTTCTCCCCGACAACCCCACCGATCCCAGCAGGGCGCTTTCCCGGTTGCGTTGCAGCAAGCTGAATTGAAACAGCATCGCCACCAAACCAAGGGAGGCCAGTATGAGGAAAAAACTCATCCCGGCAAAAAGGCCGCCGAAATCTACCGGGGATTGGGCGGCTTGCCTTCCTCTGTCCCCGAAATCCTGCCAAATCATCTGGTTCATTTGTGGTCGCAATGCCTGGAGAATCGCCCCGGTGAGTTCCGGTCCGTCAGTCCGGTCCGGGGAAAAGCGTATGGCGGTAAAATCTCCCCACTGGGTTGACCACAACCGTTTGCCCGCCGCCGGTGTGAGGTAGGCTTTGGGTGTTCCGCGATAGGCGTCCCAGTAATCCTCGTCCTTGGGGCGAATCCTCCCCAGATCGAGTGGCAATCCGGGATCCCAATCGGCCGGGCTTTCCGACTCGCTGATTCCCGGAAAATCCGGCATCCAGGCCGGGTCTGCCGCCAATCCCGACATCGGGACAACGGACCCCAGGATAAACCTTTCCCTCACCTCGGCTATGGAGCCGCCATCTCCCGTTTGGAAATAGGTGATCTCCACCTCATCCCCGAGCTCCGCATTCAGGTCTTGGGCCAGCCATTGGTTGAAAGCAATTTCTCCATCCTCCAAATCCTCGGGCAAAAACGGGGCCAGGGATGTCCCCACCGCGGTAGCGGTCGAATAAGGGGCAATCCGGTTGCCCACCTTGAATTCATTGACCAGATACGTCGTAAACGGTTGTGCCCCGGGGATTTCGGACTGAATCGCGGCTGCGATCTCCGGATCGATAAACACGCGGTTGGATTTCAGTTCGAAGACACGCGCCCTTTCCAGCCATTCCAGACTCAATTCATAATCCGCCAAAGAAACGGCCCGTTGCAAAGCGGCCTCGCGATCCTCCCCAGGGCCCGAAGACCTCCATAAGATGAGGTTGGCGCGGTTTTCGTATCCGATCTCCTCCTGCAATAGTTCCATGGGGAAAAAAATGGAGGGTCGTTGCACTTGAGTCGTCTCCAGGCTGAACCGGCCAAAGGAGCCACCCCCAACCACCGCTTTGACCGTGCACCTCATGCTGACCAATCTGCTGGCGGCGCCAGCTACCGGGGCATTTCCGGCCAGAATGCCCGGTTTCTGCAACCGGACTATCAAGGTATCCCCTTCGCGGACACCCAGCCGGACCGCCACCAAGGCGTTGACCGCCACTTCCGATTTTTCGGCCGACAGGGAAAGTTCGGTCGGCTCCAAGGCCATCCCCCAGAAGGCCTCCGTCACGCCCACTAATTGAACCTGATTCACCCGTTGCTGGTTGGAAGGATTTACGGAACTTCCTTTCACCAACAACACCGGCGCGGCCTCGGCTCGTGTCGCTTGGGCAAGGTCGCCGGCCAGGGCTTGGCGAAAGAACCTATCCCCTGCCGTCATGAGATGAGTGGCCTGCCCCGTTCGCATAGCGCTTATGCGTTCAAGGGAAGCCGTCACCGAATCCCCGGCAAACAAGGCTCCGAGCAGGACCATGGCCCCCAGTATCGCGCCCAGCAATACCCCCAGGTAAGACCAGCGATAATACAGAACGCTCTGTAAGATGAAGCGTCGAACTTGCATCGCTACGACCGCTCCCGGGGGATCAGGCGTCCATCTTCCAATTGATAACTCCTTTGCATGCGACCGGCCAACCCCAGATTGTGAGTGACGACCACCAAGGCGACGTTCCTCCCCCTGTTGCTACGGATGAGCAGTTCGGCGATGCGCTCCCCCGTGGCAGGATCGAGCGACCCGGTCGGCTCGTCCGCCAAAATGATTTTTGGCTGATTGATCAGGGAACGGGCAATGGCCACGCGAAGTTGTTCGCCGCCGGAGAGTTGGTAGGGACGGTAATCCATGCGATCCTGCAAGCCCACCTCTCCCAGCAGGTTTTCCGCCCGCTGCCGCGTCTCGCCGGCAGGCTCCTCCCAGGCCCCGGTCAACCGGGGAACCAGCACGTTGTCCAATACCGAACATTGCGGAAGCAAATAGTGAAGCTGAAAAATAAATCCGATGGAGTGGTTTCGAAAATGGGCGGCGGCCTTTTCATCCAATTCACTGACGACTTTCCCATCCACTTCTATGGATCCGCTGGAAGGCCGGTCCAGAGCGCCCAACAGATTCAACAAGGTGGTCTTTCCGCTGCCGGACGGTCCGACGATAGAGGCCGATTCGGATGCGCCCAACTCGAAATCCAAATCCCGTAGCACCGGTAGCGGGCCAGCCGGACTCTGGTAGGTTTTGCAGATTTTTTGAGCCTTTATCATTCCCTCTCTCCCACTAGCCGGCATGTTCACAAAATTTCTATGGCGCGGTGGAAAGGGGTCAAACCTGAATGGCGACATTGCAAGCGCGGTCAAGAAGGCTGGGGGAGAGAGGGAATCAGGATTTGTGGATGTAGGATGATAATCCTGATCCAAAAAAAGATTAGGGGTAACTACTCAGGTCTACGTAGCCTAACCTGCATTTCTCACCAATTTTCATGGGATGGTGATTGAAAGAACTGTAGGAGGGGGTTTATCCCCCGATCTTCCAAATGGCCTCACCGCAATCGGGGGATAAACCCCCTCCTACAGTTTCGTAATAGGTTATCAACATAACATCCATGCGGACGATTGTTTAAGAGTACCTGAGTAGTTACGATTAGGGAGGGTAAAATGGCGGACAGGAATGTCCGCCCTCCGTTATGCTTCCAGCCTTTCGATCAGGATCATGATCAGGATTGAGATTGAGATCCCAGCCGTGCTCATCCGTGAAATCCGTGGTTCATTCCTCCCCATTCCTAATTCCTAATTCTTTCCCCCTATCCTATTGAGCCTTTTGTGCTTTTTGTGGTTAATCCCTCCCAATTCCCAATTCTTTCCCCCAATATTCGCCAGCGGCGGGCTTTCATTTCGAAAACCGGCAAAGTGCCTGGGGCCAAGCGAGACAAATTGAACCGCAATTGAAAGGCATGGCGCAATTTTTCCCGCAATTCCTCGCTGGGATCATCCGTTCCATTGGAGGATTCGAATTTAATGGAAACTTCAGCCATGGTTTTTCGCTGATCGACCTCGACCCGGTATTCGCCAATGCCGGATACCGAGCGAACCACCGCCTCAACCGCGCTGGGGTAGAGATTCACGCCCCTCACACATACCATGTCATCGGCCCGGCTGATGATACCTCCGTCCAGGGCAAAGGCTGCCGGATCTTCTCCGGGCAAGCTCATCTTCTTGACGATGTCCCCAGTGCGGTAGCGAAGCAAGGGGCACGCTTCCCGGCCCAAAGTGGTCAGGATCAGTTCCCCCTCCTCCCCCGCTTGGGCCGATTCATTGGCGCCGGGCTTCATCACTTCGCAATAAAAAGCCTCGTGTACGATCCTCAGCACGTTGGGCCGTTCCACATCTCCGTAAGTCACCGGACCGGTCTCGGTCATTCCATGGTGGTCGAGCAGACGCGCCGGCCGCCACCCCTCTTCAATGCTCTGGCGGATTTCCGCTACACTGCCACCCGGTTCACCCCCCACGATAATCCATTCCACCCCGGATTCCGCCAAATCCAGTCCCTCCGCCTGGGCTATTTCCAGCAACCGCAGGGCATATGTTGGGGTACAACAGAGGAATCGCGGTTTTTGGGTCATTATAAATCGCAGGCGTTCGACGCTTCCCATCCCCCCGGCCGGAATGGCGCGAATACCCAGTTGGGTCGCCGCTTCAAAAGCCGACCAGAACCCCAAAAAAGGCCCAAAGGAAAAAGTGAATAAAGCGGCGTCTCCCTCCCTGGCTCCGGCTGCCCGCCAAGTCGGTTTCCATCTGTTGACGACCCATTGCCAGCTTTCCCGGGTATCCAGCCAGACCAGGGGTTTCCCGCTGGTGCCACTGGTTTGATGATACCGGGTGTAACGCCATAACGGGTAGGTCAGAACCGAGCCGCAGGGTGGATGCAGGGCTTGATCCTCCACCAACTCCCCTTTGGTGGTAAAGGGCATGCGGTCGCGATAATCCCGCCAGGAGGAAAATCCCTCCAATCCCCCCGCTTCCGATAACTTTCGATGATAAAACCGGTTTCCCGGAACGATCTGCCTGATCACATCGTTTAAGGATTCCAGTTGCCGCTTCCGGAGTTCCGTTGCCACGATTACTCCAGGCCTGAATCGATTGACTGAACCTGCTGGACGGGAACCGCGGCAATTTTTTCCGCCGGAGGCGGCTTGAAAAGCATGATCAGGCAACCTCCGGTGGCGGCCAGCAGAATTCCCAGAACAAACTGCCAGGGCACCGCCGTAACGCCACCCCGGGGCGGGTGCAGGGAAATGGCCACGATGGCATTCACCATGGGCGCCCCGGCAAATACGATGGACATGACGGCGGCGGGAGAGCCCTTGGCGCCAAAAGCCAACAGGGTTCCCAAAGCGCCCACCGCCCCCAGCGTACCGGCGATCAAGGACAACGAGAACCCCCTGGGGGATAGGACGAAATTGCCTCCCTGGACTTTCAGCAGGATGACGGGAGCCAAAACAGCCACTATGAAATAGGCAATTCCCACCACCAGAAATGCTTTGTAACGCCCGAATACGGGATCTCCCATGGCGAGATTTCCACTGTGCAGAAAGACTCCGTAAAGCCCCCAGCAAACCACGGTGATTAATGCAAAATAAATCCAGTTCATGAGGACATAACTTATAGCTAAAGGTCCCGGGATAAAGGACAAATCGCCAATTCCTCTCAGCATCTCAGCATATCTCCCCCACCCTTGGAAGAGGGTCGGGGCGAGGGTGGCGCAGCCATCCTTATTCGAGGTAGGTGCCGGTAAAATAATTGAGCAGGTTTTGCGCTTCGTTTTCGAAGGTTTTAGACAACCAACGGGTGACGTCCCCAATGGAAACCATTCCCAAAATGCGATCGTCTTCCACCACTGGGATATGGCGGTGGCGCTTCGCAGTCATGTGGGCCATGGCTTCATCCACCGACAAGTCGGGTGGAAACGTATCCACCTCCCGGGTCATCACTTCCGAAACCGGGGTGGTGGCCGGGGCAAGACCCGCCACTACCACTCTTCTGAGCACATCGCGTTCAGTAAATATTCCCACGATTTTGCCCCCATCAAGAATCAACATGCATCCGACCTGAAGCCGGTTCATTTCTTTAACCGCATCGAGAACAGAGGCCTCGGGACCAATGGAGAAGATCTCGGAAAACTCTTTTTCGGCCAGAAGGGTGGAAATGGATACCTTCATATTAAAGGACTAAAGCATATGGAATTTAACAACCTCTCGTCAAAAGGGTTTCAAAAGAAAGCCGTAAAGTCATTTCAATGCGACAAGAAAACGGTGAAGGGTTCGAAATTCACCTGGTATACCGCAAAAAGCTGCCCGATTTGTAGCCATCCCGGAGTTCGCTCCCCCCATCAGGATCGATAATGTAGGCGCCAATGGTTGAATCGGTTGAACAAAGCCTATCCACTTCCGGTGGGCTCATCATCATGAAACTCGTGGAAAGGGCATCGGAATGGGCCCCGATCCCGGCCATTGCCCAGGCCCGACGCGAAGTATTCAAGGCCGTTTGCGTGTCCAGGTTGAGGATGTGAGAACCTCGCACGAACAAACCTGAGCCGCTCAAGGAGCGGTTTTCCAACCGAATCTCCCATGGGTCCCTATCGGCGCCGATGGTCACCGGCCAACCCCGGCCGACTCCATCGTCTCCCTTCGCTACCACAGTGCTGGTCCCCGAATGGATGAGGACCGCGGCGATTTCCCAATCCGTCAGCATGTTCACCACCAGGTCCAAAGCATGCCCCTTTCCAATACCTCCCAGATCCACCTCGATATCGGGATACCTGAAACGGACGGTGCAATACTCCGGGTCCATCTCCATCCAGGAACCGACGGGGAGCTTACCGCCAAAGCGTTTCAAATCCATAAAGGAGGCAAAGGCGATTGAGAACACCCCCCGGGTCAGGATTTCCAAGTCCATGGCATGTAGGAGACAATCCCAGCATTCCGCGCTGACCCGCACCGCTTCCGCGGCAGCCTGTTTGTTCAGAATATCGATGTCGCTGCCTTCGCGGAATTTGCTCAGGACGGTTTCCAGCCGGTCTATTTCCCTGAAGGCTTCCGCGGCCGCTTGCCGGGCGTAATGCTCATCCGCATCCCGGATATGGATTTCGAACCAGGTGTTCATGGCCTCATGCCGAAATGAATGCACTTCTCCCATCCCCATTCACTCGGTTGGAAATTGCCGCTCCCATAGATATTTTTCAACCGCGACCAGGAGCAGGACCCCATCCCGCAGGCCGCGCATTTCGGTTATATACGATGCTTCATCGATCCGGGCGATTCCCTCGGCATCGCTCAAAGAATAAATCCGGATGGGGGCATCCGATTGCGGCGGCGAGGTCTCCCAATAACCGACGGCGCTGAAGTGGCGCAGATACCAGGGAAGCGGCCAATACTCGTTTGCCATGATATCGATGCGCATACCCAAGCCATCGGGATGATAACCCGCCAGCGTCTCGATACGATCCACCAGTTGCAGGAGATCGGGAGAGGTATGGCTGTAGGCGTAGGGGTTGCGCGAATGGGTGGAATACCTGAAAGCCAAAAGATGGGATTGGTAGAGGGACTGCCCCAGGAATAGAATCAATAGGGCGCCCCATGCAAAGCGCATCCAGGGAGCGGATAGTTTTTCAAAGGCGAAGGCCCATCCAACCCCGGCCAGAAGCATCCAACCGGCCAGAATATTGAGCGCCAGCCAGGGGGTTTTGTAGCTGATGAAAGAATAGGCGGCGGTGGTCAGGAGAACATACACGGCCAGGAAGGTGTGAAACGAATAACCGGATTCCCCCCTTTTCCCATGTTTGAAGGAAACCCATAGCCCAACCAATCCCAACAAAAGAGCCCAGCCCTCGCCCAGGTAACCCAGGGCGGTCCCCCGGCCCAGGATCAGGCCCAGATAATAATAGAAGGGTTTCTCATGGCCAGGCTCGATCGTGTAGCTGAAATAAGTGAGGACGGAATCAATCGGACCGCGCAGATGGGTAAAAAAAGCCGAGTAAAAAAGAAGCGATACTCCCAGGGCGCAAAGGACGGCTGCCCCTACGGTTTTCGATCCATTTCCGGAAAAGACCCACCGCGCCTCCCTCTTGAAATTCTTTCCCAAAAGGGCAATCAGGGCCAGGCCGGCCGCAGCCAGAACGATAAGCGCTGTCTCGCGAGTGGCGTGCAGTAAACCCAACATTCCGCCCGTCCACAAAGCCCACTTCAGGTCCCGCTTCTCCAAAAACCGCCACAGGGAAAAAAGGAATACAAGGGTAAATAGAACGAACAGAATCTCGTGTATGAAGTACCTGCTGAAATAGATGAACCCGGGCGAAACCGCCATTAGGGCCAGAGCCGCCAAACCGGCGCGGAATCCGATCCAGCGTTTGAACAGGCTCACCGAGAAAACACCCAAAACCCCGGCAAGCGCTGTCAGCCACCGCAAACTCACCTCACTGAGACCTTCACCCGTGACCACCTTGTACAATCCGGTGGAAATCAGGGCCAGATAACGAAGGGACGGACCATGGTAATGAGTCGGATCAAAGGTAACCGATTCTTCCTCCAGCATCCGATGAACCATCACTCCGTTCACCGCTTCATCCGCATGCATGGGCTTTTCCTCCAGTTGAAAGAACCGCAGAAAGAGGCCGGCCCAGACCAGCAGACCGAAAATGACAAAGGCGCTAATCCGCATCGGTCCTGAGATTCGTTTCGAGGGAAGGAAATTTAGCCCGCATTTCGTATGAATCTTCTACTGCGCTCCGGAATGCCGGAGTTGGAGCAGGCATCGTTAGATGCGCCTGCCCGTGCACCGCACAGATGCAGGCGACGTTGCAGGGTGTCGACCCAACTGCATCCGCGCCTCGGCTCGAAACCCGCACCAACACTCGACCTTCGTTCGCTCGTTACGAATTTCATGCAAAATGCGGGTTAGCGCTTTTATTTGTCCCGGTTCCTGGCCAACCGTTGCGGTGCCTTCAATTCGGTTTCCTGTCCCAAATCCCCCTGATCTCTCATCCATGCCTTCAACCGGGTGCGCAGGGCCGCCTGGATGCCGGAATACCGCTCTTTTCCGGCCAAGTTTACAAGATTGTCCGGATCGTTCACCACATCGTAAAGTTCCTCGGCCGGGCGATATGTGTGACGATCCAGAAGATCCCGGACATGCTGGTCTCCGGCCTCGGCTTTGGCCACCCAGGAATGAAACCAATCCGACCTCTCGATAGCGCAGCGAAAGGGTTCATCGGGATGAAGGTTGAGGATATAACGGTAGTTGGGCGAACGAATGGTGCGAATTCCAAATGGACCCAGGTTATTTTGGATACCGAGGGTGGTGTGCAGGCCATAGACGTAGGTTTTGTGTAGATTGGCCTGCCCGAGCAGAACCGGTAGAAAGGACCGTCCGTCCAGTTCATCCGGCAATGTCGCTCCGACAATTTGCAACAGGGTGGGAACCAGATCGACGTATTCAATGACGGCATCGGTCACACTGCCCGGCTCGATTTTCCCCGGCCAGCGAATGATACAGGCGCTCTTCAAACCGTCTTCATAACAGGTCCACTTGGCATGGGTGAAGGCATTCCCTTGTTCGCCCAGGGCGATGAAGACAGTATCCTCTTCCAAGCCATATTTTTTAAGCAACCGCATCGCTTCCCCCACCTCTTCGTCAAATACGGTGATCTCCGCCAAATATCTTGAAAATTCTTCTCGCGTCTCCGGCGTATCGATATGGAAAGGTCTCAACTTCAGGGATTCCGGGGGATAATCGGCCGGGTTGCCCCGGTTGTAGGGGGTATGGGGTTCCTTTGAACCGAGAACGAGGCAGAATGGAATACCCGCTTCGCCGCATTCACGGAACAACTTATCCACGGCCCCGAAATCGATATTCCCTTTTGCGTTCTTTCCATCGGGAGAAGGGGCCGAAGAATATTCGAAAGGAAATGCCTCACGGGGAGCGATGTGAGTCTTTCCCGATAACGCCACCCGATAACCGAGCGGCTTTAGATAGTGCGGGAGCGATTTAACCCCCTCCTTGACATAGGTATGATTGGGATAGGCGCCCGACTTTACCGGATATATGCCCGTATAGAGGTTGTGCCGCGTCGGGGAACACATGGGGGCAGCTTGAAAACAGTGGTTGAATTTCAGGCCCTCCCCGGCCAGGGCTTCAAGGTTAGGCGTCTTGGCCTGCCCGCCATATACCTCGAGGTCCCGGCAGGTGGCATCGTCCGCCAATATGAGTACGATGTTGGGATTGGCCAAAAGGAAGAACGGGTGGCAAAGAACGGCCCATAAACAAATCTGTAACGTTTTCATGCTATGCTACTTAATGGAATGGGCAAAAATTCTGCCTCATGAGAATCAGCAGGCAAATATCTTTTTGTTCCAGGTTCCGGGTACTGGATGCTGGGGAGGGAAAGTTAACCTGAATCGTGATCGTGATCGAAAGCTAAATTTGACTCTCGCAAAGATCGCAAAGCAACGCAAAGGCCAGGGAAAGGCACAAAGAGGAATTGAACATGGATATACAGGATGAGCAGGATTTTTGGATTAGACTCTCGCAAAGCTCGCCAAGGACACAAAGGGCATAGGCGCGCCAGGGCGCGCGAATGAGGAATGAGGAATGAGGAATGGGGGAGAAGGGAGTGGTGGAGGGGTGGAGTGATGAAATGGGGGAATTGGGGAGAAAGATCACGATCAGGATCACGATCAAGATTGAGGGCCAACCTGTCCTGCCGCAGCCTTCTGGCGAAGCGGGATCCGTGAAATCCGTGGTTTCCTCCCTCTCCCCAATTCCTCATTCCTAATTCGCGCGCCTCAGCGCGCTTCTCCCCCCTCCACCCGCCAACCCCCATCATTCTCTCATTCCCTCATTCCACCACTCCATCACTCCATCACTCCATCACTCCACTTCCCCCCCGCGCCTTTTTTTGTTTCTTGCCCAAACCTTCAACCCATGAACTTATTTTGGCATGCGCGTCCTCTTTCTGCAGGATCACCTCAGAATGGGAGGGACTGAAAAAAATACCCTGGCCCTGGCCCGGTACGGGGAGGAGCACGGTCAGGATACCGGTCTACTCGTTTTCCGGCCCGGAGGGGTTCTCACCCCGGATGCGCCAACACCCTTTTATTTCAGGGAATTGCAGCCTTTCAATTCGCACATCGATGAGTGGGCTCCGGGGCTGGAAAAGGCTGTAAGGGCCTTTGCCCCCGACGCCATTATCCATATGGGAAAAGTAGCCCATCTCTATCTTTCCCTCCTCAAGAAAAAGTTCCCAAACGCCCGCCACATTGCCACTTTTCGATCCAGCCGCTCACTCTTCACCTACAACTTCAAAGCCTTCAAACAGGCCGACGCCATATTCTGCAACAGCTACTACGCCCGAAAATGGTTGATGCGGGTCCAGAAGCATCCCCCGGAAAAAATCGAGGTCATCCACAATGGCTGCCTGCTCACACCGCCTCAAACTCCTACCTGCCAGCCAAGAGGTTCCCATCTCCGATTCCTCTACGTGGCTATGTTTCGGCCCTCCAAAAACCAAAGGGAGTTGCTCTCCATACTCTCCTCTCTCCCCCAAAGCATTCCCTGGAAATGCACCTTCCTGGGCGCCGGGAAAACGCTGAGAGCCTGCCGCCGATTTGCCCGGGTAAAGAACCTGGAAGACCGGGTGCGTTTTCGGAAAAACGTCCCTCCGGAATTGCTCTATCCGGAACACGACTTGGCCCTGCTCACTTCCTCCGGCAAGGAATCCCTGCCCAATTTCCTGGTGGAAGCACAATGTTTCGGATTACCCGCCATTGCCTTTCTGGTCAACGGAGTGGGTGAATGTTTTGCCGAAGGGAAATCCGGATTCGGAATACCCCCGGGGAATCGATCAGCTTTTCGGTCCGCCCTCATCCGCTTGGCGGATAATCCCGATTTGCGAACCAAAATGGGAGAAAACGCCCGCTTGTTCGGGAAGAGCCATTTTGATTTCAGTGAAAAATCGGCTGAGTTTTTCTCGAAACTTGAAGAAGTTAAAGGGAGTGGCAGTTGCTGAGTGAAACCGGATTGCACCGATGTGGAAATTTGGTAAAATGGCAGGGACGATTCATAGCTCTTGGAGCGCCATGGTAACCTGATGGTAACTACTCAGGTCTACGTAGCCTAACCTGCATTTCTCACCAATTTTCATGGGATGGTGATTGAAAGAGAACTGTAGGAGGGGGGGGCGCGCCAAGGCTCGCAAATTAGGAATTAGGAATTAGGAATTAGGAATGGGGAGAAGGCATCAAGCGAAGCGTTGTTAAACGATTAAATTGTTTTTGTGTATCTTGTGCTTTTTGTGGCTATTCGAAAGATCGGGGGATAAACCCCCTCCTACAGTTTCGTAATTGGTTATCAACATAACATCAACGCGGACGATTGTTTAAGATACCTGAGCAGTTACACCTGATGAATTATTGTCAGGAATCTATTCCCAGTTGTTTTTTGATTAATTTGCATAAACTTTCCTTAACTTCTCGATGCCTCGGTATTGGCGCGTGCCTGCCGTTAATAGGATTAGCGTATATATCGTGCCTTCCGCCATGTCTTTTCAAGTAACATCCTTCATCGGTCAATTCGTTGATAAGGTCTCTTCGTTTCAAGGTATTTCCAACTTCAGTTCTACCGAACCAACCTTTTCTACGGGAGTCTGTGTCGTTTCTTCCATCATAAGATGATAAGCGTCCTTGATGTTTATTTTTAGTTCTTCCAAGTTTGCGCCTTGGCTGAATACGCCGGGAACCTCCCGTAGTTTCCCGACATGCCAGCCTTCGTCTATCCAAAAATCCAATGTAAAACTTCTAATCATAATCGTTTCTGTTTGTCGGAATTTTCGATACAATCCTGGAAATGACAATGATAGTCGAAGCGAATCCGAAAAAAAATCCGTGTAACTGTGGATCAAGGGGTGACGTTATCGGCTAAGATAACATGATAATCAACATCTTCGGGAATATCTCCCAAACGATTCACTCCACCCCATGTCCCTCCTGAAACGTAGAAGCTCTATTCTCCTCATTCTCTGGCCTGCAAGCCTGCTCTTAGCGTTCTTCATAGGTCGGCTCACCCTTCGGGTAGAACCTCCCGAACCTTACGCCCTACCCTCCTCGGAATCGGTTGAAAAAACTCCCCGAGCGAGCGGGAACGATTCGGTTGACAAGGACGGGGCAGACGGTGCAACCGAGGCTTCCCTCCTGCCTGGGGAAGGTGAGATCCACCCCCTCGATCAGATGCGCCAGGCCATTGCCGAAACCGATGCTCTAAAGCGCCTGGCCCTTTTGGCTGATGCCCTCTCCCGAATGGACGCGGACGACATCGAAGAAGCGCTGGCAATTCATGAAATGCTTCCGGACAGTAACGCCAAACGGCAAATGTACAACATGTTGCTGAACACCTGGGGCAAGCTGGATGGACCAGCCGCCATGGAATACGTCCTCGAAAACAGCGAACAGGATAGCGGACGAGGACGGGGAGGGCGAGGCGGTCCTGACGGCCCATTTGGCGGTGGGCTGACGCGGGATGCCGCATCCGTTCTTTCCGGCTGGGCGGAAACCGACCCCCAAACCGCGGTACTCTGGGCTGAGGAAAACGGCACGCAAGAACGGGGACGTAACGCGCTCATGTTTGCCGCAATGCAGGGATGGGCCAATACGGACATTCGGGGCGCTCTCGATTATGCCGTAACGCAAACAAGCGGGGAGGATAGTGGCCGAGGCCGCGGAAATGGCATGGAGGGATTCCTCGTCAATCGTTTTGTCGGAGAAGACAAACAAGCCGCAACCCAGTGGGCCCTGTCTCAATACGACCCCGAAGTTAGAAGTGAAGCTGTTTCATCCGTAGCCCGCTCATTGGCCGGGGATGATCCGCAGGAGGCGGTTTTCTGGGCCCAAAGCCTTTCCGATCCGGCCTCGCAGGCCGAAGCGTATAAGGGTGCTGTTTCCGGTTGGGTCAGGGAAAGCCCGGTCGAAGCGGTGGAGTGGGCCATGAACCTCGATAATCCGGAGACCTCTGGTGAAGTGGTTCAATCTGCTCTGAATACCTGGGTCCGCATGGACCCCTATGCAGCGGGAGAGTACGTCATCGAAATGGAAACCGGTCAAACGAGGAACACGGCCGCGGCGACCCTTTCCCAGGGCTTGTCCAGACAGGACCCGGAAATGGCCGCGCTTTGGGCCGAATCCATCACCGACCCGAAACTTCAAGCGGAAGCCGCACAATCCGTCTATAATTCCTGGACGCAACGGCGACCGGAAGCGGCTGCCGAATGGGTTCAATCCTCCAACCTTCCGGAGGAGACCAAGCAAGACATCCTGGACCCCAAAAAAAAGAAATAGGCGCTCCTATTTTTTTTCGGGAATCAATTGCCTGAAGTGAGTCTGCCGGTAGTTTCCTCAAACTATGGGTAAGCCAGCGGAAAATGGGTTCATCCGCCTGCGCGGGCTCCGCCAAAACAATCTGAAGGGATTCGACCTCGATTTACCCTTGGGGCAACTGATTGTCGTGACCGGCTTGAGCGGGGCCGGGAAATCCTCCCTGGTGTTTGAAACCCTGCACGCGGAAGGTCAAAGACGCTACGTGGAAACTTTCAGCCCTTACACCCGGCAGTTTCTCGAATTGCTCGACCGCCCCAAGCTGGACGGGGTTTCCAATATTCGCCCTTCCATCGCCATCCAACAAAGCAATCCGGTCAAAACCTCCCGATCTACCGTGGGCACCATGACGGAATTGACCGACTTTTTCAAAGTCTGGTTCTGCCACGTGGCCCAGCTTTTTGACCCCGCCACGGGTAAACTCATGGAAGATGACAATGCCCACAACATTTGGCAAAAAACTGAAAGGGACCACCAAAGCAAAACCCTCCTCGTCACTTTCCCTGTGGAAAGACCGAAGCTCCTCAGTTGGGAAGAGATTCTCCAACCCATCAAGGCTCAGGGTTATACCAGGGTGCTGCTTCACGGCGTAATCAGACGCGTCCAATCCATCGACGCCTCCCAACTCGACCGGGGCCAGATTTTTGTCATCCAGGACCGGCTGAAAATTATTTCGCCCAACCGTCACCGGTTTATCGACTCCGTGCAAACCGCCCTTCACTACGGGCAGGGAAAAGTCAGGTTATTCGAGACCTCCGGAAAAGAAGTCGGGCGCTATGCCTCGGGTCTGCGTTCACCGGCCAACGGCAAGATTTTCAGGCCGGCCACTCCTCCCCTGTTTTCCTTCAATTCGCCCGTTGGGGCTTGCCCGCAATGCCGGGGTTTCGGCCGCATTGTCCAGGTGGATTACGGAAAGGCCATTCCCAATGGGAAACTCAGCATCGACCAAGGCGCCATCAAGGCATGGCAAGGGGCGGTTTACGGGGAAAGTAATAAAGACCTGCTCGTCTTCTGCAAAAAGGAGGATATCCCCACCGACGTACCCTTTGAAGACCTGACCCGGAAACAGCGCGATTTCGTCATAAACGGGGATCCCAACTACGGTAAAATGGGCTACAAGTGGCCCCGGGCCTGGTACGGTTTGAAAGGATTCTTCCGGTGGTTGGAAAGCAAGGCCTACCGCATGCACGTCCGGGTTTTTCTTTCGCGTTTCAGGTCCTACACCCAATGCCCCGGTTGCGGGGGCGCCCGCCTCCAGCCCGAAGCTCTCCATTGGCGGTGGCGCGGCCACACCCTTCCAAGCCTTTACACCATTCCCATTCAGGAGTTGCGGCCTCTGCTTCGGGAAAACTTCAAAAAAACCGGCGATCCCCGGGTGGATCTGGCCTTTGAATCCATCGTTGCCCGGTTGTCTTACCTCGATCAGGTGGGCCTGGGTTATTTGACCCTCGACCGCACTTCACGAACCCTTTCCGGCGGCGAGGTTGAGCGGGTAAACCTCACTTCGTGTCTCGGCGCCTCCCTGGTCGATACGCTTTTTGTCCTGGATGAACCATCCATTGGGCTTCACTCCCGCGACATCGACCGGTTAATCGCCATCCTGCGTCGCCTGACCGATCTGGGCAACACGGTGGTGGTGGTCGAACACGATGAATCCATTATCCGCGCCGCCGATCACATCTTGGAAATTGGTCCCGAACCCGGGACCGGGGGTGGTCGACTCGTTTTCCAAGGTCCCCTCGAGGAACTGTTGCATGATCCTGGTTCCATTACCGGACAATACCTGTCGGATCGGCGCTCCATTCCCCTTCCCGAAACCCGGCGAACCCTTCCGATCCACCCAGGCAAATCCACCGCCGCCCATCCCCAGCTCGGTTTCCGGAACGTGTCCAAGCACAATATCGACCGGCAGGATTTTCAAATTCCCCTGCGATGTCTGGTATGCCTCACCGGGGTGAGCGGATCGGGCAAATCCACTTTGTTGGATAACGTCATCTATCAGAACCTGCGTCAACAAGGCGGGGTCCTGGTGGACGATCCGGCCGTGGTAGAATCTCTCGATTGTCCGGAAGCATTTGCCGATATCGTCCTGGTGGACCAGGGTCCCGTCAGCAAAACACCTCGCTCCAACCCCTTGCTCTTCGTCAAGGGTTGGGATGAGGTTCGCAAATTGTTCGCCGCAACCGAGGAGGCGGTTACCCAGGGCTTTACCAAGGCCTACTTCTCCTTCAATAGCGGCGATGGCAGGTGCGATCATTGTTCAGGGCTCGGTTACGAAAGAGTGGAAATGCAATTTTTGTCCGATGTTTTCGTTACATGTCCCATTTGTGAGGGAGAACGGTTCAAACAGGAAATCCTCGCAATCAAATGGCGGGGAAGATCCATTTCGGAAATTTTTCGTTTAACCGTGGCCGAGGGACTGGATTTCTTTGCCGGACAACGGCGCCTGAGAATGCGTCTGAAAGCTCTCCATGCGGTGGGACTGGGCTATATCACCCTGGGGCAACCGCTCAACACCCTGTCCGGCGGAGAATCGCAACGCCTCAAACTGGTCAAATATTTTTCCCAGGTCCAGGGCTCCGGGAGGCCCGCCCTACTCCTTCTGGACGAACCGACCACCGGATTGCACAAACACGACGTGAAGCGTTTGATAGGGGTTCTCCACAAACTGGTGGATCGCGGACACAGCGTCATTGTGATCGAGCACAATCTGGACGTGGTCAAAAGCGCCGACTGGTTAATTGAACTGGGGCCCGAGGCCGGCGCCCTGGGAGGAAGAGTCATCGCCCAAGGGACCCCGGAACAGATCGTCAAAAAGGAAATTCCCTCCCGGCCGTTTCTTCTACGGGAGCTGAATCGAAGCGGCAACGGTCGAACCGGAGTCAATCCAGCAGGGTTGCTCGTGGCTGAGGCATCACCCCATTTCGTCCCTTCCACCGGACCGCCTCTCGCCACCCCTACCCCCGCCGTGGACGGGCTGCAAATCCTCGGAGCCCGACAACACAACTTAAAGAACGTATCCCTGACCATTCCTCACAATGAAATTTCCGTTGTCACCGGAGTTTCCGGGTCCGGCAAATCCAGTTTGGCCTTCGATATCGTTTTCGCCGAAGGCCAACGTCGTTTTCTGGAATCGACCTCGGCCTATGCCCGGCAGTTTGTCGAACAATTGCCACGGCCGGACGTCGATGACCTACGCGGAATAGCGCCAACCGCCGCGATCGAGCAAAGGGTCTCTCGCGGCAGCCGCAAATCCACCGTGGCCACCATCACCGAAGTGGCCCAATACCTGCGGCTGCTCTATGCCCGATTGGGTATTCAACATTCCCCTGTTTCGGGACTTCCCGTCATAACGCTGACCCATACCGCGCTGGTTGGGCATCTGGAAAAGTTGCTGGAACAACCGAAACTGAAAAAGGCCAGACACCTCTACCTGGCCGCCCCGCTCGTCCGGGGACGCAAGGGCCATCACCAGCCCATTGCCGATTGGATCGCCAAACGGGGCTTCGACCTCATGCGGGTGGATGGAGGGTTGATCGAAGTGGGCAGGTTCAGGAAACTTTCCCGTTACCGGGAGCACGATATCGAGGTAGTCTTAGCCAACCTGGGACGGGGCAGCCCGTCCTCCACACCCCGCTTCAGTCCATGGAAAAGCCGTAATGGCGCAGTCGATTTGACCCAACTCCTTAAAAGCGCCCTTCAACTGGGAAAGAAGTCGGCCATGCTATTGGATACCCGAGGCGAGATACTCTCCTGGCTTTCAACCGAACGCGTAGACCCCGACACCGGCCAAGCCTATCCGGAGCTGGATCCCAAGCACTTTTCCTGGAACAGCTCCAAGGGATGGTGTCCGGAGTGCAATGGCAACGGCGACCTCTGGCGCAAGAGAGATGGTCGGTCGACCCACCGTAAATGGTTTCCGGAAACCTGCCGGGTTTGTGGAGGAGAACGGCTCAATACCTTGTCGCGCCACGTGTATATGTATTTTGACAGCGGGCCTTCCCTGACCCTCCCCCAACTGCTCAAACTTCCCCCCGGGGCCTTGTCGGCCAAGCTGAGCGATTTGAAACTGGACGACCGGGGAAAGGCAGTGGTGGTGGACATCCTTCCCCAGATTCGGGAGAGGTTGAACTTCATGGGACAAGTCGGCCTGGATTACCTCTGCCTGGATCGTTCCATCGCCACTCTTTCAAACGGCGAGGCCCAACGGGTTCGCCTGGCCGCCCAACTCGGCTCCAATTTGTCGGGCGTTCTCTACGTGCTGGACGAGCCCTCCATCGGCTTGCACTCCCGGGATAATATGCGCCTCATCGAGTCCCTTAAGGACCTCAAATCGCGCGGCAATACCTTGTTGGTGGTGGAACATGACGAGGAAACCATGGAACAGGCAGACCGCATCATCGATCTGGGACCGGGTGCGGGCATCCACGGAGGAGAAGTTTTGGCCAACGGTTCAATGCCGGAAATCCTCGACACGGCCGGGTCCCTGACCGGTCAGTATCTCAAGCGCGGCATCCCCCACCCCATTCGGGGCCGTTACCGCAAATTGCCCAATCCCTACCGCCCCCGGAGCCGCAAACCACAGAGCTGGCTGGTCCTGAAGAAGGCCCGGCTCAGAAACCTCAAAGGGGACGATCTGCTCCTTCCGCTCAATAAACTGATTATGGTCGGTGGTATCTCCGGGGCGGGTAAATCCACCCTGATTCGCGATCTGCTGCGCCCAGTGGTGGACTTCGCC
The DNA here is from genome assembly GCA_965219475.1 of Opitutales bacterium. Classification (GTDB taxonomy): domain Bacteria; phylum Verrucomicrobiota; class Verrucomicrobiia; order Opitutales; family UBA2995; genus JAABVD01. The sequence goes on along the minus strand of CBDCNU010000020.1, from coordinate 7,144 downwards.
CGCCTGAAAAACAGCGACAAATTAAACGAATCGGATTTTTCCCACACCGAGAAACTTCCCAACACCCACCCGGGAAAGCCGTTCCGGCAATTGATCAACGGAGCGGTCTTCCGCTCTGTCATCGAAGTCGACCAGAATCCCATCGGCAAAACGCCGCGATCGACTCCCGCCACCTACATAGGGGCCATGGATGACATCCGCCGATTTTTTGCCGCTATCCCTACCGCCCGAGCCCGCGGCATGGATTCCAGCGCTTTTTCCTTCAATACCCGTCACGGCCGCTGTGAAACCTGCAAAGGTCTGGGGCAAATTAAACTGGAGATGAATTTTCTGCCCAACGCCTACACGGCTTGTGAGGATTGTGGCGGGTCGCGCTACGGGCCGGAGCTGGACGACATCCGCTGGAAAGGCAAAACCATTGCCGATATTTTGAAAATGACCTTCGAGGAAGCGGCGGATTTTTTCAAGTCGCACCAAAAGTTGGGCGATCTGCTTTCCCTCATGGCCCAAACCGGGCTGGGTTACCTGACTTTGGGCCAAAGCAGCCCCACCCTGTCGGGAGGAGAAGCACAGCGCCTCAAACTGGTCCGAGAACTGGCCAAGGGCCTGCCCAGTTTCCGGGATAAATCCCGCGGCGTAAAATTTCAGAATCTCTATATTCTGGAAGAGCCCACCATCGGCCTGCACCTGAGTGATTGTGAAAGACTCATACTCCTCCTGCACCAGTTGGTGGACCAGGGCCATACCGTAATCGTCATCGAACACCACCTGGACCTTCTGGCTGAAGCCGACTACCTGGTCGAAATCGGGCCCGAAGGCGGAGAAAGAGGCGGGCACATACTCTACCAGGGAACGGTAAAGGGCCTCCTGAAATGCAAAAACAGCCCCACCAGACCCTTTCTGAAAAAGAAATTTGGCTAGCCGACCCTGAAAAAGTCTAATCGTTTCGGAGGGTTGGATGGCTTCTCCGGATTGGCTCTCGCCAAGCCGCAAAGATCGCCAAGCCTAAAGTCAAATTCTCTCCCCTGCCTTTTTGAGCTTTTTGTGGCTATTTTCTCATCCGTGTAACCTGTCCTGCGCTGTGCCGTGCGGAGCCTCTTGACCTGCGTAGCATTGCGAAGCACGGTTCAGGCGAAGCATGGCAGCCTTTGGGCGAAGCAGGATCCGTGGTCAATTCTTCCTTATTCCAAGGACGCCACACCAGCTAGTCGACCAGCACCCGAAGGCGGGTGAACATGCGGTTGGAAAGCGGCAACTTTACCACGAAATTTTCCAGGGTCTGCTCAATGACTACTCCATCTTCCCCGTCCACTAATTGATCCCACTGAGATGATCCCGGGTTATCGGAAGTCTCGGCCAAGACCTCGATTTCGGCACAGGGCCTGAGGGCGGGGAACGTTAACACCCGATAGGGAGTTGCCTGGATGGTCTCAGTCGAAATTGCTGGAATTTGGCCCGTTTCCGGCATTTGAGGCTCCAGGTCAAAAACAAACTCCAGGAGATTGGGCAGGGCGTCACCATCCGGATTGCCCAAGGCTCCAGCCGCTTCCGCCGTTGGATCGTCAAAATGGTTGTCGGTCCAGACTTGCAGGGCGGGCCCCGATTGCACCGTGACGAAGACAGAAGCATCGTTCCCTCCGGGGGCGATGGCTAAAATGTTATTTTTCCTCACCACTACCCGGTACCTGCCTTCAACTTCAGACGTCACATTGGAAAGGGAGTAGACCCGGGAAGTTGCCCCAATGATGTTCGCAAACACCGAACTGGCAGCCGTTTGCCTCTGCCACTGAAAAGTAGCGCCGGTTTCATCGGCCAATTGTACTTCCAACCTCAGCCTACAACCAGCCACTACCCTTTGACTGACCGGCACCTGGGTGATTTGGGGACCGGACAAGGTAATGTTGAACTCCAGATCCAATTCCCGAATGGGCGCCTGTGGCACTCCCCAGGTCAGCACTCTGAGCGTGACCGGATAGGTGCCCGCCTGGTTGGGAATCCCGGAAAATAACACCGTCCCGTTAGGCACCTCTCCATTGCTGTCCTGATTGGTCTCAATTCCGGGCGGAAGGTCGCCGATAATTTCCACTCTTCTGGGAGTAGCTCGTTCCGCCTGAATGGCCACCGCCAAGCGTTGGCCGACCACTCCCGCGAGACTCCCGGTTCTCTGGAAATCCCCGGTTGCCCCCGTAACGGTATTATAAGCGCCCAGCGAGACGGCCGAGGTGATAAATACCTTTGCCACGTGCAACACCCGGGGAGCCAGGGCAAATTCCACCTCGACCAGGGATTTGAGCATGGGCGTCCTTTGCAAGAACAGGCAAAGGGCTATCCCAGGCCAGGTCAGAGTGAGTTTTGCGAAGTAATTTTTCATCAGACTGGGAGCCGGGTCAGACCATCGCCAGCATCCACGATTCAATGTCCAGCCCTTCCTTCTCCGAGATAGTCATACGTTCGAATAATCGCTTAACTAAGATGACATTCGGGGCAAAGGTCGATTTTTTTCTAGGACCTGGAAAAATCGACCTTTGCCCCGAATGGTCCTTTGTTAAGGGCGATCACTGAGGGCAAAAGTTTGGCGCCATCCGGGGTCGGGGCTGTAAAATGTGTATGATAACGCGGTATTTAAGAATTGACCCCCTTCTCCGAAGACTTGAACCCTTTGGGACCTTAATTTGAAAGCCCATAGCAAAAAAAGAAGATGACTAATATCGCCGATATCCGTGGCCGTGAAATTATCGATTCCCGGGGCAACCCTACGGTGGAAGTCGATGTCGAATTGGATTGCTCCGTCATCGGTCGCGCCGCCGTTCCCTCGGGGGCCAGCACCGGAGTTAACGAGGCCATCGAGTTGCGAGACGGCAAATTGGCCGAGGAGGACCTGCCGGCAGGGCTCAAGGGCGGGGAACGTTACCTCGGGAAAGGCGTCCTCAAAGCCGTCGAAAACGTCAATTCGGTAATTTCCCATGAACTGCTGGGGCACGATGCCGTTGACCAGACCGGAATCGACAAGGCTTTACTGGCCCTGGACGGCACCGCCAATAAAAGTAAATTGGGCGCCAATGCCATACTTGGCGTATCCATGGCCACAGCCAAAGCAGCCGCCCTGGCTCTTGACCTACCCCTCTACCGTTACCTGGGTGGCATCAATGCCAAGGTGCTGCCCGTTCCCATGATGAACATTCTCAACGGCGGGGCCCACTCCGATGCGCCCATCGACATCCAGGAATTTATGATCGTGCCCAAGGGCGCGACCTCGTTCGGGGAGGCTCTGCGCATGGGAGCCGAAATTTTCCACGCCCTCAAAGGCGTTTTGAAAGCCAAGAATTTGTCCACCGCGGTGGGCGACGAAGGCGGTTTCGCCCCAAATCTCGCCTCCAACGAGGCTGCCCTGGAGGTTATCGCCGCCAGCGTGAAGAAAGCGGGATACAAACTGGGGAAGGAGATCTTCCTGGCCCTCGACGTCGCATCCTCCGAATTTTACGACGGCCAGACCGAACGGTACGTCTTCTCCAAATCCGATGGATCCAGGAAAAACTACCGGGAAATGGTCGCCTTCTTGCAAGGCCTGCAATCCAGGTATCCCATCCTTTCCATCGAAGACGGCTGCGATGAAAACGACTGGACGGGCTGGAAATACATGACCGATGAAATGGGAGACGCCACCCAACTCGTAGGGGACGATCTCTTCGTCACCAACACCGCCTTCCTCAAAAAAGGCATCGATATGGGGGTGGCCAACTCCATCCTGATAAAAGTGAACCAGATTGGATCTTTAACCGAAACCTTCGACGCCGTGGAAATGGCCCATAAAAACAAATACACCGCGGTAATTTCCCACCGCTCCGGTGAGACCGAGGACACCACCATCGCGGATATCGCCGTGGCCACCAATGCCGGTCAAATCAAAACCGGTTCCCTATCCCGCAGTGATCGCATCGCCAAATACAATCAACTGCTTCGCATCGAGGAGGAACTGGGAAGAAATGGCGTCTACGGCGGCGCTCTGGGCGAAAATTTATCTGGCCTCGGCGAGGCTTCCTAAGGAAAAAGGCTTATGCATCCACAATTATACCTCTGGTTGACCGTCATTCATTTCGTTTCGGTAATGGCCTACGCAGTCAGTCTCTTTTATTTGCCAAGGATTCTCGTCCACATAGCCGAGGGAAGGGCCGAGGGCCAATCGGTGGACCGACTCTTCATCATGGCTCGCAAATTGTTCAAATTTGGCAATATCATGTTTGTCGCAGCCCTTGCATCCGGGCTGTGGGTGGCCTGGAAATTGGGATACTTTTCGGGGCAGGGCTGGCTGCACGCAAAGCTGACCCTGGTGTTCCTGTTCCTAGGCTACAACCACATGACTTTCGGGATGGTCAAGAAAGCGGAACGGGGAACGTTGACCTGGTCTTCCAATGCTCTGCGGTGGTTCAATGAGATTCCCCTCATCGCCCTCATCGCCATTGTCTACCTGGTGGTAGCCAAACCGTTTTAGGCCCAGGCAAATAGAAGAGTTGCTTAGATGCCTGGGTCCTGAGTTTCTGAGAAAAAGGGGCAGAGGGGCATCTTCAAAACCAAGTACCTCACAATATAAATCCTGCTCCGTGTAACGGATCCTGTACTGCTGAAAGCAGATCAAGCGACCAAAGGAAGTGTTGTTAGAAAAATATTAAACAATCTCACTTCCTATGTAAGCGTCCATCGTAGCGCGTCTATACAAGTTTAGGGAATGAGGTTATACTTGGTGGATGGAAGTTTCAAAATTTGACCGGTGTTTTGTCTATGGAGGTGTGGCAGATTTACGCAAGGGAGCTCCGGGGCTGAGCGCCTTGATCGGCCAGCCCGAGGATGATGTGCTGTATCTGTATAGCAATCGTCGTCGTAATCTGTTGAAGTTCCTCTGTGTGGATAAGTGGGGGATTTGGGTAGGCACCTGCCGCTTGCATCACAAATGCTTTGACTGGCCAGAACATCCCCGGGGCCGCCAGAAGTTGACCGCCCAAGAACTGGCCTGTTTGCTGGTGGGCGAGGATGCAAAAAAAATGCGTTTGAAGCACCTTTTAGCTGGCCAATAGAGGGCGTTTATGGTTACATTCAGGCGTGTTAACGGCCGATAAACAATATCGACTTCAACGCCAAATTGCGGTGCTGGAGCATCGGCTTGAAGCGAGCCAATCGGAGACTGATCGGCAAAAGCAAGAGCTCGAAGAAAATCGACATCTCATCAATAAACTCCAGTGGGAAATCAAAGAGCTCAAGCGCATGCTCTTCGGCGGCCAACAGGCAGAAACGATCAGCGATGATCAATTGCAACTGGCCCTGGCCGAACTGGATTCCGAACGCAGCGAGCAGGAAGTCAGTGAGAAGGAAGTAGCTGGTTACACCCGGCGGGAGAAAAAAGATCGCGACCCTCAGCCGCGCATTCCCGATCACCTGGAAGTGGTCCGGGAGGAAATCATTCCTGAGGAAGTGGAGGCCGACCCGGACGCCTGGGAGAGGATCGGGGAGGAAATTACTGAAGAGCTCGATATCGAACCGACCCGGTTTATCATACGCGTGATCGTCAGGCCGAAGTATGTGCGCCGTGGAGTAGTGGATAGAAAACCGGTGGTGGCGAAGTTGCCCCCGCGCATAATACCTGGAGGTATCCCTTCAGCCGGGCTGCTCGCCTTTATCATCGTCAGTAAATATTGCCGATCATCTTCCTTTATACCGATTGGAAAAAATCTTTAGCCAGCGCTATCAGGTGCCGCTGCGGCGGCAACGCATGTGCGACTGGATTGGCAAGGTAGTGGACAACTGGCTGAGTCTGATCTACCGTTCGATCCGTCAAGGTCTGTTCAAGAGCGATTATTTACAGATGGATGAAACCCCGATTCGTTACCTGGATCACGAACGCAAAGGGAAAAGCCACAAAGGGTATTTTTGGGTTTTTGGCAATCCAAAGGGCAATGTCTGCTTTGACTGGCAATTGGGACGTGGCCGGGCTGCGGCCGAAAGCATCCTTAAAGACTTCAGCGGTGAGTTGCTGCAAAGCGACGGCTATGCGGTCTATGACAGCATAGCCACAGACACCGATATCATCCAGATTGGTTGCTGGGCCCATGCCCGCCGGAAGTTTTTCAAGGCCTACCAGCAAGAACAGTTGGAAGCGGCTCGTTACGTTTTGCTCATCCGCAAACTTTATCATATCGAGGGATCAATGCCGGAAGAGCCCGAGAAAATCTTGGCTAGGCGCAACAAAGAGAGTCGTCCCATCGTTGATGAGATCCATGAGCAACTGCAACGAGACCGCCAGGTGATCCGGGCGGGCAGCGCCCTGGCAGAGGCCATTAATTATACCCTCTCCCAATGGGCTAAACTGACCGTTTATCTCGATTACCCCCAAACGCGAATCGACATCAACCTCACCGAGCAAAGCATCCGGCCGTGTAAACTGGGGGCGAAAAACTGGTTATTTATCGGCCATCCCGCAACCGGCCACCGCAGTGCGGTGATCTACACATTGATCGAATCGTGCAAACGCCACGGCATTGAACCTCAGGCCTACCTCACCGACATCCTCAAAAAGCTTCCAACCATGACGAACCACGAGGCGGTCGAGCTGACTCCGGACAAGTGGAAGGATCAGGTCCATTGATTCGCCGGAGACGCTTACCCTAAACTTGCATAGACGTGCTACAACGGACGCTTACGCTCAAATTACACCGGTGAGGGGTGGATTCAGAAGTATGTGGGTCATCGTTTTGTCAATGGCGGATTAAAATTGACCCACCTTGGGTGCAGGAGATTCTGGTTGATGATAGGTTTATTATGTGAGGTTGTTGATGGTGGTGGTGATGCCAGCCAGGCGCTTTTCTTTGAGCCTGTAGGAATCGCCGCGTATGTTGATGATAGTTGATCTGTGTAGCAGTCTGTCCAGGGCTGCGGAGGCCATGACGGGGTCTGAGGCGAAGACACTAGCCCAATCTCCGAAGGCTTTGTTGGAGGTAAGGATGATGGGCAGGCCGGCTTCGTAACGCATGGAGATGACCTGGAACAGAAGGCTGGCCTGGGGCTTGGAGAGTTCCAGGTATCCGACTTCATCAAGCACCAGCAGGCGCATCTTGGTGAGGGTTTTAATCAGCCTTGGCAGGTGGTTGCGTTCGGT
>CBDCNU010000019.1:0-155901 GCA_965219475.1 Opitutales bacterium | reverse complement strand
TCGCAGATGGGGAATGGAACATGGATAAACAGGATGGACAGGATAAGGAATAGATTTTCGCAAGGAGCAAAACGGAGGGCGGACATTCCTGTCCGCCATTACCCTATATGGCAGGCACGGGTTATAACAAATGGAAATGTAGGAGCGGCTTTACGCCGCGATTGCTTTGGGAACGAACCACGGAATTCACGGATGGGGAAAGCGCCCAAGGGCGCGAATTAGGTAATGCGTTGCAACCCTCACCCGACACTTCGCGCCACCCTCTCCCAGAGGGAGAAGGGAGGAAATTAGGAATGGGGAATGGAACATGGATAAACAGGATGGACAGGATAAGGAATTGACTTTCGCAAGGAGCAAAACGGAGGGCGGACATTCCTGTCCGCCATTACTCTATATGGCAGGCACGGATTATAACAGTTGGAAATGTAGGAGCGGCTTTACGCCGCGATTGCTTTGGGAATGAACCACGGATTTCAAGGATCCCGCTTCGCCCAAGAGCTACGACAGGAGGCGCTGGGAACGGATGGGAAAAATAGCAAAAAAGGGAAGCGATTCGAAGTATGAACAAAACCAACGACATCATTGATCCAACAGACGGTCTCCTGGCGGAGAAGCGCGCTGATTTCGGTAAACGAATTGTCCCCTCGCTGGGGCGACATTTTTCGCCGGAATTCCAACGACTGATTCATCCGACAATCATCCGATTTCACGTCCGGAATCGTCCGATCAAATGATAAAATTTCAGAAATCATCAGATTTGCCCCCCCAACTGGAAAGGAAAGGACAAACACATCCGCTAATGTGTAACCCCAGATTTCGCAGATGAACGCAGATACGAATAACGGAGGGCGGACATTCCTGTCCGCCAAAAATAAGGGCAAGGCCTTGTGGGAGATTCCGGAGAAGATTGGGGTATGAAGATCGAAGAGTTCCAATTTCCCGATGATTGGAAAGTCCGCCGGATTGGGGATGTGTTTAATTTTACCAGGAAGCCACGAGGTCTCGACTTATCGAAGAACGGTGACATAATACCATTTTTCCCGATGAACCGGATTCCTTTAAGAGGAATTCACGTTTCTGAATTCAATCCGAAGCCCTTGGCCAAACTCGGGAGCGGGACCTATGTCGAAAACGGCGACCTCATGGTCGCCAAGATCACCCCATCGTTTGAGAACGGAAAACAAGCTATTCTCGAAATTGCCACTGATTTCGCATACGCAACGACCGAGGTGATTCCGATGCGTGGGAGGGCGGGAGAATCGGACACACTGTTCCTGTTTTTCTATCTCTTGCATCCTGAAGTTCGCTCAGATCTTGCAGGTAAGATGGAGGGCAGTACTGGTCGGCAGCGCTTGAGCAAAGCAGTTCTTGGTGACCGCCTTATCCCACTCCCCCCCTTCCCCGAACAGAAGAAAATCGCTCACATCCTTTCGACGGTGCAGCGGGCGATCGAAGCGCAGGAGAAAATCATTCAGACCACCACCGAACTCAAGAAGGCCCTCATGCACAAGCTCTTCACCAAAGGCCTTCGCAATGAACCCCAAAAACAAACCGAAATCGGCCCCGTGCCTGAGAACTGGGAGGTGGCTACAATTGAGGAGCACTGCATCGCTTCCGCTTTCGGACCGAGGTTCAGTTCAGCCCTCTACTCCCCTGATGGGAACATTCTCACCCTCCGTACGACCGATATGGAGGATGATGGGCGTATTGATTACAACACCGCCCCGAAAGTACGAATCGACTACTCCAAATTTGAAAAACATTATCTGCGGGATGGAGATGTCGTTGTTTCGCGTAGCGGGACTTGCGGGATAGCAAGTGTATTCGAGGGGTATTCGATGCCAGTATTACCTGGAGCGTTCTTGATACGCCTCCGAATGAAACCGAAGGTGCAGCCTGCTTTTCTACGACATTACATCAACTCCCCAGTAGGGCGGCCATGCGTCCTCCAGTTAGCGCAAGGAGCAATCCAAAAGAATATTTCTGGGACACGTCTCAGAGGTCTAACTATTCCAGTTCCACCATTGGCCGAACAAACTGCAATAGCCGAAACGGTGAAGACGATTGACCAGAAGTTGGAAAATCACCGGAGCAAGCAGAAAACTGCCAAAGACCTCTTCCGCACCCTTCTTCACGAATTAATGACCGCAAATATCCGAGTTGGGAAAATCAATCTTCCCAAATTCTAAACAAGTCCCGCCTATGGACCATACTCATATCATTCAAGCAAGCGATTTGGAGCGGTATGCTGACACCCGTGATAGTGAAGCTGTACTTCCAGAACTAGTCTACTGGCTTGTGAAGCAGTCGACACCGCCGCCCACTGTATGCCGCATTCCATACGGTGACGACGTCAATCAACCAGGTTGGGACGGCCTCGTTGAAATCGAAAACGGTTTCTTGGAATTTGTTCCGCATGGTGCGTCTTACTGGGAAATCGGCACTGGCTCCAATCCACAGTCCAAGGCGACATCCGATTTCAATAAGCGCACGAAAGGGTTATCCAAGGATGAACGGACAAACTCTGCGTTCGTATTCGTCACTCCAAGATCCTCTGGCTCAGGAGGTTGGAATGAACCTCAGCAAACAAAATGGCTCGCCGACCGAAAAGACAGTGGATGGGGACAAATTCGAATAATTGATGGAGTTAAGCTTGCGGACTGGCTTCGCGAGTTTCCGGCGATCGGGCGATGGATGGCAAAAAAGCTCGGACTGACTAGCTCCCTCGGCGGACTCACCACCCCTGTTGAACATTGGGAGCTCCTTCTTGTCCAATCGTTATCTGACGATCCACCCTTGCCTCCGAAGTTATTTACGGAAGGCCGATCCAATGCGTGCAAGGCGCTTAATTCCGTCTTTGAAGGAATAGACCCGATGCTCTTAATATTTACCGAGAGTTCTCAAGATGTAGCGGATTTCGTAGCTGCGTACCTCCTTACCCTAGGGACGAATGTGGCAAGAGGATACGGGAATCGCTGCTTGTATATCACAGACGAAGATGCGTGGAGAAGCGTGGTTGAAACAAGATCTGCCCACGTCTTAGTCGCCGACCCGCGCCTTGTGCTCGAAAGTGATGAACGCGACGATCTGCGGGCACTGGCGCGGAAAAATGGCCATGCCATGGTCATTCCGCTTTGTGGAGCATGGTCAGCGGCGGATCCTAATGTTATTAAGTTACGCAGTCCATCTCAATCCCAAATCGAGGCAGTCCTAAAAGAAGCAGGATTCCTGGACATTCGGGCGCGAGAACTCGCCCGAATCGGGGGTGACATGATTTCGGCACTTTTAAGACACTTGAGAGGTTTAGGAAGCCTCCCGCCTTATGCAACATGGGAAAACGCTAACTTGATCGCGCAGGCTGGGCTAGTCGGGAAGTGGGACGGCACAAGTCCCGCAGACCGTACCGCTCTGGAGAAACTGCTGGGAAAAGACTATGGGGAGTGGATCGAGCATCTGAGACTTGATACCTTGCGCTCGGACTCTCCCCTGATCCAGCGAGACGAGAAATGGCGCTTTCTTGTAAGAGGCGAGGCTTGGGACGCATTGGGAAACCGGATCACAGACGCCGATTTGGAACGGTTCGAGGAGACTGCAGTTCAAGTATTAGGCGAACGGGATCCGAAATTCGATCTACCCAAGGAAGAACGACACGCTGCCGCTATTCGCGACAAATTACTCAAACACTCACCCCATCTGCGGGAAGGGCTTGCTGAGACGCTCGCATTGCTTGGAAGTCGTCCAGATGCACTTTCTTCGTGCACGCTCCAAAAAGCTGAAACTACGGCAATGCTAGTAGTTGGAAGGCTACTTAATGGGGCCGCGTGGGACCGGTGGGCTAGCCTAGATTCCCACCTTCCGTTGTTGGCCGAAGCTGCCCCTGACGAGTTTCTTGATTCAGTAGAATCTGCCCTAATAAACCTCAATGACACCCCATTCCACCACATATTCGCACAAGAGGGAGGCGGTGAGTTTGGTGGTTGGAATTACATGAGTGGCCTGTTGTGGGCATTAGAGACTCTGGCGTGGAATCCAGACCATCTCAACCGGGTTGCGTTGATTCTCGCGGACTTAGCTTCCTTCGACCCGGGAGGCAATTGGGCAAATCGACCGGCCAACTCCTTGGTCGACATTTTCCTTCCTTGGCATATACAAACAATCGCCCCATTTGATAAACGGAAAACAGCAGTCGAAACCGTTTTTCGCGAACATCCCAAAGTTGGGTGGAAACTCCTATTGGCATTGTTGCCTCATAATTACGGGTCGACGAGTGGGTGCCGCCAGCCCATCTGGCGGAATTACATCCCACGGGATTGGAAGGAGGGCGTTCTCCAGACGGAATACTGGAAACAGATCGCCGCTTTCACTGATCTCGCTGTCGGGCTGGCGAAGGGAAGTAGAACCCGACTTCTGGAGCTAATTAATCAATTGCCCGATCTGCCCCGGCCAGCCCACGAAGGTCTCCTGGGTTACCTCGGCTCTCCCGATATACGGGACCTCGCCGAACAGGAACGTCTACCCCTTTGGGAAAAGCTTGAGGAATTAGTGAGACGACACCGCAAATTTCCCGACGCTGATTGGGCATTACCCGAAGAGGCCTTAATCAAGATAAAAGATACCGCGAATCTCCTAGCACCAGAATCTCCAGAGCTGAAGTATCAATATCTTTTTGGTGACCGCGACTTGGATTTGTTTGAGGGGAAGGGCAACTACGATGCTCAGCGTCAAAGGTTAGATGAGACGAGACAGGCTGCCGTGAAGACAATTCTTGACGCAGGCAATCTGTCCGACGTCATGATGTTCGCGAACGCTGTAACTGCTCCCTACGAGGTTGGCTTGGCACTTAGCAGAATAGCGTCCGACGAGATCGAAGCTGAGGTTCTACCATCCTCGTTAAATGAGGTTCCATATAGCGCTCCAGGACGGGTGATCGCCGGATTTGTATGGGGACGATACAGGTCCCGGAAATGGGGCTGGGTTGACGAGGTGTTGAAGAGAGATTGGGAAAATACTAAGAAGGCCGCCTTCCTTGTTCGGTTACCGTTCGTGGATGAAGTGTGGTGCCGAGTCGCTATGCATCTTGGCGAGACAGATGAAGGGCTTTATTGGACAAATGTTTTGGTTAACCCATATGACTCTGAAGGAGACTTGACCTTTGCAATTGAAAAACTCCTTCAATACGGCCGACCAAAACACGCGCTACTTTGTGTTGCTCGGACCATAGGCACAGATGGTGGATTCAGCGCAACACTGGCCACTCAAGCCTTGCTCGCCGTGCTGAAAAATCCAAAAAATTTCAATCAGTTGGACAATTACCAGACCGTCGAAGTAATCCAGCAACTTCAGAAATCGGATACTGCCGACCAGACCGCGCTCTTTAAGATCGAATGGAATTTTTTGCCGTGGCTGGATAAATTCTCAACGGGTTCCCCCGTGACATTGGAAAAGAAGTTGGCATCCGATCCAGCCTTTTTTGCTGAGGTTATCCGCCTCGTGTTTCGGTCTCGAAACGATAAGAAACCTAAGGACGAAGAACCTGACGAACGGAGACAAAATCTCGCTAGAAACGGTTATAAGCTCTTGGGCGAGTGGCAAAGGGTGCCAGGGAAACAAGATGACGGATCTTTTAATGCTGATATGTTCCACAGCTGGATTAAGGAAACGCGTAGCATTACGGAGGAATCTGGTCACGCAGAAGTTGCCCAAATGCAGATCGGACACGTTCTCACTCGGGCACCTAAGGACCCGGGTGGACTTTGGATCCACGAAGCCGTCGCCAATTTGCTGAACCAGCGTGATACCGATGTGATGCGTTCAGCCTTCACAAATCAATTGTTTAACGACCGTGGCGTCCATGGATACACCGCTGGCGAAGACGAACGCAAATTAGCAAAAAAGAATCGGGAACTTGCAGACGCCCTTGATGAGAAGGGTTACTCACGGTTCGCGACTGCGATGAGAGAGTTTGCCGAGAGCTACGAACGCCAAGCGAAGCGCGAGGCTAAACGCGACCCGTTCGAGGACTGATTGGTGTCTTTGAAATCATGCCACCCCCAGAGTACAAAAAAACCATTTAGGCCCAGGACAGGTTTCGACAATTAATTTTAATTGGAAACAAAGAATAAGGAATGAATAGGATACAAAGAATTCAAGGTCACTTGACGGATTTGTCCAATTCCCCATCCCCGACAGATTATCCCAAATTAAATCATCCTTTCCTAAACGAAAGGATGAACGGGATGGTTGGATTTCAGTACCTCAAACTTCCAACACAAAGTAATGTCTCATGATTGAAAAAATTGGAATCAAAAATATTGCGACCTACGGCTCGATTGAGGAAATAATGGCTGATCTGAATAAGATCAATTTCGTTTACGGCTCCAACGCAACAGGGAAAACCACGATTTCCCGCATCATTGCCGATAAATCGAGTTTCGATGATTGCACAATAAAATGGGCAAGCGAAGTTCCCCTCAAAACCTTAGTCTATAACCGTGATTTCGTAGATCGGAATTTCAACGAGTCCGTTGAGATCAAGGGAATCTTCACGCTCGGGGAGGAAGACAATGACATCCTCGAAAAGATCACGGCAGCCAAGAATGAGCTGAACCAACTCAATGAAGATATTTCTAAATTTACCACCACCCTCAGCGGCGAAAATGGTAATGATGGAAAGCGAGCTGAACTCGCTCAGCTTGAAACGGATTTCGCAAATGCCTGTTGGAAACTGAAAGTGAAATACGAGAAAAAATTTAAAGACGCGTTTAGAGGATCTATGGGAAGCAAAAACAATTTCAAGAGGAGACTCATCTCAGAATCTGCATCCAATTCTTCAACATTCATTCCATTGGCAAATCTTGAACAGAAAGCTGAAACAGTATTTGGAGATGCCCCGCAGAGAGTTTCATTGTTGATGGTCCCGAGGGGGTCTGATCTTCTTGCTCATGAGGCCAATAGCATCTTGGCAAAGAAAGTTATTGGCAAGACGGATGTGGATATAGCCGCGCTGATTCAGAAACTAAATAACAGCGATTGGATTAAGCAGGGGCGCAAGTTTTACAATCCAGAAGAACGAGTGTGCCCATTTTGCCAACAGGAAACTCCACATTCTTTGGAAGAAAACTTAAACGAATATTTCGACGAAAGTTTTAACAAAGATACCGCTTCAATAGAGAAACTTTACCTTGAATACAAGACGGATTCCGACCGGATTCTACATAGCATTCAGGCACTTCTTGAGGAACCATCACGGTTTCTCAATGCGGAGATACTTCAATCTGAATTTGCCCTTCTTAACTCGAAGATACAGTCCAACATTCAGCATATAGAAGAGAAACGCCTTATGCCGAGCAAATCGATCAATCTTGATTCGCTGGAAAACGTGTTGAGCAAAATGAAAAAGCAAGTTGAAGAGGCAAACTCTAGGATTTGGGAGCACAATTGGTTAGTTTCAAACTTTTTATCAAAGAAAAAGGAGCTTACAGGTCAGGTGTGGCGTTACTTTCTCGAATTCGAAATCAAGAATGAGTTGACAGTATTCAAACAGGATAAAGTAGATATCGAAAAAGCAATTCAGGGCCTGAGGACACGTATCGTAGAGACGACCGAAAAGAAACAGGAGAAGGAGCAAGAGATTAGATCTCTTGAAAAAGATACAACAAGCATTCAGCCGACAATTGATGACATAAATAATCTCTTAAGAGTATTTGGCTTCACAGGGTTCGTTCTCGCAAAATCAGAGCATGACCGGTTCTACAAAATCCAGCGATCCGACGGCTCAGACGCTAAAGAGACACTTAGTGAGGGAGAGAGAAGCTTTATTGCGTTTCTCTATTTTTATCATCTTCTTAAAGGTAGCCTGAGTGAGACCGGAATAACATCTGACCGTGTTGTTGTCTTTGACGATCCGGTTTCCAGTTTGGACAGTGATATTCTGTTCGTCGTAAGCAGCTTGATAAAGGAGATTTTTAATGAAGTGCGATCGGAAAGCGGAACGATCAGGCAGGTATTCGTACTGACTCACAACGTATATTTTCACAAGGAAGTCTCCTTCAATCGGAAACGGCCCACCGATGGGAAATTGAATGACGAGACCTTTTGGATTGTCAGAAGGGCAAAACAAAAATCCAAGTTGCTAAGCCATGAATCAAATCCGATTAAGACTTCCTATGAACTACTCTGGTCTGAAGTAAGGAATCCTGATCGAGACAATCTCGCGATCCAAAATTCAATGCGCCGAATTCTTGAGAATTACTTTAAGATTCTTGGGAACGTTGATCCTGATGAAATCTGTGCCCGATTTGAGGGGAAGGAGAAACTTATCTGTCAGTCATTGTTTTCTTGGGTCAATGACGGATCTCACTCCGCCCATGATTCGCTCTTTGTTTCGATTGATAACACGATGGTTGATAAATTTTTGAGCGTCTTTAAGCATGTTTTTGAGAAAATGGGCCACATGGGGCACTATGAAATGATGATGAAATCCCAGAGCAACGGCGAGAAATCCGAGACAGCCCAACAGGTCGCGTAGGTCCTTATGATACCCAACATTTCAGAGTTTAGCTACGGATACGCCCTGACCAGCGAATTGATTCATTGGCATGGCACATCTATTCAAGCGGCTCCAGTATTTCCATCGACTTATCGAGAAGGCCAAAAAGGCGGTGGTTACGAAGTGAAGCTTGAGCGGCCAGGCATGCCTCTTTTTCTGCAGTTCAAGCTATCTCATTATATGGTGAGAAATAATGCGAAAGAAGCGAGAGACGGTGGGTTTGCCCCGCCATTCTACAGAATGCACTTGCGATCACGCCAATACGAAATGCTCTTGGAGCTTGAGGACAAAGGCAATGAAGTTTTTTACTCAGCACCTGCATTTCATACATCAGATGAATTCAATGAGGCATATCTCCTACATCAGGTAAAGGATCGTTCGTTTTGGATCAAACCATCGAAGATTCGTGAGTTTTCTGATGAGCCGAAAGTTAAAGATCATCACGTTGCATTCGACCTTGGAAGAACTCCCTATTTCTGCTCAAAACCGCATCCCTTGGACATCCGTGGAGATTTTCAAGAGGTTGAAGAATCAGTCTTTTACTCCTTCAATAAGAAGTCTGGAATGGCTATGAAGAGAGAAATGCTTGAGAAAACAGCAAGGCATCTTTCCGAAATTGTCGGGATGAATCGCAATATTTCATTTCAATCCGATAATCTTTTACCGATGACACTGGAGGAACTGCATCCACTTGATCAAATCGCTTATTTTTCACAGGTATTTCTGGGAGCCCAACTTTTCATTGTGATGGAGCAGATTGATGTCAATGGGGCTGTCGACTAGCATCAACCTATGCATAGTTTAAGGACCACCCCCTGAAAAGAGAAAACCACTCAAACCTGAACGACAGCAAAGGCTCAAAGATGAATCCTGAATTATTCAGCGAAATAAGAAGGCTGTATAACGAAAAAATTCCTTTGGATCCAAAAAACTTGGCAGAATGTCTCAAGTTAATCGGGGTCTCGATTCCTACTGAGAAGTTACCGAAACTGATTCCCACATTTCGCGAAGGATATATTTATTGGAATTCCGGTTACCGTTATTTTTCGCCAGTTCTTTCAGAAGCTATCGCAAAACTCCTTGAAGGTCGTTCGGCCCAAACACTCTTAGACCCATGGGCTGGATGGGGAACCATGTTGGAGATTGCTCGACGAGCAACTTCTTCTTCGCGATGCCTTGCCTTCAGTCCGGACGATGGTGATCCTGAGGTCGAACTTGCATTTAATCTGGACCCTGATGAGGACGAACTTGCATTCAATCCGGACGCCGTTGAGGTGGAACTAGCGAGGGCGTTTTTTCCTGGAGTGGAATGGAAAATCGGTCACCCGCTGAGCTTATTGAACGAGCATAGGGGCTCCATCGACATTATTGTCAATTGCCTCCCTCTTGGCGCTAAAACCAGCGGGTCATTGGAATTGGCAGGCATAGAAGGGAAGCCGATAAAACTGAGGGACGAGCTTGGGAATCTAATTCTTGCTGCCGCGACGGCACGTCTTTCCGAAGATGGTATGGGACTTTTTGTAGTCCCGGCTTCCTTCTTTTTTACAAAAAGATCAATTCTCAGGAAATTCCCGGAACTTGGTTGCAATGTAGAGGCTGCGCTTGCTCTTCCAGGTGGCTCATTGTCGCCATACACATCAATCGATACTTGCCTGTTGGTGGTAAACAAGTTGGCGAACCAGAAAATGTTCGTTGCACAGCTATCCAACGACCGCAAGGCGAACTCACAGATTCTCGCGAATCTCAGAAATCGCGAGGAGGGCGGTGCCGTTGAACTGGGTCGTTACATCAATGCCCTCGAGTTTCGTAGCATCGATTCACTTCGCGCCGGAGAATATATCGAATCGGCCAGGAAGAACTTCGGTTTTCCTGCGGTGGAACTCGAAGATCTTGCAACGGAGATTAATCTTGGGCGGCGAGGGGACGACTTTGGTTTCCCCACGGCAGCAAACGCTATATACATCCCTATGTTCGGACAAGGTGACGTGGTGGATTCGGTTGAGGAGTTGGCTTTAAAGGCCCAGAACTATGCTCAGGTCGTTGTCGACCCTTCAAAATCCCAGGCTTCATTCATTACTCAATTCCTGAACTCTGAACTCGGGAAAAAGATACGCGAATGGGGAAAATCAGGAACCACAGTTCAGAGGTTGAACAAAAAAGCCTTGAACAAGCTTAAAGTCTTCATTCCCGATTTGGCTACTCAACGTCGGATGCTTGAGATTGAAACTCGTATAACAAACGAGGAAAATACCCTCCTCAACCTACAGAACGAATTGTCTGATTTAAAGCGGGACTTGTGGAGAAATCCACGGTCTGCCAATACCGTAGATCATCGGGTAAGCAAATTTTCGACTAGATTGTCTGGCAACCTGAAGGAGCAGGCCAGCATGGGATTGGATGAATGGTTTGAAACTATTCCCTTTCCCATCGCATCGATACTTCGGGCGTGGCGGGCGACATCAAGTGACGATTACAAAACCCAGCTCGAGCATCTCCTCCATTTCTTCGAAGCTACAGCCGAATTCATTAGTGTAGTTCTTCTCAGTGCTTTCAGTAAAAATGAGGGACTCTTTGAGCCACACAAGCAGAAGCTCAATAAGGTGATGAAAAGGCAAAATTTAAGCTACCAACGTGCGACTTTCGGCACCTGGAAGTTAGTCGTGGAATACCTGGGGAAACAAACCCGGTTGCTTCTTCAAGAGAAAAATAAGAAACCAGAGGAAGCAGAGAAGGACAGAGCGGTCTGTGCAGAGATCTTTTCGGACGACACGCTAAGGCTTCCCCGCATTCTGTGTAGCAAAGGTATCGCAGCTGTTCTTGGAGTTACGAACAAGAGGCGCAACGATTGGAGTGGGCACGGTGGTTTTATAGGTCAAGACCAAGCAAAGCTCCGCAATGCGAAACTTCTTGGAGAGGTGGAAAAATTGAGGCGGGCGATGTCAGACCTATGGGATTGTTCGGTGATGGCGAACGCCATGGGGTGCAATCGGCATAAAGGGATTTACAAGAATGAAATCGCGATTCTGAAAGGGAGTAATAGCGAATTTGTCAAGGAATCGCGTGAGATGTTCACTTGTCTTGATAGCGCAAATCTTTACCTCATCAACGGGGACCAAAAAAGCGCTTTGAAGCTCCTGCCTCTCATCCAATTGAATGCGTCTCCAAAGACTGCGAAGAACGCCTGCTATTTCTTCAATCGGACTGAGCAAAATGGTGCGCGCTTCGTGTCTTATCACTTTAAAGACCAACCCGAGCTTTCTGATCGGTTTCGAGATGCGACCGAGGCGATCAAGCTCCTGACGGAGGACTGACCTAGGGCTATCCCCGGTAAACACAAAACCGTCCGGGCTCGCATCCTGAAATGCGCGCAGGATAAAGGCGGACAGGAATGTTCGCCCTCCGTTATTTTTCGCGGTCGCTCCAACACAAAAGAATTATCGATTCAAAGAAACATCTGCATCATCTGGGGTTAAATCCCCATCAGTCGAATCTCCAAGAAGTGAATCTCTGATTGATCATTGTTAACCGGCCGTTCTAATTCTTCTTTCCAATGAAGCCCGGTGAACACAAAACCGTCCAGGCTCGCATCCTGAAATATGCGCAGGATGTGGGCTGGAGCTTTGTGTCTCGGCCAGTAGCGGAGGAAAGAAGGGTGGGTTTTCCCTATCTGCGTGCGACGCACAGGCAGGCAACCCGCCAATTTGGTCAAGCTGCGGGCAAGAATGCCCGCGTTCCGTTGTCCTTGTTCTTTGACGATCTGCTCGACGCCAAAGTGCGGGAATTCAATCCGCGCTACGCCGAGACGAAGGGGGAACTGGTCAACAGGTTCAGTCATTTCCAAACCAATATCTACGGCAACCGCGAGTTCGTGGATTACCTGCGCAACCGGGGCAAGTTCTTCGATCAGGAAGAGAACCGGGAGCGCGACCTGATCCTGATCGATTACGACAATCCGACGCGCAACGTTTTCGAGGTAACCGAGGAGTGGGTCTTTCACAACGGCCACTACGGCACGCGGGAGGACGTGGTGTTTCTCATCAACGGCATTCCGGTGCTGGTGATCGAATGCAAGAACGCCACCAAGGAGGAAGCCATAGCTATTGGCATAGACCAGATTCGCCGTTATCATCGTGAAACCCCCGAACTGTTAGTGCCCGAGCAAATCTTTTCCGCCACCGACGCCATCGGTTTTTCCTATGGCGTGACCTGGAATACGGTGCGGCGGAACATTTTCAATTGGAAGCTAACGGAGAGCGGGTTGGGAAACCCGCTTTATGGAGGCAATGGCGGACAGGAATGTCCGCCCTCCGTTCTTGGAATGTTGGAGGCCAAGGTGAAGAGCTTCTGCGCCATTCCGCAGGTGCTGGCTTTCCTGAAGGACTACATCGTCTTTGCCGAGAAGGACGAGGAATTGAACAAGTACATTCTGCGCCAGCATCAGACCGGCGCGGTGGAAGCGACCGTCGGACGTGCCCTTGCTCCCGACCGCACTCGGGGCCTGGTCTGGCATACGCAAGGCAGCGGCAAGACTTTTACCATGATCAAGGCGGCGGAACTGTTGTTCAAAGCGCCCGAGGCGGATAAGCCGACCATCCTGCTGATGATCGACCGCAACGAGCTGGAAGACCAGATGCTCAAGAACCTGGCCGCACTCGGCCTGGGCAACCTGGAGCACGCCGGCAGCATCAATCGGCTCAATCAACTGCTGAAGGACGATTACCGGGGCATTATCGTGACCATGATCCACAAGTTCCACGACATGCCGGCGGGTCTCAACACGCGCTCGAACATCTACGTGCTCATCGACGAAGCTCACCGGACCACCGGCGGGGACCTGGGCAACTTCCTCATGGCCGGCCTGCCCAACGCTACCTATATCGGTTTCACCGGCACACCGGTGGACAAGACGGCCTATGGCAAGGGCACTTTCAAGACATTCGGTTGCGAGGACGACAAGGGTTACCTGCACAAGTATTCCATCGCCGAAAGCATTGAGGACGGCACCACACTGCCCCTTTACTACCAACTCGCCTCCAACGAAATGCTGGTGCCGTATGACACTCTGGAGAGTGAATTTCTCGCTCTTTCGGAAGCCGAGGGCGTGGCCGACATCGAGGAACTGAACAAGATTCTCGAACGCGCCGTGAACCTGAGGAATTTCTTGAAGGGTAGGGAACGGATTCGGAAAGTGGCCCGGTTCGTGGCCAATCACTACGTGGAGAACGTCGAGCCGCTCGGCTACAAGGCCTTTCTCGTCGGGGTCGACCGGGAAGCCTGCGCCCACTACAAGCACGTCCTCGATCAAATTCTGTCGCCCGAGTATTCCGAGGTCGTCTACACGGGCAACAACAACGACTCGGCCCTGCTCAAGGAATTCCACCTCGACCCGAAAAAGGAGCGGCAGATTCGCAAGAGTTTCGGCAAACTCGACCAGATGCCGAAGATCCTCATCGTCACCGAGAAGCTGCTCACCGGTTTCGACGCGCCCCTGCTCTACGCCATGTATCTGGATAAGCCTATGCGCGATCACACCCTGCTGCAGGCCATCGCCCGGGTAAACCGCCCCTACGAGAACGAGGCCCAGAAGATGGTGAAACCCCACGGGTTCGTCCTGGATTTCGTCGGCATCTTCGACAAGCTGGAAAAGGCTCTCGCTTTCGACAGCGAGGAGGTCAACGCCATCGTCAAGGACCTGAAGCTCCTCAAGGTTTTATTCCAAAATAAAATGGCCGAGCAGGCGCCCGGTTATCTGGTGTTGATCGAAAACGACTTTATCGACAAAGACGTCGACAACCTGATCGAACACTTCCGGGACAAGGAAAGGCGCAAGGCCTTTTTCAAGGAGTATAGGGAAATACAAATGCTCTATGAGATCATATCGCCGGACAAATTTCTCAGACCCTTCATGGAGGACTACCAAATGCTCAGCAGCATTTACCTGGTGGTGGCCAAGGCCTACACAAGACGCGTTTACGTGGATCGCGACTTGCAAAGGAAAACCAATGAACTGGTGCAGGGAAGGGTGGGCGCCTTCATCGAAGAGGAGTCACAGGACTCGGTTGAAATCAATACCGGGACTTTGGAGGCAATCCAAAAGAAGAATAGCGGTAAGGCCACCAAGGTGATCAACCTCATCAAAACCATTGAAAAGTCTGCCGAAGAAAATGGGGAGGATCCGTTTCTGGTAGCATTGTCCGACTTGGCCAGAGCCGTGCAGGAGGGTTTTGAGGAACGGCAAAAGTCGACTGAAGAAGCGCTGAATGAATTGGCCGAGGCAATTAGGAAGAATGAACACAGAAAGCGCGAGCAGGCCGAAAAGGGCATGGAGACCATTCAATACTTCTTCTACGATAAACTGAAGGAACATGGTCTGGGGAAACCCGAGCTTGCCAGCAATGAAATCAAGGCGGCCATGCGGCGCTTCCCCAATTGGAGGAGCAGCAATAAAGATCAAATCGAATTAAGGAAGCGGGTAACTTACGCTGTTTTTGGCCAGGAAGATGACATGAACCGAGTAACGGCAATGGTGGAGGATATTTTCCATATTCTGCTCAGGAAGAATGGTGAATGAAGTGATTCCAGCGAAGGATGCGTTCAAGCAGCGGGTTCATGAATGGGCGGCCAAGCTCGATGTGAAAGTGATATGGTTGGGCGTTCGCCCGATGCGGAACAAGTGGGCTTCGTGTTCCACCAATGGGCACCTGAATTTCAACAGCGACTTGTTGGATCTGGAAACTGACTTGTGGGACTACGTCATCGTTCACGAACTGCTCCACTTCTCCGTTCCCAACCACGGAAAATTGTGGAAAAGCCTGATGAGGGCGCATCTGGGAGACTACGAGGCGTTGGAAGATCGGCTCAGGAGGTAAAGGAAGACGTCAGGTCTCGCCTCTTTATGGTGCCAACCAAGTCCGGTGAGACGGGTGCGATTGCCGGCGGAAGACCGGGTATTTCTGGCGGCGACCCAACAAGATACCCCACAAGCTACCCCCCCAAGATACCCGACAAGATAAGTCCTTGATACATAAGGAGAAGGGTCAAGATACCATACAAGGCACCGAACATGTGACCGTACATGTTACCGAACATGTTCCCGACCATGTTCCCGACCAAGACACCGACCAAGACACCGACCAAGACACCGACCAAGTCGGGGATCGGGTTGCTGTGCTCACTGGAGGAGAAAAACCGCGGATGACGCAGGGAAATGGATAAGGAATTGACCACGGATTTCACGGATGAGCACGGATGGGGAAAGGGAGAGGGGCAGGGATTAACCACAAAAAGCACAAAAGACTGGGAGAAAGGCACAGAGGCACAAAGGCACAGAGGGGGGGGAAGCGCCCAAGGGCACTAATTAGGTAATGCGTTGCAACCCTCACCCGGCGCTACGCACCACCCTCTCCCAATGGGAGAAGGACGGGAATCAGGAGGGAGTAAGGCACATCCGCCTTCGCCGCGTGGCGGGCTACGGCGTGACAAGGAGGAGGGAAGCGCTGAAGGTGCTGGCCGGGCATCGGCGCTTGCGATTATCTCGCGGTTGCTGATATTGCTTTTTCAATATCTTGATATCGAATGGCGCCATGAGCAAATTATTGGTCAGAACTCAGATCAGCCTGGATGACGAACAGAAGGCGTGGTTGGACCGGCAGGCCGCGTTGCGCAGTGTGTCCATGGCCTCTTTGATCCGCCAAGCGGTCAGCGAATTTCAGATGCGCGAACAGCGCGGCTCGGCTGCTTCGATTCATGATGTTCTCAAGCAGACAGCGGGCATCTGGCAGGCTGGAGATGGACTCGAGTACCAGGAGCGCATTCGCAAGGAATGGTCTTGAGGGATGGCCAGATATCTGCTCGATTCTGTCATCGTCATCGACCACTTTAACGGCGTAGATGAGGCAACAGAGTTTCTTGCCGCCCACGGGCGCGACTGCGTGATTTCCGTCATTACCCGCGCCGAGACGCTTGCTGGATTCTCCGCGGCATCAGAGCCCTTGGCCCGCAAGCTGTTAGACACGTTTGCAGCGCTGGCCATAACTGTCGAAGTCGCCGATTCCGCTGCACGCTTGAGGCGTACGCAGCGCTGGAAACTTCCAGACGCGATTCAGGCGGCCATCGCCATTCGGGGAGGACTGACATTGGTCACGCGAAACACCCGGGACTTCAAGGCTGGCGGTCCGGTCGCGGTGGAAACTCCGTATCAAATATCCGGTCCTTCCCCAAAGAAGAAGACAACCAAATGAACACCGCTCCCATCGTATCCAAAGTCTGGAGTTTCTGCACCACCCTTCGGGATGACGGGGTGAGCTATGGCGACTATCTTGAGCAACTCACCTATCTTATCTTCCTCAAGATGGCCGACGAGTACGCCAAACCACCCTACAACCGCGATGTCGGCATCCCAGCCGAATTCAACTGGCAGAGCCTGAAATCGAAAAGGGGCGCTGAGCTTGAAAGCCACTACGTCACCCTGCTTCGTGAGCTTGGTGTCAAGAGGGGCATGCTGGGCCAAATCTTTACCAAGGCACAAAACAAGATCCAGGACCCGGCCAAGCTGTTCCGCCTCATCGCCATGGTGGACGAAACCGAATGGGTGACTATGGGCGCCGATGTGAAAGGCGATATTTACGAAGGACTTCTTGAGAAGAACGCCGAGGACACCAAATCAGGCGCTGGCCAGTATTTCACGCCTCGCGCCCTTATCCGCGCCATGGTCGAATGCGTTCGGCCTGAACCCGGCAAGCTCATCGCCGACCCGGCTTGCGGTACGGGCGGTTTCTTTCTCGCCGCTTACGACTTCATCACCAACCCGAAGAACTTCCGACTAGACAAGCAACAAAAGGCGTTCCTGAAGCACGAAGCATTTCACGGCAATGAGATCGTCGCCAACACCCGCCGCCTGTGCTTGATGAACATGTTTTTGCACAACATTGGGGAGATCGACGGGGGTGTGTCCATTTCGCCGAACGATTCACTGGTGGCCGATGCCGGCAAACGCTTTGACTACGTGCTGGCGAATCCGCCCTTTGGCAAGAAAAGCTCGATGAGCTTCACCAATGAGGAAGGCGAACAGAAAAAGGACAGCCTGACCTACAACCGGCAGGATTTCTGGGCGACCACGTCGAACAAGCAGCTCAATTTCGTGCAGCACATTCGCACCATGCTCAAGACCACCGGACGCGCTGCCGTGGTCGTGCCGGACAACGTGTTGTTCGAGGGTGGGGCAGGTGAAACAATCCGCAAGAAACTCCTGGAGACCACGGACCTTCACACCATCCTGCGTCTGCCGACCGGTGTGTTTTACGCCCAAGGGGTTAAAGCCAACGTGATCTTTTTCGACAACCACGAAGCCCGCTCACACCCCTGGACCAAAAGAGTCTGGTACTACGATTACCGGACAAACATTCATCATACCCTGAAAAAGAAGCCCATGCGCTTCGAGAATTTACAGGATTTCGTCAGGTGCTACAACCCGCAGAACCGGCACCAACGCAAAGCTACCTGGCACGAGAAAAACGCGCCGGACGGTCGCTGGCGCAGCTACAGCTACAAAGAGTTACGGGCCCGCGACAAGACCAGTCTCGACATCTTCTGGCTCAAGGACAAAAGCCTGCCCGAACCCGACGACCTCGCCGAAGAGATCATCGAAAACCTCGAATCCGCCCTCAACAGCTTCCGCGAGGTTCTCACCGAATTGGAGACGCGGTAGTGGATGGTTGAAATGGCTGAGATACTGCAAAATAACTGAAAGCATTCACTAAATGAATGCGAAATGAATTTTGCCAGAATGCAGCCAAAATAGAACTTTTGAAGCCCTGCGTCCAAGCAGATTAATCCCAGATTAAGAGTGCTTTTTGGACGAGACGCTCGATGCCTTGGCCCTATTCGAAGCCACTAAGCTTTGTCAATATTTTGAAGTAGATCCATCAGCTTATCTATTAAGGATTCGCGGTCTATCCCATGTTGAAGTTTATTTTTTACCTCCTGATGCGGACCCAAATAATTTTCCGGAGGACGGTAATTTTCCCAACTTCCCTTTATCTTCTTCCATCTCCTTTTGTCGAGATTCTTCACATTTTCTGCAAATGGAGTTAATTTGTGAAAACTGTCCAAATGCCATTCCGTTATGGAGAAGGCGCCACCTAAATTCCCTGATTTACTATTCAGAATTTGTTTTTCTGAATTAACCGCAGAAGCGAATTCGTTTTTGTATAGGTTCTTTCTCCTAATTTTTTCCGCGATTATCCCAGACACAATTCCGCCAGCAAAGAGGGCGAGCATTGAAAAAATGTCCCAAATTTTTTCCAAAATCCAATAGTATCCCATTTCCATTTCAAATGAAAAGATCAGACTGATCCCGGGATTTCAACCGAAAAATAATGACGGAAAATTTGTGGTAAATTCATTTTCGTCAACATGCAAAAACCCCAGTATTTAAGCGGGTTGCAGCCGTTTTTAGTCAGGGGACAGGAATTCCGCGACCCGTTATTGTTTCCGGCCGCCATGGAGCATGAACCAGGATAACTTCAACATCATCCGGAGTAATGCCAGTCTCGCAGTCGATGTGTGGGATATGATCGATCAAACATGTGTTGGCATCGGCGCTTGCGACTATCTCGCGAATGCTGATATTGCTTTTTCAATCTCTTGATTTCGAATGGCGCCATGAGCAAATCATTGGTCAGAACTCAGATCAGCCTGGATGAAGAACAGAAGGCGTGGTTGGACCGGCAGGCCGCGTTGCGCAGTGTGTCCATGGCCTCGCTGATTCGCCAGGCGGTCACAGAATTTCGGATACGCGAACAGCGAGGCCCGGCTGCTTCGTTTCAAGAGATTCTAAAGCAGACAGCGGGAATCTGGCAAGATGGAGATGGACTCGAGTACCAGGAGCGCATTCGCAAGGAATGGTCTTGAGGGATGGCCAGGGATGAGAAGAGTTTCTGAGATTCTGAGTTGCCGAGATGCTGAGATGGGAGGAATTAACCACGGATTACACGGATGAGCACGAAGGGAGAGG
The DNA here is from genome assembly GCA_965219475.1 of Opitutales bacterium. Lineage (GTDB taxonomy): Bacteria > Verrucomicrobiota > Verrucomicrobiia > Opitutales > UBA2995 > JAABVD01. The sequence goes on along the minus strand of CBDCNU010000019.1, from coordinate 136,339 downwards.
CGCCGTGGGCGCCAAGGAGGAATGAGGGAAACCCTTAAAATCTGTTTCGGCGTCGCTTCTTTTTTCGCCTGAGTTTCCCTTTTTTGGCGCGGGTTTTATTAATGTCTTTTACAAAGTCAATTTTACGGGCTGAAGGAAGTTGAAAACTCATACACGTCTTACCGGCCACGTTGGTTACGGCAAAATCTCCACAAGTAATGATGTCCATACCAATAAGAACATCTGTTCCAAAGATATCACCATCTGTGACGCGCACCCCTGAAAATGCTACCTTGTTTGGGAGATAGATATTTACAAGGTATACGTTGGACTGACGGTCGCCGTTTGCAGTGTAGGTAGTAATTTCGTCGATCGACTCCAGATTTAACTCTGAAACGACCCTTGGGGTGATTACCGAACCCGACGCTCCAGTATCCCAAATGCTATTGAAATTGAATATTTTCGGTAGTGGGTCTCCTGACTTAGGATCGAAAGCTTCGCTTAATTCAACAGGCGAACTTAGAACATTAGCCAAACCGTTAAATTGATGGGTGAACCCATGTAAGGGGACATTGGTCGACATCAGTTCAGCACCTAAAAAGCGACCCTGGAATGAAACGTGAGGGCGGGTTCCTCGCTTGGTTTTAGGCACCTGCGAATCAAAAAAGTACCGGGAGGATATTTTTTCTTTGCTGCCGAGTAAGCTTCTATGTCGGTATCGAAGAAACCATCTATTTTTTCATCGTGGATTAACGCATATTTTCCATGATGCTCGCGAGCAAGCCTCTCTTGGTGCTTCTTGTAATAGCTGATCTGCTTTTTGAGTTTCATTTCAGTTGCCATAACAAGATTCGTTAATGGAGGGATGGTCAAGCCTCCCCGCGCATTTCTGGCCACTCATTTCCCCCAAGCGCCCATCATTCCGAAAAACCATAAGGGGACAATGAGAGGAAATCCATTGTTTCTTACGGTGACCCAACAAGATACCTCTCAAGATAAGTCATTGATACATAAGGAGAAAAGTCAGGATACCCCCCAAGACATTCTACATGTCACCGACCAAGATACCGACCAAGACACCGACCCTGTCGAGCAACTCGTGGCTGTGCTCACTGGAGAGATTAGCCGGGCTGAACTGCAAATGGTGCTTCAACTGAAACACCGCCGCCACTTCGCCACAGTCTATTTGCGGCCCGCTCTCAAAGCCGGTCTGATCGAAATGACCCTCCCAGACACGCCTACCAGTCGCCACCAGCGCTATCGCCGGACTACCGCTGGCCAGGCGCTCGCTGAACAAATCAAACGGAAGAACGCTCCCAAATGAACACCGCTCCCATCGTCTCCAAAGTCTGGAGTTTTTGCACCACCTTGCGCGATGACGGGGTGAGTTATGGCGATTACCTGGAACAACTCACCTATCGGATCTTCCTCAAGATGATCTAAGGGTAGGCCAAGAAATCAATGGGCGCTTGCGATTTTCTCCCAAATGCTGATATTACTTTTTCAATATCTTGATATCGAATGGCGCCATGAGCAAATTATTGGTCAGAACTCAGATCAGCCTGGATGACGAACAGAAGGCGTGGTTGGACCGGCAGGCCGCGTTGCGCAGTGTGTCCATGGCCTCGCTGATTCGCCAAGCGGTCAGCGAATTTCAGATGCGCGAACAGCGCGGCTCGGCTGCTTCGATTCAAGATGTTCTCAAGCAGACAGCGGGCATCTGGCAGGCTGGAGATGGACTCGAGTACCAGGAGCGTATTCGCAAGGAATGGTCTTGAGGGATGGCCAGATATCTGCTCGATTCGGTCATCGTCATCGACCACTTTAACGGCGTAGATGAGGCAACAGAGTTTCTTGCCGCCCACGGGCGCGACTGCGTGATTTCCGTCATTACCCGCGCCGAGACGCTTGCTGGATTCTCCGCGGCATCAGAGCCCTTGGCCCGCAAGCTGTTAGACACGTTTGCAGCGCTGGCCATAACTGTCGAAGTCGCCGATTCCGCTGCACGCTTGAGGCGTACGCAGCGCTGGAAACTTCCAGACGCGATTCAGGCGGCCATCGCCATTCGGGGAGGACTGACATTGGTCACGCGAAACACCCGGGACTTCAAGGCTGGCGGTCCGGTCGCGGTGGAAACTCCGTATCAAATATCCGGTCCTTCCCCAAAGAAGAAGACAACCAAATGAACACCGCTCCCATCGTATCCAAAGTCTGGAGTTTCTGCACCACCCTTCGGGATGACGGGGTGAGCTATGGCGACTATCTTGAGCAACTCACCTATCTTATCTTCCTCAAGATGGCCGACGAGTACGCCAAACCACCCTACAACCGCGATGTCGGCATCCCAACCGAATTCAACTGGCAGAGCCTGAAATCGAAAAGGGGTGCGGAACTCGAAACCCACTACGTCACCCTGCTTCGTGAGCTCGGTGTCAAGAGGGGCATGCTGGGGCAGATCTTTACCAAGGCGCAAAACAAGATCCAGGACCCTGCCAAGCTGTTCCGTCTCATCGCCATGGTGGACGAAACCGAATGGGTGACCATGGGCGCCGATGTGAAAGGCGATATTTACGAAGGACTTCTTGAGAAGAACGCCGAGGACACCAAATCAGGCGCTGGCCAGTATTTCACGCCTCGCGCCCTTATCCGCGCCATGGTCGAATGCGTTCGGCCTGAACCCGGCAAGCTCATCGCCGATCCGGCTTGCGGTACGGGCGGTTTCTTTCTTGCTGCCTACGACTTCATCACCAACCCGAAGAACTTCCAACTAGACAAGCAACAAAAGGCGTTCCTGAAGCACGAGGCATTTCACGGCAACGAGATCGTTGCCAACACCCGACGACTGTGCCTGATGAACATGTTTTCTGCACAACATCGGCGAGATCGACGGGGGTGTGTCCATCTCGCCGAACGATTCGTTGGTGGCCGATGCCGGCAAGCGCTATGACTACGTGCTGGCGAATCCTCCCTTCGGCAAGAAGAGCTCGATGAGCTTCACCAATGAGGAAGGCGAACAGAAAAAGGACAGCCTGACCTACAACCGGCAGGATTTCTGGGCGACCACCTCGAACAAACAACTCAATTTCGTGCAGCACATTCGCACCATGCTCAAGACCACCGGACGCGCTGCCGTGGTCGTGCCGGACAACGTGTTGTTCGAGGGTGGGGCAGGTGAAACAATCCGCAAGAAGCTTCTGGAGACCACGGACCTGCACACCATCCTGCGTCTGCCGACCGGTGTGTTTTACGCTCAAGGGGTTAAAGCCAACGTGATTTTTTTCGACAACCACGAAGCCAGCCCACACCCCTGGACCAAGCAGGTCTGGTACTACGACTACCGCACCAATATTCATCATACCCTGAAAAAGAAGCCCATGCGCTTCGAGAACTTACAGGACTTCGTCAGTTGCTACAACCCTCAGAACCGACACAAGCGCAAAGCTACCTGGCACGAGAAAGACGCGCCGGACGGTCGCTGGCGCAGCTACAGCTATGAGGAGTTGCGGGCCCGCGACAAGACCAGTCTCGACATCTTCTGGCTCAAGGACAAAAGCCTGGTCGACCTGGACAACCTGCCCGAGCCCGACGACCTCGCCGAAGAGATCATCGAAAACCTCGAAACCGCCCTCAACAGCTTCCGCGAGGTTCTCACCGAATTGGAGGTGAGGTAGTTGACGGTTGAAATGGCTGGGCTCCAGACAGCAATACAGAAGATTGTGTGGCCACACAATTCATCTATGACCGAATCGGAAGCCTGAAATTTATTAGAAAGTCAACGGGGAGAAGGAATGTTACACCTCCACAATTCTAGGGAAAGAAGGGGAAGGACCACGACTTCCCGGATTGACACCAATTCCTTCCCAAGAATGATTCACCATGCCAATGGTCCCTGTCGCAAGCTTTTCGTGGGCTGGACGACTAGAAAAGAGGCGCATGCCCCTATCGTTATTTATCAGAGGAAGTGCTAAATGGAAGAAATAGGCTCGAAACAAAACCAAAATTCGCGGTGGGTTGCCCAAGGCAGCAAAATAACAGTTGCCGGCCGAACAATAGATGGAATGGTATATATCGGCTCGACACCGCGTAGCGACGGAGGCTGGTACCGAGGAAACGGATTTATCGACCCAAACTTGCAGGTTTCTGAGATCGGAACAGGTGTTGCGGCGGACAGCTTGGGGTATTGGCCGAATTACACCGATATTGGGCCACAGGCGCGCGCAGCTTATCTCGATTGGCTGGCGGGTGGACGGTCTAATCTGAAAATCGATGCAGGTTTTGTCCTACTGTTTTTCTACGGATTGGAGCGAAGGTTTTTTCTCGACAAACCCAGTTTCGACGAAAGGCGGCAAATTGTGGCAGAAACTGAACGGTTGCTTGGTCTTTACGGCGAGAATCATTCTATTCGCAGGTACTTTGGGAAATTTTTAGAAGCTGCGCAGATCATTCTCGATCCGGTCAATGTGACCACCCTCGAACCACGTTTTGAACGGTCGAGTAATCAGGTCCCACTGGATATCCGCGTAGCTATCGGTCAAAAGGTCCAGCAAGGCGAGCCTTTGAGCGCCGACTGGGTTCTGAGTTGGTGCATGCTCCATCCCGAAACCAGGGTTCGCATTCCCATGATGCGGGCATTTCCGGAATGCAGGGCGTTATTTAACGATCTTTTTTACGAGAGGTATCCAAATGGGTTGAGGATTGCTGAGCCAAAACGATTATTTCAGGCAGGATACATGTCGGCCTCCTTGGAGTTTGAAGTCGATTTGGTAAAGTTCGTTGGTGGCATTCCAGACATTCCGCGGTCATCCAGAACTTTGAGCCTTGCCAGAAAATTAGTGGAAGCGGCCTCAAATGAGCTCGACAAATATAGTCGCTTTCTCGGCCGCAACCCTCTCGGCCGCGAAACCATTGAGGCTCACGCACTTTTACCCCAACGCATCTGGCATCAATTCCCGTGCACCGAGATGGAGAAATTGCGGGATTGGGCGAACACAGTCATTGAGAAGGGCGGGCTTGTTGCGGTTGAGCAGGTTATTAAGCTAATGGAAGGTTCGATTCCTGAGAAAGCGAACAAGAACCAATTGACCGGAGCTGCTGATGCACTTGCACGTTTGTCAATTGGCATGGCCCCGGATCCCCGTTTTGCCTTGCGTAGTCCAAAGCTGGGCGAACCAGTCGTTCTTTTTCACCTACCCGAAGGAATCACGGAGCTTGAACAAGTGAGCAATAAATACAAGACACTGCTTCTGTTCATTGCCTTGGGAAGCTTTGTTGCACACGCTGACGGAGCTATTGAGGAAAAAGAGCGACGAATTCTCGAGGCCCGAATTGACGAAGCCGGATTGCCGGAGGTCGAGAACGTTCGACTTCATGCCAACCTGAAGTGGATGCTGTCCGTTCCTCTTGACATGGAATTTCTGCGTCGGCGATTACAGGATGTGCCGGATGTGGTGCGTCGGCAAATCGGCCATTTGGCACTTTCTATGGCGGCTATAGACGGCATGATTGATTTTCGGGAAATGAAGGCGATAGAAAGGCTCTACAAAGCCATCGGTTTACCTACTGAGGATATCTCTTTCAATCTGCATGAGGAATTGCCTGCGAGTGAGCCGGTTACAGAAAGACCGTCGTCAACCGAGTCTACGAGGCCATCAGCACCAAGTCGGAACGGTCGTGTGGAACTGGACCCCAAGCAGATCGATACTCTGGAGAAGGATACCGATCGAGTAAAAAAATTGTTGAAGGAGATTTTTGAGGACAAAGACGTGGATGAGGAAATAGAGGAACACTTTGAGAATTCAAATGATAGTTTTCAGGGGTCTGGATGTAAAGCTTGCCGGTTTCCTTGAGGAGTTACTGACCCAGCAACACTGGGATGAAAGCGATTGGATCAATTTGGCGAACCAATTTCAACTCATGCCAGGGGGAGCCCTTGAATCCTTGAACGAGTGGTCTTACGAGCGGTTCGGCGATTCCTTGATCGAGAAATACAAAGGATACCACATAAACCAGGAAGTGGTAAAACAATTTGAAAATATTGGAAGAACTAGATTCCGTCGAAAGGGAAGTGAAAGCGATCCGCAGGACGCCGAAGAAGTGAGGACCTTTACATCGCAGGCAGATGAAGCGGGTTCTTCGGTTCCCTCACCGCAGTCCAACCTGGTAAGGGAAATCGACGCAAACGATCCCTCAGGCAAAACTGTCTCAATGCAACCCCCGCAAGATGCGGTGGAACCACAGCAACCCCACGTCGAATCCGGTTACCCATCCGGTCCTGACAAGGAATTGCCGCAACCGCAGTTGATTGGGAAGAATGGCCTCCGGCCCTACTTGGAATTCGATGGTCCACCCTTCCAAGATCCAAGAAGAGCGCACGCTTCACTAGTCGCAGGGGGGCTATACCAGATAATCCAGGTCGAAGGGCCTATGTTGGCCAAGCGAGCTTACGACATCTATCTTCGCAGTTGTGGAATTCGCAGGATGGGCCACAACCTCAAGAGCCAAATGGAAATGGCCCTTCAACACGCAATCAGCCAAGACCTCGTGGTCATCGCTGATGAGGGGAAAGTTGGTGGTTTGGTTCGTTTGATTGTTCGGTTACCTGATTGTCAACCGGTGGTAGCTCGTGAGCGAGGACCGCGTGAATTTGGCCAGATACCCCCAAGTGAGCTTCAACTCGTCGCAGGTCTAGTACGGATAGGCCGCGAATACGAGCTTGAACGCTGCTCAGAGGAGCACCTTCGTGCCGTGCTCAAAGCATTCGATTTGCGGCGGTTCACGAAAGGGATTAGAACCACACTGCTCGACGTGCTAGAACGCCGGTATCCGTATGTGGAGGCGGCCCTTGAGGAAATGTCACCTGAATAGGATCTCCCACGGGATAGAACAGTGAGAGATGAAACGTGGGATAATCGTGATCTTTGTTAGGACAAAAAGCTCAAGCTCGTATTATGGACAATTTGCAAGAACTTCCTTGAGAGCAAATCTGACATTTACTTCTACTCTATGAGACCATGAAGCGACGGGACAGGGATTCGATCATACAAGCCCTACGAGCGGGCGTTGTACCCAAACTGGGACTGCGGCACATTCAGGTTGGGCGATCCCGCGAAGTCAAAGAGATGCTACAGGATATAAAACGCATCAGGGAGGGTGGTGCTGCCATCCGGTTTATAATCGGCGATTACGGTTCGGGAAAGACATTCTTCCTCAATCTAACTCGTTTGATAGCGCTGGAAAAGGGCATGGTCGCGCTTTCGGCGGATATGGCGCCCGACCGTCGCCTCCACGCCACGGGTGGACAGGCCCGATCTCTATACGCCGAAATGGCCCGCAATGCCTCTACTCGAACCCAACCTGATGGAGGCGCCATGACTTCGATAGTGGAACGCTTCGCCAGCACCTCCTTGCGCAAGGCTGAGAAGACCGGTCGGGACCCAAGTGAGATCATGCGCGAGAGCTTGGGGCTGCTTGAAGAGTTGACCGGCGGATACGATTTCACCACCGTGATTGTCCGCTATTGGGAAGGTTACGAGCGCGGAGATGAGGTATTGAAGTCTGCCGCGGTAAGGTGGCTTCGAGCGGAGTTTTCCACCCGTACAGAAGCCCGGTATGCCCTAGGTGTTCGAACGATCATCAACGACGCAAATGTCTACGACCACCTGAAATTGCTGGCATTGTTTGTTCGAACAGCTGGTTATCAGGGACTCCTCGTTTCCCTGGACGAACTGGTCAATTTGTACAATTTGACCTCCCCAAGGGCTCGGAAATCCAATTACGAGCAAATTATGCGCATTCTGAACGACGTTTTGCAGGGTAGTGCAAAGTATCTGGGATTTATACTCGGTGGGACGCTTGAATTTCTGACGGATACCCGCCGGGGCTTATACAGTTACGAAGCGTTGCAATCACGACTGCCAGAAAACACTTTTGCCCGAGACGGACTGGTTGATCATTCAGGACCCGTAATCAGGCTCGCGAACCTCACACAAGAGGAAATGTTTGTTCTACTTAGGAATATTCGGGGCATATTCTTCGGCAACAGCACTACATTTCCCGACGACGCTTTGACCGCCTTCATGACTCATTGCTCTAACCGAATTGGAGATGCCTACTTTCGCACACCCCGAAACACAGTGACTGCTTTCGTAAATTTGCTTTCGGTGCTGGAGCAGAACCCCGGAACGGTTTGGCGTGACCTGATAGACGGTGTCGAGTTAAACAAAGATTTCGGGGATGATTGGGGCGGTATCGATGATGACGAAGAGGATGATGAATTCAAATCCTTCAAGCTCTAAACGCTTCACATCGTTTGACTTGCTGGCGACCCCTGTTCAGCGCTGGATTTGGGATAGGGGTTGGGAGAGCCTGCACGACATTCAGGAGCGTTCCATTCCATTGCTGCTCAACCAGGATGCCGATGTGATTATCGCCGCTGCGACAGCTGGCGGAAAAACCGAAGCCGCATTCCTTCCGCTAATATCCTCCATACTGGATTCCCCGGGTAAGGGCGGGTTCGACCTCGTTTATATCGGACCGTTACGGGCATTGATCAACGATCAGTTTGTACGATTAGAAGATCTTTGTTTCAAAACGGACCTGGCGGTCCATCCTTGGCACGGGGATATTGCCGCCGGCGTCAAGAAACGCGCACGCCAGACCCCGAGTGGCGTATTATTGATTACGCCAGAGTCCCTCGAAGCTCTCTTTGTTTTGCGTGGGCTTGAAATACGCAGATTGTTCAAAGAGGTCCGCGCCATCGTGGTCGATGAGTTACACGCCTTGCTCGACAACGAACGAGGGATCCATCTGCGGTCGCTCCTTAACCGATTGGAAATGGCTGTGGATCGCCGAATCAGGCGCATTGGTCTGTCAGCGACATTGGGGGAGATGGAATTGGCTCGAAAGTACTTGAGGCCAGAATCCCCCGATAAAGTGAAACTGCTGGAGAGCAAATCGGTAGCTTCGGAACTAAGGGTACAATTGCGTGGATACTTAGAAAAACAAGCACCTGCGGAAAATGGGCAACCAGATGAGAATAACTTGGGAGCTCAGCGATCCGTGGCCCTTCATTTGTTCAAAAATCTGCGTGGAAGCCGCAATCTGATTTTTGCGGAATCTCGCCAGAATGTCGAATTATATGCAGATGCTCTGCGGGAAATGTCCGAAAGAGAGCGTGTCCCTGTAGAGTTCTTTCCTCATCATGCAAATCTTGATCGTATACACCGGATCGAGCTCGAAAAAAGGTTAAAGAAGCGTTCGGCTGCAACAGCCGTGTGCACCTCGACACTTGAACTTGGAATCGACATAGGAGCGATCAAGTGCGTAGCCCAAATCGGTCCACCATTCTCTGTTGCGTCCCTTCGGCAGCGTCTTGGTCGCTCAGGAAGGCGAAAAGGCGAACCGGCCGTGCTGAGAATGTACGCCATAGAAAACGAGCCCAGCCCCAATTCTCATCCAATCGATCGACTTCATTTGGAATTTGTCCGTTCCGTTGCAATGGTGGAATTGCTGATCGAGAAATGGTGTGAGCCACCGGCTCCGCAAGCTCTCCACCTGTCTACCCTTACCCATCAGATTCTTTCCGTCATTGCTGAATGCAGTGGAGCGAAAGCAAAACAATTATATGTCACGTTATGTGTGCGAGGACCCTTCAGGCGGGTGGATGCCGGACTTTTTGTCCGTCTCCTCAGACAACTCGGCCAGAAAGACGTGGGATTGGTGGAACAAGCGCCGAATGGTGCATTACTTCTAGGACCAAAGGGGGAGCGGATAGTTGAACACTACACTTTCTTCGCTGTTTTTCAGACGCCAGAGGAATTCAGGATTACCAACAATGGCAGGACCTTAGGAACCCTTCCAATCCAAATGGTCTTGGCACCAGACATGACGATTATTTTTTCCGGCCGTCGTTGGCGTGTCACGGCGATTCATGACCAGAAGAAGGTAATTGAAGTTGTCCCTGGCCGGACCGGACGACCTCCCAGTTTTGGAGGGAGCGGAGGCCTGATCCATGATAAAGTCGTAGAAAAGATGCAGGAGATTTTCGACAGCACGGATGTGCCGATTTATCTCGACCAGGACGCGATCAAAATCCTGGGCGATGCGCGATCACAATATCATCGGCTCGGTTTGAACAATGGGGCAATCTACGAAATCGGCGAACGCAATCGGCTTATTGCAACCTGGGCGGGGACCGTAAAGACTTCGACGCTGGCTCTGGCATTGCGAGCTAAGGGATACCGAGCAACGGTGCATGATGGAGTTATAGAGGTCAACTATGGGACTAACGTTGACTCGGTTGAAACGTCCCTTCGGCAAATCGCCCGTTCGAAGGCAGTTGATTTTGGCGACATTGTATCTTCTGGGCAAAACCTCATCGTGGAAAAGTACGACAGGTATCTTGGTAAACAACTGCTCTTGGAGGAAACGATACAGAGTCGTATTGATCTGGATGCGCTGCCAGCATTGGCCAAGAAAATTGTTAGTATGACCTGACTTATTTCCATGTTCTGAGATAATGATCCACTAATTCGGGAGAAAATATAGACCTCAGGTCCTGTCTTTTGATGGCGCCAGCCAAATCCGGTGAGACGGGTGCGCCTGCCGGCGGAAGACCGGGCATTACTTGCGGCGACCCAACAAGTTGCACAACAAGATACCCGACAAGATAAGTCCTTGATAAATAAGGAGAAAGGTCAATACACCCCCCAAGACACCCTACATGTTACCCCCCAAGATACCCAACAAGACACCGTACATGTTACCGACCAAGATACCGACCAAGACACTGACCAAGTCGGGGATCGGGTTGCTGTGCTCACTGGAGGAGAAAAACCGCGGATGAGCACGGTTGAGGAAATAGCCACAAAATGCAGGAGAACGGGAGAATTAACCACGGATTTCACGGATGGGGAAAGGGAGAGGGGAAGGGATTAACCACAAAAAGCACAAAAGGCTCAAAAATTGAGAAGAGTTTCTTTACCACAGAGACCACAGAGACCACAGAGGACGCAGAGGAGGAGAGGATTAACCACGGATGGGCACGGATTATTGCCCGCGACAAGCACGGGCAACCCTCACCCGGCGCTACGCGTCACCCTCTCCCAATGGGAGAAGGACGGGAACCAGGAAGGAGTAAGGCACATCCGCCTTCGCCGCGTAGCGGGCTACGGCGTGACAGGGAAGGCACAAAGTGAGGGAGAAGAATGGCTGGAAGAATAACGGAGGGCGGACATTCCTGTCCGCCATTTAAATCCTGATCCTGATCATGATCGTGATCTCTCTCCCCATTCCTAATTCCTAATAGGCGCGCCCTGGCGCGCCTATGCCCTTTGCGCCCTCCGCGAGATTCAATCCGGTAATCCCCAGCCTTCCCGAGAGCCAACCCTCTCCCCGCAAATATCCATATCGAAGCATTCCTGATTTTTCCCTTACCCCGTCTGCTTTCCTGGTCAGGCTTTTTTAAATTGAGAGTCGAGCTTGTCCAGCAACTCCAGGCCCCTTTTGGTTTTGCCTCTGTCGGCCCGGACAAGAAAACGAGATTCGGCATCTGCTTCAACAATTGCACGGGTTGAGAATTCTTCCATTAATTTATTGAGACTTATCCCACGGCGAGCGGCAAGCGCCTTGAGTCGTTCATGCTGATCGTCTGGGATTCTGATCGTCATTGTTGCCATATCATTTTCCTTTCTCTTATAAATCGCGCAGGAGTCAGTATTGAGCAATTTCCCAACTTCAACTCCCCATGTGCGAAGTCTTTGGTATTACCTGTTATCAAACACGCCGCATTACCAGCTATGGCCAATTCCAAAAGATGGTTATCCGATTCGTCGGGTAAATTAGGCCGCCATAAATAGTAAATGGGTAGCCACTTGCAAACGCTCAAAAATTGAGGAGGAGAGAAATTGACCACAGAGGACGCAGAGAGCACAGAGGAAAGAGAGGAAAAAGAATTAGGATTGGAGGGGAGTGATCAAGATCAGGATCACGATCAAGATCACGATTGAGGAGGGGGAAAGCGCCCAAGGGCGCGAATGAGGAATTAGGAATTAGGAATTAGGAATGGGGAATGGAGCATGGATGCACAGGATGGACAGGATTTGGGATAGGCTCTCGCGAAGCAACGCAAAGAAATGCAAAGAAAAGGCAATGGCGGACAGGGAATGTCCGCCCTCCGTTATCTCTCGCCACTAACCACTAGTCACTAGCCACTTATTCCTGACCACGGATGAAGGGCTGGCGCCCGCCCCCCACCGGCTCGACTGCGGGCTGGCGCCCTTGTCTTGCCGACTCCCCCTCAAGGGGGGGAGTGATGGATGGACAGGATGAGGGAAGGGCGCGAATGAGGAATGGTGGAGAGATGGAGTGATGGAATGGGGAATGGGGAATGGACTGGTTTATTAACACAGTCCGGCAGAAGTCTTATTTGACTGGGTGCGAAGTTCGGGGTCCGATCAGTCGTTGGCTTGCTTCTTCCTCTGCATCAAGCATCTCCGAATAGAACGGAAATAATATCGGATCCGATTCGTATTTCGTCAGGAGTTGCTTCAATGGGTCACGAATGATGTCATCTCTCTTTTTTTTCTGACCTGCATCAATGTTTCCTCTTCGCCATGTGACACTGTTAATCAATCGACTCCGTTCTTCATTGTAGGGCGATGCATCCAATAACTCTTTTAATTTTTTGAGAAGCGCTCGGGCAATTTTGGGATGCTTAATGAGGAGCAGGAAAGCTTCGTGCACAAAATGAAGAATGGGGTTTACCTCATCCATTCCGTCTGCATCCGTCAATTTTTCCAATAAGCATTTCTCCCAGAACTCCGGCTCATTGAATCTAAAGAAGGAGAGCAATCTTCGATAGTCGTAATCATACCCATCATCCTCGGAATTGGATTTTTCAAATAATCGCTCCAGCCGGTCTATTGTTTTCAGATCGCTGCAATCCAATTCAATTTTTGGGTTAAAGCCATAGGTGAAGGTTGGAAATCCCGCAGGTTCATCGGCAGACTTCAGACGGTCAATGCGTTGTTCGAAAAAGTCGGCCATTACCTCGGGATGCTCTTGCGATAATCGAGTGAAGGTCGGTTCAAATTGAACTGATTTTTGAAAGTCCGCCGTAACGATTTTCGATAGAATCTTCTCAAGCAACTCCTCGTCTTCGAATGGAGGATAGAGGCCGTTCAGAATGATATCCGTCAGCCCCTCAGCCGCCAACTCCTGGGGAATCCGTTCATGGATATGGCGCCTTAAATTTTCATACCCCATGTTCCTGAGATTCGCGATCGAAATCAGATAGCGCCAGATTTCCGGTTTTTGAGATTGGCATAACTCTTTAAGCGTTTCCCGCTGAAACTCGGTTAATTCTTTTTGTTTAGCCCACGAAAATAATCCCATCATCATGGCCTCAACCGAGTAATCATCACCTGAGTCCAAACACTTTTTGATGAAGTCATCCCTGGCGCCGCTTTCCCGACATTTAAGGGAATCCAATAATGAGGAGGACTTGCTTCTAACGCCTCCCGGCCCTTTCGTTCCGACTAATTGTAAAGCGGTTGCGCCGGCCAATTCAGGGTTTGCAGCGGAAAGTTCAGCCAGCAATTCGAACCATAACGGCTTTAAACGGCATTTCCCCATTTGCTCTTCAATACCGTCGAGAAAACCAATCAACTTCTCCGGAGAATTGAATTTGCGTTCCATTTTCCGAACCGCGTTGCGCAAATTACTATCAGGCGTCGGCCCGGAGTTGGTTCGGGGATAAAACCAATTTACATAGTCGGAATGAACGAACCCGATAATTTTGCTTTCAAGTGAAGGAGGCAGTTGGTCCTTGAATGCGCCAAATCTCCTTCTCACTTCCTCGCTTTCAGCCTGGTCAATATCGAGCCTCAGGTATGACTCCAGAATTGAAACAAGGGCCGGGTTGCCTGAGGTCGTAACCGCTGCCTTAGCCAAATCGAACCACTCGTCCAAATCACCTGAGGCCCATTCGGGTATGCCATACTCCACATGCCTGCTGTAATAATCGATTCCCTTGGAAATGACTCTGAGGCAGTCCGATTTCAGCGCATCGTTTCCCGATTCAATCAACTTTTTCAGAATGCCTTGAACAGACCGTCGAATCGGCATTACGGACTCAAGCCCGCGTCTGAATCGAGTAATGGTGAAGGTATGTTTCGAAAATCTTTCCCCGGCGCTTCCCTCGAGTTCAAGCGCCTTTCCCAGCAATCCAACCAAACGGGCTCCGCTCGATTCCAACCAACCCATGAACGCGCTATCGCCGAGTTTGTTATCAAGCCATCCGAGCGCCTTCAAGCAGGTGGAGTAGGGATAGTCGCCCGCATCAAATAATTCACTGACTTTATTGAAAAGATCCTCTCTAAAAGCGGGATAAGTCTCTTTATCCCACTGGATGCATTCCCAATACTTATCCAGGACAACCTCGACCAGATTCTCATGTTGTTTTGCCACGGCGCCCAAAAGGCCTGGAATTTCCTGCAGCGCGAACTCTCGGAAATGCGGGGCATGAATATCGTCCGGATCTCCTGTATCTTTTCCTGAAATTGCGAGCATCAATTCCACGAGCTCGAGCGTGTATTGCGGATGGTACCCGGCGATTTTGGACCATTCCTCAATCAGCCCAAATCTCGATTTGTCGTCAGATTCACGGTAACGCTTTTTTGCCGCATCAAAGAACGGGCGAAAAATATCATCGGGGGTTCCTCTACGCATCGCAGCCCATTGGGTATTGGCGATGTTTCGCATCATCTTGGGAAAATGGCGGGGAAACGCGTCCATGTACTGCTCCGCGAAATCAGTGGACCTCAGATTGTCCCTAAAGGAGGCTTCAAAGAGGATAAACTCACCCAGAACGTCGGGATAAATCCGGTATTGATCCCTGGAGCGCTCAACCACCAAACCTTGCTTCAGCAGTTTGCCCATCAGGTGATTCAGACCGGTGCGATCAACCTCGAGCAACTTCATCAATGAATCCCGAACCTCGTCTTCAAACTGCAGAGGACTCAATAGGGCCATCAGGTTCAAAAGCCTTCTTAAACGGCTGTTTTCTGATGTATGAGGACATATGTCATGAATGATTTTTCCATAGACATCATCACGAAGGTTTTGGCTATCGACCAAATATCTTGAGTCGAGTTGGTTTGACCTGATCAAATAGCAAACTGCCACTATCAATAGAGGATGTCTGCTGCATGCCTCTGCGAGTTCGAATCGGTTGATTTCAACATTTCCCAAGATGCTGTCGGCAAGTTTTACGGCATTTGCTTCGGACAATTTATCCGGCATCTTTCCGACTGCGATCTGGTCGCTTTCGATGTAGGAAGCAATTGCCGCATCCCTCAATTGCTTCACGGTCAAAGGTCGAGAGCCAACGACAAGCTTTACCGACTCGGCGCGCAAAGCCCATGAGAACAGGCGGCGGTAGTTGGATTCCTTTTCGGCCTCGTCCAATATGAGGATAGTGGGCCTCGGAAGATCCGGCAACTTTTCCTCAATATCCTCTGGTATCCTCAATAGAAATACGGGGTTCCACTTCGTATGTTTTCCCAAAAATTTCCTTCCGGAAATCTCTCTCAGAAAACGGCTTTTTCCGGATCCTCCGATTCCCGATAAAATGAAGAGCCTTTGGTTATTGTTCCTGAGAAACTGCTTGAAGGAACTTTCCAGTTCCGGAATCCCAACCCAGGGGTAGCCATGATGGAATATCCTGTTCTCGTCCAGAAATGGCAGAAAGTAGGGATCCGGCAAGAGGTAGGGGACTTCCTCACATTTCCCTAAAAGGTCGTTGCACCACTCCTTGCAGAAGTGGGTGCGCAGTAAACGCATTTTTTCCTGCTCGGTCAGGTCTTCATTGTTAAGGAATAGCGAACTGAGGTGTCGGGTGTCCCATAAATCCCAATCATCCAAATCTTCGATAGGGTAGCGCGGTTCTTCACCGACTGCCTGAGTGATCACCAGGAAGAACCTGTCGGCTTTATAGGTGACTTCTTTGATAGCCCTTTCCGTGTGCCGTTTGGTCCATTTCGTCTTGAGGTAATGCTTGCATTGAAAGACCCAGGTTTCTCCATTCGACATCGTTGCCTCGATGTCCACGCCAAACTGCCTGCCCCCGGGTATTCCGATTTTTCTTGAGCTCAACACCTTTATCTTCTCCGAGGTCTCCCCGGTAAATCCCCATAATTGCGGCTGGCAATTGAGAAAATGACACAGGAAGGACTCCAGCGTCTGCCAGTTAAAACGAGGATCATTGAAGGGCAATAAGCACATTTTCCTTGCAAATATTTAGTTTGCTACCTGTTTTACAAGAAAAAATGAATTTCTATCCCAGGCATTACTGGAAAAACAAGCTGGCTGAGGCCATAGGGAAGCACCCCATTATTGGCCTTCTTGGACCCAGGCAATGCGGAAAAACCACATTGGCCAGGGACTTCATAGATGATCCGGACTATTTTTTTGATCTTGAACACCCTGCCGACCTGAACCGTCTGCAAACGGACCCCGCTGGAATTTTATCGGAGGCGAGAGGATTGGTAATTTTAGATGAAATACAACACTCGCCTGAACTGTTCCCCATCCTCAGGTATTTGGTTGATCAACCATCCAACAGAGCCACTTTCCTGCTGTTGGGGAGCGCCTCTCCGGAATTGATCAACAAATCCGGTGAGAGTTTGGCGGGCAGAATTTCCTACCTTGAATTAGGTCCATTCCATTTGGATGAAGTCGGTTCGACCAAACAAGCGGAGCTTCTGGTCAGAGGCGGTTATCCGAGATCATTCCTGGCCTCGGACCTGGAAGAAGCCTTTGCCTGGAGAGAAGACTTCATAAATTCCTATTTGGGCCAGGATATTCCGATGCTGAGCAACCCCAGACTCAGCAGAATGGAAATGTACAGACTGCTTACCTCATTAGCGGATTACCACGGCAAAACGATAAATTACGCCAGCGTCTCCAACATCATTTCAAGAAATCAAAAAACCGTCAGGCACTATGTTCATCTATTTGAAGGCAGTTACATTGTCAGGCTGCTCCCTCCCTTCATTTATAATACGACAAAGCGGTTAAGGAAAGCGCCCAAGGTCTATTTCCGGGACTCGGGATTGGTAAACTGCCTACTCAGAATAAAGGAATCAAATCCATTGAACTTCCCCGGTTCAAAAATCGGTTTCATCTGGGAAGGATTTGCCATGGAGCATGTCATTCGATCTCTCGAAGCAAGAAATGTAGACTGCTACTATTGGTCCACTCAAAGCGGAGCTGAAATCGATCTGATTGTAGATACCTTTAATGGGAAATTTGGATTCGAGTTCAAGTACGGGCACAATCCATCCACGACAAAATCAATGCAAATAGCCAAAAAAGAACTGGGACTGAAACACATCTATGTAATTCACTCCGGAAGAGGAAAAAGATCTCTTGGAGAGAGAATTACCGCGGTAGGGCTTTCAAGCATCAGCAGCATAAATTGTGGTTAGGAAGGAGGGGGGAGCGCCCAAGGGCGCGAATTAGGAATTAGGAATTAGGAATGAGGAATTGAATAGAGTTTCTGAGACGCTGAGAGGATAGGATTAACCACGGATTTCACGGATGGGCACGGATGTGAAATTGACTCTCGCAAGGCGCAAAACGGAGGGCGGACATTCCTGTCCGCCATATAGAGAAGGGAAGGCGCCCAAGGGCGCGAATTAGGGGGGAGAAGGGCACAAAGGTCCAAAGGGCAGAGGCGTGAACCAGGGATTGACTCTCGCAAAGAACGCAAAGCAACGCAAAGAAAATGCAATGGCGGACAGTCTGCCTGTGCGTCACCGCACGCAGACAGGGAATGTCCGCCCTCCGTTATCTCTCGCCACTAACCACTAGTCACTAGCCACTTATTCCTGACCACGGATGACACGGATGGGCACGGATGAGAAGAGATGGAGAAAGGGTCCTTAAAACCTTATTGACCGTATATCTAATGTAGATACATTTTGCCTATGAGAACAAAAGTTGCACGTTGGGGAAACAGCCTTGCTCTGCGGTTACCGAAACACCTGACAACTACCTATCATATTTCCGAAGGCAGCCATGTCGAGATTGTAGAGGAAGCTCAAGGCTTGCTGGTCAAACCCCTTTCCGGAAGAAAATTTCAATTGGATGACCTGCTGAAAGGCATTTCGAAAAACAACCTGCACACCGAGATCGAATCTGCGGGACCCCAGGGAAAGGAAATTTGGTGAGCAGGTATGTTCCTGCAGCCAGAGATCTGGTCTGGCTTGAATTCAACCCTCAAGCGGGTCACGAACAAGCCGGCCACCGACCAGCCATCGTACTCTCCCAAAAGGAATATAACAGCAAAACAGGCTTGGCCATATTTTGTCCCATCACTTCGAGAATCAAAGGCTATCCGTTTGAGGTCCCCGTAGGAGGGAAAAAGATTAAGGGCGCGGTGCTGGCCGACCAGGTGAAAAGCTTCGATTGGAAGGTGAGGGATGCAAAATTCATCGAACGAGCGGACCCTGCAGTTTTCGATGAGGTCATCGGCAAATTGTATGCCATTATACAGTAATTGACCACGGATGACACGGATGGGAGAAATAGCCACAAAAAGCACAAAAGGCTCAAAAATTGAGGAGGAGAGTTTTTTAACCACAGAGGACGCAGAGGGGGGGGGGAAGCGCCCAAGGGCGCGAATTAGGTAATGCGTTGCAACCCTCACCCGGCGCTTCGCGCCACCCTCTCCCAGAGGGAGAAGGGAGGGAACGAGGAATTGGGAGAAATGAACCACGGATGGGCACGGATGAGCACGGATGGGGGAAAGGCACAGGGGCACAAAGGGCAGAGGCGGGAACCAGGGATTGACTCTCGCAAAGAACGCAAAGCAAATGCAATGGCGGACAGCCTGCCTGTGCGTCACCGCACGCAGACAGGGAATGTCCGCCCTCCGTTCTCTCTCGCCACTAGCCACTTATTCCTGACCACGGATGACACGGATGTGCACGGATGAGAAGAGATGCTGAGATTCTGAGTTGACGAGATGCTGAGAGGAGAGGATTTACCACAGAGGACGCAGAGAGCACAGAGGGAGGAGAGGGGGAAAGCGGCCAAGGGCGCAAATTAGGAATGGTGGAGTGGTGGAATGATGGAATAATGGAGAGATGGGGGAAGGGGAGAAATAGCCACAAAAAGCACAAATGGCTCAAAGGGATAGGGGGGAGTTTTTTTAACCACGGAGAGCACAGAGGGCGCATCCGCCTTCGCCAAGGGTCTACGGAGTGACAGGGAAGGGGAAAGCGCCCAAGGGCGCGAATTAGGAGGGGGGGAAAGGGAGAGAGAATTGAACATGGATGGACAGGATGGGGGAAAGGGGGAAGGGCGTGAAGAAATCACTGTCCGTGAAGCCAAACCCCGCGACAAGCCCGGTATTGTCAGGTTTTAAGTTTTTCATCGAGCCTTGACGGGTCACGAGGGAAAGGTTCCACGATATCTACGTAGATCATATTGTCTTTCACGATGTAATAAATTCCGACTGGGAACTTTCGCACAAAGAACCGCCGGTACTCATGAAGGATAATTCGATGGGCCGTAGGATAACGTCGCATCGCCTCGATGGATGCGTCCAGGCATAGCAGAAAGTAGCTCCCTAGTCCTTCTTCCTTACTTTCATACCACTGCATGATTTCCACAATCTCGACCTGAGCGCGATTGCGGACAACCACTTGGTAGGTCATGGATTCTTTTTCAATTCTCTCTTGAAAGCATCCCAAGACTTCCCCTTGTCAGGATCTTCCAGGAACTCGGCATAACGCTGGTCCAGTTTCTGTTTCTGTTCTGAAGTAAGAGGGATATCTGAAGGATCCTGAATAATATCGTCCCATAAGTCATTGATGAGAAGTAGCTTCTCTGGTTTGGACAATTTTTTCAGATCTTCAGTCAGCATGGGATTGAAATTAAGAATGTATGCCCTATGGGCAATCGGATTTTTCTCGGCTAAGGAGGGGGGAAGCGCCCAAGGGCGCGAATTAGTCGACCCTGAAAAAGGCATTATTGTCCAAGGTGGACAACCAAAACATAAGGGATTCCTTTTTCTGGGGAGATCGTGGCCCAGTTCAATTGCCGAAAAACACCAGAGAGCTTCATAAGTTTGACCAGGTTTTGGGCTGAATTGCACAATTACCTTGTCAAATAAAAGGGGTATTGGCAACAATAAAATGTTGTATAACAACAAATTATGGAGTTTTCAGGGCCGACGAATTAGGAATTAGGAATTAGGAATGAGGAATTGAATAGAGTTTCTGAGATGCTGAGAGGATAGGATTAACCACGGATTTCACGGATGGGCACGGATGTGAAATTGACTCTCGCAAGGCGCAAAACGGAGGGCGGACATTCCTGTCCGCCATTGCATTTTCTTTGCGTTGCTTCGAGAGAGTCACGATCATGATCACGATCAGGATTTAAGTTTATTGGCGGACAGGAATGTCCGCCCTCCGTTACTCTAGCCACTTATTCCTGACCACGGATGAAGGGCTGGCGCCCGCCCCCCACCGGCGCGACTGCGGGCTGACGCCCTTGTCTTGCCGACTCCCCCTCAAGGGGGGAGTGATGGATCCCGCTTCGCCAGAAGGCTACGGCAGGACAGGTTGGGCCTTAATCGTGATCGTGATCGTGATCGTGATCGTGATCTATCATCCTTTCTCGCAATCTTGGCGATCTTAGCGTCTTGGCGAGAGGTCATCCCGGGGTGCTATTCAACCACGGATGAGGGAAAAGGCAATTTAAGTTGTAGGAGCGGCTTTATGCCGCGATTGCCTCGAGACGGTTTTTTGGGATCGCGGCGTAAAGCTGCTCCTACAGCAAAAATCCATTACTCTACGCCAGAATACTTTCCTCTCTTTGCGCCCTCCGCGAGCTTTGCGAGATTCAATCCTGCAATCCCCCGCCTTCCCGAGAGCCAACCCTCGGGTCATTGATGACAGGCCGGCCGCGGGAGGCCAGGAGGATGAGGATGGCAAAGAGGATGGTCAGGGAAACAGGGATTCCTACGGCCAGGAAGACTTTGGAAATGGATGCATGGTTGATGATCCTTTCGACCCCCCAGACGGAGAGGGCTCCTATGGAAAAAGTGACGGTGAACTTCAATCCGTAACCGGTGCTACGCCATCGATCGGGGGTAAAACGCGCCACCAGACTGTTTTCGATGGGCTGCATACCCAGACTGAAGAAGAGGAAAAGGGTGGAAACGCCGAGGAGGAGCGATCCGGAGGCGGCCGACATCCAAATTACGAAGGGAAGACTGGCGGCGTGGAAGAGCAGGTAGACGATGCGCAGGTCGTAACGATCGGCCAAACGTCCACCAATTAAATGGCCCAGGGTGCCCAGCAGATAGACCAGAGAGGTGGCCGCCCCATAGCTGATCCATTGAACCTGCTCCTCGAAATAGGCCGGTTGGGCTACGGTCACCGCCCGGTAAGTGAGCCCTGCCATGGTCATGGCGAACATCAGTATGAGAAAAAGTTTCAGTCTTTCCCATGGCAGGTGCTGGTGTTCGTCCCGGGTAACCGCGCCGGCTTCCGGTTCTTCAATTTTCCGAAGCGTGACTGCGAGGCCGAGGAAAAAGAGCAGCGCTCCGAGAGCCAAGTAGGCGTTCCTCCATCCCCATTCGTTCGCCACCCAGGCAGTCAGCAAAGGGGCGGAGGCAATACCGAGGTTTCCCACTACCCCGTTGATACCGAGGGCGCTTCCGCGCAACCTGATGGTGCGGGAGATCAGGCTCATGCCGGCGGGGTGGTAAAGGCTGGCGAGAATACCGACCAGGGCCAAGGCAAGGACCAGAGAAACTCCGGGTTGAGCCAGCGAAACCAACATCATGGCCGGCCCGATTCCGAGCACCCCGGCGCGCACCACCCACTTTGCCCGGGTTCGATCGGTCAATATGCCGACGGGAAGGGCTCCCGCTCCAAAGAGGAAATAACCCCAGAAGCTCCAACCAAGGACGGTAGCAATGGGGGTCCCCGTTTCGTGAGCCAGGGAAACAGCGGCAGTGGGAAAGACCAGCATGGCAAAGTGACAGCCAAAATGCCCCACTCCGGTGAGTTGCAGTGTATTGATTTCGCTGCGGGAGAATTTCATGTGGGCGATTCATTCCCATGGTGCCTGGGGCGGGACTCGAACCCGCACGCCTTGCGGCACTGGATCCTAAATCCAGCGTGTCTTCCAATTCCACCACCCAGGCATGGAGAAGGGAGGAAAGGTAAATTTGGAACCATTGAAGGCAAGCTATTTTCTGGAATGGTTGCGTTCCCAGGCAAAGAGGAATTGTTGTGCCAGGCCGGCCGATTTCCCAAAGTGTGTCCTGCCGAATCGGGCCACCTGCCGGTGCGACCAGTCATGGAGTTGGTAGTGCCTTTGCATGGCCTTGAGGATCCAGGTATCCACTGGAAAGGCTTCCAGTCTGCCAAAACCGAAGAGCAATACGCAGTCGGACACTTTTTCCCCCACTCCCGGTAGTTGGCAGAGCTTCTCCCGGGCCTCCGGATAAGGAAGACGGCTGACTTCCGATAAGAAATGTTGGTTTTCGGCCAGAACTTCGGCCGTCCCTTTGATGTTGCGGGCGCGAAAACCCATTTTGCAGTCGCGCAAAGCCGATTCCGGGATACTGGACAATTGAGTCCAGGAGGGCAGCGACTTCATGCCACCCGGAAGCGGGTCACCGAAACGGTCGGCCAACAGGGCCAGCATATCCTTGATTTGGACGATTTGCTTGGTGGCGCTGCAGAGAAAACAGAGCAGGGTTTCCGCCGGATCCTGCCGCAGGATGCGCAGTTGGGGGAAGGCTGCCATGCACCGCCGCAGATGGGGGTCGCTTCGCCAGGGAAGGGCATCATAGAGCATTTGGTAGGATTTCCGGTTTCCGAAATAAGTCTCCAGGACCTGGGTCGGGCGCTCGGGGGGAGGTGAAGCAACCGACCAGTGGAGAAGGTTGGGGGGACTCCACCGTAGCCGGACCATGTGCTTCCCGATGATTCCGGAAAAGACGTGTTTTTCCTCCCGATTCCAGCGGAAGGCCTGCCCGCCATCGAGGGTTTCCAGCAGCGATTCGAAATCGAGTCTCCAGTTGGACAGGGGTTTCCAATCGGTCCAGGGATTATCCATCTCCCCAAAGGAAGCTGCTGGCCGAGGCGAGAATGTTACCGGCGGCGTCCAATAGAACCAGCTTGTAGGCTATGGGCGGTTGCGTTTTGTTGCGCCATTCCGGGCCGGTCAACCCGAGATAGATGGGTTTTTCCACCGACCAGGGTTCCTCGACTTTAAAGGTGTAAGTAGTGGTCTCCTTGGCGCCGAATCCTAATACTTCGAGTTGGCAATGATCCACCGCATGGGGTTTTGTCAGGTTGAATTTCACATAATGGCCGGTTCGGTCTTCCAGATGGGAACGCAGAATGGACCGATTTCCCTGATCTTCTACGCCAGTGAAATACTCCGAGATGCGCTTGAAGGTATCCTCGGTGTAGTAGACCTGTTCCATATTGTCGATGGAGCCCAGGCACAGGCTCGCCGAGACGAGCAAGGTAGCAAGGATGATGCGGTTCAATGGCATTTTAATGGAGAACTGGGAGGGATGGAATGATGGAGTGGTGGAGTGATGGAGTGGTGGAGAGATGGAATGAGGGAGTGATGGAGAGAGGAGAGGGGGAAAGCGCCCAAGGGCGCGAATGAGGAATTAGGAATTGGGAAAGGGAATGATGGAATGGTGGAGAGATGGAATGGGGAATGGGGAGGGAGTTTCTGAGATTCTGAGTTGCCGAGATGCTGAGAGGAGAGGATTGGCCACGGATAGGGGAAGCGCCCAAGGGCGCGATTGAGGAAGGGTGGAGAGATGGAGAGATGGAGTGATGGAATGAGGGAGAGATGGAGAAATGGAGTGATGGAATGAGGGAGTGATGGAGAGAGGAGAGGGGGAAGGCGCCCAAGGGCGCGAATTAGGAATTGACCACGGATTTCACAGATAATCAAGGATAGGGGAGCGCTGAAGGCCTTGAGCGAGTTAGGAATGACTCCGAGGGGAGATTACCAGGAGGGGGATTTGTGAAAACGGGCCATCTCGTATAGGGTGGGGTCCAGGGCCTGAATGAAGCGGCTGGGTTGCAAGATTTTGGTGTTTATTCCAAACTGGATGAGGTGGGGAGAGGTCATGTAGAGTTCGTCCATGGCCCGGGTGACGGCCACGTAAAACAGCCGTCGTTCTTCGTCGAGACCATTATTTTCCATGGCTCGGGACAAAGGGAAAAGTCCGTCCGAAGCAGCCAGCAGGAAGACGACGGGAAACTCCAGCCCTTTTGCCTGGTGCACGGTGGTGAGGCGTAATTTGTCCTCCTCGGGGTAGGCGGAATTCTGACTGGTTTCCGAATTCAACAGCACGATTTGGGAGAGCAGTTCCTGCAAGTCGGAAAACCGTCCGGCAAATCCGACCAGGCTTTGCAGGTCGTCCATGCGTTGCCGGTAGTTGGGATAGAGGGTTTTGATAAAATCCGAATACCAACCCTCGGCCGCCAGGCTTACCACCTGGGAAGGAGATTTATCTTGGGCTGCCTCCACGATCCCCTCAAGGGTGGTAGTGAGGGAATCCCAGTGTTTCCGGGTAGCCTTGGGAACCTTGGCCCGGACAGGGCGGGAATTGAGCATGAGGGCAACGTGCCCGCCGGACTTGTCGGCTTCGGCCAAGGCGGCCTGAAAGATCCTTTCAGCCGTGACGCTCCCTATTTTGGGCAGCAGGCAGGCAAACCGGTGAAATGCGCGGGAATCCCGCGGATTGTAAGCAAACTTGACCTGGGCCACCAGGTCTTTGATGTGTGCCTGCTCGAAGAATTGTACCCCGCTGGTTATTTGAAAGGGGATATTCTGGCGGGTTAATTCCATTTGCAGGTCCAACGCCTGGTAGTGGGCACGGTAAAGTACGGTTATGTCTTTCAGGGACCTCCCTTCATCCAGGAGGCCCTTGATCCGGCTGATAACGGCGGATGCTTCATCGCGGCCGTTCATGACCCGAATCAACAGGGGTGGCTGAAGATTGCCGCGGGCAGGTCTCAGGGTTTTGTAAAACCCTTGTCCGGGTTGGAACTGACGAATAACCCCGTTAGCGAAGTTGAGGATCTCGGGTGTGCTCCGGTAATTGGTTTCGATCCGGAAGATCTCGGTATTCAGGTGTTTGTCCGGGAAGTGCAGTATATTCTCGTAATTGGCCCCCCGCCAGGAATAGATGCTTTGGGCGTCATCACCCACCGCCATGATCTGGTCGCGGACTCCAATCAGGTCGATGATTTGGGCCTGGATCCGGTTGGTATCCTGATATTCGTCCACCAGGATGTGCTGGAAGCGTTCCTGGTAATAACGGGCGATCTCCTCCTGGGTCTGAAGGATCTTCAGCCAGTAAACCAACAGGTCATCAAAGTCGGCCACCTGTTGTTGTATTTTCCTTTTGGTGTAGGTCTGGGAAAACTGGGCAAATTCGGTTATGTGTTCCCTGAAGTAGGGGTAAAAATCCATCACCACGTCGTCCAGGGATTTGCAAGTGTTGCGGGCAAGGCTGATGAGGTTGGAAATCACCTTTGCCTTGGGATTGTTTTTGAATTTCAGGAATTGTGGGTCCAACTCCTTGATCACATCGGTCAAAAGCGACTCCGCATCCGATCGGTCCATGATGGTGTAATTGGGATCAAACCCCAATGGTTCTCCATGCATGCGCAACATGCGCTGACCAATGGAATGAAAAGTGCCTCCCCAGAAAGCTCGGCGCGGGATCCCGGTCAGGTCCTCTACGCGGGAGAGCATCTCTCGGGCCGCCTTGTTGGTGAAAGTGAGCAGAAGGATATTTCCCGGGTGCACTCCCCGTTCCAGCAGGTAGGCCACCCGGTAGGTCAGTGTCCGGGTTTTGCCCGTACCGGCCCCGGCCAGCACTAAAGCGGGCTGATCACCGGCCGTGACAGCGGCAAACTGCTCGTCATTGAGGTTGGATCGAAAGTCTATCGGAGGGTATCCCGGGTCTTGCGGAAAGTCGGACCGGCGCTCAAATTCCATCATGGGGGACCTTAAGGATCGTCCATCCAGTGGAAAGCAAAATGTGCGGGATGGCTGAAAGCCTTCAGCGAATTGGGAAATGGGAAGAATTAACCACAGAGGACACAGAGGGAGAAAGAATTGAACATGGATAGACAGGATAGACAGGATAGGGGAAGCGCCCAAGGGTGCGAATGAGGAGAGATGGAGAGATGGAGTGGGAGGGGAGAGATCAGGACCACGATCACGATCAAGATTGGAATGGGAAGGGAACGGATGGGGGAGGCGCGCCGAGGGCGCGAATGAGGAATTAGGAATTAGGAATTAGGAATTAGGAATGGGGAGAAATGAACCACGGATTTCACGGATGAGAACGGATGAGGGAAAAGGCAATTTTAATTGGGATCGCGGTGTAAAGCCGCTCCTACCTTGAAAATCTCACTACCGACCGGAGGATGCAAATACGCCCATTGCTCCGATCAACCGAATCAAACATCTGGCTATTACGCCTACGGCGTTAAACTCCAAAGCCCAGTGTCGCGCTGTGCCGTGCGAAGCCTCTTGACCTGCGTAGCGTTGCGAAGCACGGTTTAGGCAAAGCATGGTAGCGCACGCTGGGGTACCGACCGCCCTATGATTGAGCCCCAACGGGGTTCCACAATGAATCAATCCCAAGGCATTTTGGAAATAATTTGTGGAACCCCGTTGGGGTTCGTTGTTTTTGTCCATTTCAACCCAGTGTGCGCTGTGCGACACTGGGCTTTGGAGTGGAACTGCTGTGCAGTTCATTGAAGTGTGGCCTCCTTTAATATGCTTTCCAGTTCTTTGTAGTCGCGGTCCCATGCAACAGCCTCACCGCACGCAGACAGGGGGAAATGTCCGCCCTCCTTTCTCCTCTCTCTGAACTCTGAACTCTGCACACTGAACTCTTCTCCCTCCACTATCCGGCTGTTTCAGAATATAACCCAGCCATTTGTGTGAACGAATTAACAGGACACTACACTAGTCGCGCAGGAGGACGAGAGAGTCGCGGTGGATGACCTCCATGCGTTTCCGGGCCGGGTAGACGTTGGCAATTTCGCGGGAGGATTTTCCCAAAACCGGCCGGAGGTCCGCACTGCTGAACTGGGTCAACCCCCGGGCAAAGACTTTGCCTTTTTCGTCTACCACGTCGATCAGGGTTTGGGTGGGAAAGTCGGCATGGCAAGCGGTGATCCCTTTGGCCAGGAGACTGCTTCCCTCGTTCTTCAGGGCGCTTACCGCGCCCGCATCGACCTGGATGCTTCCGTGGGAATGCCCGAAGAAGGCCAACCAGCGTTTTTTGCTCTCCAGGGGGATATCGGATGGAATAAAAAACGTCCCTTCCGGTTTGCCGGTCACCAGGTCGACCAGGATACCGGGTTGCCGCCCCGAACCGATAAAAACGCAGCACCCCGAGCGCGTGGCCACCTTGGCAGCTTCAATCTTCGCCGTCATTCCCCCCACCGAAGTCTGGCTTTGGGTTCCACGGGCCAGAGTCTCGATTTTCGGGCTGATGGTTTCGACGATATCGATGAGCTTCCCATCATCTTCCAAGTCGAGCAAACCCCTTACAGTGGTCAGGATGGCCAGAATATCCGCTTTGGCCAGGCTGGCCACCAGAGCGGACAGAATGTCGTTGTCGCCAAATTGGATTTCGAGTTCTTCCGCACTGACCGAATCGTTTTCGTTGAGAATGGGAACCACGCCCTCGTTCAGGAGGGTTTCAATGGTGTTCTTTATGGCCACGTGCCTCTTTCTTTCCGCCACGTCATCCCGGGTAAGCAGAATTTGCCCCACCACTATGCCGTAGGGTTGGAAATGTTCCTGCCAGGTCTGGGTCAGGGCGCTTTGCCCGATGGCGGCGCAGGCTTGCAGTTTTTCAAGGTGCCGGGGCCGTTTCCTCCATCCCATTTTCCCCATGCCCAGGCCAACGGCGCCCGAACTGACGATAATGGCCTTCAGGCCCGTATCGAGCAATTGGGCCGTCTGCCGGCAAATCGATTGGATGTGAGCGGTATCCACCATGCCGTCACCCTTGGTGACCAGGCTGGTGCCCACTTTGATCACAATTCGGTTGGCTTGTTTGATATTTGCCAGCATCTGTCGAGGCCCCGTCATGGGAGAACCCGTCTCCCATCCGGGAATTTTATCACTGCCGGATCAGATTTCGGTGAGGTCTTTTTCCTTGAGTTTAAGGCGCTGATCGATCTGCCCGATAAATTTATCGGTACCTTTCTGGACCTCCTTCTCCCAGCGCGTCAGGTCGTCCTCGGAAATCTCGCCCTCCTTTTTGGCTTCCTTGAGGAGATGCAGGGCATCGCGGCGGGCATGCCGCACGCTGATTCTACCACTCTCCGCCATGCGGTGGGCCACCTTGACCAGGTCCTTCCGCCTTTCCCCGCTCAGCTCCGGGATAGGCACCCAGATCAAGGCTCCGTCCACAGAGGGGTTGAGGCCGATATTGGCCGTATGAATCCCTTTCTCGATGGGTTTGATAAGGGACTTGTCCCAGGGTTGGATTTTCAGGGTGCGCGGATCGGGGGTGGTGATGGCGGCCATTTCTTTCAGGCGCATGGCGCCTCCATAAGCTTTCACCATAACATCTTCAACCATACTGGGGGAGGCCTTGCCCGTATGCAGGGTGGAGAATTCATGCAGGGTGTAGTCCACCGCTTTCCGCATGCTTTCCTCCATGTCGGCCATTATTTCCTTATACATGACAAACGGAGTGGTAATTTATTCGTGGACGAGGGTGCCTATCTTTTCGCCGGTAACCGCTTTCTTGATCGCTTCCGGGTCATTCAGTTCGATGACCATGATGGGCACTTTATTATCCATGCAAAGAGAAAATGCGGTTGAGTCCATGACATTCAAGCGTTGGGCCAGGCACTGCATATAAGTCAGTTCATCGAATTTCCTGGCATCGGGGAACTTTGCCGGATCCTTGTCGTAAATGCCGTCCACTTTGGTGGCTTTCAATATGATTTCAGCCTGGATTTCGTTGGCCCGCAAGGCCGCGGTCGTGTCAGTGGAAAAGTAAGGATTGCCCGTGCCGGCGCCAAAAATGACGAGGCGGCCGCGTTCAAGGTGGCGCACGGCCCGGCGCAGGATAAATGGCTCGGCCACCTCGGGCATGCGGATTGCCGAAAGCACCCGCGTGACCACCCCTATTTTTTCCAGGCAATCCATCAGAGCCATGGAATTTATCACGGTGGCCAGCATACCCATGTAGTCGCCCGTGGTGCGGGCCACCCCCTGCTCCTCCCCGGTGAGACCCCGGAAGATATTTCCGCCTCCCACCACTACTCCGACCTCCATTCCAAAACCCCAGATTTCCTTGAGCTGGGAACAGATGCGTTTGAGAACGACGGGATCGATGGGATCGCCCGTAAGGGGATTTTTGAGGACTTCACCACTCAGTTTCAGAATGATGCGCTTGTATTTCAGCCCGCGCCTGGAAGATGTTTCAGCCTGCATTAACTCCTTCTTGTAGTTTAATGGGGAGTGGTGCGTCAATGGTCTAAACAAGGGGCCGGTTTCAGTTCTTGACGGAACCCCGAAATATTAGGACGTTACGCCATTCCTCGAATTAGCCCGATGGTGTAATTGGCAACACAGATGGTTTTGGTCCATCCATTCTAGGTTCGAGTCCTAGTCGGGCTGCCAAAAGCGCGCCAAGGCGCGCGAATCAGGAATGGGGGGAGATGGAGTGATGGAATGAGGGAGTGATGGAGAGAGGAGAGGGAAAGCGCCCGAGGGCGCGAATTAGGAATTAGGAATTAGGAATTAGGAATGGGGGTGAGAGATCAGGATCAAGATCAAGATCAGGATTGGAGGGGGATGGGAACGGATGAACCTTGGGGGGAGGGGTCAGTTGTCCTCTTTTTCCTCCTCATCGGGGAAGAGGGCGGAGCGCATGGGATTAGGGGACTTTTCCCTGGGTTTGAGTTTGAACCGGCCCTCTTCGATTTCCCTGGGGAAACGGTTATTGGCCAAGTCGGCGTCGGCGAAGGCGTTGTCGGGGTCCAGGACGACCTCCCGCACTTTGCGATTACTGATAAAGGGAATCTTCACCTCATCTTTTCCCATTCGCCAGATTTCGGGCGGTATTTCCAACCGTCGCTTCCGGCCGTTGGTAAACTCGATATCCAATACCAGAGGCATGATCAACCCGCCCACGTTTTTCACCGTGACCAGGTAGGCCATTTCGCCGAACTCGAGCTGTTCCCTTTGCCAGTCCTCCAGCTTCTCCCGTTTTTTTTCGAAGTCCTGCAGATCCTTTTCCGATGGCTCATAGGGATTGAAGGAGAAATACCAGTCCTGCAGGCGCTTATTGCGTTCAGCCACCGTTCCGACTTCTTCGAGGAATTCCTCGTAAGGAGTCGGGGGAACAACTTCCTCCTCCTTTTTGGCCAGGGCCCGGCTTCGGCCCGGCTCCCCATCGTCCAAGCGGTATGAATTCACCCCCTCGATGGACATGTCCACGTGGTCGTTGCCAAAAAACCAGCCCCGCCAGAACCAGTCCAGATCCACTCCGCTGGCATCTTCCATGGTACGGAAAAAATCTGCCGGGGTGGGCCGCTTGAAGGCCCAACGCCTGGCATACTCCTGGAAAGCGAAATCAAACAATTCACGCCCCAGGATGCCCTCACGCAGCACTATCAATCCCAGGGTTGGCTTGGAATAGGCCTGGTAACCGGCCCGGATCATATTGTCCGCCGCGGTCATGATGATGGGGTCGTCCTTTTGGGTCATGGTCTCGATGACCTCTTTTTCGCTTTTTAAATTTCTCTTTTGCAGGACCGGATCGAATTCACTGCCGGCCAGGTGATCGACGAAACTGTTAAGGCCTTCGTCCAACCACATCCATTGCCGCTCATCGTTGTTGATGATCATGGGGAACCAGTTGTGACCCACCTCGTGGATGATCACTCCGATGACGTAGCCGCGATGCCGCATGGGATAGGTTCCCTTTTCGTCGATGTTGCGGGAAGTCTGGAACGAAATCATGGGATATTCCATACCCCCTTCCGCGCCCCAGGCCGACCAGGCCACAGGATAGGGGTAGGGATAAACCATCTCGGAGTATTTTCTGAGGGCCTGGGCGACCGCCTCGGTGGAAAACCGCTGCCAAAGGGCGATCGATTCCGGGGGATAGACGCTCATGGCCATGACGGTTTGGCCGTCCACCTCGACCCCCATGGCGTCCCAGAGGTAGCCGCGCGATGCGGCGAAGGCAAAATCCCGAACCTTTTCGGCTTGGAAAATCCAGGTCTTTTTCCGCCGGGATTTCCTGTCCAAATTATCTTTGGCCTCCTCTTCACTGACGATCGTGACCGGCCTGTTACTGGTTTGCGCGCGTTGCAGCCGCTCCCTTTGGGTCGGGCTGAGGACTTCCTCGGGATTGACCAGTTGGCCGGTGGCTGCCACCACGTAGTCGTCCGGGGCCGTGATGCGCACCTCGAAACGGCCGAACTCCAGGGCAAATTCTCCGGCCCCGATATAGGGTTTAACCTGCCAGCCCTGGCGGTCGTAATAAGCGCACATGCGGGGATACCACTGGGCTATGTGATAGGCATAATCGCCCTCCTTCAGTTTCCGGCGTCCATAGCGGAAGGCCAGGGCCTCATCCACGATGTTGAACTCCCAACCGATTTTGAAGGAAAAGGATTGTCCCGGCTGAAGGGGCTCGGGCAGATCGATGCGCATGTTGGTGTGGACCACGGTGATGTCCAGGTTTTGGCCCGCGCTATCGGTTACCCGGGTCAGCCTGTATCCACCCCGGAATTCCTGATTGTATACAAACGAACGAAAGGAATCGAATTCGATTTCAGCAGGTTTTCCGGATTCCTCTTCAAGGGACAGGGGCCAGCGTACGCGGGACCGTTTGGAATCCATTTTGAATGCGTTTTGGTCCAGTTGCACCCACAGGTAGCGCAGCTCGTGGGGGGAGTGGTTTACATATTCTATGGTTTGATTGCCGAGGATCTTGGAGTTCCTTTCGTCCAACTCCGTCTCGATAAGGTAGTTTGCCTCCTGCTGCCAGTAATCGGGGCCGGGCGCCCCGGAAGCCAGTCGAACTTCGTTGCCTTCGGGGAGGATGGAGCCCAACTGTTCGAAGTCCTGATCGTGCTCGGCGGAGTAGGCCGCCGCGAGAGGTTGGAGGATGCAAAAAAGGAAGAGCAAACCTTTCGGCCCGGGGGAGGAACTGAAGTGGGGGAACATGGATTATGATCAATTTCCGAAAACGAGGAGATGATTGAGGAGTGTTCCCCAAAGTCAACCAATCCGATTTCTCCTTGAGAAACAAACGATAGAGACCGTTAATTACAGAATGCGCCACCTCCCGATCTTTTTGAAAGACCGCCAAGAAAGATTATTTTTCAGGCAATGATAAATGTAGGAGCGGGATTATCCCGCGATAAGATTCGGAGGAGCCCCAAACAATCGCGGGATAAACCCGCTCCTGCACTTTGCAGTCCTCTCAACGTTTCCCGAGCATGAGTTCCGAAAAGCCCCTCAGCGTGGATAATCCGGAAGGGCGGGCCCGGAAATTCAAACCGTCCTACTCCTATTACGCCCTGGGGGTACTCACGGTCGCCTACATCTGCAATTTCGTCGACCGGCAAATCCTGGCCATTCTGCAGGAAAGCATCAAAGCCGAGCTGGGCTTGATGGATTGGCAGTTGGGGCTCTTGTCCGGAATCGCCTTCGCCATTTTCTATGTCTCGGTCGGTATTCCCATTGCCCGGTGGGCCGACAAGTCCAACCGGAGAAACATCGTGGCCATCGCCATCGCCACCTGGAGTTTCATGACGGCGATTTCCGGCTTGGCTCAAAACTTTGTCCAATTGCTCCTGGCCAGAATTGGGGTGGCGGTGGGCGAAGCGGGGGGCAGCCCCCCGGCCCATTCCATAATTTCCGACCTGTTCCCTCCCCACCGGCGCGCCACGGCTCTTTCCATCTATTCAATGGGGGTTTATTTCGGAATTCTGTGCGGATTCTTGATCGGGGGATGGGTCAACGACTTCTACGGCTGGCGGATGGTATTCTTTGTCATTGGAATTCCTGGGATTTTATGGGCCCTGGTCGTTCGTTTTACCCTGCGGGAACCGCCCCGGGGTCAGTCGGAAAATCTTGAGAAAGTGTTGGATGCGCCTCCCATGGGGGAGGTTTTGCGGCTGCTTTGGTCCCGAAAATCGTTTCGTCACATGTCCTTGGCCTCGGGACTGCATTCCTTTGTGGGCTACGGCCTGGGGCATTGGATAGCCTCCTATTTTATCCGCACATACGAACTGACCAGCACGGGCGAACTGGCTACCTGGCTGGGATTGATCACCGGTTTCGCCGGGGCCTCGGGAACTTTCGCGGGAGGTTATCTGGCGGACAGGTTAGGACGTCGCGACCGCAGGTGGTATCTCTGGATTCCCGGCCTGGCCGCGTTGTTGGCCATACCGTCTTTCCTTCTGGTTTATCTTCTGGAGGCCTATCACCTGGCCCTGGCATTTTATATCATTCCCCAATTCCTGGCCGCCATGTTCATCGGCCCCACCATCGCAATGACCCACGGGGTGGTCAGCTTGCGCATGCGGGCCCTGGCATCCTCCATCCTGTTTTTCGTCCTCAACCTCATCGGGCTGGGTCTCGGTCCGCTCTTAACCGGTATCCTGAGCGATGTCCTGACCCCGACCTTCGGCCCGGGAGCTTTGAGATACGCCTCCATGATGGTGGTGTTCATCTATATTCTGGCCGCATTTCACTTCTGGCGCGCGGCCAAAACGATTGGGGAAGACCTGGACAATGCCCCGAAATAGGAATAGGTTTCGCCAAAAATAAAATGAACTTACCTTTGAGGTAACCTATTAACCACCACGTTCCAATATCTCCATCCAATGGAAGACATCAAAATACTCGGCCTTTTCAAACAAATCGGCCCCTTGGAGGGCTTCACATTTTTCGGTTTTCTTATTCTTGCCATCATCTTTATTCTGCCATTTTGGCGCATATTCAAAAGAGCGGGTTATCCCGGTCCCATAGGACTATTGGCGATAATTCCATTTGCGGGAATCGTATTGCTTTATGTCCTGGCCTTCGCCCCTTGGCCCAGCCTGAAAAAGGACGAAGAAGAGTGACGCCGGCTAATTGAATTTTTCCCGGAACAGCGGCGCCAACCTGAAACTTGCGGCCCTCTTCTCCCGCCTTATGCTCGGGGGAGTTTGCGGTGCCAGGAACCGTTGGGCTTTCCTTATGATGGTTTGATTTCGCTGAGTTTAACCGGCCGACGCTCCCGGATCGATTGAGCTGCGGCCAGACCCATCACCAACGGCTGGCGTCCGTCCAGCCCGGTTACCAGAGGTTCCGCATCTTGCTGAAGGGCCTCAAGGAAGCTTTTGAGTTCAGCAATGTAGGAGTCCCGGTACAAATTCAATACATTGAAATGCGGCGGGGCCGTGGTAGTTCCATCCTTGGCATGGAGATTCACGTTGTGGGGGCGATTATTGTCGGCGATGACCACACCCTTGGAGCCGAAGACCTCGACTCTCTGGTCGTATCCGTAGACGGCTTCACGACTATTATCGATTGTGCCGATTGCCCCATTGGCGTAACGCAAGGTGATGATCGCGGTATCGACATCCCCCATTGCGCCGATGGCAGGGTCGACCAGGACCGCTCCCACCGCGAAAACCTCTTCCACCTCGTGGCCGATCACATAGCGTGCCATATCGAAGTCGTGGATGGTCATATCCAGGAAGATGCCGCCCGAAACTTTGACATAGCTGATTGGCGGCGGAACCGAATCGCGACTGCTGATTCTCACCAAGTGCGGTCGGCCAATCTTTCCCGCCGCGACTTGGTCATGGACCTCCTTGAAGTTGGCATGAAAACGTCTATTGAAGCCGACCTGGAGTTTTACGTTGCTTTGCTCGACGGCGGCGAGGGCTCGATCGATTGAGGCCAGATCCAAGGCGATCGGCTTTTCGCAGAAGATGTGCTTACCGGCTTGCGCCGCTCCGATAATAAATTCCACGTGAGTATCGCTACTGGAACATATGGCGACGGCGTCAATCTCAGGGGAATCGAAAATGGCCTTGGGATCGGGCGCGACCATTGGGATTTGAAAATCGGCCGCACATTTTTCGGCTCTCTCCACCACGACGTCGTGCACCATCAGCAAGTTGGCTGCGGGTATGCGGCGCGCCAGATTCTCCGCGTGGAGTCGTCCCATACGACCTGCGCCAATAAGGCCTAGTTTTGTTTGTTGCATGGAATTCATCATTGATGGTCAAGCCTCGCTCGGAAGTCAGAAATGCGGGTTGGTTGTGGCATGGAAACATTCCATATCGATGTGAATAATCCTTCGCATCCGATTCGTTGTCTTGTGCTTTTCAGTTAATCCTGTCAGTGCTCTTCTCATGCGCGAGAAAATACCCAGTGGCCGGGAAAGCGTTTGGTTCTTGGGACTCCGACGAACAAAGCGCGCTGTCGAGCCATCGCGCGAATTGACCCCGTCCAAGCTTGCGGCTCTCTTCTTCTGTCTTTTTTTTGGGGGGGGTTGTGGCGATGAGGACAGGGAAACTGCGCCAGGCGGGCAGGCCGTCAGACCGGCCCCGAAGCCCCTGGTCATTCCCTTCGATGTAGCCCTTCAGGGAGCTTTGAACGGCCAGGCCAGTTTGGTCAGGCAGGCTTTGGACACGGGAACCCACCCCGATCAACGCGATGGGGACGGGCGCACCATGCTCATGGTCAGCGCCTTTAACGGGCACACGGGGGTCGTCGGGGAACTGCTGGCGGCGGGGGGCGTCTCCAGACGTGCGGGACCGGGCCGGCCGAACCGCCCTCATGTTTGCATCGACCGGAAAAAACCGCGGTACGGTGGCCCTTTTGCTGGCCAACAAGGCCCAGATAAATCTGATGGATGGCCAGGAGGGTTGGACGGCCTTGATGTTCGCCGCGGCGGAGGGGCACCGCTCCATCGTCGAACTCCTGCTCCAGCAGGGGGCCGATCCGACGGTTATAGACGTGGATGAGTCCACCGCCGAATCGTTTGCCCGCGACAATGGCCACACCGACCTGGCCGACCTGATAGGGGACTCGGCAAAAGGGTTCCCTGCAAAATCCGAATAAGGGCCGGGCTTCCCGGACCCACCGCGGCGGGTTGAGACTCTTTGCCCAAATGGGCTTGCCCTTCTCCGAAATAGTGAACATATGTTTAGTATGGAGAGTTTGGGGAATTACAGTTTTTATTCCTTTTACGAGTCGTTGCTGTCGCCGCGGGAGTTGGCTGAGCTGGCCTATCACCTGGGCTACCGGACGGTGGGCGTGGCCGACAAGGGCGGCTTTTGGGGCGCGGTGAAATTTTCCCAGGCCTGCCGGATGGTGGGGGTTCGCCCCGTTTTGGGGTGCCGGCTGAAGCTGGAGCGGGTGGGCGAGGTGCAGCTCACGGTAAGGAACACCGATGGCTACCGGGCGCTTTCCCGTTACTTGTCGCTTTGGCATCCGTCCTGGCTGGGGCTACGGCGAGGCAGGGGGGGGAGAGAGGCGGTGGCGCTGGCGGCGTTTCAGTATTTCTGGCGGGAATTCGGAGGGCATTTCCACTTGTCGGTCCGGCCGGCGCCCGGGCGGGGGGCGGCTGGGGAGACCAGCGATTGGGTGGTTTGGAAGCGCGTCTGGGATGAACTGGTGGCGCGGTTGGGTCCGGAGATCTGGATCGAGCTGCAGTGGGCCACCATGCGGGAGCAGGAACTGCAGCGGAGGGTATTTCGGGAGTTGGGTCCGCTGACCGACCGTTGGGTGGCAATGGGGGGCGCGCGTTGTGTCGCATCCGAGCAATGGGACGTGTTGCGGGTATTGCAGTCCATCGGAACCCTGACGCGGGTGGGCCAGGCGCATCCGGACAAATTGATTCCCGGTGATTATTCGCTGATTGGGGCGGAGGCGTTGCGGCACCGTTTTGGCAAAGCGCGGCAGGTATTGGAGCAAACCCGAAAGTTTGCTCAAGCCTGTGATTTCGACTTTGAATATGACCGGCTCTGGCTGCCGCATCTGCCGACGGGGGGCGTCGAAACGGCGGCGGCAAGCGGTGAAACGACAGCGGAGGAAATGGAGAAGCGCAACGAGCGGGCTTTTCGCCAATTGAGGTACCTTTGTTTGCGGGGGATTGTTTTGCGGTATGTGAGGGAGCGCTATCCGTGGAAGAACAAACCGTCGCGGTCTGCCTTGCTGGCGCGCATAGGGCGGGAATTGGACCTCATCCGGGAAACCGGCTATGCCGGATATTTTCTGATCTTTTACGATATAGCGCGTGCTTGTGTGGAGCGCGGCATTCCCGTGCTGGCTCGGGGGAGCGCGGCGGGCAGCCTGGTTTGCTACAGTCTCGGGGTGAGCAACGTGTGCCCGTTCCGGTTTGAACTGAATTTCGAGCGTTTTCTCAACCGGGAACGTCTCAAGCATTCCAAGCTGCCCGACATCGATCTCGATCTGCCCTGGGACAGGCGGGACGAAATCATCGCCTATGTCTACGACAAATACGGCGCCCACCACGTGGCCATGGTTGGGGGCTCGAGCACCTTCAAAAGCCGGGCTGCCATCGCGGAGGTGGCCAAGACCATGGGTGTTTCGGAAAACGAGGCGCGCCATATGACCCGTTATCTGCCTCGCAATGGGATGGAAGACCTGCTGCACGAGCGGAATTTGTCCCTGGAAAACAAGCACCTCGAGCGGGAAGAGCGGTTCGAAGCCATTCTGAAGACGGCCTCGTGTTTGGACGGGCTTCCCCGGCATCCGATGATGCATCCGTGCGGCATCGTCGTGGCGGACCGGCCGCTCACGGATTTCACACCGCTTCTCCCCTCGGGCAAGGGCTTCATGATGACGCAGATGTCGATGGAGCCGATCGAGGACCTGGGGCTCCTCAAGCTGGATCTGCTGGGACAGGCCGGGCTGAGTGTAATTCGCGACGCGTGCGAGAATCTGCGCGAGGACCTGGGGGTGGTCGACCCGCTCGAAGGCATCGATTACTACGATGCGGAAATCTTTGAAATGATTGCGGCCGGAGGCGCGCGCGGGGTGTTTCACATCGAATCTCCGGCCATGACCGGTTTACTGAAGATGTGCCAATGCGCCGACATCGACTGCTTGGTCGGGACGGTATCGGTAATCCGGCCCGGGGCTGCCAACGAAGGCAAAAAGACCTCCTTTGCCCGCCGTTACCTGGGATTGGAAAAACCGCGCTACGCGCATCCGGATCTCGAGCCGATTCTGAACGACTGTTTCGGGCTGATGGTTTACGAGGAGCACATCCTGCTGGTGGCGCACCACTGGGCTGGTGTCGACCTGGGGCGGGCGGATCTTTTGCGGCGGATCCTGATCAAGAAGCTGAAGGGCCGCGATCTGCGGGAAATGAAGGCGGAATTTCGTGCCTGCGCCCGGGACAAGGGGCGGGATGAGGAGGCCATTTCCACCGTGTGGAAGTTGCTGGCGGAGTTTTCCGGCTACATGTTCAACAAGGCGCATGGGGCGGCCTACGCGGTGGAGGCGTTTCAGGGCGCCTACCTGAAAAAGCGCTATCCGGGTTACTTTCTCACCGCGGTATTGCAGAGTGGCCGGGGTTTTTACAGCGCGCTGGTCTACGTTTTGGAATTGCTGCGCCTCGGTTACCGATTCGAGCTGCCCAGGGCGACGCGGCTCACGCTTTCTTTCCGGTTCAGCGATGGAGTAGTCTACTACCCGTTGTCGCGCATCGCCGGGTTGAGCCGGAAATTCCTGGGCGAGTGGCGGGCGGCCTTGCGGAAGGGGCCGTTTCGGGATTGGGACGACTTTCTCGGGCGGGTGCTGCCGGAACCGGCCGATCTGCTCCTGTTGGCCAAGGCGGGCGCCCTGCGCGATTTTTTTGAAAACCGTTACGAAGCCGTCTGGCAGGCTGGACGCTACCGGCGCGACGCCTATGCCGAGCGCAGTGAATGGCTGTTGCAGCCGGAGCCCAGGGGAGGTGCATTTCCCTTTCAACCCCGGGACCCGGAAGTGTTTGCCCGCTGGGAGGTGGAGCTTTTGGGTTACCCCATTACGGTGTCGCCATTTGCGCTGTGGTTGAAGGGTATCGACCGGATGGGCACGGTTCGAATCGACCGGTTGGGGGATTACGTGGGCCGGGAGGTGGAGATCGCGGGCATTATCGTGGCGGTGCGGAACTTTGTGGCGGTCAACGGCAAACCGATGAAGTTTGTTTCCATTGCGGACGAAACGGAAATTGCCGAGGTCATCCTCTTTCCGGGAGCTTACCGGCGCATGGCTTACGTGGTGTCCCGGTCGCGGGCCATTCGGATTCGCGCGCGGGTAAAATGGGATAAAACGGAGCGTTCCATCAGTATCCAGGGGGTGGATCTGGTATCGGGCCGGCCGGGTCTCCGGGATAGGGAGGAGGCGCTGGCGCCGGGTTGACCCCGACGACGGCCGGGGATGGTCAGGCAAAGAAGGCTATGAGAAGGCTGGAAGCGATAACGAGTATGAGAAAGAGGAAGTGAATTCTCATCAGGTTGTTTTTCCGGTGTTGTTCCAAATCTTCGACCCGCCCTCCGAAACCGTTCCAGGCGTAGCGAAACCAGACGTAGGCGAAAACCGCCAGCAGAACCAGGAAAATGCGAATGTTCAACCCCATGTCTTCCGCGTCCCTTTTGGATTTGGATGGATGCCCCCTACCAGGTCAATCGGAGGTCCCCGTCCCGCATAACCCCGGGGGGACGGACTCCGGTTCCGACTGAACCCGTGCTTTTGTCGCCCAGCTCGGCCCGGTAGGCTTGGGCGGTTCGGAGGAGGGTCTGATAAATTTCCGGATGGCGGTCGATGATGTTGGTGGTTTCGCCGATGTCGTCTTCGAGGTTGTAGAGAGCGAGTTCAGCCGTGTTATGGTCGTAGGGAACGGGCAAGCCGTCCTTTCCACCCGGCCGGCCGTTGAGGGCGCTGTATTTGTGAGGAAACACCAGTTTCCACTTCCCACTTCTAATCGCGACCAACCGACCTACGTGGAAATGGGGAAAGAATTGGTGGGGAGATTCGGCCCCGGGTTGGCCAAACAGGAGGGGACTGATATCCTTGCCGTCGATCTTGTGCCGGGGCAGGTCGGCTCCCAGAAGCTTGGCCACGGTCGGGAAGATATCGATGGTGGAGGCGAATTCGTGGCAGACGGCGCCGGGGGAAATTTTTCCCGGCCACCAGAAGAGG
This sequence comes from Opitutales bacterium, assembly GCA_965219475.1. Lineage (GTDB taxonomy): Bacteria > Verrucomicrobiota > Verrucomicrobiia > Opitutales > UBA2995 > JAABVD01. The sequence continues at coordinate 96,076 of CBDCNU010000019.1, read as the reverse complement.
GTAGGTTCGCGCAGCCCCCCTTCCCAGGCGGTATGTTTAAAGCCGCGCAAGGGATCGGCCGATCCCCCATGTTCTCCGTAGGAAGCCCAGGGTCCGTTGTCCGAGGTAAAGATGACCAGGGTATCTTTTTCCAGTTGGTATTTTTCCAAGGTATCGAGGATCTGACCCAGGGACCAATCCAGTTCCATGACGGTATCGGCGTAGAGACCGAGACCGCTCTTGCCCTTGAATTTGTCGCTCACGAAGAGAGGCACGTGGACCATGGAATGAGGCAGGTAGACCAAAAAGGGTTTTTGCCGGTTTTCCTCGATAAATTGAACGGCCTTTTCCGTATACCAGGTGGTGAGCATGGTCTGCTCTTCGGCCGTGACCTCGGGGTCAATGACCTCGGTGTTTTCCACGAGGGGCAGGGGGGGATACACCTCGGTGCGCTTGGGATCATCCGGGGCCAAACCGTGGTAGCGGGGATGCCATGGCCACATGTCGTTGGAGTAGGGCAGGCCGAAGTAATAGTCGAATCCTTGATTGGCGGGGAGAAATTTGGGGTGCAGTCCCAGATGCCATTTCCCGATACAGGCGGTGGCGTAGTCCCTTTGTTTTACCAATTCGGCCAAGGTAATTTCATCGGGATTCAATCCATTGGGAGATTTCGGGCTGTAGGCGCCTGGGATCCCGAGCCGTTGATTCAAACAACCGGTGAGCAAAGACGCCCTGGAAGCCGAACAAACCGCGGCGCTGACCAGGAACTGGGTAAATTTCATTCCGCCCGCCGCCATGCGGTCGAGGTTGGGTGTCGGGTAGTCCGCGCCGAATGGACCAATATCGGCATAGCCCATGTCGTCGATAAATATAAGGACGATGTTGGGCGGCTTTGGGGATGTGGTTTGTGCCTGGATCGGACCGGGTCCCAATAGAAGGAGGGCCAGGCAGGGGGTCAGGAGAGTCGACAGTGTTTTCAGGGGAATTCAGGGGGTTAAGATATTGAAATCCCCTTTATGGCACAGGATTGGCCCAAAGTCGAGAGAGGAGGGGAAAGCGCCAAAGCGCGCGAATTAGGAATGGGGGAAAGGCACAGAGGGCTGAGGCGGGAACCAGGGATTGGTTGAAATGGTTGGGTGCTTTGCTTTTGAGATTGGCAAGAGGCCCCCGAATTTTATCTTGGCCGGCATGAACCGTAATTCTTTTTTTATCATCTCCCTGTTAGCATCCTCCTTCGTATGGGGTATTGCGGCGGACCAGGACGGGGGAAAGTGGCACCCGTTGTTCGATGGCGTATCTCTGGAAGGTTGGACACCGAGTAAGGAAAATCCCAATTCCTATTTTGTGGAAGAGGGGGTCCTGGTGCTCCGGGGAGGCCGGTCTCACCTGTTTTACACGGGCCCGGTGGGAGGAAGCGATTTCAGGAATTTCGAGTTGAAACTCGAGGCCAAGACCACTCCCAGTTCCAACTCCGGGGTTTATTTTCACACCGCTTATCAGGATAAGGGATGGCCGGAAAAGGGATTCGAGGCCCAGGTAAACACCACTCACAAGGATCCGAAAAAAACGGGAAGTCTGTACGGGATCGCCAACATCCACGTTTCACAGAAACCGGATGAGGAGCCGTTTATCGTGAAGGTCGACCGAATGGGATCGCAAATTTGGAGGGAGGCCCCACCCAGCAAGGATGGTGAATGGTTTGAGTATCACATCGAGGTGGTGGACGAAAACATCACCTTGCGGGTGGACGGTAAGATAACGGCCCGGTGGACGCAGCCTGAGGGCTGGAATGGGGCCAATGCTTCCATGCGGGGAAGGCGGATCGACCGGGGGACCATCGCCTTGCAAGCCCACGACCCCAAGAGCGAGGTCCATTACAAAAACATACGGATCAAACTGCTGGAGTGAGGGGAGAGATGGAGTGGTGGAATGCTGGAATGAGGGAGTGATGGAGTGATGGAATGGTGGAGTGATGGAGTGATGGAATGGTGGAGTGGTGGAGTGATGGAATTGAACATGGATAGACAGGATATACAGGATGAGGGAAAAGGCGATTTAAGTTGTAGGAGCGGCTTTACGCCGCGATTGCTTCGAGACGGTTAATTGGGATCCCGGCGTAAAGCCGCTCCTATGATGTTTCGAAATGAAGTTCCCAAACCAGGGCCCAACATCCAGACCTGAATCGTGATCATGATCGTGGTCGTGATCTCTCTCCCCATTCCTCATTCCTAATTGGCGCGCCTATTCCCTTGGCGTTCTTAGCGTCTTGGCGAGAGCAAATTCAGAGGAGTTATTCAATCACAGATGGGCACAGATGGGCGCGAATTAGGAATTAGGAATGAGGAGAGATGGAGTGATGGATAAGCACAAATTCAGCCTGCCAGCGGGGCAAGAATGGACCAGGCCAGCCATGCCCCCGCAATCAAAAGGCCCAGAGCGGAGAGCCAAAGAAAGGCGTCCCAAAGGCGGGATGGAGGCAGGGTGGATTGGGCGTATTTGTAGCGAAAATAGATCGCGGCAAACCCCAGCATGGGCAGCATGAAGGATTGAATGGCGCCGGACAGTAGGACCAGTTCCTTGGGTTTCGGGTAGAGCAAAAAGAAGAACAAACCGATCAAGGGGAAGGCAAAGCAAAGCCATTTGACCCACAATAGATTGGTTTTCGGGTTGGATTTGCGCCAACCGAAAACGATCATGGCGTCGGCAAAAACGCGGCCCTTGCTGGCGTTGGCCACGAAGAAGGTGGAGTAAAGGACGAGCACCGAGCCGACCAGAAACAGACCGACGGCCCATTGGCCAAAGACCGGTTCGTACATGGCGGCCAAGGTTCGGATCATCTCCATGCCCTGCGGATGCAGGTTGGCGCGGTGCAGAATGGTGGCGCCCAGAATATAAAAGATGATGGTGGAGATGGTATAAACCACCATGGAACACCAAGCGTCCCATTTCAGAACGCGCAGCCAACCTTTAGCCCGCAGAACCCATTCTTCGGAATCCCGCCGCGGGCCGATAAAAGCGGCGTAGCCTTTCTCCAGGCACCAATACGGATAATAGATCAATTCTCCCGCTCCCACCCCGATAATGCCGAAGGTAGCCAGGGCCGTGGTTACGGGGTTGATACCTTCAGCAGGGGGTGGAAGTTTAAAGGAAAGCCCTTGTTTGATATCGGCCCAGCCCAGGGCCCACTCGGGATTCATTTGCAGGAGGACCAGGTTGATCAGGGTGATCAGGGTAAAGGCTCCTACCAGGCCGGTAACCACTGTTTGAATAGCGCCGTAGCGCCCCAAAAACAAGACCACGGCGGTGAAAATCGATACCGCCAGGGCCCATATGAAAACATCCGGGCCCGGAATCCCGGCAACGCTTCCGCGATGGGGCCGGGAGAGGCCGGGTCCGTTTCTCCAATGGAATGGGCCAGTTTGGCCAGCACCTGTTCCTCGGCCGCCTTGTTGAAAGCCGCTCCCTCTTCCGTAAGGGGCGCGGCAATGCTGAGGGCCTGACCGACACCTCCGACAATTCCACCCATCTGGCCGGTGCTGGCTATGATCATGAGGAGCCAGAACCAAATGATAAAGTGCGTCCCGGCTATTTTCGGGCCTGGCAAACCCGAAATGCCGCCCAATGCGGTGCGTCCGGTAAGTATGACGTATCGTCCGATTTCGACCTGAACAAAAACTTTGATGACACAGCCTATGATAATGATCCACATCAACCAGAAGCCGGCTTCCGCACCGGTGGCGGTGGTGGCGATCAACTCTCCCGATCCGACAATGGATCCCGCCACGATCAACCCCGGACCCAGTTCGCGGAGGATTCCCCATATGGTTGTGGGAGCGGGTCGGATTTTATTTTCTGACATGAATTGAAACCTTAATTGTTCATTCCGGCCACGATGCTCTCGCTGTAAAGGAAGGCGCCGGTGAATCCGTCGTAGTATTTGAAAATGACCTGTGGGTGGGGGTAGGCGATCCATCGCTCGCCCCCTCTTTGCAGGGGGTTGTTGAACACATTGTTGACCTGGACGACGCAGAAGGTGGGGTACATCCGCTCGATTCGGGGGATGTCGCTCATGACATAGGTGGACCAACGAATCTGGCATTCCCGCGGGCCGTATTTGAACGTTCCGTTGGCCGGGCGGTTTCCTTCGTCGCTTTCCGGCAGGTGGTTGACCGAGTTGGCCGGTCCGGAGGCAAACTCCCAAACGTTATCGGTTATTTTAATGGCAAAGCTGTTGTGCAGGTCTCCGGTGAGGACGAAAAACTGTTGGTGGGAACGCTCATCGCAAAATTCGATGAGTTCCTCCCTCTCCCGCAGGAACACGGTCCAGGCGTCGTCCTTGGGTTCAACGTTTTTATCCGGTCCTCCCCCGCTCCCCACGTGGGGAATCATGAAATCGACCGACGAAACCAGGAATATGAAGTCAGCATCGGAATTTGCTATGGTATTCTTGAGCCAGTTGAACTGCTGCTTGCCCAGGATGGACGCGTCCGGCTTATCGGGTTGGCGGATGTCGTGCAAGGTGCGGTGGGAACGGGTTTGCAGGAGAATGAACTGGCAATTGGCGATCCGGAAAGAGCCGTAGCTGCGGCGGCCGATGGAGTAGGAAGCCCGATTGGTGGCTCGGGCGGCCGGTTCCATACGCAGGCGGTGTCGGTCGATCACTTCGACGATGCCGTATACGCCGGAGTTGGGATCGCCGGGCAGGAGGTCCAGCGCCATGTCGACGATTCCATCGTTTTCCTTCCCCCAATGAACGTGCAGGGTGCCATGATCCTCCCTGTTCAATTGGGTAAAATCTGCTTCCGGATCGTAGAGGATATCGCTGCCTTCCTGGAATTGGGCCCGGCCAAAATGGGTGGGGGAGTGGTGTTGCATGGGATTCGCCCAACCCAGGTAATCCATCCATGCCCGCACCCCCTGATCGCGAAATACGGCCCGGCGGTTTACGTAGCCGATTTCACCGGGGCCGTAGATATCGTTGAGAAGTTCATGATCGTCGAAGGTGTAATAACTGGGGACTTCCTGATGCCATTTGGACAGGTTGATACCCCTGCGCAGGTAAGTTTTGTAGTTCTCCCAAACACCGGCAATGCTTGGGGAGATTTTCAATACTTCGGGGGTATCTTCTTCTCCCAGGCGAACTTGCCCGCGCCATGCTTCCACGGAAAAGTCGCGGTCTTCCTCGTAGAGCCAGTCTCCGTTCATAATGGCAAACAGGACCTGGTCTTTCCAGGTTTGGTTGAGGATATCGTAAGTAGGCAGGTCGGGTCCCGTTCCGTGCAAGGCATTTTGATTGTTGCAGGAGGCGTACTGGAACTGAAAGTTGAAGAGACCCTCCGGATTGTGTTCGGGGTGGCGGTAATGGTCGGGATCGGGCCAAGTGCGGAAGGAGCCTCCGCGGCCGTTTCCCGCTCGATAGAAGTATTCGGTGTCGGGTTCCAAACCGGTCAAGGTTATGACCGCGGTATTGTCGTGGTCCAATTCGGTCAGGGCCAATTCGGATTCCCGATCGAGAACGTGGCGGTTGGTTCCATAGCGCACGGAAACGGGTCCCGGTATGCTGGTCCGCACCCAGATGCTCATGGTGGTTGGGCCCGGCCTGCCCAATATGGGCCCGTGGGTTACTTTAAATTCCGCGTGTTTTGGCTGGCTGTAGGCCGAAACAGCCAAGGTCAACAAAGCGGCCAAGGGTAAAATTGAGGCCAGTTTCATGGATAAATCAGGAAAATAAAGAGGTTGAGAAAGGGTTCAACCGCCGATTGATAACATTAATAAATCTAAAGAATCAAGGTTTGACCTGACTGGCGCTTGGAAAAGCAATCAAGGCTTAATGATGGAATGGTGGAGAGATGGAGAGATGGAGAGCTGGAGAGACGGGAAGATGGAACGATGGAGTGGTGGAATGGTGGAGAGATGGAGAGATGGAGAAAGGGAGAGAGGGGGGGAGGGGCTGAAAGCATTCAGCGAATAAGGAATTAGGAATGGGGAGAGAGGGGGAATGGTGGAATGATGGAGTGGTGGAACGATGGAGAATGGGGAGAGAGGGGGGGAGGGGTGAGAGATCAGGATCACGATCAAGATCATGATCACGATTAACCCCGCTTAACTAAGCGCCATTCCGGCTTGACCCCTTCCTTCTCCCTTGAACCATCCCCCTTACGGTGAAAGACGACATCCCGACCCCCCGCTGCATAACCCTGCTGACAGGGATCCTGACGGCATTGTTCGGGGTGCTGCTGAGCGGTTGCCCGGCCCACACTCAACAACGTCCCAACGTCATTGTCGTCATTACCGACGACCAGGGGTATGGGGACCTGTCCTGCCACGGCAATCCCTTTATTCGGACTCCGCATCTGGATGCGCTTCACGGGGAAAGCGTGCGCCTGACCAATTTTCACGTCGATCCCACTTGTTCCCCGACGCGGGCGGCTCTGATGACCGGGCGTTATTCCACCAGGGTGGGGGTCTGGCTGACTTACGCCGGGCGTCATCACCTTCGCAAGGATGAGGTGACCTTGGCCGATGCTTTCCGGCACAACGGCTATGACACGGGGATGTTTGGAAAGTGGCACCTGGGGGACAACTATCCATTTCGTCCGCAGGACCGCGGTTTCGAAGAGTCTCTCATTCACGGGGGCGGGGTAGTGGGTGAAACCCCCGATTTCTGGGGCAACGACTACTACGATGATACCTATTCGAGGAATGGGGAGCTGGAAAAAGTGGAGGGTTATTGCACGGACGTGTGGTTCGAGGAGGCGGCCAAATTTATCGCTAGGAAACGAGAAAATCCTTTTTTCGTCTATTTGGCGACCAACACTCCCCACGGCCCGTTAAACACTCCCATTGAAGATGCCCGGCCCTATCTGGAGGCGGGTATACCCCGGGCGCAGGCCCTGTATTATGGCATGATCGCGAGGATCGACCGGGGAATGGGCCGGTTGCGGGCTAAACTCCAAGAGCTGGATTTGGCGAAAGACACCCTGGTGATCTTCATGACCGACAATGGGACCACCGGTGGGGCGGGTCTCCAGTTGAACGGTCAGGGGAACAGGAACGGATTTACGGCCAATGGGTACAATGCGGGCATGCGCGGCAGAAAGGGAACGGTCTACGAAGGGGGTCACCGAGCGGCCGGTTTCTTTTCCTGGCCGGGGGGCAATCTGGCCCATGGCAGGGATGTCGATACCCTCACGGCACATTTCGACCTGTTTCCGACCTTGGTGGAGGTGTGCAACCTGAAGTTGCCCGGAAAGGTCGCTTTCGACGGGAAGAGTTTGTACGCCTTGTTGAAGGGCACTGAATCGCAATGGGATGAAAGAACGCTTTTGGTGCATCATCAAGGCCGGTTCGGTGAACGTGTAGATGACGGTCCTTTGATCAAGGGAAAGGATTACGCCGTCATGACGCAGGATTGGCGTTTGGTGGGAGAGGAACTCTATGACATGAGGAAAGATCCCGGCCAGCGCACCGATGTGGCCTCGGAGAATCCCAAGGTCGTGGAAAGACTGGCCCGGCGCTATGAGGCCTGGTGGGATGACGTTTCAAAGGGATGGGAAGCCTATGCGCCGTTTGTGGTCGATACATCCAAGCAAGCGGAATACACCTTGAGCGCTCAGAACTGGCACGGTGATTATATTCCCTATAATCAGCATCACGTGCGCGCCGGCATGAGGGCAAACGGCTATTGGGTGGTGGACGTGGTTCGTCCGGGGAGTTACGCAATTGAGCTGAGGCGTTGGCCCATTGAAGTGAACGCGCCCATGAATGCCGCGGTTGAGCTGGGGCCCTTCAGCCCGGATAAACACGACGTCGGCAGAAATATGTTAACTGCGGAAACCAAGCCCCTTCGTTTTGTCAAGGCCCGTCTCAAGGTTGGAGATTACGACCAGACCCTGGGCATCGACCCCCGCCAAACCAACATCACGTTCAACGTCTACCTGGAACAGGGGGAACAGAAAATCCATTCCTGGCTGGAGACGGAAATGGGAGAGACCTGGGGCGCCTACTATGTTTATTTGAGGAAAAGTTGACCGGTTTGGGCATGACAAGCGGAGGAAGCGCGCCAAGGCGCGCGAATGAGGAATGAGGAGGGGGAAAGGCGGAGAGATGGAGTGATGGAATGGGGAATTGGGAGAAATTGACCACGGATGGGCACGGATGAGACGGATGAGGGAAATTAACCACAAAAAGCCCAGAATTCACAAGATGAGCACAGATGAGGAATTGAATCTCGCAAAGTACGCGAAGGACGCAAAGATCACGAATTGGGAAGGTGATGAACCACTGAGAACACGGAGGTTAAAAGGCACAAAAAAACACAAAATTCCTAATTCTCCTATTCCTCCCTTCTTCCCTCCCTTTGCGCTCTTTGCGTCCTTGGCGAGAGTCATCTTCTCAATTCCAAATCCTAATTCCTAATTAATCTCCCCCCTCCAAGGCTTCAAATATCCTAAAGGCCAATTCAATCGAAATAGTCCGCTGTTTGTGTGAACAAATTAACGGGACTTGACACTGGAAAGCGTTATTATGGATCCCCTTCTCCTTTTATTGTCGGGTGTAGCAATCGTCTTTGTCGGCATCCTCTTTCTGAAACTGCACCCGTTTTTTACCCTTGTTTTGGCAGCGATGTTCGTAGCCGCCTTTACCTCGGGAGACCTGCTGGTGGAGCATTGGATGGGCCAGGGCTTGTCCGAGGAAGCAGCCCGAGAAAGGGCCTCCCAACCCTTCGGGCTGCGCGTGGCGCTGGCCTTGGGGGAAACCTGCGGCAAAATCGGCATCGTAATTTGCATGGCTTCGATAATCGGCAAGTGTTTGCTGGACAGTGGCGCTGCCCTTAGAATTGTCCGGTCCTTCCTGAAGACGGCGGGAGAAAAGCGCGCCCCGGCCGCCATGGGGGCGAGTGGGTTTGTCCTGGGAATTCCCGTATTTTTCGATACGGTTTTTTACCTTCTCATTCCATTGGCCAAAGCTCTGGGGGCTTCCACCCAAAAGAACTACGGCCTTTATGTATTGGCCATAATTGCCGGGGGAACCATTGCCCACTCGCAGGTTCCCCCGACCCCGGGGCCCCTCTTTGTGGCCGAGCAGTTGAACATCGATATCGGGGCCATGATGTTGGGGGGCATCATAATCGGGGGTTTGGCCGCCTCTGTGGGAATGGTTTATGCCTACGCGCTAAACCGCAAAAAGCCCATTCCCTTGCGTCCTTCCGGCGATCCATCGGAGAAGGCCCTGCCCGAATGGGATTCCATCGAAGACGACCAACTGCCGGGTTTATGGCTGTCCCTTACCCCGATAGTACTTCCCCTCATCCTCTTGTCCGGAAAGACCGTATTCACCGTGGCCACGGATGCCATGGGCATCACCTCGCCCAATTGGCTGGGCCACGCCATACAACTGCTTGGAGACAAGAATGTGGCTTTGACGCTGGCTGCCTCGGTGGGTCTCTACACGCTGTTCAGGAAGCGAGAGGGAGGAAGGGACGTTTTAAAGAATGCCATGCAATCGGCCCTGGCCAGTGGAGGCATTATTCTGCTCATTACCTGTGCCGGCGGCGCATTCGGAGGAATGCTTCAACAATCGGGCATCGGTCCCAAGGTGGCGGGAATCTCGGATTCGGTTGCCATCGGGTTTTTGCCCATGGCCTTTCTTCTCACCTCCCTGATTCGGACGGTGCAGGGATCGGCCACGGTGGCCATGATAACCTCGGTGGGAATTCTGGCCCCCATGGCAACTCCGGAGGCCTTGGGATTCCATCCCCTTTACCTGGCCATGGTCATCGGTTTTGGTTCCAAGCCCTTTCCCTGGATGAACGACAGCGGATTCTGGATTATCAGCAAAATGAGTGGGATGACCGAAGGGGAAACCCTTCTGAATTTCTCCTGCATGGCGACCATCATGGCCGTGGCAGGATTGATTTTCACGGTGATAGCCTCGGCCCTGTTTCCTTTGGTTTGAAGGTGGGAAAGGAATTAACCACAGAGGACTCAGAGAGCACAGAGGTGAGAGAGGGGGAAGCACCCAAGGGGCGCGAAGGAGGAAAGATGGAATGGTGGAATGATGGAGTGGTGGAGTGGTGGATTGATGGTAAGATGGAATAATGGGGGACAGCGCCAGGGCGCGAAGGAGGAATGGTTTTAAGGTGTAGGGGCAGCTTTACTCCGCGATTGCTTTGAGGTGGTTTCGTGGGATCGCGGCGTAAAGCCGCTCCTACGATGGTTCGATATAAAGATTCAAATCCCGGTTTCCGCCACACTAGGAGCGGCGGGTCAGCTTGCTCCAGATCCGGGCAACGGGATCGTAATATCGGTCCACCACGCGTTCTTTCAGGGGAATGATCGCATTGTCCGTGATGGTGATATGTTCGGGACAGACCTGGGTGCAGCACTTGGTGATATTGCAATAACCGATGCCATTGGCTTTTTTCAGATCTTCCAGCCGGTCTTCCGTATCGAGGGGGTGCATTTCCAGAGCCGCCGTGTAAACGAGCGCGCTCGGGCCGATAAATTCGTCCTCCAAATGATGTTCCCGCAGAACGTGACAGACGTTCTGACAAAGGAAGCACTCGATGCATTTGCGAAATTCCTGTACCCGGTCGATGTCCTCCTGATAGAAAGTCCAGGATCCGTCCTCGTTGTCGGGCGGGCGCGGTTTGAATGGTTTTATCTTCTGCTTGGCCCGGTAGTTCCAGGAAATATCCGTGACCAGGTCCTTGATAATGGGAAATGTCCTTATGGGCTCAATGGTCACGCCCTCTTCGAGGGGCAGTTCGTCCAGCCTGGTCATGCACATGAGTTTGGGCATGCCATTGACCTCAGCCGAACAGGAGCCGCACTTGCCCGCTTTGCAGTTCCAACGGCAGGCCAGATCGTTGGCGCTTTCGGCCTGGATCTGGTGTACCGCATCCAGTACCACCATGCCTCCGCTGGTTTCAGTGGAGTACTCCTCCAACTCGCCACCCTTTTCGTTGCCCCGCCAGATTTTGAATTTCGTTTTCGCCATGATCCGCAATCCTCAGCCCATTTGAGTTATGATTTCCCGCAACTCCGCCGGCATTTCGGGGATGGGGATCCGGTTGATTTGCATGGATCCGTCCGGACCTCGGCGAACGGTAACGTTGTATTTCCCCCATTCTTCGCTCTTCTCCGGGTAATCCACCCGGAATTGCGCCCCCGGCTCTCCTTTCGTTCCAAGGCCGAGCGCGCCACTGCTTCCGAAACGGTGAGGAGGTTTCCCAAGTCGAGCACTGTGTGCCAACCCGGATTGTACTCGCGGTTTCCGACCGCTCCGACCCTTTGGGCCTTTTCCTTCAACTCTCCAATTTTCACCAGCGCCCGTTCCATCTCTTCCCCATTGCGCACGATGCCAACGAGGTCCTGCATGGCGTCCTGGAGTTCGTATTGGATTTGGTAAGCATTGCCGACGTCCGGGACCGGGCGATCGAAGGGCGCCAAAGCTTCGCGTTTGGCCGCATCGATTTCTTCCTCATCCACTCGGGTATCTCCCTCTTCCTTGGCAAACCTGGCGGCATAATGGCCGGCCCGCTGCCCCAACACCAACAGATCGGAAAGCGAATTTCCTCCCAGCCGATTGGCCCCGTTGATTCCCGCTCCGCATTCCCCGCAGGCAAATAATCCGGGTACCGTGGACATCTGGGAGTCCGCTTCGACCAACACCCCGCCCATGACGTAGTGGGTGGTAGGACCGACTTCCATCGGTTCCCTGGTGATATCCATACCGGCCAATTGTTTGAATTGGTGGTACATGCTGGGAAGCTTCCTCTTGATGTGTTCCTCGGCGTTGTCGAGCTTCTCCTTGATCCAGGCGATATCCAAAAAGACGCCGCCATGGGGACTGCCGCGGCCTTCCTTGATCTCCTGGACAATGCAGCGGGCGACGTGATCGCGGGTCAACAGTTCAGGTGGTCGATGGGCCTCCTTGTCGCCCAAGACGTAGCGCCAGCCTTCCTCCGCATCAGCCGCGGTCTGTGCTTTGTAATTATCCGGGATATTGCCGAAGAGGAAACGCTCACCCTTATTGTTGAGCAGGATACCGCCCTCCCCGCGAACTCCTTCGGTCACGAGAATCCCCCGCACACTGGGAGGCCAGATCATTCCGGTGGGGTGAAACTGGATAAATTCCATATCGACCAGGTCGGCCCCGGCGTTGTAGGCCAGTGCGTGGCCGTCCCCGGTGTATTCCCAACTGTTGCTCGTGATCCGGAAAGCCCGCCCGATGCCTCCGGTTGCGAGGACGACGGCTTTGGCGTGAAATACGCGAAATCGTCCCCGCTCGCGGTCGTATGCCACCGCCCCGCTGATCCGGTCTCCATCCTTGAGCAGGTGCACGACGGTTACTTCCATGTGCACATCAATACCCTGGTGAATACCGTGGTCCTGCAGGGTACGAATCATTTCCAGCCCCGTGCGGTCGCCCACGTGGGCCAGACGGGGGTATTTGTGGCCACCAAAATTGCGTTGCAGAATACGTCCATCCTTGGTCCGGTCGAAAACCGCGCCCCAGGCCTCCAGTTCATGGACCCGTTCCGGGGCTTCCTTGGCGTGTATTTCGGCCATGCGCCAATTGTTGATGTAATGACCGCCCCGCATGGTGTCGGAAAAGTGCACCTTCCAGTTGTCCCGTTCATCCACATTGGCCAAGGCCGCGGCGATCCCCCCTTCCGCCATGACAGTATGGGCTTTCCCCAGCATCGATTTGCAGACCAGGCCCACCTTCAGTCCGGTGGAGGATGTCTCGATGGCAGCGCGCAGGCCGGCCCCTCCGGCGCCGATGATGAGCACGTCGTGCTCGAATATTTCGTGTGCCTCCATGCTTGCCTAGAGAATGCGAAAATCAGTCCAGACGCCCATTGAACAAAGGCGGACGTAAAGATCGGTAAACCCGACCCAGAAGAGGCTCATCCAGGCCCACATCTGGTGTTTTTTATTGAGACAGGTTACGCCTTTCCAGGCGCATTGCCGCGAGGGCGATTGGGAAAAGCGATTCAACCCGCCTCCAACCAGGTGGCGCAGGGAATGACACCCCAGGGTATAGCCGCCCAACAGGATGACGTTGGCGGTCAACACGAGCGATCCCACCCCGATGCCAACAGTCCCGTCGAAATAGTATCCCTTAATGGCGTCCCAACTGAGAAAGACCACGAATGCCAGGGCCAGGTAGAGCGTGTAACGGTGGATGTTTTGCAGGATAAGCGGAAAAGAGTTTTCCCCCCGGTACTTTTTGCGCGGCTCGCTCACGGCGCAGGATGGAGGATCGGCCCAGAATGCCTTGTAGTAGGCGCCCCGATAATAATAACAGGTCAGACGGAAGCCGGCGGGGGCCCAGAGAATCAGAAAGGCCGGGGAGTAGGGAAGCCAATCCGGCCAGAAACCGGGCCGGAGGCCAAACCAGGCATGCTCCGTTGCGCCGAAAAGTTCAGGAGAGTAAAAGGGGGAAAGATATGGCCCAAAGGTGTAATCAGCCCCCTGAAACGCGGCCCAGGTCGAGTAAATGATGAAGGTTGACAACCCCAGGAACACCAGTACCGGGGTCTTCCACCAAATGTCCCGACGCATCGTTTTTGGAAAACGTGAATGGGGCATGGAAATAGGATGGGAGGGCATAGAAAGCTCGGGCGATCCTATAAGTGAATCGGTACCGGTCAAGCATGTCCTGACCGGTCCGGTTGTTTATTATTCCGGTTAATTCGTTGAGCAACGGAAACTAACAGGTTCCAAACCGAATGTCGCAATGGGAAGCGCGCTTGGCGTGAGTCCGAGAGTCCTATTCTCCGCGCTTCCCGGGGACAACACTATTGGGAAATCCGGCCTGAATGGGGCAGAGGATGACGGGGAGTAAAAAAATGGATGTCGTTCAGCCCGCTTCCGGCAGGATGAGCGGGAGGACCAGTTGACAGATCGTTACCACCCATAGTCCCGTCAGCAGATTTAACCAGAAACCAAATTTGGCCATTTGCGGCACGGTGACTTTTCCGCTGGAGAAAACGATGGCATTGGGAGGGGTAGCCACCGGCATCATGAAGGCCATGGAGGCAGCGATAGTGGCGGGGATCATTACGGTGTAGGGATGAATGCCCAAGCTGGGAGCCAGAGCTGCAAGTATGGGCAAAAACATGGAAACGGTGGCAACATTACTGGTCAATTCGGTCAAAAAGGAAATTCCCAGGCATATGGCCAGGATCATCAGGAAAGGGGGAAATCCGGCCAGACCGGTAATACTTCCGGCCAAAAATTCAGACAGGCCGCTGGCGATAAAGCCTCCCGCCAAGGCAAAACCGCCGGAGATGAGGAGGAGTATGTTCCAGGGGATTTTAAAAAAGGCTTTCCCTTCCAGTAAGCGTTTTGATCCCTGTTTGGCCGGAATAACAAAGAGAAGCGTTGCCATGAATACGGCCACCACGCCATCGTCCAGGCGTCCCAGGGGTTCCCAGAAAGTCGACCAGCCGGGTAGGGAGAATGAACCGATTACGAGGGTCTTCCGAAAAATCCAAAGCAGGCAGGTTACCAGGAAGATGGAAGCGATACGTTTCTCTGCCGCGCTCATGGGCGGGAGTTCCATTACTTTTTCCTTAAAGTAGTCCGGGTCCAGTTTTACCCTGCGAATTCTCCTCAAGTAGACCTGAGTCAGCACGGTCCAAATGAGAAGAACCAGGCCGAGAGTGAGGGGAAGTCCCAACAGAATCCAGCTCCCGAAGGTAATTTCCTGCATGTCGGGAAAGAGTTCCTTTTGCAATGAGATGAAAACCAGATTGGTAGGTGTGCCGACAAGGGTTGCAACCCCACCGGATGAACAGCCGTAGGCGATAGACAGCATCAGGGCCAGCACCAGGGCGTTCCTTCCTTTGCCCCGGATTGTCTCATCGATTTGGCTGATAACGGCCAATCCTATGGAGACCATCATCATGGCAGTGGCGGTATTGGAAATCCACATGGACAGGAAAGCCGAGGCCAACATGAACCCCAGCACCAAGCCTTGAGGCCTGCTGCCCAGCCAGGAAATAATGTGCAGGGCAATGCGTTTGTGCAGGTTCCACCTTTGCATGGCAACGGCAATCAGGAATCCGCCGATAAACAACATGATCATGGGATTCATGTAGCTCTGAGCCGTTTCCGCCGTGGTGCGGATGCCGAAGAGCGGGTAGCAAATGACCGGCATCAAGGAGGTGGACGCCAGGGGCAGGGCCTGGGTAATCCACCATATGCCCATCAGAACCGCCGTGGCAGCCATGCCGGAAATTACATGAGATCCGGACAGGGAGAAAAGGACGTAGTAGCCGATTGCAGATCCCGCCAGCCCCAAAAGGATTGAATAATTTTTCAGGCGAAAGGTATCTATGGGCATGGCGAGGATTAAAAGCCATTATACCACGGGGTCCATGCCCTTCTCTATTTTAAACTTCCGCCGGGGGGTCGAATCATGCGCCGACAGTTTCCGCGGTTGACCACGTGGTGACGGCCGCCGGAAAATTCAATTCTTCAGGGGCCTTGCCATGAAAGGGAAGTATGGCGAGGATTCAGTCAAGAGCCAGGACATGACGTGTTACCTGGCGCCTTGACTTCCAAAAACCAATCACTGTAAATCCCAATCCTTTCAAAAACATCGAACCGATGGGAAACTGATGAAAGCGCTCGAATTGGTGGAGTACGGGAGATTTGAATTCAAGGAAATCCCCGTCCCCGAGATTGAATCTGATGAAGTGCTGGTTGGTGTGGCGGCTTGTGGGATTTGTGGGAGCGACGTACACGGCATGGATGGGTCCAGCGGAAGGCGGATACCTCCCATCGTTATGGGACACGAAGCGGCGGGCACGATCGTGGCGCTGGGAGACGGTGTCGATCCGTCGCACTGGCGCCAGGGGGATCGGGTGACCTTCGATTCCACCGTATATTGTGGTGAATGTTGGCACTGCAGGCGAGGAGACGTCAACCTATGCGATAACCGGATGGTTTTGGGAGTATCATGCGGGGATTACCGACGTCATGGCGCATTCGCCGAATTTGTGGCCGTGCCCCAACGCATTCTCTACCCCCTGCCCGAGAGGATCACCTTCGAGCAGGCAGCCATGGTAGAGGCGGTTTCAGTGGCGGTGCACGCAGTGGGCCGTTCTCCCGTGTCATTGGGTGATAGCGTGGTGGTGGTTGGCGCCGGTATGATCGGACTGCTCTGCCTGCAGGCGGTTCGGGCCGCCGGTTGTGGCAGAACCTTTGTCGTGGACCTGGACGAATCCCGCTTGAAATTGGCCGGGGAACTGGGCGCTGATGTTTGCCTCAACCCATCGGAGGTGGATGTAGTCGACGTCGTGCGTTCGCAAACTTCGGGCCGCGGGGCCGACCTGTCCTTGGAAGCGGTGGGAATTTCCCCCACAGCCAATCTGGCCGTTGCCTGTTTACGCAAAGGGGGCAGCTCTACCCTGGTCGGCAACATCGCCCCAACAGTCGAGTTGCCGCTGCAGGAGATAGTGACCCGACAAATTTCCCTGATCGGTACCTGTGCTTCGTCCGGAGAGTATCCGGCCTCTCTGGATCTTATTGCCCGCGGCGTCATTCAGGTCGATCCTCTGATCAGTCAGGTGCGGTCCTTGTCCGAGGGGCCCGAATGGTTCGCCAGACTGCAAAGAGGCGAACCCGGTCTCACTAAAGTCATTCTCAAACCTTGATTTGGGGAAAGAGCTACTTTCCGTTCAACCTTCTTCAGAGTTCTCCATGCTAAAATCCGGCTTAATCGGTACCGGCAATGTTGCCCACCTGCACGCTTTGGCGCTGCAACGCAATCCCCACAGTGAATTTACGGCGGTGCTCGGCCGGACACCGTCCAAAGTGAAAGCCTTTGGCGACCGCTACGGGGTGGATGCCTACACCGACCTGGGAACCTTTTTGAGGGAATCGGGCGTGCGGGTTTGTGCCATTTGTACACCCCATCCAGCTCATATCGATTCCGTGGTGGCGGCGGTGGAGGCGGGTGTGCACCTGTTGATTGAGAAGCCGCTGGCTTCTTCGCTGGAACATTGTGATGCCATGATAGAGGCCGCGACGCGGGGAAAATCCCGAATAGGCCTGGTTTCCCAAAGGCGATTTTTCGAACCGGTTATCCGGGTCAAGGAGGCCATTGATTCCGGCAAGATTGGAGAGCCCATTCTGGGCATGGTCACCATGCTGGGTTGGCGCGACCAGGATTACTACGACTCCGATGCGTGGCGCGGGACCTGGGATGGAGAGGGCGGAGGTGTCCTGGTAAACCAGGCCGTGCACCAGCTCGACCTGTTGCTCTGGTTCATGGGCGAGGTCGATGAACTTTGCGGCATGTGGGATAATTTAAACCACCAGGGCATTGAAGTGGAGGATACCGCCGTAGCCTCCATCAGGTTCAAGAGCGGCGCTCTGGGGCATATTCTGGTGAGCAACTCCTTCAATCCCGCTCTCTTCGGCAAAGTGAGTGTCCTGGGTTCGACCGGGGCAATGGTCGGCGTCCAGACCGATGGCGGGCAAATGTTCATTCCGGGAATGGCTGCCATCGAGGAACCGCCTCTGAACGATTACTGGACCGTGCCGGGGGAAGAGCGCCTGTTGGACAAGTGGCGAGAAGAGGACAAGGCGCGATTCAACCGGATAAATCCCATGGAGCATTATCATCAACTCCAGATCGACGAGTTTATTGAGGCCGTCCTTGCCGACCGGGACCCCTGCGTGACCGTTCGGGAGGGCCGAAATGCGGTCGAACTCTTTAGCGCGATTTATCGCAGCGGGCGGGATGGAAGAGCGGTTCGGTTTCCCTTTCATCCCGCATCCGAACGGGATGATTTTGACGGTAGGCTGGCGCCCAAGGGCGCGAATTAGGAATGGGGAAAGGGAGTGATGGAATGATGGAGAAGTGGAATTATGGAAAAAAGGGGGGAATGAGAATGGTGGAATGGTGGGGGAACTGCGGATTCTGGGCTAAAGTAATGGTTTTTAGCTGTAGGAGCGGCTTTATGCCGCGATTCTTTGGGAATGAACCACGGATGACACCGATGACCCTCAATCCTGATCGTGATCTTAATCCTGATCTTGATCGAAAAATCAACGACTTTGAGAAGGGAATGAACCACGGATTTCACGGATGAGAACGGTTGGGAGGAAGCGCCCAAGGGCGCGAATTAGGAGGGGGGGGAGTGATGGAATGCGGAATTGAACATGGATAGACAGGATGGACAGGATGGAGGGAAGCGCCCAAGGCGTGCGAATGATGGAATGGGGTAGGAAAGATCAGGATCAGGATTGGTGGGGTAATGTGAGGCATGCTGGTCTGTAGGGAAAACGATTCCAAAAACCGCTTTAATTTGTTAGCTATCAGAACGGCAATATGAAAGGTGGGGAATTGCAGTCCGAGGAGGTTGGCTCCGAGGGAGAGGAGGGGCTTGCCGAAATCGGGGTTTATGCGTCTTCCCGTAAAGCGCACGAAGCGGGACTGGCCGTCCTGGCCGCCGGGTACCAATACCGGGTTGACCGCAAACAGGGCCATTATGTTCTGATCGTTCCGGGGGAACACCTCGACCTGCTGCGGCGGGAAGTGGAAATCGCCGAGATCAGGAACCGGTTCTGGCCACCGCCCTCATTGGAACTCCCCAGCAAGAGCATCAGCAAGTTTCCCACCGTGGCAGCGGTTTTGTTGCTTTGTTTAACCTTTTATCTTCAGCAGGAATTCCGAGGCCTTACCGACCTCGGAATGAACAGCGTCCAGGCGGTTGCGGCGGGGCAATGGTGGCGCCTTGTCACCGCGATCAGCTTACACGCCGACATCGGCCATTTGGCCGGCAACCTCCTCGGATTCGTCGTGTTTGCCTATCTCAGTTGCCGCTATATGGGAAACGGATTGGCCTGGTTGTCGATCCTGTTCTCGGCCGCTCTTTCAAACCTTACCAATGTTTACATGCACTGGGGAGAAGTTTATCAATCCCTGGGCGCATCGACGGCCGTCTTTGCCGCTTTGGGGCTGCTTACCGGGTTTCCCATCGGGGGTTATTTCAGATCACGTGAACCCATTTTGAGTCGCGATTGGTTGATACCGTTTGTGGGAGGTTGCTTCCTGTTTGCCTGGATGGGCGGGGGAGAATATCCGACCGATGTGGGGGGACACCTCTGGTCCTTTTTTTACGGGTTGATATCGGCCGTCCTCATCGCCTCCACCGCATTTTACACCAAGCTGAATCACAGGCATCAAAGCGCCGGTCTGTTTGCGGCCGGACTGGTTGTATTGGTTTGTTGGATCCTCGCTCTGGGATCCGGACAGCCTCCCTGACCCATAGGGTTTCGAGATTGACCCGTTCCCCAGCGGTTTCACTTTAGGGGGAGGCATGGATTTGCATCTTCAAGGCAAGTGTAGCTACGTCACTGGAGGAGGGTCCGGCATTGGGCGGGCCATAGCTGAGAGATTCAGCGCTGAAGGGGCCAGGGTTTTCGTGTTGGACCGGGACGAGGCGAAGGGCGAGGAAACGGTGGAAAAAATACGGGCCGGAGGCGGTTTTGCCCACTTCAAGCACGCGGATATCGCCGATCCGGAGAGCGTTCGCGGCGCCATCGAACCCGGCGCACCCGTGGATGTGTGGGTGAACAATGCCGGGGTATCCTCCATTGGCACCATCGAAGAGACACCGCCGGAGGAAATGGATCGGATTTACAATATCAACGTCAAGGGCCTCTACCATTGCAGTTATGTCGTTTTGCCCATAATGAGAAAGCAAGGGGAAGGGGTCATTCTGAATATTGCTTCCCTGGTCAGCAAAATCGGCGTCGAAGACCGGTTTGCCTACTCGATGAGCAAGGGCGCCGTCTTGACCATGACGCTTTCTATCGCCCGGGATTACATTTCCCATGGGATCAGGTGCAATTGTATTTGTCCGGCCAGGGTCCACACCCCGTTTGTCGACGCCTACCTGGAAAAGAATTACCCGGGCCGGGAGAAGGAAATGTTCAAAAAACTGTCTCGGGCTCAACCCATGGGCCGGATGGCATCGCCCGCTGAAGTGGCCGATCTGGCTGCGTTTTTGTGCAGCGACCGGGCTGCGTTTATCACCGCCACGGCTTACGACCTGGACGGAGGGACGACCTTGCTGAGATAGGGGAAGGCGCGCTGGGGCGCGCCAATAAAGAATTAGGAATTAGGAATTAGGAATTAGGAATGGGGAGAAATGAACCACGGATGACACGGATGGGCAAGGATGAGAAATAGGGAGGGATAAACCACAGAGGACACCGAGAACACAGAGGGGGGAGGGGGAGAAAGAAATGAACCACGGATGGCACGGATGGGAACGGATGGGGGGAAGCGCCCGAGGGCGCGAATCAGGAATTAGGGGGGAAAAGGCACAGAGGCACAAAGTGGGGGAACGGAGGGCGGACATTCCCTGTCTGCGTGCGGTGACGCACAGGCAGGCTGTCCGCCAATAAACTTTAATCCTGATCGAAAAATGGTGGTTTTTAGCTGTAGGAGCGGCTTTACGCCGCGATTGCGGTGAGGCTGTCTCGTGGGACCGCGACTACAAAGAACTGGAAAGCACATTAAAGGAGGCCACACTACACTGGGCTTTGGAGTGGAACGCCGTTGGCGTAAAAGCTAAATGTTTGAATCGATTAATCGGGCCTATGGATAGGCGCACTTGCAGCCTCCGTTTGCCGCGATTGCTTCGAACTTTCCCACTTTCCCCTCATTCCATCATTCCATCATTCCCCCTCTCTCCCTCTGTGCTCTCGGTGTCCTCTGTGGTTAACTAAGATGCATTCGGGTCAATGCCTTGCATTATAGTGAGACAGGAGGGCTTCAGCGCTATTGGGGAGGCTGAAACCTGACAATCCGCTGCAGGCGTGACCAACAGGGATTGCCGTCGGAATCCCTGGCTGGATGGAATTTGAGGGAGGCCAGGAACTGGGCCGCTTCCAAATAAAGACCGGTATTTTCGGGTTCGACCAGGGTTGGATTGTGCATGCTGCCTTGGGGGGACACCAGAAAGCGCATCTTCACTTCCAGGGTCAGGCCGGTTCCCTCGAGTGATTTCGGGTAAGGTGGGCGCTTCCAGTCGGCCGGTCCGGCTTTTTGGGTGAGCTGATTGCCAGGGACAGGATTCCCCGGGTTTTCCATCCAGACTTCGTATCCGACAAGCGGGTTGATATTGGCTTGAAAAATCCTGTAACGGGTGGGTGGGGTAAACTGAAAGGGAATGCGGGTTTTTATGCGAACGGGTTCTCCATTTTTATAGGCCGGATCAAATTTCCATTGGTAGGCGGCGGCTATGGAGTTTTGTTCGAAGGCTTCGTGGGTTGCGCTTTCGATATCGACGAAGCCGACCGATCCCTCCTCATCGATAACGACCAGGAGAACGACCTCCCCGCCGACAGGATCGTACATGAGTTGCTCGGGGTAGCGGGGCATTACCGGTTGAACCGCCACGGGCGGCTGAAATGGGGCCAATCCCATTAGCGGAGCCCAAATCACAGAAAGCAGGATGAGATATCGACACATTTCAGGTGTAGGCCAGGATTGGAAAAGGAAAACGGGTTCGTGGCAGCCATTCTATCCCAACCCAAGGAATCGGATAGGGTCGTTCTGCCGAATTGAGGACAAAAAATATTGGCAGTCTATGCGAGAAAAAAGTAGAAATGCCTCCGGCGAGCCTACACGATTGAGCGAAATTACCCCGGTGGGGTTTACCCGGAAGGACAGGACATGTCAGATTTGCTAGAAAGTATTTTTGGTCTCGGCGGAAAAGTTGCCGTGGTTTTTGGTGGCACGGGAGAGCTATGCGGCGCCATGGCGGAGGGCATGGCCCGAGCGGGCGCCGAGGTGGTACTGGTCGGCCGCAGCCGGGAGAAGGCTGACGCCAGACTCCAGCGCATCGAGGATGCCGGTGGGCGGGGTTATTTCATTGCGGTTGATTTATCCTGCAAGGCGGGAATCGAGGCCGTGCTCGATGAGGTGCTGGAGCGTTCCGGTCAAGTGGACATCCTGATCAATGGCGCCGGGGCCAATTCCCCGACTCCTTTTTTTGAAATCGAGGAGGAGGAGTACGACCGGATATTTGCCGTCAACATGAAGGCGGTCTTTCTGGCCTGTCAGGTATTTGGGGAATACCTGGTCGACCGCGGCCGGGGAGGCAGCATCATCAACGTGGGTTCCATGTCGGGCATGATCCCGCTTTCCAGGGTGTTCACCTATTCCGCAACCAAGGCGTCCCTCCACAATTTGTCCGGAAACCTGGCCCGCGAATGGGCCCCGAGCAAGGTTCGGGTCAATACGGTGGTGCCCGGGTTTTTTCCGGCGGAACAGAACCGCAGGGTGCTAACGGAGGATCGGGTGAAGGCGATTTTGGGCCATACCCCCATGAAACGCTTCGGGGAAGCAGGAGAACTCATTGGGGCAACGCTTTTGCTGGCCTCCGATATGGCGGGTTCATTTATCACGGGAGCTGAAATTGTGGTAGATGGCGGTTTTTCTGCCATGACCATCTAAACCCCTTCAATTATGGCCTTTATCGACGAAGATTTTTTGTTGCAGAGCGATTCGGCCCGCGAGCTGTTTTATGGCTATGCCAAGGACGAGCCCATTTGCGACTATCATTGCCACCTTCCCCCGCAGGACGTGGCCTCGAACCGGCAATTTCAAAACCTGTCCGAAATCTGGCTGGAAGGGGATCACTACAAGTGGCGGGCCATGCGCAGCAATGGGATTGGGGAGGCCTATTGTACCGGGGAGGCGGACCCCTACGAAAAACACCTGGCTTGGTGCCGCACTGTTCCCAATACCTTGCGCAACCCGCTCTATCACTGGAGCCACCTGGAACTGCAACGGTATTTCGGGATAGACCTCCTGATCAATGAGGACACCGCCCCTGAAATCTGGCAGGAGGCCAACGCCAAGTTGAAATCGGAGGGGTTGAGGGCTCATGGCATCCTGCGCCATTTCAAAGTAATGGTGGTCGGCACCACGGACGATCCGACCGACTCCCTGGAACATCACCGGACCATTGCCCGAAGCGGGCTGGAAACGCGGGTGGTTCCGACCTTTCGTCCCGACCCGGGCCTCCATGTGGATCACCCGGAGGGATTCAACTTATGGGTTGACGCCTTGGGGGATGTCGCGGGGGTCCGCATCGATAACCTGGATGATTTTCTCAGCGCGTTGAAATCGCGCCACGACTTTTTCCACCAATTGGGTGGACGACTATCCGACCATGGGCTGGAACGGTGCTATTATGCCGAAACAACCAGGGAGGCGGTTTCGGCAATATTCAGGCGGACACGCAACGGACAATCCGCCTCGGCGGAGGAAAAGGAACAATATGCCTTTTACCTCATGCGGGAAGTGGGCCGCTGGAATGCGGAGAAGGATTGGGCCATGCAGTTTCACATCGGCGCCATGCGCAACAACAATACCCGCAAGCTCTTGGAAGTTGGTCCGGACACCGGATTTGATTCCATGGGCGACTATCCGCAGAGCTACGCCATGAGTCGGTTTTTCGACAGCCTGGATCAGACGGGTCAATTGCCCAAGGCTGTGATCTACAATAACAACAATACCCATTACTATTCCATGGCCTCCATGTTGGGAAATTTCATGGATGGTTCAGTGGCCGGCAAAATTCAACTGGGCTCGGGTTGGTGGCACCTCGATCAAAAGGAAGGTATGATCGACCAGATGAACGCCCTTTCCAATATGGGTTTGATCGCCCACTTCGTGGGCATGTTGACCGACTCCCGTTCCTTTCTGTCCTATCCGCGGCACGAATACTTTCGCAGGATTCTTTGCAATCTATTTGGGAACGACATGGAAAAGGGGGAAATTCCCGACGATCTCTCCCTGGTTGGACCCATGGTGCGCAATATCTGCTATGGGAACGCGGTTCGATTTTTTGGATTTGCTCCCACAGTCGATTAACCGGTCGATCCGGAAAAAGTCATCATATTTGGACCCTTCGAATGTAAACGGCCTCAACGTCTTTCCTTAAGCCGCTTAACCAAGCGCCATTCGGGACTGACAGAAAAGCGGCAGTGACGCATCGAGCTAACCGTCCTGGAGAGGATATCATTATGCAAATCAGTTGGAAAACCCTCGTTCTTGCGGTTTTTCTGGGGGTCTTTACCCCTCAGCTATACGCCGTGGAAATCAGTTATGCCACAAAGGAGGACGTTCCGTATCGTCCCAGTCTGAATGACGAGTACGCCAAGGAGCGCTGCGTGCTCGATATTTATTATCCCGAGAATGTTAAAGGTTATGCGACCATCCTCTTGTTTCATGGTGGAGGATTGAGGGGAGGTAATAAGAAAATACCCGAAGAACTAAAAGGGAAGGGCCACGGTATTGTGGCTCCCAACTACCGCCTTCATCCCAAGGTGCAGGCTCCGGTTTACATCGAGGATGCTGCCGCCGCTGTGGCCTGGGTATTCAAGAACATCGAAAGCTTCGGTGGCGATGCTTCCAAGATCTTCGTTTCCGGTACCTCCGCCGGTGGATACATCACCAGCATGGTGGGGTTGGACAAAAGCTTGTTGGCGGTCCATGGCATCGATGCCAATGACATCGCCGGTCTCATTCCTTTAACCGGTCATGCCATTACGCATTTTACGGTGAGAGACGAACGGGGTATACCGGGAACGCAACCGATTATCGACGAACTCGCTCCGCTCTACCACGTGAGAGCCGATGCGCCTCCCTTGTTGCTCATCACCGGAGACCGCGACCTCGAATTGCTCGGACGCTATGAGGAGAATGCCTACTTGATGCGCATGATGAGAGTGGCCGGGCACAAGGATACCCGCATCCTCGAAATCGGCGGTTACGGTCATGGCATCAGCAAGGCAGCCTTTCCGTTACTCTTAAAAGAAGTCGCGAGGATTCTCGAGTCCGAGTAGCAACCGCTGAGTGTGTTCAACAATTTCAAGATAAACAGAGCGTTTCACTTAACAAAGGGGGATGATTTACAATGGTATTTTATGGAACTGCCATACTCTCAGCCTGCCTCGTAACAGGTCTGATACTGGGACAGTTGCTTGGTCTCGTTGTTGGAGTGGATGCCAATGTGGGTGGTGTAGGCATCGCGATGCGGTCAGTATGACTACCATTGGCGCCGGTGCGGCAACCTATATTGTCGGTCCGGTTACCGGAGGAGCAATCGGGGCCAGTTATGAAGTGATGGCGCTCAGCGTTGCCGCCGGGCTGGTCAAATCCATTATGGTGATGATCGTCACTCCTGTCGTGGCCCCTCTCATCGGCTTGGACAACCCGCGTTCAGCCCTGATTTTCGGAGGTTTGATGGGGACCACCAGCGGCGTGGCCGCTGGGTTGGCGGCAACTGACCCAAAGCTGGTCCCCTACGGTGCGATGACAGCCACCTTTTATACCGGAGTTGGCTGTTTGTTGGGACCCTCCGTCATTTTCATCATTATCCGTGCCCTTGTGTCCTAAGAAATCCATGAAAGAATTACCGATTATCCAAAAGGCCCGTTCCCACGACGCCAGGGTTGCTCTTCGAAGCGGCGGCTACGAAACACGTTATGAAGATTTGTTGACCAAGTCCGCCAAGGTCGCCTCAAACCTTCTCGATGGCGCGTCCGATTTGAATGAGATGCGTGTGGCTTTTTTAGCGCCGGCGGGAGAAGCTTATGTATCCGTGCAGTGGGGAATTTGGCGTGCGGGTGGGGTAGTGGTGCCGCTTTGTCTTTCCGCAACCGTAGCGGAGCTGGAATACACGATTGAAGACAGTCTGGCCGACGTAGTAATTTCCACCACGGCCTATGCGGAAAAAGTAAAAGCCCTAGCCGATAAACTTGGCCGTCGCCTGGTAATACTCGAGGCCATCGATCTGGTGGAGCCTGGGCTATTGCCTGAAGTGCAAACGTCACGTCGTGGCATGATTCTTTACACGAGTGGCACCACTAGCAGCCCGAAAGGAGTCGTGACTACTCATGACAACATCAGCGCCCAAATCCTGACGCTTGTGGAAGCGTGGAAATGGCGTGCCGATGATTGTATCCCGCTGTTTCTGCCACTACATCATATTCACGGAATTATCAACGTGATGTCTTGCGCCCTCTGGAGCGGCGCGCTCATTGAGCCATTTGCTCGTTTTGATGTGGAGCAGTTGCTGGCGCGTGTATCTGCCGACGCTTACACCGTGTTCATGGCGGTCCCCACGATTTACGTTAAACTGATCCAGGCTATTGGGCAGATACCTGAATCAAAGCGCAACTCCGTCATTGCTGGCTTTGGTAGAATGCGTTTGATGATTTCGGGTTCGGCTGCGCTCCCTGCCAGCGTGCACGAGGAGTGGACCGCTTTGACCGGGCAGAAACTTTTGGAACGCTACGGCATGACAGAAATCGGCATGGCGCTTTCCAATCCCTACGATGGCGAGCGGCGTCCGGGAGCCGTCGGGCGACCCCTGCCAGGCATGCAGGTGCGCCTCAAGGCGGAGAGTGGCGCTATTGTCGATGAGGAGGGCGTTCCCGGGGAAATTCAGGTCCGTGGGCCATGCGTTTTTTCCGAGTACTGGAACCTGACGGAGACGTCGAAGGGGTCCTTCGATGAAGGATGGTTCCGCACCGGTGACATGGCCGTCATCGAGACCGGTTACTATCGGATCATGGGTCGACTGTCCATCGACATCATCAAGAGCGGCGGTTACAAGCTTTCGGCCCTGGAAATCGAGGCAGCGCTATTGGATCATCCCAAAATCCGGGAGTGTGCGGTGGTAGGTGTAGCAGATGAGATCTGGGGAGAGGCTGTGGTAGCGGCGGTGGTACTGGAGAAATTTCGTAGGCTGACCCTTGAATCCCTGCGTGATTGGTGCCGTGACCATCTGAGCGCCTATAAAATTCCCCAGCGCTTGAAGGTAGTGGATAAACTGCCTCGCAATGCGATGGGCAAGGTAACTAAACCGGCCGTGGCGACACTATTCGAACAGACCCATCAAATTCGAAACCAGTAGAATACCCATCCTGCGGCTCGCTGCTACAGAGATACCGGAAAAAGGGATGATTGACGCGCATTCACTCGAGCTTTACGGAGCCAGGGACTGACAAAAGCTAGTCGATTTCCGGCTCTCCTCGGGCCGCATGCCAGACCCGGATAACATAGAGTGCTTTTTCTTCATCTACGATTTCATAAATGATTCTATAAGGGGAATAGATAAGTTCTCTAAGCGCTTCGATATTGGCTTCTTGAACTTTTCTTCCGCTCCAGGGCTGCTGGGAAGCCTGCTCAACATGATCTACAAGACCGAGGCCAAAACGCTGGGCAGCAACCGGATCGTTTGCAGCTATGAAACTTACCACTTGCTTCAGGTCGTCCTGGGCAGATTCGGTCCAAACTACTTGGTAATCCATTCCTTCAGGTTTTCTTTAACCTCCTGATGGGGAATTACTTTGCCCTTCCTTACCTCTTGACGACCATGCTCGATTGCAGCGAGAAACTGAATTCGCTCTTCAATCTCTTCCCAGGAAACAGTATCGGGAAGCTTCCGAATCGTCTCCAAAGCTAATTCTTTTGTGCTCATATCTCCAAAATGTCACCTATGCAGGTTGTAGCAATCCTAACTTCCAGCGCACGCTGAATCTCGTCCATAATGACAAATTTTCCAGGTGTCCTGAAAGATAAGGCCTTATCGAACCACCGGATTGGTCAGGGTGCCGATGGGCTCCATGGTTATGCTGACCTTATCTCCCGATTCCAGGGTAAAGTCCTTACCCGGCACGATACCGGTTCCGGTCATGAGGAAAGCGCCATTGGGGAACTCCAGTTCACGGGTCAGGTAGCCGACCAATTCTTCCTGGCTGCGCTTCATGTCGCTCAATTTGCAACTCCCGGTAAAGGAGGACTTTCCGTTCCTCATGACCTCCAAACGCATTTCCGTCTCGGGAGGAAGCGGTGTGGGGGAAATGAGGAGGCAGGGTCCGAGGCCGGCGCATTGCTCATAGGTTTTTGCCTGGGGAAGATAGAGGGGGTTTTCGCCTTCGATACTGCGCGAACTCATGTCGTTGCCGATGGTGTAACCGATGATACTCCCATGGGTCGAGATGGCCAGGGTGAGTTCAGGTTCCGGCACGTCCCAGGACGAGTCCCGGCGGATGCGCAACGGTTGTCCCGGACCGGAAACCCGTCCGGGAGTTGCCTTGAAAAAGATTTCCGGACGGTCCGCTACATAGACGCGCGAATAAAAGTCGCCTCCTCCCGCATCCCGGGATTCCTCCATCCGGGCCAGCCGGCTGGAGTAGTAGGTTACGCCGCAAGCCCAGACTTCCTGGCTCCGGATCGGCGCCAGGGGCCGGGCCAGGTCGGCTTGGCCCGGGGCCAGAGTGGCTTCGCCCAGAAATTTGCGCAGGTTCCTCTGCTTGAACAAATCGTCCCATTCCCCATCGATGAACCCGGAGTCCGTGCCGCGGTCCAGGAAAATTCCCTTTTTTAAACGATAGAGTTTATAGGTTTGGTTCACCGGACAGTTTGCTTTACAGGGTTGACCCGAATGGCGCTTAGTAAAGCAAATTAACCATGAAATATCGAATCAATCCCAAGGCATATTGGATATGATTTGTGGAAACCCGTTGCGGTTCAATCATAGAGCCGATCGGTACCCCAGCGTGCGCAGCGCGACGCTGGGCTCCGGAGTTTAACGCCGTTGGCGTAAAAGCCAGATGATGGAGGGAGAAGAGTTCAGTGTGCAGAGTTCAGAGTTCAGAGAGAGGAGGGCGGACATTCCCCCTGTCTGCGTGCGGTGACGCACAGGCAGGATGTCTGCGATTGCGGTGAGGCTGTCTCGTGGGACCGCGACTACAATGAACTGCACAGCAGTTCCACTCCAAAGCCCAGTGTCGCGTAGCGCACACTGGGTTGAATTGGACAACACATTTCGAACCCCAACGGGGTTCCACAATGTATCAATCCCAAGGCATATTGGATATGATTTGTGGAAACCCGTTGCGGTTCAATCATAGAGCCGATCGGTGCCCCAGCGTGCGCAGTGCGACGCTGGGCTCCGGAGTTTAACGCCGTTGGCGTAAAAGCCAGATGTTTGACCGCGTCCCCTCCGCGACCAGCATCCAGGAATAGACTCTCGCAAAGCTCGCCAAGGACGCAAAGAGAAGAAGAAACAGGAAATGGGACAAATAGCCACAAAAGAACGCAAAAAGCACAAAAACACACTTTTCCCTCTCAGCATCTCGGTAGCTCAGAATCTCAGAAACTCTATTCAATTCCTAATTCCTAGTTGGCGCGCCCCGGCGCGCCTCCATCACTCCACCCTTGAGGGGGAGTCGGCAAGACAAGGGCGCCAGCCCGCAGTCGCGCCGGTGGGGGGTGGGCGTCAGCCCCTCATCCGTGCTCATCCGTGCTCATCCGTGGTTAATTTCTCCCTCTTCAATCTAAGTTAATCGATTAATCCATTCCAGTTAATCGATTAATGTTATATTTTTACGAATTTAATAACATTTTTTGGGTCGACGAATCAGGGTAGATATATTGTGCCCATATGCGAATGCTTGCATGTCGCAATGGACGGAAAAAACAGCGGGAGGGGGGACTAAAGGGGTCAAATCTGGAAAATAGAATTATCCCTTTCTCATTACCATCGTGATTCGGCTGGGATGGCCCATATTAAGCCATTTTGCCGGTCATGTGTTTTTCAGTTCGCATCAAGAAATAAATTTCCATGGTTCTTTGAAGTTCGCAGGTGCATGCAATAAGGGTCAAACGCGAATGGCGCTTGGTTAAGCGGAGTTATTGAGGGCATAAGGCATGGCGCCAGCCGGGGTCGTGCTGTGGAAAAGGGATGCCTTACAGGGTCAGTTGCCTTGTAAAAGTGTATGAAGTACAACGGAATACGGCTTTAAATACCTGACCCTTTTTGCATAAGGCATCCCTTTTCCACGTCTTGACCCCGGCTTTTTCCAAAATAGTCATACAATCGGAAAATGGCTTGACCAAGCGCCATCCGCGTTTGCTCCCCACCACTCCACCACTCCACCACTCCCCTCTCCCAATTCCTAATTAGCGCGCCTCCCCTATTTTGCATCCAAAACTGCAAAAAACAAGTTAATCGATTTAGCAAATTAGGTTAATCGATTAATATTAAATTTTTGCGGATTTAGTAACATTTTTGGTCGACGAATCAGGGCAGACACAATGTAACAAGATGCAAGTGCTTGCATGCCCCAATGAGTGGAAAAAAACAGCGGGAAATAATTGAGAAAACTTTACTTGAAATTAAGCAAAGCTCAAATCCGGACGAACTGACGGGAAGCAATATTAACCTTGACAAAGACCCTTTATGATTTGCATATTTTTCACAGCGGACCAGCGGACCAGCGGACCAGCGGACCAGCGGACCAGCGGACCAGGGGCATGAAGTCTGCCCTTGCGCTGCTGCTCGGCGCGCTCTTCTCTCTTCTCCTGCTGTTCGCCGCCGCGCCGGCGGAGGCGGCGGCCCCGGACACGCCGACAAATCTGCAGGTGACCGCGGGCTCCAGGAGCTTCACGGCCACATGGGATGCATCAGCCGGCGCAGACGCCTATAGGATTCGCTGGCGAGTGAAGTCGCCGCAAGGCGGCTGGTTGCCGACTATTCACGGCCTTACCGTTACCGGTGGTAGTACTGTCAGCCGCACCATTCCGCCCCCTTTCTGTAATGACGAGCTAAGAATGCAGTTTAATTTCTGTAACTACCTGACGGCGGGCACGGAATACGAGGTTCAAATTCGGGCGGCCCTATCCACCGAAACGAGCGACTGGACGTCCAGCGCTACCGTCACCCCCAAGGCCCAACCCGCCACCCAGTCCTCGAACGCGAACCTGAGCGCCTTGGCGGCGTCGAGCAGCACGGCGGCGGACGGCATGTTCACGTCGCTCGACTTCGGCACCTTCGCCAAGGGCACGACGAGCTACACGGTCTCGGTGGCGAACACGGTGACGCACGTGAAGCTGACGCCGACGGTGGAGGACACCGGCAAGGCGACAGTGCAGTTGGGCAAGCGGGGGACGGCGCTTGCGACGGTGGCGAGCACCGAGTCGAGCGCAGCCATCGCGCTCTCGGTGGGCGCGAACATCATCTATGTCGAGGTCACCCCCGAGAGCGGCGCCGGCGACAAGAAGACCTACACCGTGACGGTGACGCGGGCGGCGGTGATGGTGACGCCGAAGGTGACCCTGGAACTGAGTTCGGATTCGATTTCCGAAAAAGGCGGGACGAGCACGGTGACGGCGACGCTGAGCGCCGCCTCAAGCGAGGAAGTGACGGTGACGATCACCGCGGTGGACAATATGGTGGATGCGCCGGACAAAGAGGTAACGGTCTCCGGGACGGCGAGCGGCGGCGGGGTGTCGAACCCGTCCAACAAGACGCTGACCATCACCGATGACGATGACCTGCCGACGGTGCGCCTGGAGCTGAGTTCGGCCTCGATTTCCGAGAACGGCGGGACGAGCACGGTGACGATCGCCGCGGTGGACAATGATGTGGATGCGCCGGACAAGGAGGTAACGGTCTCCGGGACGGTTAGCGGCAGCAGCGGGGTGGCGAAACCGGCCGACCAGACGCTGACGATCACCGACGATGACTCGACCGCTCTGACGATCACGCCGACGACGGTGACGCGGGTATATGGCGAGGCCGAGCCGTCAGCGTTCGAATATACGGTGTCCGGCAGTTTTGCGTCCGGCGACAGCGCCGGCACGACGTTTTTCACCAGCAATCCGCTGTCGCGTGCACCCGGCGACGATGTCGGGGAGTATGCCTTTGTTCTGAACACCGCTCCGTCCTACGCGGCCGGCATTGATACCAAGTACGATTTTGTTCTGGCTGCGGGTGTGAAGTACAGCATCACCAAGAAGCCGGTGATGGTGACCGCCGCGGTGCTGACCAAGGTTTACGATGGCAGTACGGCTGCGGCCGGCGCCACGATTGCCAGCGGCGGCGTGGTGAGCGGCGCAGTCGGCGGCCAGAGCCTGACCCTGACGGTGGTGAGCGGCGCCTATGCCTCGGCCGATGTTGCCGACGGTCTTGCGATCACGAGCCCGGTGTTCGGGCTGGCGGGCGCCAACAATGCGAGCAAGCCGGGCAACTACAGTCTGCCGGGTTCGATCGGCGCGACGGGCAACATCACCAAGAAGCCGGTGACGGTGACCGCCGCGGTGCTGACCAAGGTTTACGATGGCAGTACGGCTGCGGCCGGCGCCGCGATTGCCAGCGGCGGCGTGGTGAGCGGCGCAGTCGGCGCTCAGAGCCTGACCCTGACGGTGGTGAGCGGCACCTATGCCTCGGCCGACGTTGCCAACGGTCTTTCGATCACGAGCCCGGTGTTCGGGTTGACGGGCGCGGACAATGCGAGCAAGCCGGACAACTACAGCCTGCCCGGTACCATCGGTGCGACGGGCAACATCACGCCGCTGGCGACGACCTACAGCTCGACGGCGGCCAACAAGGTGTACGACGGGAGTGCGGCGGCGCCGTCCGATCTCGGCGGGAGTTTCGCCCCGGAATTGATCGGCAGCGACACGGTCACGGTTGGCGGTGGCAGTTACGACTCGGCTGACGCGGGTTCGCGGACGGTCACCGGGTCCATGGTCGCAGGCACCGATGTCGGAAACTACACCGTGACGCTCGGAACGATCGCCGGCAACATCGCGAAGAAGGAGTTGACGGTGACCGCCGCGGTGCTGACCAAGGTTTACGATGGCAGTACGGCTGCGGCCGGTGCCGCGATTGCCAGCGGCGGCGTGGTGAGCGGCGAAGTCGGCGCTCAGAGCCTGACCCTGACGGTGATGAGCGGCACCTATGCCTCGGCCGACGTTGCCAACGGTCTTTCGATCACGAGCCCGGTGTTCGAGTTGACGGGCGCGGACAATGCGAGCAAGCCGGACAACTACAGTCTGCCCGGTACCATCGGTGCGACGGGCAACATCACGCCGCTGGCGACGACCTACAGCTCGACGGCGGCCAACAAGGTGTACGACGGGAGTGCGGCGGCGCCGTCCGATCTCGGCGGGAGTTTCGCCCCGGAATTGATCGGCAGCGACACGGTCACGGTTGGCGGTGGCAGTTACGACTCGGCTGACGCGGGTTCGCGGACGGTCACCGGGTCCATGGTCGCAGGCACCGATGTCGGAAACTACACCGTGACGCTCGGAACGATCGCCGGCAACATCGCGAAGAAGGAGTTGACGGTGACCGCCGCAGTCGGCGGCCAGAGCCTGACCCTGACGGTGGTGAGCGGCACCTATGCCTCGGCCGACGTTGCCAACGGTCTTTCGATCACGAGCCCGGTGTTCGAGTTGACGGGCGCGGACAATGCGAGCAAGCCGGACAACTACAGTCTGCCCGGTACCATCGGTGCGACGGGCAACATCACGAAGAAGACGATCAGCGAGATCTCCGGGGTCACGGTCATCTCCCGCACTGCCGACGGCTCCAAAACTGCTGAGTTTGACACCAGTGCCGCCGACGGCACCGGAGTGGTGGATTCGGAAGTATCCGACTTTCGTGGCGGCGGGCTGGCGGTAAGCGGGGAATTTCCGTCGGCTGACGCCGGCACCCACTCCCTGAGTGTGACCTATTCACTGGTGGACAACGGCGGTTTCAAGGCGGGCAACTACATGTTGGGCAGCAGTGCGCAGAGTGGTACGTTGAGCGGTACGCTGAACGATCAGCCGCCCTCCACCAAGACCTACAAGATAACCAGCGCCGTGACCGCCAACGAGGGCGCGAACGCCGCGTTGACCGTGACCCTGGGCGAACCGGCGCCGTCCTCGGGCATCGCGTTCGACGTGAGCTACGACTACTCGGGCAGCGCCGCGACGGGCGACGACACCGGCGCCACGCCGTCCACGGTGACGGTGACCGACGGCAAGACGGAGGCGACGCTCACCGTGCCGATCGCATCCGACGCGCTGGTGGACCCGAACGAGACGTTCACGGTGAGCATCGCGCCCGCGAGCGGCGTGACCGGCTGGGAAGTGGCTTCCGACGGCACGGACACCGCCACGGTGACGATCACCGACACGACCCCGCCGCCGCCCTCGACCCTGACGCTGACCACGGACGCGACGAACAACACCGCGGCGGAGGACGCCGACACGGTGACGGTGACGGCGACGCTGGACCAGCCCGCGGACACGGGCGGGGTGGCGGTGACGCTCTCGGCCGGCGGGACCTCCACCGCCACGGTGACGGACGACTACACCCTGCCGAACGCGTTCACCATCGAAGAGGGCAAGAGCTCGGCGACGGGCGACGTGACCATCGTGGACGACGACATCGACGAGGACAACGAGACCCTGGTGCTCACCGCCACCGTGTCGGGCCTCACGGTCACGGACGCGACCCTGACGATCACGGACAACGACACCGCGGGCGTGAGGGTGAGCGAGAACTCGCTGTCAGTGGCGGAGAACGAAACGGCGACCTACACGGTGGTGTTGGACACCAAGCCGACGCACGACGTGACGGTGACGCCGGCGAGCGGCGCCGAGGACAAGGCGACGGTCGCCCCCACGGCGGGGGTGACGTTCACGCCGCAGAACTGGAACATGGCGAAGGAGATCACGGTGACGGGCGTCGCGGCGGGCAATGCCACCGTCACGCACGCGGCCACGAGCGACGACCCCAAGTACCCGGCCGGGCTGAGCATCGCTTCGGTGGCGGTGACGGTGACGGCGGCGGACACGACGGGACCGGCGGCGCCGACGTTCGCCCCGGCCGATGGCGTCACGGTGACGGACGCGGCGACGAACATCACGCTGACTTTCGGCGAGGCGATCAAGAAGGACAACCAGAACGATGAATTCTCGGGCCACGCCGATCTGGCGTTGATCCTGACGCTGAAGACGGCCAGCGTCAGCGGCACGGACATCCCCTACGCGGCGACCATCAACAGCGCCAAGACCGTTATCACGGTCAACCCCTCCTCGAACCTCCCCGACGGCGACGTCTACGTGGCGGTCTCCAACGCCTACTACGACGCGGCGGGCAACCCGGGCACCATGGACAGCGCCACCTTCACGGTGGACACCACGGTACCGCCCTCGACCCTGACGCTGACCACGGACGCGACGAACAACACCGCGGCGGAGGACGCCGGCACGGTGACGGTGACGGCGACGCTGGACCAGCCCGCGGACACGGGCGGGGTGGCGGTGACGCTCTCGGCCGGCGGGACCTCCACCGCCACGGTGACGGACGACTACACCCTGCCGAACGCGTTCACCATCGAAGAGGGCAAGAGCTCGGCGACGGGCGACGTGACCATCGTGGACGACGACATCGACGAGGACAACGAGACCCTGGTGCTCACCGCCACCGTGTCGGGCCTCACGGTCACGGACGCGACCCTGACGATCACGGACAACGACACCGCGGGCGTGAGGGTGAGCGAGAACTCGCTGTCAGTGGCGGAGAACGAAACGGCGACCTACACGGTGGCGCTGGACACCAAGCCGACGATGGACGTGACGGTGACGCCGGTGAGCGGCGCCGAGGACAAGGCGACGGTCGCCCCCACGGCGGGGGTGACGTTCACGCCGCAGAACTGGAAAATGCCGAAGAAGATCACGGTGACGGGCGTCGCGGCGGGCAATGCCACCGTCACGCACGCGGCCACGAGCGACGACCCCAAGTACCCGGCCGGGCTGAGCATCGCTTCGGTGGCGGTGACGGTGACGGACACGACGGGACCGGCGGCGCCGACGTTCACCCCGGCCGATGGCGCCACGGAGACCGACGCGTCGACGAACATCACGCTGACTTTCGGCGAGGCGATCAAGGCGAACAGCTCGGGGAGGGACTTCAGCGACAGCACCAGTCGGCGGCCGATCAGCGGTCCCTTTTTTCGTATCAACAGCATCCTGACGCTGAAGACGACGAACGCCAGCGGCACGCCCATCCCCTACGAAGCGACCATCAACAGCGCCAAGACGATCATCACCATCAACCCGAAAGGCAACCTCCCCGACGGCGACGTCTACGTGGGGATCTCCGACGCCCACTACGACGCCAACGGCAACCAGGGCACGACGGCCAGCGCGACGTTCACGGTTGATGCCACGGGACCGGCGCAGCCCACCTTCGAGCCGCTCGACAACGCCACGACGACGAACGCGGGCACGAACATCACGCTCACTTTCGCTGAGGCGATCAAGGAGGACAACTCCAACACCAACTTCACCGACATCACCATCGACAGCATCCTCACGCTGAAGACGACCAGCGCCGGCGGCACGGACATCCCCTTCGACGCGACCATCGACAACGACAAGAAGGTCATCACGATCGATCCGTCGTCGAACCTCGTCGAGGGCGACGTCTACGTGGCGGTCTCCAACGCCTACTACGACGCCAACGGCAACCAGGGCACGACGGCCAACGTGACCTTCACGGTGGACACCACGGGACCGGCGCAGCCCACCTTCGAGCCGCTCGACAACGCCACGACGACGAACGCGGGCACGAACATCACGCTGACCTTCGCCGAGGCGATCAAGGCGGAAAGCTCGGGGACGGACTTCACCGACACCACCATCGACAGCATCCTCACGCTGAAGACGACCAGCGCCGGCGGCACGGACATCCCCTTCGACGCGACCATCGACAGCGCCAAGACCGTCATCACCATCGATCCGTCGTCGAACCTCACCGACGGCGTCATCTACGTGGGGATCTCCAACGCCTACTACGACGCCAACGGCAACCAGGGCACGACGGACAGCGCCACCTTCACGGTTGATGCCACGGGGCCGGCGCAGCCCACCTTCGAGCCGCTCGACAACGCCACGACGACGAACGCCGACACCAACATCACGCTCACTTTCGCTGAGGCCATCAAGAAGGACAGCTCCAACTCAGAATTCGCCAACGCGGACCTGTCTGCGATCCTGACGCTGAGCCAGACCAACTCCAGCGGCACGCCCATCCTCTACACGGCCAGCATCGACAACGACAAGAAGGTCATCACGATCGATCCGTCGTCGAACCTCGCCGACGGCGTCATCTACGTGGCGGTCAGCAACGGCTACTACGACGAGCACGGTAACGCGGGCGCCATGGCCAGCGCCACCTTCACGGTGGACGTGACGGGCGTGGCGGCGCCCACGTTCGCTCCGGCCAACAACGAAACCACGACGGACGCGGGCGCCAACATCACGCTGACCTTCGCCGAGGCCATCAAGAAGGACAGCTCCAACTCAGACTTCGCCAACGCGGACCTGTCTGCGATCCTGACGCTGAGCCAGACCAACTCCAGCGGCACGCCCATCCCCTACGCGGCAACCATCAACACCGCCACGATCATCACCATCAACCCCACCTCCGACCTCGCCGAGGGCGTCATCTACGTGGGAATCTCCGACGCCTACTACGACGCCAACGGCAACCAGGGCGCCATGGCCAGCGCGACGTTCACGGTGGACACCACGGAACCGGCGCAGCCCACCTTCGATCCGCTCGACAACGCCACGGTGACGAACGCGGGCAGGAACATCACGCTCACTTTTGCTGAGGCAATCAAGAAGGACAGTTCCAACTCAGACTTCGCCAACGCGGACCTGTCCAGCATCCTGACGCTGAGCCAGACCAACTCCAGCGGCGCGGACATCCCCTACGCGGCGACCATCAACAGCGCCAATACGATCATCACCATCAACCCCACCTCCGACCTGCCCGAGGGCGTCGTCTACGTGGGGATCTCCAACGGCTACTACGACGCGGCGGGCAACCAGGGCACGACGGCCAGCGCCACCTTCACGGTGGACTCGATGGGGGTGGCGGCGCCCACCTTCGATCCGGCCAACAACGAAACCACGACGGACGCGGGCACCAACATCACGCTGACCTTCGACGAGGCGATCAAGGCGGCCAGCAGCATCGACTTCACCGACAGCGCCATCGACAGCATCCTGACGCTGACGAGAGACAACAGCAGCGGCTCGGACATCGGCTTCGACGCGACCATCAACAGCGCCAATACGATCATCACCATCAACCCCACCTCCGACCTGCCCGAGGACGTCATCTACGTGGGGATCTCCAACGGCTACTACGACGCCAACGGCAACCAGGGCACGACGGCCAGCGCCACCTTCACGGTGGACACCACGGGACCGGCGCAGCCCACCTTCGACCCGGCCAACGGCGCCACGGTGACGAACGCGGGGACCAACATCACGCTGACCTTCGACGAGGCGATCGAGCGGACCAGCGGCGGCTCGGACTTCACGAGCCACGCGCATCTGGCGTCGATCCTGACGCTGAAGACGACCAGCGCCGGCGGCGCGGACATCCCCTACGCGGCCAGCATCAACGCCGCCAAGACCGTCATCACGGTCAACCCCTCCTCGAACCTCGCCAACGGCGACGTCTACGTGGCGGTGACCAACGGGTACTACGATGCGAACGGCAACCAGGGCACGACGGCCAACGCCACCTTCACGGTGGACGCCACGGGCGTGGCGGCGCCGACCTTCGACCCGGCCAACGGCGCCACGGTGACCGACGCGTCGACGAACATCACGCTGACCTTCGACGAGGCGATCAAGGCGGACAGCAGCGGCATCGACTTCACCGACAGCACCATCGACAGCATCCTGGTCCTGAAGCAGACCGGCAGCAGCGGCACGGACATCGGCTTCGACGCGACCATCAACGCCGCCAAGACCGTCATCACCATCGACCCCACCTCCAACCTCCCCGAGGGCGTCATCTACGTGGGGATCTCCAACGGCTACTACGACGCCAACGGCAACCAGGGCACGACGGCCAGCGCCACCTTCACGGTGGACACCAAGTCCTCCGACGCCTCCCTGAGCGCCCTGACCGTGAGCGCGGCGCAGAGCGAGGATGGGACCTACAGCGATCTGGACATCGGGACCTTCTCGGCAGCCACCACGAGTTACACCGCGACGGTGCCGCACGCCACTACCCACGTGCAACTGACCCCGACGGTCAGCCAGGAAGACGCGACGGTGACCGTGAATGGAACAGCGGTTACGAGCGGCTCGGCCAGCGACGCCATCGCGCTCGAAGTGGGCGCCAACACCATCACGGTGCAGGTGAGGACCGAGGACGGGACGACTAAGGACTACACCGTGACCATCACGCGGGAGGCCGTCTCGGGCGACCTCGTCAATATCTCTACGCGCGCAGTAGTAGGAATAGGCGATGAGGTCATGATTGGCGGTTTTATCATCAGGAATGGCCCCAAAAGGGTGCTCATCCAAGCCCAAGGTCCTGAATTGGCAAATGCGGGTATTGCCAATGCCCTGGCCGATCCGGTGCTCACGGTAACCAGACAATCTGATGGTATGGAATTGATGATGAACGACGACTGGGAGGACAGCCAGGGACAAGAGGTGACCGACGCATGGGGAGGCAATCCACCCCTGACGGCCGGAAGCGCGAGTCCGGCCGCCATTCTCACGCTCGACCCCGGCAACTATACCGCAATTGTTTCAGGAAAGAATGGAACGACCGGGGTTGCGCTGGTCGAGGTGTATGACCTCGATTCGGCTGACGTCCCGGGCGACCTCGTCAATATCTCGACCCGCGCAGTGGTGGGAACGGGCGATGAGGTCATGATTGGCGGTTTTATTATCAGGGATGGCCCCAAGATGGTACTGGTCCAAGCACAAGGCCCGGAACTGGCAAATGCGGGCATTGCCAATGCGCTGGCCGATCCGGTGCTCAAGGTAACTACCCCTGATGGCATGGTATTGATGGAAAACGACAACTGGGAGGACAGCCAGGGACAAGAGGTAACCGACGCATGGGGAGGCAATCCACCCCTGACGGCCGGAAGCGCGAGTCCGGCCGCCATTCTCACGCTCGACCCCGGCAACTATACCGCAATTGTTTCAGGAAAGAATGGAACGACCGGGGTTGCGCTGGTCGAAGTATATGACCTCGACTGAACGCCTCGCTGGCCAGCGTGCGGGGAAAAGAGTTCAGAGTTCAGAGTTCAGAGGGCAGAGAGAGGAGGGCGTCAGCCCCTCATCCGTGCTCATCCGTGGTTAATTTCTCCCAATTCCACCACTCCACCACTCCACCACTCCCCTCTCCTCATTCCTAATTCCTAATTGGCGCCCTTGGGCGCCTCCCCTCCCCCCTCTCGCGTTTGCCCGGTGGTGAGTCATGCGGGCCAGGTAGTTAAGGTGAGTTGCGCCTGCAAGATGCCGTTTCCCGACTTGACTTCGACAAATTGCCTCTGCCCGGTGGTTGGTTGGGGGCAATCTACAGGGGACGGTCTACTACTGAATCCGAGCAGGTAAGGCTTTCTCATGGCCCATACCCGTTGGTCGGGATGACCGAAAAGGACGATTGGTTTCCGGTAGCGATAGTAGAGATGTTCGAGAATTGGGATATCCGGGCTCTTTCCGGGACGGGTATGGGTTGGCCATTCCTCGGGAAATGCGGGCTTCATATTGTTTGCCTCCAGGCACAAGGCGTCTACGAATTTTACGGCTTGGCCCAGTACCGCAGGCGGATGGTGACGGCACCCGAAAATATCCCCGAATATGAGGTGATTGGGATCGTGCCGCCGATACATGTTTGCCAGTTGCCGGTAATATTCTGCCGCAATCCGTTGTAAAAACCTGGTATCGTCCCGGTAGATGGTCCGCCTTTGCCAACCTACTTTGATAAAGGGATATTTTAAGAGCTCGGCCCGGCTTCTGCAGTTGGACCCGTAGAGGCGATTGATGACAGGGAAATCCCCCTGGTAACGGTGCAATAGAAAATCGACGTATTGTCGTTTCCCAGGCGCTTGGGCGGGAAGTTGGCGGATAAAACTGACCCAGTCCGTTTCAAGGGATAGGCGGGAGGCGGCGAGGTCCCAGGGCAGCGAATCCGTCCATATCCATCCAATCAGATTGGAATGGTTCCCGAATCTCCGGGCGTCTTCCCGCGCACATGCCGCAATTTTTGTTTGAAAGGCGGAATCCCACACGTCGACGAAGGAAAATTCCTTTCCTGTATGGAGGATCTTTCGGCCCGGGCGGCCAAAAAAGGAGATGCTGCTGGGATGGAGAACCCGAGGGGCCTGGAGCGACCAATTGCCGTTGCATCGGGCCAAGTGGAAATACCGATGCGATGGCTGCGATGCCGCATCTCCGGCCCATCCCATTTTGGGGAGGGTATGGAGGAAAGGCAATGCGCCCAAAAACCGCCGTCTATTCATGGATGGAAAGTAACTACTCAGGTCTGCATAGCCGGGATCGTCGGAAAGTATGAATTAGGAAGGATTAACCACAGAGGACACAAAGGACACAGAGGAGGGGGAGGAGAATTGGGAACGGGTGCCTAAAGGCTGAAGAATTATAAGATTAAACGAGAAAATTTTCATGTGATGGTGATTGAGAGAACCGTAGGAGGGGGGAATGGTGCTTAGTTAAGCAATTTTCCGAATATATGTCTACCTCGGGGAAGGAAGGGGTCAAGACGTAAAAAGTTATACCTTACAGGGTCAGTTGCCTTGCAAAAGTGTATGGAGTACAACGGAATACAGTTTTCAAGGCCTGACCCTTTTTCTCCAAAAGGCATCACTTTTTCACGGCATGACCCCGACTGGTGTCCATACAATATTCCTCTACAAACACGCTTAACTAAACCCCCTCCTACAGTTTCGTAACAGGTTATCAATAAAACATCCATGCGGACGATTGTTTAAGGTGCCTGAATAGTTACGATGGGAAAGCATTTCTCTGTTTCCAGTCATCATGGCCATGGCTGGTGGCAAAATCCAGAATTTCTTTGAAGGTTCAACCGCGGATTACACCGATGAGCATAGATAAGGAAAGGTATGTCTTACCTTTCCTGTGGAGGAATCGCTTCCTCCAAGCTGAAAACATTCATCCCCATCCCTTCCTCTGGTCCTCCACGTATTGGTCTGCGTTCTTCCACCCGGCGTCTTCAAACGCTTTCCGGATGCTTTTAACCCAATCGAGAAGCTCCTTTCTTTTAACCCGGTTAACCTCGTGCTCCAAGGCGCTGATCATGACCTCCTTGAGGGTTTGATCTCGTTCCAGGGCGACGCGCTTGGCTTCATTTAACAATGAATCCGGCAATTCGATGGTTGTTTTCATGCCATAAACCGTAAGCCCATATTTTCGGTTATCAAGACCTTCCATCTTGACCAATTCCCTCCCCCCCGATGAACCACGGATTACACGGAAGGGGAAGTGATGTTGTTTGAGATTTTTCAAACAACCCTTCCTTCGGTTGCCTGATCCGGCTTGGCCGGAACAGAAGCTAACGGAGAGCGGGTTTTCCAACCCGCTGTCGGGGTCAGTCAGGATAATCGTGTATGCCAATACCCGATTTCAGGCGATTGGGTTTTTCCAACTGAGTCCCGCAAATCGAGAAAAGTCTGCGTCGCAACTGTGCACTTCCGCTTGTTTCTCAACGGCCAAGGCGGCAATGTGAGCGTCGGTTGTCAAATTTCCCCCCGTTCCGAGCTCTTCCAGAAAGTGGAAGAAAATGACTGGAAAGTTTTTGCCTGGTTCGAGGACAATGACGGAGGACTGGTCTAGCCAGCTTCGTACACCATCCGTTGCCTCCGTAACCGCCATGGGGTTTTCCAGAACGCGCGGGTGGGTCATCAAGCGAATGAAGCCACCCATCACGATCCAGGGTAGTCCGACCGGGACAGATC
This sequence comes from Opitutales bacterium, assembly GCA_965219475.1. Taxonomy (GTDB): domain Bacteria; phylum Verrucomicrobiota; class Verrucomicrobiia; order Opitutales; family UBA2995; genus JAABVD01. The sequence continues at coordinate 53,432 of CBDCNU010000019.1, read as the reverse complement.
CATTGATGCTGCCTTCCCACCATTCCTTGGCCGGGGCATGTTGTGGGTCGGCGGCGTTGTGGGCGTAAATGAGGAGATTAATGTCGGGAATAATCACCAAGAATCAAGATTTGGAAAGGGTGGCCTCGACTTCTATTTCATCGGCCAATTGATTCAGCTTGGCGCGATCAATGCCCGGACGATACGGGGAATTATGAGCTTTCACTTTGTAGGGCCGTTTGGAGGGCTTTCTTTTCAGCCCCAGGCCAATTCGCAGGCTTTCATTGACCACCTGCTTCAAGGTTCTCTGCCCTCTCGCCGTTTCCTGCCTCAACCGCTCAGCCACGTCGGGCTCGATAGTAAGCGTAGTTCTCATTATTGAGCATCCTGAGAAAAAGATTTAAGATGTCAAGTCATCAAAATAGGCCATCAGTTTTGACATCATATGCGCGATCGAGCCTAGAAATCGTAGTTGTCGATGTTGTCCTTGGTGAACACGAGGATGTCACCCAGGAGAACATTGTCACCGGCGATTTCCTTTTCTCCGAGACGGCCGGCGGTAAAGGTGGTGGCTCCTTTCTCGAGTTTTCCCGTGGCCAGGGCTTCGGCCACGTAGATGGTCAGGTAACCCAGATCCACCGTGTTCCATAGGACGACGGATCTGACCGTACCGGAATGGACGAATTTCTTCATGTCGTTCGGTGTGGACAGGCCCGTGACGAGGACTTTCCCGGAATGGCCAGTCTGTTCAACGGCTTCCGCCGCCCCCGGAAAACTGACGGAGCTGATGCCGAAGAGACCTATCAGGTTGGGGTATTTCTTGATCACATCCTGTGAATCGGCCAGCGCCTGGCTGGCGTTTTCTCCCGGAAATTTGATCGTGGCGAGATTCAGGTTGGAGTTCTCGATGGCGGGTTTCATGACGTCGATCCAGGAATTCTGGTTGGCGCTGGTGGCATCCGAACTGATGATCACGACATCGCCCTCGGTGTCGGGGCCGAGATCATCAATCATGGCATTGACCATGCCCTCTCCAATGGATTGTGCGGTGGCCTGATTGACAAAAAAGCTCCGGGTATCCGCAGCTGCATCCGCATCCCAGGTGATGACTTGAACACCCTCAGCCATCGCTTCCTTCATGGCATTGGCAACTACATCGGGGGCATTGGGACTGACTGCAATTACGTCCACGCCGTCCACGGTCCAGCTCTCGATCATTTCGGCCTGTTTCTTCGGATCACCATCGGTGGGTCCGTCATAGATGAGTTCGATATTTCCCAATTCGGCGGCAGCCTCCCGCGCTCCTTCGGCACACGAACTGAAATATGCGATGCCCTTGATCTTGGGCAATAGGCCCACCGTGACCGTCTTGGCGGTATTGTCCCCGCCTTGGATGGGAGTTGGTTTGGATTCCTTGTCTCCACTGCAACCGAGGAGAATAGCCGAAACTGTGAGGGTGAGAATGAGGAGTTTCCGTTTCATAAGGGTATTTGTTGTCATTCGCGGCCTTTCTTCGGGGAAAGGATCCTGTATAACAAAATCGATGCAATGAGCAATGCTCCAATAATGATGGATTTGAGTTCATCCACTTGCCAGTAACGGCCGACGAAAAGACGGGTTTCGTGAATGAGCAACAGTCCCAGGACGGTGCCGGCGATGTTCCCTCTGCCGCCGAAAATGCTGGTTCCTCCAACCACCACGGCTGTTATAACGTCGAGTTCAAACCCCGTGCCGGCGTCGGCCTTGGCGGTATCGAAACGTGAAATATAAACCACGGTGGCCAATCCGGCGAGCATGCCGGAGGTGGCGTAGAGCCAGAACTTGATCAGGTCGACCTTGATCCCGGAGAATCGGGCGGCCCTTTCATTGTGACCAATGGCATATAGGAAACGGCCCGTTGGTGTTTTACTGAGAAAAACAGCGAAGCCGACAGCCAGCGCCAGAAACAGGTAAGCCGGGATGGGGACGCCGAACCATTTGCCACGGGCGATTTGGGAAAAGGCCTCCCCGAACTGGGAATAGGAAACGCCCTGGCTGAGTCCCTCCGCGATCCCCCGGAAAGCCGCATATGTGGCAAGGGTGACAATCAACGGGTGAACTTTGATCTTTGAAATAAGGGCGCCATTGACGGCGCCGCCGAGTCCTCCTGTCAGCATGGCCGCGACGCAGCTCAAAGCGAGACTGCCGGTGTATTGAAAGGTCATACCGAATGCCACGGCGCAAAGTCCCATGGCGGCGCCAACGCTGAGATCGATGCCTCCCGTTATGATGATGAGCGTCATGCCAAGGGCGAGGATGGCCATCTCCCAGATGTGCCGTGAAAGGAGAAGCTGGCTCTTGATGTCCAGGAATCTGGGCATGAGAGTTCCAGCCGCTACGAGCAGACTGATGATGAGGATCACCAGCCCGAGTTCGTGCCACCATCGGAATTTTCTGAGGCGTTCTCTAATGGTCATGAATCCTCCTTTGCCTGCGGCGTTGTGCCATGCTATCGGTAATGACTGCGAGCAGAATGAACAGTCCCTGAATGGCGCGCGTCCATTTTTCACCGGATTCACCTACATCCATGAACGTCAATGCCGGTCGGATCATGGTCATTAACAGGACCGCCAGTAAGACGCCCCGGAGCTTGCCCCGGCCCCCGGAAATGGAAACGCCTCCAACAACCACGCATGTGATGACCAGAAGTTCGAATCCAATTCCGATGCCCGCTTCAATCTTGGGGAGCCTGGGAATGTCCACCACCGTAGCCAGACCCGTGAGGAAACCGGTGTAGGCGAAGACAAAGAGTTTCAATCGGGTTTCACTGAGACCGACCATCTTCGCGGAATACCGGCTGCCCCCGACGGCAAACAGGCGCCGACCCAATGCCGTTTGGGTGATGATCATGCCCGTGATGATAATGACAACGATCGCGGTCCAGACGCTGATGGGCATTCCCAAGACGCCATATTTTGTCATTTGCCCCAGCCCATCGGGTAGACCGTCAATATTGTTTCCGCCCATGATCAGGGTGGTCAGGCCGCGCAAGGCGGTTAACAGTCCGAGGGTGACAATGATGGACGGAACCTTGCCAAGGGTGACGAGCGCTCCCGTGAATGCCCCGACCAGCGTGCCAAGCAACAAGGTAGCGGGAATGCCGAGCCACATGGAGAGTTCCATGCGCGTCTCTGAGATCATCATCCCCATCAATGCGGCGAGCAATGCCATGAGGGACCCGACCGAAATATCAATTTCACCGGTGAGGACCACGAGCATGACACCGCAGGCGACAATGCAGGTCGGAGCGCAGCGGATGATCAGGTCCTTGAGGTTTCCGGCTGCGAGAAATCCGGTGTCGATGAAACCAACCGATGCGCCGATAATCAGGATGACGGCAGTAAGTCCGTATTCCCTTTCCCGCAGGAGACGATTCAACAAGTTCATGCCAAGGCTTCCTCTTCCTGGGGAAGGGCGAGTTCGAGAACCATTTCCCGGGTGGCTTCGCGCCCTGGGATTTCTCCCGAGATACGGCCTTCCCGCATGACCACGATACGATCACTGATGGACAGGATCTCGTTCATGTCAGAGGAAATTATGAGAGTGGCCAAGCCCTTGGATGCGAGGTTTCGAATGAGGCGATGAACCTGGGCCTTGGCCGCGACATCCACCCCTCGGGTGGGTTCATCCAGAATGAGAACCTGCGGTTTTGCCGCCATCCATTTGCCGATGACGAGTTTCTGTTGATTACCTCCACTCAAGGTTTCTGCCGGGACATCCTGGCCGGCAGCCTTTATGAGAAGATCCGTCATGAGCTTTCCCACTACCTCCCGTTCGATGTCACGGTTCACCATGCCACGTTTGGCCATGGTGGGGAGGACGGCTAGGGAAAGGTTGGCTCCAACGGACATGGGGAGAATCAATCCCTCGTGTTGACGGTCTTCCGGGACAAGAGACACACCGGCGGACATGGCTTTTGTCACGCTACCGCTGGTAAGCGGTTGGCCGTTCACCTTCACCTGCCCTTCGGAATAACTGTCCATACCAAAGATGGCACGCGCGACCTCACTGCGCCCCGCACCGACCAAACCGGCAAGGCCGACAATTTCTCCGGCGTGAATCCCGAGATTGATGTCATGGAAAACACCGGGGCTGGTGAGGCCGCAGACCTCCAGTCTGACTTCGCCCGGTTCACCGGCATGTTCATGGCGCTGCGTGAGTTCATCCAACTCGCGGCCGACCATCAGACAAATCAGGGCATTCCGGTTCAGATCCGCCACGGCTTGCGTGTCGACGCATCCCCCATCTCGCAAAACGGTGACCCTGTCGGCGATCGCGAAAATCTCCGCCAGGCGATGGCTGACATAAAGGACGGTGACGCCTTCATCCCGAAGTTGACGGACGATGGCCAAAAGTGAATCCGTCTCCCTGGCGGAGAGGGAGGCGGTGGGTTCATCCAGAATGAGAAACCTGCATTGCTGTGACAGGGCGCGAGCCATGGCGACCATTTGTCGTTGGGCAACGGAAAGTTCAATTACAGGGCAATCGATGTCGAAATCTTGTCCGAGCCTTTTCAGTGTTTCATTGGCTTCACGCCGCATGCGGGCCTTGTCGAGGAACAGGCCGCCTGACTTAAAGGGCTCTCGCCCGACAAAGATATTGTCCAGCGTATTGAGATTGGGGAAAGCAGTGGATTCCTGGTGAATGACGGCAATCCCGGCCGCTTCGGATGCCTGGACGTTTCCAAGTGTGAGGGGGTTGCCGTCGATGGTGATGGTCCCCTCCTCGGGGATAACGACGCCGGTGAGAGACTTGATCAGGGTTGACTTGCCGGCGCCATTCTCACCGCACAAAGCGTGAATCTCCCCTTTGGCAATTTCGATGGAGACCGTTTTCAAGGCATGCACGCCTCCGAACGATTTGCTCAAACCGCTAACCCGAATCAAGGGAGGCATACTGGCTTCCTGACCATTGGAAAGGATGTTTCCGTTGGCATCGTCTGACTACATGGAGCCAGTTTTACTGAAAGAAATTTGCTTTTTGACGGCCTCGGCATTTGCGATTTGGGGCCTCATCAACTGTGAAAAATCTTCAGGAATGTCAATCTCTTGGGAAATTCCCCGGTTTTTTGGAAACACCTGCAATGGGAAGCGAAGGCGCCCCGGGTGTCTGTTCAAGGACTGGGGACGAGCCATCCGTATGGGAGGGAATAGAGGTCATCCCCCAGCGGTCTGCATTGGCTTGATCCCGACATTATCACTCCTCTGGAGAAATGAATATTACCGCCAATGCTCTTCTTGAATTCGAGAATGCCTTTCCTGTCTGAAGAGCGTATGGTCGAGCCTTCTTTGATCTCCAAGGCTACGCATCGGTTTCCATCCACCAATACAAAATCGACTTCGTTGCCGGCACGGTCCCGCCAGTAACTTACTTTGCGGTTCAGAGGATCGAGGGACACCCATGTTTGGATGGATTGGAAAAGGGATTGCTCAAGCCAAAATCCTCGATCATAGCGGTTTTCCAAATGGTGTTTCGCACGGATTCCGGCCAGGTAGGCTCCCAGACTGCAATCGTTCCAAAACAGTCGCTTACTCTTGATCAGACCAGAAGAAGGATTGGATGAAAACGTTTGCAGGCGAGTCAGCAGATAGCCTGTTTCCATCAAGTTCAGATAGCGGTGGCAGGTTGGTTGGGTGATGTTGGCATCTCGGGCCAATTCGGATTGGTTAAGCAATTTTCCTGTTCTTTGAGCCGCCAAGGACATGGCGCGTTGAAAGTCAGCCAAATTGGATACATGGCTGAGTTGTCTCAGATCTCGCTCAAGATAAGTTTGCACGTAACCTCCCAGCCAAAAATTCCTGTTTTCATCTTCGTCCATTTCCAATACCGGGGGAAAGCCTCCGCGCAGCAGCCAGTAAATCCAGTCCCCTTTTTCCTTGGGCCAGTCGGCAATTTTGAAATTCTCCAAGAATAGCCGGTCAAGCGGATCCAAACGATCTTTACGACCGATCCACTCGGTTGGACAAAAGGGAGGAAGCACGAAATAGACCGCCCTGCCCGCCAGGCTTTCCGAGACCGACTTCATTAATGACAAGTTCGCTGATCCTGTTAAAAGAAAATCACCAACCCTTCGTTCGAGATCTACAGCCTGTTTTATGGCGAACAAAATCTCCGGCGCTCTTTGCGCCTCGTCAATCGTGATCGGCGGGGAGGTCAAGAGCGATGGGGGATCCCGTTGGGCCTGATCCCTCGTCCCTATGTCGTCCAAAGTTACATAATTCCTTTCTTTTCCGGTGTGCAACGCCAAGGTGGTCTTGCCCGATTGCCTGACTCCCGTGAGGACCGTAACGGGCAATGCAGCCAGGGCCTGTTGCAAGCGGCCTGCAATCCACCGATCCCTAAATTTATTCATACTCTAAATAAATTTTATTAATGGGCTAAATACAAGTATATTTTCGAACGCATTCGCAACTGCAGGAAAAGGGTGGGGGAAGGAGGGGAGAATTAGGAATTAGGAATTGTGGAGGGGGAGAGGGGAAAGCGCCCAAGGGCGCGAGGAGAAGAGTTCAGAGTTCAGAGAGAGGGGGAAAGCGCCCAAGGGCGCGAATTAGGGGGAAGAAAGGAACAAAGGCACAGAGGCACAAAGTGGGGAGGCGGGAACCAGGGATTGGCTCTCGCAAAGAACGCAAAGCAACGCAAAGAAAATGCAATGGCGGACAGCCTGCCTGTGCGTCACCGCACGCAGACAGGGAATGTCCGCCCTCCGTTCTCTCTCGCCACTAACCACTAGCCCGCATTTCTCACAAATTTCTGAGTTTCTGCTCTGAGGCGCCCATCAGCGGGGCCCGGAACAACTCGGCGGCTTCCAGCTAAAATTTTTCTCTCAGATTGGCCAAAACGATGCCGCTCAAAGCCCATTTCGCATCCCGTTTTTGTCAGCGGCAAAAATCCTCCATGGCCCCTCTCATTGGGGGATCAGATCCAACCGCCAGCACTGCACAAGAGAGTTATTTTAGGTGAACCCATCAGCCTGTAAGTTGGCGTGGGCCTTGGCAAAGTCCTGCCAATAGGGGTAAGAGCTAGCCAACTCAAAATGGATGCGCCGGCAACTGATGCGCACACGCGCCGCGATCTTGAACAGCTTCAAGCGTATCTGGCCAATCGTGGCGCGGGCCCACTGGGTGCCTTTGAGCACCTCGGCCTGCAGCCTGGAGAGTATCAGGTGGGCAAAACTCGAAAACCACAATCGCAACTGGTTGGAAGCTTTGAAGTGCGTGCTGGTGCGATCGGCAAACAGGTCGAGTTGTTGCTCCTTGATGCGGTTCTCCATGTCCCCTCGGGCACAGTAAAACTGCTCGTAGAGGCGCCTCGCCGCAAAGCGCTCGGGAGCATCTCCGGCGAAACCTTCCGCCGGCAAGTTGGTCACCACAAAACGCGGATTTTTCCCTTTGGCCAACATCTCAGCTTTGCCCACCACCCGCCGAAATCGACTCCAGCTTTTTGTCGTGCGGTAGCCAAACTCGATAAACTGCCGATACGGCAAAGCGCTTTGCCCGGCTTCAATTTCCTGGAGCATCTCTTCGAAGGTATTCTTCATCAGCTCTTTAAGCGTCGGGTTCTTGGCCAATCCGAAGCAATAATACAGCTTCTCTTTCTCACAAAAGTTCATGATCGCATCGCGGGCAAATCCACTGTCTGCACGCACAATTATGCGCATCTTTTTGCCAAAACGCCGCCGGATCTCCGGCACGATCTTAGCCAGCGCCTCTTCCGTGCCATCGCTGCCGTCGCGTTTGCAGTCTCTCAACTGCGCCCACAAAGGAATGTTGTCGCAAAAGCAATACAGCGGCATGTAGCAGTAGCTTTTATAGTAGCCATGAAAATAGGCTCCCTCCTGTTGGCCATGCAACGGATCATCGGTGGCATCGAAGTCCAACACGATCTCCTTGCTTTGGGGAGGGATCGCCTTGAGCCCTTCGCTTATGAGCAAAGCTTCAATACTCTCGGCATTGGCCAAAATTTTATAGTAACGTCCATCGCCTCCGCAGGCTCCCAACTCCAAGCGATTAAGGGTGGCATGCGCGGCCAGAGCTTTGCCGCGGTCCGCTTTACGGATGCGTTTCTCACCGGTGATATCAGTCTTGCCCGCCAACAAGGCATGCACCGGGTCCAGGCGCAGGCGGTCGTGGTCATTGATATCCTCATAACCCAGGATAATCCCGTTGATGCGCTGGGCCAACAACTCCTCCGGACGGTGTTCGACAAACCCTTGATTACGCAAATCCACAAAGCAACGGGACAACTTTCTGAGGATGCGGTGGCGCCGTTCCATTTCACGCAGAATGAGCGCTCCACCCTCACTACTGAGATAGCCCCCTTTGAAATCCACCGTCACTTTTCGGCTGTTTAAGCCTTGAAATTGGAAAACCTTTTGGCTACAGTGTGTCATTGTCCTGGTTGTTGTTGGTGTTTATGTAACTTTCTTAAAATCAACAACTTAACATCTGCAACAACCTAGGACAACTCTTTTTTGTGAGTTTTTCGGGCTAGTCACTCGCCACTTATTCCTGACCACGGGTGAAGGGCTGGCGCCCGCCCCCCACCGGCGCGACTGCGGGCTGGTGCCCTTGTCTTGCCGACTCCCCCTCAAGGGGGGGAGTGATGTATGGGCGCTCCTGCAAACATCTGGCTATTACGCCAACGGGGATTCCCCATCGGTTCACTTCCAGTTTTTCTGAGACCTCACGGGCGCTCAGCCCCTCCATTATCATCAGGGCTGATGCCTCCTTCATGAACTCGGCACTGTAACGTTTTCGTGGCACAATAAATTTCTCCTGTTAAGAGAATCTCGTGTCCACTTTTTCCAGTACACATCACACGGCTAATTTGAGATGCTGAGTTGCGGAGGTTAATCGTGATCACGATTAATTCAAGTACCTCGGTCTCAAAATTTTGTGAGACATCCGGGCTAAAATTTTGCCATGATTTTAGTGGATAATTCCTATTCATCAGTCTATATTTAATTGTTAACATGTCCCCACAGTAATACCTTTGCATTTGCATGGATTCGATGCCCTCAATTTTGAAAGTTTCCACGGTGGCCCGGCGCATGGCCGCGATGGCCATGGTTTTGGGGATGGTTGGGGTTACCTTGAACGGCCAGGAGGATGCGTTTACCGAGGGTGAAAAACTGTTTGCCCTGATGGTTAAGCCTCTACTCGAACAGAAATGCTTTTCCTGTCATAATAACGAAGACCTGAAGGGAGATCTCGTTCTGACCAGTCTTGAGGACATGCTTCTGGGCGGGGAATCCTCCGATGAAGTTCTGGTGCCGGGCGATGCGGCGGGGAGTTTGATGTACATCGCCACGACCTGGACGGATGAGGACTACGAAATGCCGCCCAAGGAGGCGGATCGCCTGACCGAGGAGCAGACCTGGTTGATCCGCGACTGGATCAATGCGGGAGCGCCCTGGGTTTCGGATGAGGACATCGAGGTCATCGAGGAGCGCTATGCCGAGGGGGTGGTGGTTCAAACCAGTGGGGGACTGGATGACGATTGGACTCACCGTCGCTATGAAGAAGAGGATCTGTGGGCCTACCAACCGGTGGTGGATCCCATGGTTCCTGCGCAATCCGGGATGGCGCATCCGGTCGACGCCTTTATCGACCGAAAGCTTTACCATATCGGGCTCGAACCGGCCCGATTGGCGGATCGCCGGACCCTGATTCGCCGCGCCACCTTCGATTTGATCGGTTTACCACCGACGCCGCAAGAGGTAGAGGCCTTTATGGAGGATCGCAGTTCCGATGACCGGGCCTTCAAAAAATTGGTGGATCGTTTGCTGGATGATCCGCGTTACGGGGAGCAGTGGGGCAGGCATTGGCTCGACGTGGTCCGTTACGCCGACTCCGCCGGGTTCTCCAATGACTATGAGCGGCCCAGCGCCTGGCGCTACCGGGACTATGTGATTCGCTCCTTCAATCAGGATAAACCGTTCGACCAATTCATTGTGGAGCAGGTGGCCGGGGATGAATGGGACCCCGAAAATCCGGAAGCCCTGCTGGCCACGGGATTTTTACGCATGGGTCCCTGGGAGCACACCGGTATGTCGGTGGCGCGGATTACGCGCCAACAGTATCTCGACGATGTGACCGACAGTGTGGGTCAGGTATTCTTGTCGCATCCCCTGCAATGCGCCCGGTGTCACGACCACAAATTCGACCCCATTCCGACTCGGGACTATTATCGCATCCAGGCCGTTTTCGCCTCTACTCACTTTGCCGACCGCGAGGTTCCTTTTCAGGATTATGAAAACCTGGTTGGCCGGGGGGAGAAGGTCGTCATGGAAAAGCGGTTGCACTATTTCAAGGAGATGTGGGATCGGCTCAATGAGAAGTCGACTGAGGCATTAAAGGCTTGGTGCCTGGAGAACGGCTACGCGTTTGGAAGTCGTAAGGAATTGTTGGAACGGGGCGTGCCGGATGACCAACTGCCGCGCAACATCGGCCTGACCCTCGAAGAAATCGGGATCAGAAAAGTGGGTACCAAGAATGTGGATCGAGCTCGGTTCGAAATGAAAAAATTCGAACCTTTTGCCATGTCGGTTTACAGTGGACTCTCGCCCGAAAAGCCCCAGCGGTCGGGCAGCATGTTGCCGATGCCGGTTGATCCCAGGGCTGAAGGAGACTCAAGTAAAACGCACATTCTGACTGGGGGGGATCCATTTGGCTATGCCGAAGAGGTGACCCCCGGGGTATTGAGCGCCTTGCCCGACTCCAATGACACCCTGGAGACCAACGCATTCAACCGCATTCCGGAAACCCCGGAGGGTCGCCGGCTGGCTTTCGCCAAATGGCTGGCCAGCCCGAAGAACTCGCTCGTCCCCCGCTCTATGGTCAACCGCATATGGCATTACCACTTTGGTCGGGGAATCGTGGACACGCCCAATAATTTTGGCGCCATGGGAGGCAAACCGACCCATCCGGAGTTATTCGATTATCTGACCTCCCGTTTTATTGAATCGGGTTGGTCGGTCAAAGCCATGCATCGGTTGATCATGTCGTCCGAGGCCTACAGACGTTCCACGGAGTACCGCAATCGCGAGCGGTTAGCGGAAAAGGATCCGTTGGGGAAATCCTACGCCGTATTCGAGCCGAGGAGGTTGAGCGCTGAGGAAATTCGGGACAGTATGCTTTATGTCTCCGGTGAGCTTAGTGAAACCATCGGCGGATTGCCCGCCTTGCCGGAGATCAATCCCGACGTTGCCACCCAGCCGCGGCAGGTCATGGGCTCATTTGCGGCTTCTTATGAACCTGCCCGGACGCCTGAAGAACGCAACCGCCGTTCCGTATACGCCAAAAAAATTCGCGGTTTAAGAATTCCTTTTATGGAAGTTTTCAACCAACCGGGTCCGGATGAATCCTGCGAAGCGCGTCAGACTTCCACTGTCACTCCCCAGGTTTTCAGTCTCTTTAATGGAGAGGATCCTCTCTACCGCTCCATTGCGACCGCATTGGAGATCCGGAAAAGGAACCAAAGCCGCAAGGCGATGATTCAGGACCTTTTCCAGCGGGCTTATGGACGGAAACCTGACCGTCAGGAATTGAGCCTCAGCCTGGATCACTGGAAAGAAATGGAAAGTTACCACCAAGGCCGGGAATTCCCTCCCAGAAAATTTGAACGCGAAGTGGTGCGGTCGGCGGTGGAAGAAATGAGCGGGGCCGAGTTTTCTTTTTCCGAGGTTCTCTTTGGCTACGACGATTACGTGCCGGATCCAGGTCTGGCCGACGTGGATGCGAAAACGCGGGCCTTGGCCGACCTCTGTCTGGTCGTATTCAATTCCAACGAATTTATTTATGTTTATTAGGAGAGGGCTGTCATGAAGGAGAAATTGAAACGGGAGATGGTGCGCAATTTGGTTACGGCCAAACAGCTGAACCGCCGCGATTTTATTTACAGCATGGGGGCCAGCTTGGGAAGTGTCGCGCTGGCCAGTATGCTGCCGGCCCATCTGAACGGATCCGGAGCCAAGGCCAAAGGCCCTCTTTCGGTTAAACCACCTCATCATACGGCCAGGGCCAAGAACGTCATTTTCCTCATGATGGAAGGGGGACCCAGTCATATCGACACCTTCGATCCGAAACCACAGCTCGGCAAAATTCACCTGCAGAACTTTACCCGGAGCGGGGAAAACAAATCGGCCATGGAGAGCGGCACTCGCTATTACGTGCAAAGCCCCTGGAAAGCGAGGCAAGTGGGCCAGTCAGGAGCCTGGATGACGGAAAAATGGGTTCACTTGGCCGAAGTGGCCGACGACATCTGTTTTTACCGGGGTTGCCAAGCCGAGTCGGTCAACCATCCCACCGCATTGTTCCATATGAATACGGGAAATCGGTTTGGCGGAGATCCGGCCATGGGTTCCTGGGTGACCTATGGCCTTGGTTCGGAAAATCAGAACTTGCCCGGATTTATCGTCCTTCCGGAGGTTTCCTATCCCCAGGGAGGTTCCCCCAATTGGGGCAACGGATTTTTGCCGGCTCACTACCAGGGCACACCGTTGCGTCCGCAGGGAACCCCCATCCTCGACCTGAAACCCCCACCCGGGGTAACCACCGAACACCAACGCAAAAACCTGGATTTGCTCAGCCGCTTCAATCACGACCATCTGGAGAAGCATCCTTGGCAGGATGACCTGCAGGCCCGCATGGCCAATTACGAACTGGCTTTCCGCATGCAGATGCAGGTGCCCGGCATCCTCGATATCGATCAGGAGGATGAGAAGACCAAGGAACTTTATGGTATCGGAAATGATGATACAGAGGTATTTGGCCGCAAACTTCTACTGGCTCGTCGCCTCGTTGAAAAAGGTGTGCGCTTCATTCAGGTTTACTCCGGCGGCTGGGATTCTCACGACTTTCTGGAGCGGGCCCATGGCGCTCGCATCACCAGCATCGACAAACCTATGACCGGTTTGATCAAGGACTTGAAAGCGCGTGGCATGTTGGATGAAACGCTCATTATTTGGTGCGGGGAATTTGGCCGCAGCCCCGATAACGGTATTCGCGACGGCGGCACTACCTATGGGCGTGATCACAACTCCCAAGCCATGCCCATGTGGTTTGCCGGGGGTGGGGTGAACGCCGGTCACACCATAGGGGCAACCGACGACATAGGGGCCGAAGCAGTGGACGTGGCGCATCCCATACGCGACGTGCACGTGACGCTTCTGCAATTGCTTGGCCTGGATGACAATCGCCTGACCTACTTCCACGCCGGTCGCTTTCAACAACTCTCCCAGTTCGGGGGGGAAGTGATTGAGGAGTTGATCGGGTAATAATCAATGTTTACCCGCCGTCCTTTTAACCTTGTCAGACGCAGTTTTGTTTGATGGCAATTTGTTCTCGCCGTTTTTGCCTGGTTTTCTTCGTATATTGCTGAATTTTAGCAGATATGCTAAACCACGAGCCATTTTTCTGCGAAATCCAGGTTAGTGATGACCAGACAGTGGACAGCAATTATCGAACGCGAAGGGGATAGCTACGTCGCCCTCTGCCCCGAGTTGGACATCGCTAGTCAGGGCGCTACGGTAGCTGAGGCTCGAAAAAATTTGCAGGAGGCGTTGGAGTTGTTCTTCGAGACAGCTTCAATCGCCGAGATTGAGCATCGACTGCACGAGGAAGTGTACGTAACCCAGGTGGAGGTCGCTGTTGGCTAGACTGCGGGTGTTATCGGGCCGGGAAGTATGCAAAATACTTGCGAATCATGGTTTTACGGAGGTCCGATGCAGGGGCAGCCATGTAATCATGCAAAAAGTCGAATCCAGCAGCACTATTACCGTCCCAGTTCCTGACCACAGGGAACTGCGGATGGGCACGTTGATGTCAATTATCAGGCAATCGGGGCTGCCCAGGTCATTGTTCGAGTAAAACTTCTCTTATCCTTCTTCGGGTTTGACCTCTTTCCGCACGATCCCATAAACCCAATCCCATGCCCTTTAAATTTACTGGTTTTACCGACGAAGCGGAGAAGACTCTGGCAGGACAAATTTCCACTCTCCAGGAGGCTGGGTGGGACGCCATCGAGCTACGATTGATTGATGGAAAGAACGTCTGCGACCAGACGGAAGACGAATGGAAGGAGACCTGGGAGCAATTGCAGTCCGAAGGCATTTCGGTGGTTGGTTTTGGGGGCCAAATCGGAAACTGGGCCCGGGCCATCGATACCGACTTTCAATTGGATTTGGACGAACTCAAACGCGCGGCTCCCCGCATGCGTCAGGCCCAATGCAAGTTTTTACGGATCATGTCCTACCCGAATTCTGCCGACAATCCCCTCAGTCAGTCGGAATGGAAGGCAGAGACGGTTAGACGATTGAAAGAATTGGCAACCATCGCCGAAGGCGAGGGCGTAGTCCTTGGCCACGAGAATTGTTCCGGATACGGTGAAACAGCCGAGGGCTTTTTGGAACTGGTGGAGGCGGTGGATAATCCATTCTTCCAGTTGATATTTGATACGGGAAACAACAGCCTGCATGAAAACGACCCCGCAGTCACCTGGGCTTACTATCAGGCTTGCCGGAGCCAAATTACCCACGTTCACATAAAGGCGGCCAAACCCGGGCCGAAGGAGGGGGAATATGTGGCCTGTCATGTCGATGAAGACCCCCTGCAAAAACGGATTTTGGACGATCTGGAATTGACCGGCTACGACGGTTGGTTGTCCATAGAACCCCACCTGAAGGCCGCCATTCATGCAGGGCAGGATATCGATGAGTCGGGGGAGGCCCGTCAGGTTTGGGTCGAATATGCCCGCCGTCTGGAAAATCTGGTATCGGCTGTAAGGAAATAGACCACAGTCAGGGGGAAGCGCCCAAGGGCGCGAATTAGGAATTAGGAGGGGCAAAGGCACAAAGGCACAAAGTGGGGGAACGGAGGGCGGACATTCCTGTCCGCCATTTAATCCTCCCTGATCTTGATCGTGATCGAAAGCTAAATTTGACTCTCGCAAAGAGCGCGAAGCAACGCAAAGAAATGGGAGCCAGGGGGAAGCGCTTTTAGCCACAAAAAGCACAAAAGTCTCAAATAGGGGAGGGAGGGGACAAATAGGAGTGATGGAGTGATGGAGTGATGGAAATGGTGGAATGATGGAGTGGTGGAATGAGGAATGGGGAGAAATTAACCACGGATATGCACGGTTGAGGGGTTGACGCCCACCCCCCACCGGCGCGATTGCGGGCTGGCGCCCTTATCTTGCCGACTCCCCCTCAAGGGTGGAGTGATGGATGGGCACTGATGGCTCTCAATCTTGATCGTGATCATGATCTTGATCGAAAAAATGGCTGAAGAGTTGTGGTTATAAGCTGTAGGAGCGGCTTTATGCCGCGATTGCTTCGTGACGGTTCCTTGGGACCGAGGCGTAAAGGCGCCTCTGGATCACAGCGAAACCGGCCTTCCTGTTTCGGCTGATTTGTCCGCCGCAAATATGACCTCGAAGGATTTCATGGATTGGTCCAGGGAGGTGAGGGGCATGTCTTCACCTTTATCCAGGGCATCGAAAAAGGCCTGAAACTGGGACTGATAGGGATGGTCCGCCACGTCGCCCGAGTCGGCCAGGGCCATGGGTAGTTGCGACCATTTTTTGTCCCGGAGATGGAGTTTGTTGGAGTAGAGTTTATTGTCCAACAAACTCCCCTCGCTGCCCACAAGGTGGGTGTGAAAATAGTAGGGCTGAAAGCAATCGATCACGGAAGCGACCTTTCCCACCGCCCCACTGGCAAATTGCAGCAAAGTGACCGAGGTGGTGGGGTATGCGTATTTGGAAAAAATACCGTGACTCGATTGGGCCGACATGGACGACACCGTGGTTACGTCGTCGCCCAGGCACAGCAGCAGGGCGTCCAAGGCGTGGCAACCGGCGGAAAGAAGAGTGGATCCTCCCTCTTCCCGGGTCGTATTCCAGCGGTATTGCCCATACCAGGGACCAATGCCGTGGTAGTAGTCGACCTCTCCGTAGTGAATCCTGCCCAGCAGTCCTTCATCGATGATATTGCGGGTGGTCTGAAACTGGCTGATGAATCGCACCTCAAAACAGACGCAGGCCTTTACCCCGGCTTTATGCACGGCCCTCTGAATGGCTCTGCAATCCCTCAGGGTCAGGGCCAAGGGCTTTTCTATGATCAGGTTCTTACCGGCGCCAGCCGCGGCCACCGCTTGATCCTTGTGCTGACTGGGGTAGGAAGTAATGGAGACGGTGTCGATGGCCGGATCTGACAACAATTGGTCCAAGTCCCGGTAGGTGGTTATGGCGGAACCGTAGCGAGCGCTCAATTCTCCCGCATCCAGTTCACGGGATGAATAAACCGCGCCGACCGAAGCCTGCCTCGTTGCGTTGATGGCATCGATATGGGCAGTGGCGGCCCAGCCATATCCGATGATTCCGACGTTGTAGGAAGGGTTAGCCATGGGGAAAGAGTGGTCGATCCAAAGGGGATTGGGAAGTCCGGAATAGCGTCTGTAGAGAGAACTTCAGGCGGCATGTTATTTTCTTGCTGGAAACCTTGGGCCTTGTTGTATCGGCTTTTTCCCACCATCATGGTTGCCATGTCCTCCTTGCCAAAATCGCTGCCACAGGTCGACCAGATTCCCTCCCCCGCATTGCTCATTTATCCCGATCGGGTGAGAGACAACATTCGGATCATGCTGGAGATTGCCGGGGATGCCGATCGCCTGCGTCCCCACGTAAAAACCCACAAGCTGGCCGAAATGGTTCGCATGCAAATGAAGGCGGGGATCGGCAAATTCAAATGCGCTACCTTGGCCGAAGCGGAAATGCTGGGAAAGGAAAACGCCGGCGATATTCTACTGGCCATTCAACCCGTCGGGCCGGAAATTGCCCGGTATGTGCAATTGGCCAAGGCGTTTCCGGACGCCATGTTTTCGGTGGTTGTGGACGATGCGGAGATCATCCGTCAGTTGAATCGGTCCTGCGCCGAGGAATCCATTAGATTGGGCGCATTCCTCGACATCAATGTCGGCATGAACCGCACCGGGGTACTACCCGGGCCGGAAGCGATAGCACGCTACAAGCTCCTCCATGAAATGCCTTTTCTGGATGTCCGCGGCCTGCACGTTTACGACGGGCACATTTTTGGATTGGATCCGGATGCGCGGACAAAACGGGTCGACAATGCATTCGCGCCGGTCCGGGAACTGATTTTCAGGCTGGAGCAATTTGGTTTTTTTCCGCCTCAAATTGTCGCTGGAGGTTCTTCATCCTTTCCCGTTCATGCCCGGCGGGAGGGTGTGGAGTTGAGCCCCGGAACAACTTTGCTTTGGGATTTCAAGAATCTGGATCATTTGACCGATCTTCCCTTCAATTGCGCGGCCCTGCTATTGACCCGGGTGGTGAGCAAACCGGCCCCGCAATACGTGTGCTTCGACCTTGGTCATAAGGCGGTGGCCTCCGAGATGCCCCACCCGCGGGTGCGATTGATTGGTTTGGAGGATGTTGAATACGTCGGCCACAGCGAGGAACATCTGGTGGCGAAGACCGATCGATGGGATGACATTCGAATTGGCGATGCCTACCTGGGTATACCCAACCACATTTGTCCAACGGTCGCGCTTTACGACCATGTGAATATCGTTGAAAATGACAGGGTTACCAAACGCTGGACGGTTGCCGCCCGTTACCGGTATAATACCTGTTTTGAAACCACAAAAAGGGAGGGGGGAAGGCACAAAGGCACAGGGGCATAAAGGCACAAAGGGGGGGAAGCGCCCAAGGGCGCGGATCAGGAATGGCGGAGAGATGGAGAGATGGAGAGATGGAGAGATGGAATAATGGAATGGTGGAATGAGGAATGTTTTCGTTTGGGGGTTGACGGGTGGAGGAGTTGGCTCTCGGGAAGGCGGGTGAGGCACGGATGGGCACGGATGAGGGATAGGGCAATTCAAGTTGTAGGAGCGGCTTTATGCCGCGATTGCTTCGAGACGGTTTCTTGGGATCGCGGCGTAAAGCCGCTCCTACAGCAAAAAACTATTACTCTACACCAGAATCCTGTCCTCTCTTTGCGCCCTCCGCGAGCTTTGCGAGATTCAATCCTGCAATCCTCCTCCTTCCCAAGAGCCAACCCTCTCCCCGCAAATATCCAAATCGAAGCATTCCTAATTCCTAATTCGCGCGCCCTGGCGCGCCTATTCCCTTTTGCGCATTTTGCGCATTTTGTGGTTAGCCTCTAATTTTAAAGGCTATTCCCCATCCCCGATTCTGGCTTTCAGTTGGTCGGGCAGGGAATCTTCGGCGTCCAGTTCATGCTTGCGCAATTTTTCCAATAGACGGGCTACAATATCGGGGTGGGTGTCGGCCACGTCATAGGCCTCCGAGATGTCTTTTTCCACGTTGTAGAGCTCCGGTTTATCCAGGTAAACCACCCTGCCGTAATTGATGGGCTCGCGTTGCTGAACGTGCAATTTCCACGGTCCCGAACGCACGGCGTGAAGCACCCCGCGATTCCAGTAGAAGAATTCTTGGCGCGGGCTCTTCCCCGTGCCGAGCAAAGCCGGGGAAAGATCGTAGCTGTCCATTTTCCGGTCATTGGGTGGTTGGACGCCGGCCAGACTGGCGAAGGTGCTCATCAGGTCGATGGCGGATCCCATTCCATCTACAGGACCCGGTTTGATCCTGCCGGGGCCCCAGAAGATGGTGGGAACGCGCTGACCGCCCTCGAAGTTGGTGCCTTTTCCAGCTCTCAGCGGACCGGCGGAGCCGCCGTGGGTTTTGAAAGTGAGCCAGGGGCCATTGTCGGAGGAAAATACGGCCACGGTCGTTTTATCCAGTTCCAGTTCGCGCAAAATGTCCAGGACTTGGCCCAAGCTCCAGTCGATCTCCTCGATGACGTCACCGTACAGGCCGCGAAGGCTTTTTCCCCTGAAATTTTCTTCTACAAAGAGAGGAATGTGCGGCATGGAATGGGCCAAATAGAGAAAGAACGGCCTATTCCGGTTGGCCTTGATGAACTCAACCGCCTTTTCGGTGCAACGCCGCGTGATGGTGTTCTGATCGGCAGGGCGCTCAATTTCCCGGTCACCCTCCAGCAGCGGGACGTTGTAATGGGTGGTGTCGGGATAAAAATCCGGATCGTTTCTCTGGTAGTTGGCAGAGCCTCGAACCTTGTCCATATCATTGGAATAGGGAATGCCATAGTAGGAATCAAATCCCTGGGTCATGGGCAGGTGTTGGGGCAGGTGTCCCAAGTGCCATTTGCCCACCGCGGCAGTGGCGTAATTTTTCTGTTTCAACATTTCCGCTATGGTCACTTCCTCCTGCGGTAATCCGCCCGAAGAATTGGGAAAAAGCACCACCCGTGCCACCGAACTCATGCCGTTGCGGACGGGATATCGACCCGTCAGCAGGCCGGCCCGGCTGGGGGTGCAAACCGGATCGGCAGAATAGAATTGGGTCCACTTTTGTCCTTCCTCTGCCATTCGGTCGAGGTGAGGGGTTCGAATGGTGGGATTGCCAAAACTTCCCAGATCGCCGTAGCCGAGATCGTCACAGAAAATGACCACGAAATTGGGTGGATGTTGGTCGGCCCGAATCTGGACGCTGATTAGGAAAAATGACAGGAGAAACAGTGCTGGCCCGCGCTTCATGAGATGGAGGGAATTGGATTGGAGCATCTATTACCGGTTTACTTTAAAGGGGTTTGATACGGATGTTGCGAAACTGAACCAGGCTGGAGGCCCCGTTCCATTCATCTTTTTCCGCATCGTATCCGCCGTGATGTTGCAGGGCAATGGGGCCTTCTTCCGGGACCCCGGGCAGTTGAGCATTTTCCAGCACGGTTTGGCCGTTGAGCACTACGGTTAGTCGGTCACCCTTCATCGTGATGTGGAACGTGTTCCATTCGCCCACCGGATTATCCGCCTTTACCTTGGGTGTGACCCCGGCACGGATTACGGGGTCATCTTGCCTGTTTCGGTAAGCGTAGACTTCTCCGGACCCGATGGGCCAGCACCAGATATTGATTTGCGCCCGGTTGGAACCCCGCAGGTATATCCCGGAATCGGCGCCGGGTTGCGGATGCACGATCCGGTTTCCCTCAGCGTCCAATTCATAGCTCCCATCCGGCAGCACCACGGGCACATTGTAAATGCCTTTCTTTTCCTTGATGCGCCATTCCACCTCGAGCTCAAAATCCCGGTAGCTTTTCTTTCCCCACAGGCTCTTGTCTCCTCGGGGTTGAAGCAGTGGCTGGCAATCGATGACCCCGTCCTGGACCGACCAGATGCCTTTGGCGGCGTCCGTTTTAACCTCCCAGCCGGTAAGGTCCTCCCCGTTGAACAGGGAAATCCAGCCCTCGGCCGGGTCGTCTTTGGAGGAATTTCCCCCCATCCAGAAGGGGAGGAAAAGCAGAAGGAATACGATAGATTTTTTCATGTCTGTTTTCACATTTTCGCGGCGACAGGTTCACGTGGCCACACAAAAGTATTCCCTGTTCCATTGCCCCAACCCGAGGGGTTTGATCAGAACGATATACCTGCCAAACCACGGATTACCGCGAATAGGAAAAATAGCCACAAAAACACATGATTCTCAAGAATCGAGGGGAAGGGAAATGTGTCGTCCCAGCATGGACGATTTCAGTCCCGCTTCCATTATTTCCTGGGCGTTGCGGGACAGAACGGGTTGGCAGAGCAGCCAGGGTTCAGCCCCATCGCGGGCCACGCTGACAAAATGGGTGGCCGAATCGCGCAGGCGGGGCTCTTGGTCGGGAAGAGAAATTTCGCGGCCGGTGGGATCATTTTCCGTAGCCAGGTAGAGCTTTCCTTCTGGTCGTGGTTCTACCCGTAACGTTCCCTCCGTGCCGTAGATGGCGGTCGTATAACTGGTCAATTTGCCGATCTGGGTCCAGGAGGCCTCGGCGGTGGCAATGCCAAAGCCGTAGGTCATGGCAATGACGGCGTTGTCTTCCACGGCGAGGGAATCCTTGATTTGTCCTCCCATGATTCCGGTCACTTTTTCGGGTTGCCCCAGCATTGCCGCGGAAAGCAGGCATCCGTAACCGCAGTAGTCCAGCATGGCGCCGCCGCCGTTCAGTTCCCGGTCAAAGAGCCAGTTGCAAAAATACTCCGAACAACCCAACTCCTTGGGCCCGGCGTGGGCGGCCCTGTATTTGACGCCCCATAGTTTTCCGATGGCGCCGTCCTTGGCCATGGTCAGGGCAGCCTGGAGTTGCGGCCACCAGGCGAAGGGCCAGTTAATGACCAACTTCACACCGTTTTTCGCGGCGGCGGCCAGCATGCGGTCGGCCTGCCCGAGCCGGGCGGACATGGGTTTCTCACTCAGGACGTGGAGATTCCGCTTCATGGACCGGATGGCCAATGCAGCGCCCTCGGCATTGCTACTGAAAACATACACCGCATCCAATTGCTCGGAATCCAGAAGTTTTTCATGTGTGGCATAGGTCCTGCAGCCGTATTCGCGGGAAACACGCGCCGTCAGTGGTTCGTTCGAGTCCGAGGCCGCCACCAGTTCGGCGCCGTCACAGTTGGCCAGCGCTGCCAGGTTGCTCCACACGTGATCATGGATGAGCCCGAGGACTCCAATTTTTAGGGTTTCGCTCATAGATTACAGTTTGGTAATAACTCAGGTCTCCATAGCCTGGATCGTCGGAAGGTATGAGAATGAAATGGGGCTTTGCTTCCCGGATAAAGGATAAAGGCAGAAGGATAGTAAGAGGATTCGAGAAAATTTTCGTGGGATGGTGTTTGAGATCACGATCACGATCACGATAAACCTCATCATCTCAGCATCGTATCTGCAGTTCATGCCCCCACTTGTATGGCAGCGCTACGCCGGACGCCTTCCACCGCAATCGGGGGATAAACCCCCTCCTACAGTTTCCTGGTTATGCTTCAGCCCAAATCGGTGTCAGCCAGGCCCACTGACCGTTCTTTTGAGCTACTTCAAGCCGATAGATATCCGTCTTCTTTTCCGGTTTGTCCGTCAACGTTTCCTCTACCCGGCAGAGGTTCAGGGGCACGGCGGGGCCAATCTGGATGGCCTCGGTCAGCCAGCCTCTCAGAAAATGGCTGCGGCCCCCTTCCAGGATTTCAGCCAGCTTATGCCGAAAGGTGCGACCGTTTACGTTTACTCGCATTTCTGCGTCCCGGGAGGCTTCAATTTCGAGAGAAATTCCCTGGGTAGTGGCATGGCGCATGGAGAGATTTCCGCTGGTCACACTTCGCCAGGCGACGGATTTGTCGCTCCGTTCGGTTACGGCATGGGGCAGAAGTTCCCCATCCATATCGGCCGCCGTTTCCTCGGCATCTGTTTTTGGCGACACCACAGCCTGACCGGAGAAGCAGGTGTCGACGGATCGGATCGCTCCCTCGGATAAAGCCAGGCTCGCTCTCCATTTGACCCGTTCGGTTTTGCGTCCCCAACCCCAGGTCAGGCGCAAGCGGTAACGATTGGAATCCGAACCTTTATCAGTTGGAAAATAGCGCCCGAGGATGCGGCCATTTTTCAACAATCGAACCTGGTCCAACTCATCCATGCCCAGCACGGAAATTTGAAAATTTCTGGCGTCGGGAGCCTTAACCGTCTGCCCGATCCAGGCATCGTTCAAGAAAAGACGCGCGTCGATTTTGTCCCCGGTAGCCGCGTAGACCCGGCGGGCTTTGAAAGCCTCCATCAATCCATGCCGGGTCAATGTTTCGGCAAACACCCCCATTCGGCCATCCCCGTGGCTTCCCGGATAGGCCGCGTGGTGATCCGTGCCGCCGACGATCCCGAATTTGTGCCCCCTTTGCCAACCTTCCTCCGCCGTGGAACCGAAATCGCGGGGACCCATATCGTGCAGCATGGGATAGGCCGCATCGGCGCTTAGGGAGCATCCGTGCAGCGAAAACACTTCCACGAATGGCGCTACTTCCTCCCGGTAGGCATCCCAATTGATGCCGCGGTATCCTTTACGGTAACCGATGTGGTGGGGAATGGCGATTCCATCCACGGCACGCGCCAATTTCCGCAGGGCGGGTAGATCGGGAGCATCCCGCAAGGGCAGATCGGCCTGGGGGCAATACACGTTGTGATCGCCGTACTCGAGTGAATGCCATTCGTAACTGGGCAGGGCCACAAACTCGCCTTCCAAGGATGTTCTATTATGGGATTCGATCAGTTTACCCCAATTTTTGGCGCAGCGGGCGAATCCCTCGTTGTGGTAATCGATGATCTCGGCGTAGCGATTGCGATCGGTGGGCATGTCCGGCCAGAAGGCGTGTCCCGTGATGGAGCAGAAGTCGAGCTGTTGCCTGGCCCGTTCCAGGGCCTGTTCAATGCTGCCATGCCCGTAACTGATCGAGCAATGGCTATGCAGGTCTCCCCAGTACAGGTTGTAGCTCATGGTTTGCCCGTATCGTGCTGAGCCCCTTGGGTTTCATCCCGAAAAAACACCCAGAACAAAATCGCTGACACGATGCCGATAACGGCGGCAAACTGCCAGAAGCGGACATAAGAGGGCAGGTCGAGCACACCGTTTGGCGCGCCTGCGAGGTCGGCCATCCAGCCGTTCAGGAATACTCCGGTAATGGCGGGAGCCAACCCCATCATGACGAAGAAGAACAGGATCTGGGCGGTGTGATGGATCGCTTTCGGGGAAATGCGCTCTACGTAAATGAAGGCCCCGGCATAGAAACAACCGAAGCAAAGCCCATGCATCAGTTGAACGGCTACATGGACTTCCACCGGGAGTCCCGGAATTCCGAAAATGGCGTAGCGGATGCCATAGCAAGCCATGCCGAAGGTCATGATCTTGCGGAAGCCGAATCGAGTGAGAAATTTACCCAGCAAAATCAAAGCCACGATTTCGGAGAATTGTCCCAGCGACATGGCTGGCATGATGTAACTGGCCTGCAGTCCGCTTTCTTTGAGAAAGGGGCTGGTATTCATCATGTAGAGGGTGTGGAGAATGCTCACCGGCAGTGTCAGGATCAGGAGCACGCGAAAGGACCGCTTGCGAAACAGCCCCATGGCTTCCACAAAAGCCAGTTTCTTGCGGTTCTTGGCCGAGGGAGGGGTATGGGGCAGAATAAACCAGCAGAACAGGGCGTAGACGATGGCCAGGCCTCCGGCAAATTTCAGGCTGTCGAGCATGCGTGCGGTTACGTCGGGAACGTTGTCTCCCTTGAAAAAGGGCGGCAGGGTCTGAAACTGCAAGTTGGTCTGGAGCCAGATCATGGGGAAGACCCAGGAGACGACGATCCAGGCTATGGTTCCCCATACCCGCACCTTGGGAAACTGGTTTTTGGGATCGCCCAGATGCTGCATTGCCAGCGAGTTGGTCAAGGCGATGGTCGGCACGTAGAGAATGGCGAAAAAAATGGAAAGCCCCAGCCACATGGCCAGAGTGGTCTGATACGCCGTGGCCCATTTCAGAATACCGGCAACAAGCAACATGATGCCCAGGCATTTCTGGGTGGAAAACATCCGGTCGGTCAGTTGACCGGCTATAAAAGGGGCGAGGAATGAGCCCACCGCCAAGGGAATGCCGATGATCATGCCCTTCTCCGATTCTGTGAAACCCAAGCCACCCTCGGAAACTTCGGCCACGAGAAAGATGCCGGCCAGGGGCATCCACAATCCTTTGACCCCGTATTCCATGAACATCATCAGGCAGAGCCGTGAATCGATTCCTTTTCCCCGGGTGGATGCGGGTGATGATTGAGACATGAATCTAAGGGGAAGGGATTTCGTTTCAGTTGGATAGGCCGAAGTGTCGGGCTATGGGCGCTTGATACTCTGATACGGTCCCGCTGATGACGTCCTCGACCGCAATGCGCCGGCCAGCCAGATCGGACTCCAGAATGGCAAATGCAGAGGCCAGATCGGCCAGTCCTTCCCGTCCGCTGGCTTGGGGCTGCCGTCCTCCGTTTATGGCGTTCAGCCAATCGAGTTGGGCGACTGCAAACTCGTTGGTCATACCGAGTGGAAATTCGCGTGCCTGGCGGGGAGGACGGCAATTCTCCCGGTAGAGGGATTGTATGGGATGGGTTGAGCCGTCATCCAAGGTCAGGGTATCGCCCAGAACGCGCCCCCTGCTCCCGTAGAGTACGGGCCCTCCACCGAAATGGACGCCCCCACCGTGTCCGGCCCAACTCGCGGTCAGAGTGCCGAAAGCGCCATTGCCGGTGGTAAAGGACGCGCTGAAAATATCGTCCGCGTCGCAATCCATGGTCTCCGTTTCACCGTTTGAATTGAAAAAGCGCCGCTTGGGTTCGATCACTGCGGTGGTTCCGGCGATTGAGGTGATTTCACCCAGGAGGAAGCGGACCAAATGGAGTTGATGCACCCCCAGATCGAGAGTTATTCCGCCCCCCAATTTCCTGACGTGCCGCCAGGTAGTGTGCGCCACAACCTTGTCTGGCGTCCACCAGTTGCCCACATTGCCAAATAGAAACATCTGTGGGGTTCCAAGGTAACCGGCATCGATCAGCCAGCGCAGGTAGCGTGCCTGGTCCTTATAGCGCCAGTTCTCAAACACTCCCAGGGTGAGACCGGCGGATTCAAACTGTTGGCACATTGTGCGGGCGGCGCCTACGGTAACGGCCAATGGTTTCTGCGTGAGCAGGTGTTTGCGGCATCTGTAGGCGGCATCGGCTACAAGGTGGTGCATCCCATGCGTGGTAAAGTCGTTGACCGCATCAATGGGCCCATCCGCTATCATCTCACGATAATCATGGTAGAGCGCCACATCCAAATCATCCTGAAAGTCGGATACGTATTCATCCCCAATGGCCAGGGGATCGCCCGGGGCCTGGCTGACGGGGGGGCGCTGGGGCGGGCCTTCGCCGCGCTTGGCATACATTTGCGCGTCTTCTATCCGGCGGGCGCAGAGCGCGGTGATGCGGAAGTTATCGATTCCCGCTTCCCGCATGACGCGATAACCCTTCAAATGCGCGGCCAGAATCCGTCCGCAACCCACTATGCCTATGCGTATCATAAAAGTTTCCGCTCCGAGTTAATCGACGGTGATCGTTACAAAACCAATGAGGAATCCATTTTCGTGCGGTTCGGCGCTACTTTGCAAGTGGCGATAGGAGATCTCGAAGCAATCGCGGCGTAAAGCCGCTCCTACCTTGGATATCTCTGGCCTTTACGCCAACGGCGTTGAACTCCGGAGCCCAGCGTCGCGAAGCGCACGCTGGGGCACCGATCGCCCCTATGATTGAACCCCGAGGGGGTTCCACAAATCATTTCCTAATCCCCCAATTGATGCATCTTGAACTTCTCCAGGGAAGCCGGGGAGTGCTCGCGCCTCATGATGGCTTCGATCTGCGCGACGATGGCGGGGTTGGCGGAGGCCACATTGCTCTGCTCCCTCGGATCATCTTTCAGGTTGAAAAGCTCCAACTCCATGTTTCCGTCAAAGATATCCTTTCTTATTCCTTTCCAGTCTCCCAATCGAACGGCCTGTTGCCCGTTATAAGACGGGAATTCCCAATAAAGAAACGAGTGTTCTCGTTGCTCGGCATTTCCCAAAAGGGTGGCTGAAAAACTTAAACCATCGATGCCTTGTGGAATTTCTGCTCCTGCTATTTCACAAAGCGTTGGCAGGACGTCCCAGAAGGCCGAAATGTGATCCGAGGTTTGTCCGCCGGCAATTTTTTCGGGCCAGTGGGCAATCATGGGAACGCGAATACCTCCCTCGTGGACGTATCCTTTGGCCCAGCCTCGCTCACTTTTGAAGGGAGCGGCGCTGTCAAAGAAAGCGGAGTCGCTTCCCCCAT
The DNA here is from genome assembly GCA_965219475.1 of Opitutales bacterium. Taxonomy (GTDB): domain Bacteria; phylum Verrucomicrobiota; class Verrucomicrobiia; order Opitutales; family UBA2995; genus JAABVD01. The sequence continues at coordinate 26,679 of CBDCNU010000019.1, read as the reverse complement.
TGAAAGTCGGTCCATTGTCGCTGGAAAAGAGAATCAAGGTGTTCTCGAAAAGTCCGAGCCGCTTCAAAGTGGCGACCAGAACGCCAACACTCTCGTCCAGATAGGAAACCATGGCAGCGTAAGCCGCGCGCGGGGTGCGGTGAGGGAAATAACCCCTATCACCCAGGTAGGGGTCCTCCGGGCCGAATTTTTTTTGGTAGTAGTTCACCCACCTGTTTGGGGCCTGGAGGGGGACGTGGGGAATCGGGGAGGCGAAGTAGAGAAAGAAAGGTCTGTCCTTATTTTCCTGAATGAATCCGACCGCTTCGTTGAGCATCAGTTCGGGGGAATATTGCTGGAGCGTGAAAAGCGCATAACCTTTGGGATCATGCGGGTCCGCCCCTTCTTCCAGTTTTGTTCCCGGAACGACCAACTCATTGTCCAGCCAGTGCTTATCCTGGTTTTTCCACAGGTGTTTCGGGTAGAAAGTGTGAGCCTGTCTCTGGCAATTATAACCATAAAAGAAATCAAATCCCTGCTTGTCGGGTATGCCTTCGGTCAGGGGCGCTCCCAGGCCCCACTTGCCGATAATAGCGGTTTTGTATCCCACCGATTGCAGTCGTGTCCCAATGGAAATGGTGCCGGCGAGAAGCGGACGCTGACCTTCCAGGTTGGGGTCTTCCACCATCTTGGCGTAGTTCCAGGTATCGCCCCGTTCACTCCATTCGTCATTGCCGCGAATGCGGGCATGACCGGTATGTTTCCCAGTCAGGAGGACGCAACGCGCCGGGGCACAAACAGGGGAACCGGAATAATGTTGAGTGAAACGCATTCCCTGAGCGGCCAATTTGTCGATATTGGGAGTCTCGATCTTCTGTTGTCCATAACAGCCCAATTCCCCGTATCCTAAATCATCGGCCAGAATGTAGACGATGTTCGGCTTCGCTGGACTCGCCGCAGGTGGCTTTGAAGGAATCTCTCCCCGGCTGGTTCCGACGCAGTTAATGGCCCAACTGAAAAACGTGATTACCAGGATTGGAAGGGTACGGTTCATTTTGAATTTTAAATTAGCCCGCATGTCTCAAAATTTTTATGGGATGGTGATTGAGAGAACTGTAGGAGGGGGGAAGCGCGCCAAAGCGCGCGAATTAGGAATTAGGAATTAGGAATGGGGGAAAGAAATCATGGTCACGATCATGATAAACTCCCTCCTACAGTTTCGAAATATGTTATCATATCCATGCGGGTCAGGACTGGGTTTGAGAGGATAGGATCTTATATCCCGCCACCCCGGCGACGGCCAACAGGATCAGCGCTGCCAGATAATTTCCGTAGACGGCTTGACCGACACCAAACAAGAATGCATACACCGCCGTCATGCCCATCAAGGCGTAGCCGATTTGAGGCGCCAGGGACTCGCTGGGGCCAATCTGCCCTTCCAGTCGCTTGCGGACAGGGCTCCATCCCAATCCACCGGGCCGAGCCTTTTTGTAAAATTTTTTCAACACTTCCATGTCGGAAGCAGGAGTGAGAAAGGTTACGGTCAACCACAACGCGGTGGTAAGTCCTACACTGAGAATGAGTTCAATCCACCAAGCCCAATCCGGATTGATAATTTTAAACATTACGGCAAACACAAACGATGCAATCATGGCGCTCAGCTCGCTGAAGGCATTAATGCGCCACCAGAACCAGCGCAGCAAAAATATCAGGCCGGTGCCCGCGCCTACCTGTAGGAGAATTTGAAAGGTATCCAGCGCGCTTTCCAGTTGAAGCGCAAACCATCCCGCCAGGATCATCAATACCACGGTTGTAATACGTCCAATCAAGACGAGTTGCTTTTCCGAGGCTTCCGGTTTTACGAACCGCTTGTAGAAGTCGTAGACCACATAGGATGAACCCCAATTCAAATGGGTGGATATGGTGGACATATAGGCGGCTGCGAGGGAGGCAAGAACGAGCCCCAACCAACCGTGAGGTAAAAAAGTCAACATGGCCGGATAGGCCAGGTCGTGACCCAGCTTGCTGGGGTCGAGGTTGGGAAAGGCGGCGTGGATATCTTCAATCGTAGGAAATACCACCAACGATGCCAAGGCCACCAATATCCAAGGCCATGGACGCAGTCCATAATGGGCGAAATTAAAAAACAGAACTGCCCCGGTGGCATGGCGTTCATCCTTGGCGGCCAGCATGCGCTGGGCGATATAACCTCCTCCGCCCGGTTCCGACCCGGGATACCACACACTCCACCATTGCACCACCAACGGAATTATCAAAAGGGTCATCCAGAGGTTGAGGTCCCGGTCGGACAGGCCCCCGGACGGGCCATTTTCGAGTGGCGGCAGAAAGCTTAGTTTATCGGCTACATTGGGATGATCAAATAATGCTTTAAGTGAACCAATATCAGCATGGCCGATGGCAAAATAAGCGGCGGCAACGGAACCAACCATGGCCAGGATGAACAACATGCAATCGGTTAATACCACACCTCGAAAACCACCCACCGAGGAAAAGATTACGGTGGCCAACCCCGCCCATACAATCGATTGCAATGGACTCAATCCCAACATCACACCGCCGATCTTTATAGCGGCCAGTGATACTGCGGCCATGATCATCATGTTAAAGAATACACCCAGATAAATGGCGCGAAAACCCCGCAGGAAGGCGGCGCTTTTTCCACTGTAGCGGAGTTCGTAGAACTCGATGTCGGTCATGACTCCGGACCGGCGCCAGAGTTTGGCATAGAGGAATACCGTTACCATGCCCGTAATGAGGAATGCCCACCACACCCAGTTTCCCGCCACGCCGTTCTGCCGGACGATATCGGTCACCAAATTTGGCGTGTCGGTGGAGAAGGTCGTTGCAACCATGGAAAAACCAATGAGCCACCAAGGCATCTTTCGGCCTCCAAGGAAAAACTCCCCACTGTTTTTCCCGGCTAAACGGGCCACCAGGAGACCCACCAGGATCACGGCCAGAAAATAGGCTCCGATCAGGATCCAATCGATGAGTTCGAGTGTAATATTTCCCCCCACTTCTACAGGGAAAAAATGCTGTCCATGGCCCGAGAAGTATTTTCAATCAGCGTTTTCGGAGCATATTTGTAGAAGGGCAGGGGTGGAATCATTTCCGCGGCTACCCATCCCTCGAATCCAATGTCCGATAAAGCCTGCGCCACTGCGGGCCAGTTAACGTCACCGGACAATAGATCGACAAAGCCATTTACCGAACCGACTGCCCGACGATAGTCTTTTACATGCACTCGGCAGATGCGCTCACCTAGAATGCGAATCCAGTGTTCGGGGTATCCATTGGCCAGAACATTTCCAACGTCGAAGTAGGCCCCAACGCTTTTGCTGTCGAATTGATCGATAAACTGTTTCATTTCAAGCGGGCTGGTCAGGAATTTGTTCCAAACGTTTTCAATGCCTATGGTGACGCCCATTTCTTCGGCCAGTGGTATGGACTGTCGCACGAAGGCGGTAGCCCGCTTCCAGGCCGCATCGTAGGGAACCGCTTCAAAACCCGCTATGAAATCAGCGCCTACCGAACCGGGCACAACCAGAATTGCATCGATTCCCAATTGCGAGGCAGCCCGAATTTGTTTTTCCAATATCCGCCTTGCCTTGGCCCGTGTCTCCGGCCGCGAGCTGGCAGGATTATACTCCCAATACATGCCTGTGGCCAAGCCGCTCAGCGTTATTCCCACCTCCTTTGCCATTTGGGCAATCTGATCGAGTTCGGCCGGGCTGGTTTCCAAATTGAGTTGGCCATCGCCACTGAGGTCAATTTCGAAACCTTCGAACCCGGCGTCACGGGCTAGCCGCATTTTTTGTTTGAGATCCCAATCGCCGTAAAAGGACCAGATGTTGATGGATTTTTTCATAAATTGTAACTACTCAGGTCCACGTAGCCCGGATTAAAGGAGGCCACACTAGAATGAACTGCAACGCAGTTCCACTCCAAAGCCCAGTGTCGCGTAGTGCACACTGGGTTAAAATGGACAAAAACGACGAACCCCAACGGGGTTCCACAATGAATCTCACAAAATTCGTAGTGAACGAAGGTCGAACGTTGGTGCGGGTTTCTGAGCGCAGTAGAAAAACATCCATGCGAACGATTGTTCAAGAAACCTGAGTAGATACCATAAATTAACCGGTGAAAGGTTGGTTGGCGGATTCGATTTCCATAAGGGTCAGTTCCAGTGATGCATAGGCATCGTCCAGCGTGGCCGTAGCCGGAGCCACACCCCGGCGGATGTGGTCGGTGAAGTATTTGAGTTGATTGTAGTATCCTCCCAAGTCGGAAATATTTCCTTCTCCACTCGTCGATTTTTCCACCTCCGGACCTGCCACCTCCATGCGTCGAGGCGCGCTGTTGCCCTCCGTTACCAACAATCCCTTACCGTTGCTGGAATCAAAATCCAGTGCCGCGTTCTGGTAAACTGCCTGGAATGCCATTTGAAAACCCCATTGCGGGGGGTAGTTCCAGCCGCCTTCGGTAGAGACGGTCAGGGAATCGAATTCCATAAGTGAAAATATATGAACTGGTCCGCTGAAATCTTCGGTGACACGACTTTTAAACGACTTGGGCGGTCCCAGTAATGCCATTACGAAATCGGTGTCGTGGATGTGCAGATCCAGAGCAGCGCCCCCGGATAGGGAAGGATTGTTCAGCCAATCCTCAAATGCATAATCGGGACGACCTCCGCGACGCAACAGGCTCAAGCTCAACAAGTTATCTCCTTTCCCATTGCGATGATATTCCATCAGCGCCTGGTACTCGGGCCAGAATCGGATGCAATGCCCCACCTGGGCCAGTGTTCCATGCTCCCGTGCGGCGAATATGATTCTATCGGCCTGTTTCATGTTCAGAGCCAGTGGTTTTTCACAAAACAGAGCTTTGCCGGCCCGGATCGCCTGAACGGCAAATCCCTCGTGTAAGTGAGTGGGCAGACAAATGTCCACAAAGTGGCAACTGTGCTCTGCCAGAGCCTCCTCCAAGGTTGCATGGACTGGAGCCGGGCAGTTCAGGGACTTCAGTTTTTCCTCGCTTGATTCGGCCCTGGTGTCCACCGCCGCTACAATTTCCACGTCTGGGAGGACCCTGTAAACCTGGGCGTGCACACCACCCATGAACCCGCAGCCAACCAGGATGCCTTTCAAGGTTTCTTCCGGGTATTGCATCATGCGTATCGGTCTACGCGCTGTTCCACGTCGGCGGCCAGCCTGCTGATGTGATTCAGGATAAAGTCTTTCATGGATAGATCGGGTTTTTCAATCAGTTCGGTCAGGTCGATGCCCCAGGCAATGGACTCGCATTGATCCGCATGGTGGGAATCGAAATGGGTCGCGTTGGAGTGACGCCTTCCCCTCACGGCCCGGTCGTAGCGTTTTCCTCCCGAAATCTGGGAATCGAATACCGCCATCAGAGCCGCGGCCAGTTCGGGGTGCGGGTCACAGTCCATGGCCACTTTTTCGGAGTCGGCCAACCAGTCCAGATCGCGCCAACCCTCGCATCCTATCACCTTTTCCGGCCTGTGGTGACCTGCCGTTTGCCTCAATGCCTTCAGGCAGCAACTCAGCACGGCAACGTGAGTATCGTGTTTGTCTGCGGGCTGGTGAAGGTAAACGAATCGCGGCCGCATGGATGACAAGATGGCGACCAGATCCCGGACGACTGGATCCGGGGCTGTGGCTTTCACCTCTTGGCTCGAGTAGTCGAGTTGAAATTGGGCCGCGTACCGGCCCAACTCCGCCGCCTTTCTTTGCTCTCGGCGACGGGTCAGGCGCATTTCTTCATCGGTATAGTCTGCATATGGGCCGATGCGCGAGCTACTCCGCCCATCGGTTACCGTGACCCCGGTAAACCAATAGTCCTCTCGCCCGTAGCAGGCGGCGATACCCTCATAGGCCATGAATTCCAGGTCATCCTGATGGGCGCCGATGGCCAGATGAGTGGTCGCCATCAGGGCTTCATCCAAATCAAATTTCGGATTTAGCCAGATGTCGGATTCAGGTTTGTTCAGCTTGAGCATTCCGGAGTCATTTGAAATCCAAACGGAGGTTAGAAGAGGTCGGCCGGTTGGAGCCGTTTGAATCCTTCGATGGCCTCGTATTCGGCCATGCCCACATCGTTGTAGGCCTCCGCCGTCGAACGATTGATATCGTCGGTTTGTTGCCAGATCTCCTTGTGGCCGGAATGCCTGAGGGGGAACTGGCTCCTCTGGGAACGGTACTGAAAACTGGCTTCGATCTTCAGGGCCAACTCGTCCGGACTGAGCGGCACCGCCATGTCGATGGCGTTGAGGGGCCACTCCTGCCCAATCCCCCGGTAACTCCATAGGTAGCACCCTTCCAGCCAGGTTTCCCCACCGACCGCCTGAAGGGCTTTGCGGAAAAGCTGGAAACAAAGGCCCGAAAGGGAACCCGGATCGGCCGAACCCCCGGAGACATATATTTGGTGCGGCTCAATTTCCTGCAGCAACTCAACCACGATTTTCTCGTCCTTTTCCGTGGGCTGAAAGTTGCGATACCCCCCCGATTCGTAGAAGGGGAGATCCATAAAACGCAAGCGGTTGGGAGCTAATTTGAGATTTCGGGATGCATCGCGGGCTTCGTTTCTCCGCACCAGGGACTTGACCTGCCGGATATCGGCAGAGTCATCCTCCTGAGGGGATTTGGCTTGTAATTTCTTGAGAATGACACCTGCGACTTGGCCGAGGCTGACCCCATCCGCGCCTTTCAGGTTCAGTTCCTGTTCCAGCTCATTCATCAAAGAGAGAATTTGCCTGGCCATGCCATCGGGCACCGCCAGGTTGCCGGAAGTAAAATAGGCCAGGGTGACCTCGCTTCCCTGGTTGTTCAGGCGGTGGATGGTTCCACCCATGCAAAGAACGTCTTCGTCGGGTTCGGCGGCAAATACCAGGACGCGTTTGGGAAAGGGTTTGGCCCGTTCCGGCCGATTGCTGTCATCGGCGTTGGGTTTCCCGCCGGGCCAACCGGTGATGGTGTGCTGGGTCTGGTTGAAGACCTTGATGTTCAGATCGTAAGCGGCGCCCACCTCGGTGAGGAGATCGCCCAAACCGTTCTCGTTGTAATCCGAATCCTGCAGTTTGAGGATGGGTTTTTTTACCGCGTGGGAAAGCCAGAGAACGGCGGAGCGAATCGTGGGGGCCGTCCAGCTCACCGGACCGACCAGCCAGGGAATGCGAAACCGGGTTAGCGCTTCGCTCGCCGCCTTATCGACAAAAAACCGAACGTCGGGGTGCCCTTGCAAGAGGCTGGCGGGAAGATTTTCGGTGGGCTGTTCTTCCACCGCTTGCCGGAGGACTTCCACCTTGGCCTGCCCCCAGGCCATCAGGACAATACGCGCCGCCTTGCGAATGGTTCCCACCCCCATGGTAATAGCGTAACGGGGCACATTGGCCTCACCCAGGAAATCCCGTGCCGCATCGCGCCGGGTCAGGGAGTCCAGACGGACCAGCCGCGTTTTCGAGTCGCTGGTCGAGCCCGGTTCATTGAATCCGATGTGACCCGTCCGACCGATCCCCAGGATTTGGTAATCCAATCCGCCGGCCCGTTCGATCTTCCTTTCATAGTCGGCACAATAATCGAATACCTCAGTTCGGTCTACCATACCCGATGGGATGTGAACCTGCTCCTTTGGAATATCCACCCGGCCGAACAGGTGCCGCCACATGTATTGGTGATAGCTCTGGGGATGGTCTCGCGGTAAGCCATAGTACTCATCGAGATTGAAGGTGACCACATTGCCAAAACTCAGCCCTTCCTCCCGGTGCAGGCGAACGAGTTCCCGGTAGACGGGTAGGGGGGTTGACCCCGTGGCCAATCCGAGCACGGCCTGGGCGCCTGATCCCGCTTTCTGCTCAATCAATTCCGCGATCTCGGCCGCGACCGTGCGGGCCGCTTCCCCCGAATCGGTATGGACCCGGGTCTTTATCCTTTCGAACTGCTCTTCTTGGCGACTCATGGGAAGTTAACCACGGATTACACGGATAAGCACGGATGAGGAAATGGCAATACAAGTTGTAGGAGCGGCTTTACGCCGCGATTGCGGTGAGGCTGTCTCGTGGGACCGCGACTACAAAGAACTGCAACGCAGTTCCACTCCAAAGCCCAGTGTCGCGCAGCGCACACTGGGTGGGAATGGACAAAAACAACGAACCCCAACGGGGTTCCACAATGAATCAATCCCGAGGCATACCGTTCATCAATCTCAAGGTTGTTTCAGTGCTTTCAAGCATCGAGCATCCAGCATCCAGCTACCTGAGGTTCCGCCATGAGCGGATCGGGATATCCTTTCTTGAGGAAGGACGATCCCCCCCGTAGACCAGTGTCAACCTCGTGTCGGGTCCCGCAAGGTTTCGAAACCAGATCAATCCCTTCACCCAATCTTTTTGTATCGTTTCTCCAGCTTTTATCTCCCAGGCGTGAAGCGATTGGCCCTTCTCCTCGAGTAAATCGATTTCATGTCCTGTGTTGTCGCGCCAGAAATACAGATTTGAATTCAGCCCGGCATTGAATCGGTTTTTTAGTCGCTCGAGGATGACCCAATTCTCGAATAAACCACCTCGAAGGTAGTGGGTTGAAAGCTGGTAAGGGCTTTCAATCCCCAAAAGCGCGCAGGCAACGCCGGTGTCGACAAAGTACAGCTTTGGCTGCTTCACCAGTCTCTTGTTAAAGTTTCTAAAGTGTGGACGAAGTAGGAAAACGATATGGCTCGCCTCCAATACCGACATCCAGGATTGAGCGGTCTTTGTATCGATTCCACAATCCGTAGCCAGATTGCTGAAATTGAGCAATTGTCCAATCCTTCCCGCGCATAATCTGACGAAGCGTTGAAATCTGGATAGATTTCCAATGTTACGAATCAGCCGGACATCCCGGTCAATGTAGGTTTGCACGTACCTGGGGTACCAATCGACCGGACTTACCCCGCGATCGAATATCGGCGGATATGAACCCGCAAACAATACTTCATCCAGTGTCTTGTCCTTGCCGGTTACATTTTTGAGTTCGGGCCATGAAAAGGGTAGCAATGGGAGTAGGCCAACTCTGCCCGCCAGGCTTTGAGAAATCCGCTCCATTAACAAGAAATTTTGTGATCCGGTTAATACGACCCCTCCCATCCGCTTTTTGCGATCGACATAGGTCTGGAGATAATTGAAAAGCTCGGGCACGTGTTGCACTTCATCCAATATGAAGTCACCTTGCTGTCTTCTCAAAAATCCTCGCGCATCCTCACGAGCTTCATCCCTCACATCGAGATCTTCCAAGCTGAGGTAGGCATGTTTTGGGAAAGCCTCCTGAACCAGGGTGGTTTTCCCCGATTGACGAGGGCCGATGACCGCTACAATGGGAAACCCCTTGGCCAGTTCCTTCAGTTTTCCTAGTGCAACTCTGTAAATCATGGCGGATAATTTTTACAAAATTGGAATCATATTCCATAATTGTAAAGCGTATTCGATGCCAGCCCTAACCACTGAATTTCAACCACTGAAGGACAAGGATGGGGAAAGGGCACAATAAGTCGTAGGAGCGGCTTTATGCCGCGATTGCTTTGTGGCTGTTTCGGGGGGTCGCGGCGTAAAACCGCTCCTACTCGAAAGGAAGTTTCAAAACCAGTATCCAGTTTCGAGCCTTTAATCGTAATCCCTCATTACCGAAAATCTTCCTGTTTGAGCCCTGTCTTTTTAGAAATACGCGCTAACATTTTTGGCCCTATCTCTGCTCCTTTATGAAAAGCGTAAACATAGTCATCCCATCCGTCTCGCTCCAGAATTTTATGGGATCCTCGAGCCTCTCTTTTAATTCTCCAACCAATTTTAAGGAGAGCCTTTAAGACTTATTTCGAATTCGCCGATGGCCAGTTGCTCATGCGGCCTCGACTGAAAACATCTTTCCAAGTTCAGGGATGGATTCGCCGTGATCAATTCGTTCTGCAATGATACGAAGGGCCAAGGCTTCTGTTTTGGCTACAGCTTCTTTTTTTGAATCTCCGTAGGCCATGACACCCGGAAGCTCAGGAATTTCAGCAATCCACCGACCGTCGATTTCTTTTTCTACTTCGATTTTCATAGGACTGAACATGCTGAACCAGGAATCGATGTCGAAGCGAAATTTTTCCCTTGAAGGCTCAGGGCATTTCTTCGCCGACCAAAATGGATATTGCTCTTAAATAGTCCTGACTATTCCGGAATATGATCCGAAAAAGTCGGACCATAGGTAAGGAATGAACCCCGGATCCCGCTTCGCCCAAGGGCTACGGCAGGACAGGTTTCACGGATAGGGAAGCGCCCAAGGGCGCGAATTAGGAATTAGGAATTAGGAATGTTTACGATTGAGGGTTGACGGGTGGAGGAGTTGGCTCTCGGGATGGCGGGATAGGCACGGATGGGGATGGATGAGGGAAAGGGCAAAATAAGTCGTAGGATCGGCTTTATGCCGCGATTGCTTTGTGGCTGTTTCGTGGGATCGCGGCGTAAAGCCGCTCCTACGACTTAAAATCGCTGCGGTATTTTTACGGAATTTCCAGGACGCCACACTGGAATGAACTGCAAAGCAGTTCCGCTCCAAAGCCCAGTGTCGCGTAGCGCACACTGGGTCGGAATGGACAACAAATAACGAACCCCAACGGGGTTCCACAAGGAATCAATCCCAAGGCATTTTGGAAATGATTTGTGGAACCCCGTTGGGGTTCAATCATTGGGGAGATCGGTACCCCAGCGTGCGCTGCGCGACGCTGGGCTCCGGAGTTTAACGCCGTTGGCGTAAAAGCCAGATGTTTGAATCGGTTGATCGGGGCAATGGGTGGGCGCATTTGCATCCTCCGTTCGGTAGTGAGATATCCAAGGTAGGAGTGGCTTTACGCCGCGATTGCTTTGTGGCAGTTTCGGGGGACTGCGGGGTAAAGCCGCTCCTACGACTAAACGTAGGGGGGAGGCGCTATTCAACCTCTGGGCCTTTTCCCCGTTTCGATGATCCTGAGTTGAGTGAAGTAGGTCCGGTAAAATCCTCGATCTCTGGTAAGCAGTTGTCCCGCCTGGTTTTCAGCGTGGGCGCCGATTAAAAAGTCACTGATTATCCGTTCCCGTTTTCCGCCTGCTTTGCGATATCTCAGCCAGGTTTGCCCCGCCCCCCAGATAGTCTCCTGGTTAAAGGGATCCGGAGAAATTTGCAGTTTGGCGAGAAATTGAGCGAGGGATTCCATAGTCGAAAAATGAACGGCCAACTCGGCGTGAACAATTGGGCAAATAACCAAGCCGCCTTCAAGGGTGCCCTGTTCCAGGAGATCAACGGCATTTTCGACAAAGTCCGGGTTTGGCCTGGCCAAATCGAGAAGGATATTTGTATCGACCGCTGAAATCATCGACCGCGAATTTCTTCGATAAAATGATCGACGTTCTCCAGCCTGCCCTGCAAAACGCCAATGCAACTCCTGATGCTGGCTCTAAGCATCACAGCATCATTGGAAACCTTTTTTTGAAGAATGAGTTCGCCGTTTTTTTCCACGAACTCGACCTCCGTGGCTGTTGTCAGCCCCCAGCGTTGGCGAAAGGGTTTAGGAATGGTGACCTGTCCTCGGGCTCCAATTTTCATACTTAAAATATGAATTCATATTTCAAGTAATGTCAAGTTGCGATCCGGTCAGTGAGAATTGACCAGGGATGGGAGAGGCGCGCCAAGGCGCGCGAATTAGGAATTGAATAGAGATTCTGTGATGCTGAGATTCCAAGGTACTTTGAGGGAGAAAGGCGCAAAGTTGCAAAGGTAGGGAAAATGGGGAATTTAACATGGATAGACAGGATGGACAGGATTATTGCCCGCGACAAGCACGGGCAACCCTCACCCGGCGCTTCGCGCCACCCTCTCCCATTGGGAGAAGGAGGAGAATTAGGAATTAGGAGGGAGAAAGGCACAAAGGCACAGAGGGGGGAGAGGCGCGCCAAGGCGCGCGAATGGGGAATGGGGTGAGAGATCAGGATCACGATCACGATCACAATCAGGATCAAGATAAGTGGGGGGGAGCGCCCAAGGGCGCGAATTTGGAATTAGCGTGGTGTCCCATTAATTTGCTCACACAAGCGGCTGGGTGTTATTCTGTAACAGCCGGATAGAAGGTTAACTCATTTAATGAAGGCCACCCTGGAATGAACTGCAACGCAGTTCCACTCCAAAGCCCAGTGTCGCACAGCGCACACTGGGTTTAAATGGACAAAAACAACGAACCCCAACGGGGTTCCACAATGAATCAATCCCAAGGCATTTTGGACATAATTTGTGGAACCCCGTTGGGGTTCAATCATAGGGCGGTCGGTACTCCAGCGTGCGCTACCATGCTTTGCCTAAACCGTGCTTCGCAACGCTACGCAGGTCAAGAGGCTTCGCACGGCACAGCGTGACGCTGGGCTCTGGAGTTTAACGCCGTTGGCGTAAACGCCAGATGTTTGAATCGGTTGATCGGAGCAATAGATGGGCGCATTTGCATCCTCCGTTCGGTAGTGAGATATTCAAGGTAGGAGCGGCTTTACGCCGCGATCCCGCGAAACAGTCTGGCAGCAATCGCGGCTACAACTTGAAGCCTGGAACCAATCGCGGCGTAAAGCCGCTCCTACAGCACTCTGCGTGCTGTGTGCTCCGGTCAGGGCCGCGAAATTCGCGACTGCCACTCTGGTGAAGCCAGTTGTTGAAAATGGAGCACGTTAAAAGTGAGAAGCTTCTCCACACTTTCCTTTTCCGCCACCGCCAAGTGATACAAGTCATAAATCACACCTCCCATCAGGCCCAGCTCACCGGCCCGTATTTGGACTTGGTGGACTTGTTTCACTGTGAGATTTACGCAGCGCAGGAAAGGAAGCAGACCTTCCTTCAGCAATGTACCAACCTGACCGGGCGGTACAGCCAATCCTTCGGGCAATTGAGTAATGGCTGAGTGAAATTCCAGGAGACTGTGGGAATGGATAACGCCTTCATCCTCTTTATCCGCACAACGCTGAATGACCCGATCTGCAGCGGCAAATTGCGGGTGTTGCCTGATGGATGCAGCGATCAGTATATTGGTATCCAGGAATACCTTCACGGTGTTGGGCAGGCAGATATCGGGATTACAATCCGGAAGCCCTCAGGTCACGGTCCTTTCGCGCCTGGCCTAGAGCAGATGCGAAATCCGCTTCTGCAGCTTTCGCGCCAGGCGCGTCCCAGACTTTACGGCCTTTGTGTGGAATGATACGACGGGATTCCGTGCGGATGCGGGTCAAGGTGATTTGGTCCGGACCGACTTCGGCCTTAAAACGATCACCGGCATGGAGACCCAGGCGCGACCTGATTTCTTTCGGTATGACCAAACGTCCCGCTGGATCCATGGGAATACTCTTCATGGTATTTAAAATGGTAAATGGTATTTTTTATGTCAATTCGAAATCGTGGATGGTTAGGAATTGAGGGAAACCACGGATTCCACGGATGGGCACGGATTATTGCCCGCGACAAGCACGGGCAACCCTCACCCGGCGCTGCGCGCCACCCTCTCCCAAAGGGAGAAGGACGGGAAGGAGAAAGGGATTAACCACAAAAAGCACAATAGACTCAAAAGGAGAGGGGAAGGGAGCGCCCAAGGGCGCGAATTAGGAATTTGGGGAAAAGGGGGAACCCACGGATTTCACGGATGGAGGGCTGGCGCCCGCCCCCCACCGGCGCGACTGCGGGCTGACGCCCTTGTCTTGCCGACTCCCCCTCAAGGGGGGAGTGATGGATGGGCCTTAATCTTGATCATGATCATGGCCGTGATCTTGATCGTGATCTCTCTCCCTCATTACCAAATCCTTCACCATGTACCGGATCCTCTTCCGGCGCAGCCGTATCAAGTGACTGAAAGGAACGTTTTTAATAAATCTCAACCATCATCCGCCTTCCAGAGATCTTCCCCTCCATCGGCAAACACCCAAATCGAAACATTCCTAATTCCTCATTCCTAATTCCTAATTGGCGCCCTTGGGCGCCTTCCCCTCCTGTGCAACTTGTCCTGACGTAGCCCTTGGGCGAAGCGGGATCCATCTTATTTTTCTGCCTTTTGCGGCTATTGGAAGCTGACGGGGCCCTTTCGATTCTCAATCTTTTCGGCTTCCCTCTCAGCTTCCCGGGCTGCTTTTTGAAAGGGTTCGGCTTCTTCGGGCAGCCCGGCGGCGATGAGGGCTTCGGCGCCGCGGCGTTTAGCTGCTGCGGTTTCGCGCAGGGACTTGATTTTGGCAATTTCTTCCGGGCTGAGCGGAGGCTGTTGTGGGTCGTCCGCTTCCGGCAGCAGGGGACGGGTAGCGCGGGTGTGGATACTGATCATGCCTGTGGCGGACAGGCTTTGCAGGGCGTCCCAAGTGGCGGAGTCAACCACTTGAAGGGTCGGCGCATCGTTTTTCCACGGAGTAGCTTTGAAAAGTTTTTCGAGTAGCGGCTTTTCCTGACCAACGGCATTTTGCAGGACCGTGATGAGCACGGGGGTGTCGGACCCGGGAATCCAGGTTTCCTGGCAATGAGCCAGGCGATGGCCAAAGCGCGCTTTGGCCTCGGCCGCAAAGTGAGCGGCGGGATCAGAGGGTGGGGCCGGTTTGGACGGCTTGCCTCCAGGGACTTTGAACATGACTTGTTCGAGGCGTTTGAGGAAAACCTGACCGCCTCTCTTGAAGGTCATATTATCGAGGTCGCCGTAGCCATCGAGCACGCCATCGGCCAGCTCCTTTTTTTGGGCCAGGGTGGAGAGCATTCCATGTTCGATGGTCCCTTCGGCCACCAGATTGATCACCGTGACGGGGCGTGTCTGATGCTTGCGCCAGGCGCGAGCTATGCGTTGTTCGAGTTTGGCCGGATTCCAGGGAAGATCGCAATTGATCACGACACTGGCGTTTTGCAGGTTGAGTCCCACCCCGCCGGAATCGGTGCTGAAGAAGATGCGGCAATCGGGGTCTTTCTGGAATGCGAGAATTTCCGCGCGACGTTTCTTCTGGGGCACCGAGCCCGTGTGCCAGGCATAGCCGTAGCCCTGTTTTTCAGCCAGTTCCCGGACCCGTTCGAGCATGCCGATCCATTCGGAAAATATGATGACTTTAACCTCGGGATCGGAAAGACATTCTTCGAGCACTGCTTTCAGTTCCTTGAGTTTGGGGCAATCCCGGTTTGGATTGTCTTTGATGATGCAGGGGGTGTCGCAAATCATTCGCATCATGCCGAGTAAAACCATGAGCTTTTGCAGCTCTTGGGGGGTGAGCGCGCGTCGTTCTGCTTTGTAGGCGAGCGATCCCACCATTCTCTTGTAATCCGCATACTCTTCCCACATGGATTTGGTCAGGCGAACAAAGAGATTGCGGTCGGTACGGTCGGGCAACTCGGTTTCAACGTGAGTTTTGCGCCGACGGAGCATTACCGTTGCCACCTTGGCCCGGAGTTGACGCAGGTTCTTGTACCCCTCAGGACGCCCCCGGTCGTTCAGATGGTAATATTGCCGATTGAACCTGAAGAGGGGGCCGAGGAGAGCGGGGTCGAGGAAATCGATAATGGACCTGATCTCGTCTATCCGGTTTTCCAGGGGGGTACCGGTGAGGACGAAAGCGAATCGGCTCTTCAGTCGCTTGACTGCCTGAGCCGTTTTGCTCGCCCAGTTTTTTATGCGCTGAGCTTCATCCAGGATGATGATGTCGGGCCGCAAATACGCATTGATGTTGAGGCTGTCGCGAAGGACCTGTTCGTAATTGCAGATGGTAAAAAAGGGTGGATTCGGGTCCTGGTAGTGGGAGGTTCTTTTAGAGGGGCCTCCATAGACCAGCCGTTGTGGGAGCGTGGTGAACCTCCCTATCTGCTCTTCCCATTCCGTCTTGAGCGATGCCGGGGAAACGACCAGAACGCGTTGGGCTTTACCGAGGTGGTGAAGCAGGGCGCAGGCGGCGATGGTTTGGATGGTTTTGCCCAGGCCCATTTCGTCGGCGAGAAGGGCCCTCTCCTTGAATGCAAGGTGGAGCATGCCTTCGCGCTGATAAGGATACAAGGGGCTGAGGGTTACGTGTTCGGGGTGGTGTCCTGTGATAATCCCGGTTTCATAATCGCGGCGACTGGCTTTCCGCTCGCGATCGATTTCCTGATGGCGGAGCCAGGGTTCTACAGTCTGTGAAAGACGAATATATCGTGAACGTGATCGTTTCAGGCGACCGACGAGTTCGCTGGAGTCGACCCCTTTGTTTTGGAGTCCATCCGCGTCGAAATACACCCGTAAGGAAGGCGGCATCTTTGCCAGGTTTCGTTCAACCCACAAAAGATTGACGCTATCATCGGGAACGATGTCGATATGGGAGGAGGGTTCTGACAGCGCCTGATGAAAGGCGGCTTTTTGTCTCTTCTTTAATTGCAGGATAACCGCCTCAACGTGCTTGCAGGAACCGAGCCCATTGATCCGAAAGTCGGTGCAGGTGCAATCGAACTCCCTGTTTTGGAGGTCCCTTATCTCAACGGAATAGGTCAACCCGCTGCCGGACTTGACCGAAAAATTCGAAAATACCGGGTGTTCGGGAAAGCAATTTGAAATGCGGAACGTTTCTTCTTTCGCCCGTATCCGCCGTTTGAGCAATTCTTGTTTATCGGTGGTGCGCCAGTCCGTGGCTGGTGGAAGACCACGGTGTTTTTTAGCGATTCGTTTTTTGGCTTTGGTTCGGTTTCGCGGCATGGCTTCAGCAAAGCAATACTCCATAGTGCGATCACGCAAAAAATTACCGTTTCAGAATAAAGAGGGATTAACCACAGAGAACACAGAGAGCACAGAGGGGGGGAGCGCCCAAGGGCGCGAATTAGGAATTAGGAATTAGGAATTAGGAATGTTTAGGTTTAGGGGTTGGCGGAGGAAGGGGTTGGCTCTCGGGAAGGCGGGGAAGGAATTGAATGGAGATTCTGAGATGCTGAGATTCCGAGGTACTGAGAGGGGAGGATGAACCACGGATTTCACGGATGGGCACGGATTATTGCCCGCGACAAGCACGGGCAACTCTCACCCGGCGCATCGCGCCACCCTCTCCCATTGGGAGAAGGAGGAGAATTAGGAATTAGGAGGGAGAAATGCGGGCCAGGCTTAAAACGCGTCATTGAGGTAGGTTCGGGAGCCGGTGCGCCAGTAGTGTTGGAGTTTGAGCATCCATCTTTCGTATCCCACGATAGCATCGGTGCGAACGGCCCAATGGTGCCATTCCCTGGCCATGGGTATGACCAGGTCGTAGTAGTGGCGTGAAGCGATATTGTTCAATTCCAGGGGGTCCGCCTCGATGTCGTACAACTCCCAATTGTGATGGGGTTCTCCGTCGGTGGAGGTAAAGTTCTTGGAAACGAGTTTGAATTTGCCCTTGAAGATGGCCCGGTTGGCTTCGTGCTCGAAGCAGATGACGCGGTCGGCCAGACTGCCACCGCGCAAGGCCGGCATGAGAGTGGTTCCTTCCATGGGTAGAATTTCGTGGCCGTTCCGGGTGGTTGGATAGGTGGCCCCGGTTACATCGACAACCGTGGCCATGAGGTCGACGACGTGGCTGCGCTGTGTTTCTCGCTCCCCTTTGCGCTTCAATCCCTTTGGCCAATGGACCACGAGAGGGGTGTTGATTCCGCCCTCATGATTGAAGTGCTTATAGAGTTTAAAAGGGGTGTTGCTCACCGCGGCCCAGTGGGCGCCGGTGTGGTGGAAGGTGTCTTTTTGCCCCATGATTTCCAATTCGTAGCCGGTGAAAGGACCATCGGCGCCAAAGGGTCCGCCTTCATAATTGGCCCCGTTATCGGAAAGAAAAAATATGAGGGTATTGTCGAATTGTCCCGCGTCTTCCAATTGCTGGATGACTCGCCCGATTCCCTGATCCATTTGGTCGATCATGGCGGCAAAAGTAGCCATGCGCCTGGTCTGGTCTTGTCGCTGTATATCGGTCAAGGCATCCCATTTTTCCAATGGAGCGGGTTCGGCGAACTCGTCGTGCCAGGGAGGCGCATCGGAAGTGGGAGGAATTTGCCTGTAATCGGTAAACAGGCCGAGTCGTTGCATTTTTTCCCAGCGGGCCCGGCGGATTTCGTCCCAGCCCTGCTCATAAACGGACACATACTTGTCGATCAGTTCCCTGGGGGCGTGCAGCGGGAAATGGGGAGCCTGATAGGCCAGGTAGAGGAAGAAAGGTTTATCGTCGGCGCTTTCGCCATGATGTTTCAGAAATTTTACGGCGTAATCGGATGTGGCGTCGGTGGCGTGAAATTCATCCGGTCCGTAATCGATCGGTTCCACGTCCGGCGACTCGAGAACGTAGATGGAGGGATCCCAAAAACTGCCGCAGCAACCCGGGTAAGCGTAGGAATGATGGAAGCCCCGGCCCGGCGGCAATTGGCCGGGTCTATCGCCCAAATGCCATTTGCCCGAAATGTAGGTGCGGTAACCGTGGTCACTGAGCAGTTCGGAGAGGTAGACGTTATTTCCCGGTTCTACCGGTTCCAACTCATAGCACCCGACCTGGTGGCTGTAGAGACCGGTCAGTATGCTGGCGCGGGTGGGCGCGCAACGGGCGCAGTTGTAAGAATTGGTAAAGCTGAGCCCGTTGCGGGCCAGCCGGTCGAGATGGGGGGTTACGATCTCGCTGCCCAGGAAGCCCGGATCGGAGAATCCCATATCGTCGGTCAGGATGATGAGGATGTTGGGTCGTTGGTCTGCGGTTCCGGAGGAGGCGGTGACGAAAGGCGCCAGGAGGAGCAGAATCCTGATAAGTGGCTGGAAGAGGCGGGTCATGGAGAATTAGGGGGGAGGGGAATGATGGAATGATGGAATGGTGGAATGGTGGAATGGTGGAATGGTGGAATGGTGGAATGGTGGAATGGTGGAATGGACCACGGATTACACGGATGGGCACGGATTTTCAATAAAACAACGCTGCGTTTGATCCTGCTTCGCCCAAGTGTCGATGGCGTGACAGGTCCGGCTTGGCAGGAACAGAAGCTAACGGAGGGTGGGTTTTCCCTGTCTGCGTGCGGTGACGCACAGGCAGGCAACCCGCCGCATGGGAGCAGAGAAAGGCCTGACGTCTTGTTGGATACTTAAAGTTGGACGAAGCGTTTTTGGAGGTAGGAGATGTTGCCGTAATGGCAGACGGCGGCGGCCTGAACGCCGGCTTCGACGTGGTCGACCGGATCCCGGTCCTGGCGAATGGCTTCCAGCCAATCGCCGATATGCAAGGTTTGAGCATTATAGGTCAAAGCGTGGTCGGTGCCCCGTGGACCATCGCTTGCCAGCATGGATTCGCTGACGGGAGCCACGGGATCGTTATTGGGTCTCTGAGGGGTCACCTCCCATCGGTTGCGATCGAAATAAATGGTAGCGTCGGTTCCCATTATGAAGGTGGAGGCCTTGTGCAGGTTGTTACTCCACGAACTCACGTAATCCATCTGCAAATCCAGTTCCGGGAATTCCATGATACAGTTGGTGATATCGGGGGTTTCGGTCCGGCCTTTGCGGTAATATTTCCCCCCGGACATGACCACTTGGCCGGGAAGGGGCAGTTGGAGAAGCCAGTTGGTAGCGTCGAGCCAGTGCACCATGAGGTCTCCCAAGGGGCCGCTGCCGAAGTCCCAGATCCAGCGCCAATTTCTCATGCGCAGGGCATCGAAGGGCTGATCCGGGGCATTGCCCAGGAAGCGCTTCCAGTCGACCTGGTCTTGGGTGATCTTGTATTGAGGCTCCCGATAGGGTCCCGAATTGCGGCACCATTGCATGTGGACCCGGCTGATCTTCCCGATATCAATTTCGCCGGAATCGAGCATCTGTTTCAAAACCACCAGGTGGGGCATGGTGCGTTGCTGGGCCCCCACTTGTACCTTTCGACCGGTTTTCTTCTGAGTGGAAATGACGCGCGGTCCCTCCTCCAGTTTGTGGGTCAGCGGTTTTTCCACGTAGACATCTTTTCCGGCTTCCATGGCGTCGATGGTGATCGGCACGTGCCAAGTGATCGGGAGTAGCCACGATTACAGCATCGATATCCTTACGCTGGAGCAGTTCTTCGTGGTAACGGGTTTGAAAAACGTCCCGGTCCCGTCCGCCCACCAGGGCGTGGATGGATCGAAGGAAGTCCTCGTAGACGTCGCAGACCGCGACGACTTGGATGCCGGGAATCGGTCCCAGACCGCGGAAAAGCGAGCGCATGCGCCCCCCGCAGCCGATGAGACCGATGGACAAAGTATCGTTTTTGGCGTATCCCTTGGCGGAAGCCTGATATCCGCCCAGGGTCATGCCGGCCGTGCCGATCCCCAGGATTTTCATGGCGTCGCGGCGGGTCATTGCTTGGATAACGTTTTGGGGATTCATGGAGAATTAGGAATTAGGAGAGATGGAGAGATGGAGAGATGGAAAGATGGAGTGGTGGAGTGGTGGAGTGGTGGAGTGGTGGAGTGGTGGAGTGGTGGAATTGAGCATGGATAACATGGATGAGCATGGATTTTCAATAAAACAAAGCTTCGCCTAAACCCCCTCCTACAGTTCTCTCAATCACTAACCCATGAAAATTTCCTCGTTTCTTCTTATTATCCTTCAGCCTTTTGGCAACCATTCCCAATTCTCCTCCCCCTCCTCTGTGGTTAGTCCATTCCAAATCCTGTCCAACCGTGTAATCGTTATCATGATCATGATCTCTCACCCTGATTCCAAATTCGCTGAAGGCTTTCAGCGTTTGACCCTTTTTTGGCTGCTCCCAGTGAAAAGACCTGGGAAATTCAAATTAGCTCTCCAGGAGGGTTGCCATGCGACCGAGAGCAGTTTCAATTGGAGGAATGAAAGCGTTATGGCAGGTTGGGTTGCTCTTGTTCCCTTTCATCGCTCAAGTTGTGGGGGGCGCTTCCAGGCCCAACGTCTTGTTTATTGCCATTGATGACCTGAACAACTGGCCGGCTTGCCTGCAGGAGCATCCGGATGCCAGGACGCCCCATATCGATCGCCTGGCCCGGCGTGGAACCCTGTTCCGGGATGCCCATTGCCAGTTTCCCCTGTGCGGACCATCGCGGGCCAGTCTGATGGCGGGAATGCTCCCCACATCGCTGGGGTTCAAAACACATATGAATGACGAGACTTTGGAGCAAAGGGCCCAGGAAAAGGGGACCCGGCTGTTGCATGCCTATTTTGCCGATCACGGTTACAAAACCATGGCCGTGGGTAAGATCTGTCACAAGCACGTTCCAAGGGGAAGTGTAGACCTTTCGGGAGGGCGCCAACCCTTCGGACCAAGTCCCAAACCCGGATACAAATGGGTGAGCGGGAAGACGAGTACGGATTGGGCCGCTTGGCCGGACAAGGACGAACAAACTGCCGACTACCAGACCGCCCAATGGGCTGTTGACCGCTTGAGGGAGAAGCACCAGGGGCCGTTCATGCTGATGGTGGGATTTCTCCGGCCGCATGTTCCCTGGTTCGTGCCGCAAAAATGGTTCGATAAACAGGTTCCTACCCAGTCCTTGCATTTGCCCCCCTACCAGAGGGAGGACTGGAATGACATTCCGAAGTTTGCCTCAACCGTGGCCAGGGAACCCCAATACCCGACCACGGAATGGGCCATCGATAACAAGGAGTGGGAGAACATCGTTCAGGCTTATCTGGCCTGTATCTCCTTTGTTGATGACCAGGTTGGAAAGCTGCTCGATGTCCTTGATTCCTCCCCTTACGCCGGCAATACCGTCATCGTCCTCTGGTCCGACCACGGTTATCATTTGGGGGAAAAAGGTTTGTTTAAAAAGGTAACGCTTTGGGATAGATCCACCCGCGTGCCGCTCATTATTGCCGGTCCCGGATTGCCCAAGGGTCAAGTGTGCGACCGTGTGGTCAGTCTCCTCGACTTATATCCGACCCTGGTCGACCTCTGTGGCTTACCCAGAAACAAAAGAAATGAAGGCCGGAGTCTGAAACCGCTAATCGAGAAGCCTACCCGGAAATGGAACCACCCGGCTATTACGACGTTGTTTAAATTTAATCACAGCGTGACCACCGAGCAGTATCGCTACATACGCTATGAAGACGGAAGCGAGGAAATCTACCATCGCAAAAGGGATCCTAACGAATGGACGAACCTGGCCGGGCAAGCCGAGGTGAAACCGGTAATAGACAAATTAGCTGGATTTCTTCCGAATTAAAGCCCGGGTTCATAGACGAGCTTCCAATGCTTCGGCCACAGATTCCATGACCTTGATCCTGGCATAGCGTTTATCATTGGCCTCCACCAATATCCAAGGGGCAATTGGGGTGTCGGTGAGTTGGATCATATCCTCAACCGCCACCTTGTATTCCTCCCACTTTTCACGATTCCGCCAATCTTCCACCGTGATTTTCCAATTCTTATAGGGGTTGATCTCCCGGGCTTGGAAACGCCGCAATTGTTCATCGCGATCGAGGTGCAACCAGAATTTCACAACTACCGATCCGAAATTGGCCCATTGTTCCTCGGTTTCGTTAATCTCCCGGTAGGCGCGCTTCCATTCGTCCTCACTGCAGAAACCTTCCAGTCTCTCCACAGTCACCCGTCCGTACCAGGATCGGTCGTAGATGGCAATATGGCCCCCTTTGGGAAACACCTTCCAGAACCGCCACAAATAATGGTGGTTCAATTCAATCCTGCTGGGGGCCGCAACGGGAATTACTTCGTAGCCCCGCGGATCGAGCCCCTTGGCAAGCCTTCGAATAGCGCCTCCCTTCCCGGCTGCATCCCAACCCTCAAATGTCAGAACGACCGGAATCCTGCGCAGGTAGATTTCATGTTCCAACTCGTGCAGGTGTTTTTGCAATACCCGGCGTTTTTGGCGGTAGGTTTGACGGTCCAGACTGAGACTGAGATCTATCCGGTCCAAATGGCAGGATTTGAGAGAGGGTTTGGTCCATTCCAGGTCAGGCGATATTTTGGGTTTTGTGGCCCTTGTTTTGGTTGCGATTGCCTCGCGCATGCGCCGGCAGACCAGTTTTTTTACTTTGCGGAAGGCCTTCTTGAGTTTGTCAGATTCGATTCTCTTCCAGGGCGCGTATTTGTTAGTTGTATGATGGATTACGTCCATGGCCGCTTCCGCGTATTCGTCGTATTGCTCATGGTATTTCCAGTTTATTTTGGTGATTCGCCAGGAGGTGGCTGGGTTGGCTTCCAGTCGTTGGAAAACGCCGCCGTTGTGCATCCTTGCCAACGGAAAGGTAGATCTTGATCAACAAAGCGCCGTCGTCAGTCAATTGCTTTTCGAATTGGTTGACTTCACGGAACAAGCGGGTTAGTCGCGTATCGATAAGTTTCCTTTCCACGCGTTCCTTCAAGACGGGGCGGTACCAGGAGCGGTCGAATATCCCGATGCGGCCCTTATCCGGAGTTTCGAGCCAGAAACGCCACAAAAATGGCCGGAACAGCGTTTCTTCGGTGGGAGAGTGAGCATAGTAGACCTTGAAACCTCGGGGATCCAGGGAAAGCAGGAGACGGTTGATAAGTGATCCGATGCCAGCAGCTTCCATCCCTTCAAAAACCACGATGACCGGGATGTTCAGTTCGGTGAGCTTTCGCTGGAGGGCATCCAGTTTTGGGGCTGCTCCGGAAGTATGGTTTTTGAATGAAGGCCTACCGGGAGTCTTTTCAGCAAAGGGCATTGCCGGAAGCCTCTTTCCCCGGATCGGGATATTCAACGGTTTTCCGAGGTCGGCGCCTCAGTTGAGTTTTCTCACCGGCACTCCGTGATCTGCCAGATAATCTTTGCATTGGCTTATGGTATAGGTGCCGAAGTGAAATATTGAGGCTGCCAAAACGGCCGATGCCTTCCCTTTGGTCAATACATCCACCATGTGCTGTAGATTCCCCGCCCCCCCGGAGGCGATGACGGGTACGGCTACCGCTTCGCTGATGCGGCGGTTCAACTCCAGATCGTACCCGGTCTGCATTCCATCCTGATCCATACTGGTTAAGAGAATTTCTCCCGCTCCGCGCCTTACCACCTTTTGGGACCATTCCACCGCGTCCAAGCCGGTGCATTTGCGTCCTCCATGCGTATAAACTTCCCATTTATCCTTTCCGGGGACGCGTTTGGCGTCGATTGCTACCACGATGCATTGATTGCCAAACCGGTTGGAGGCTTGGGCCACCAGGTCCGCGTTGGCCACTGCGGCTGTGTTGAGACTGATTTTATCGGCTCCCGAGCGAAGCATTGCGTCGATGTCGTCCACATTTCTCAATCCTCCCCCTACTGTGAGCGGCATAAAACACTCCTCGGCGGTTTGGGAAACCACATCGAGCATGATATTGCGTTCATCGCTGGAGGCGGTGATATCGAGAAACACCAGTTCGTCGGCCCCTTGTTCCTGATAGGCTTTGGCGCAATCCACCGGATCCCCCGCGTCGACCAGTTGCTTGAATCTTATCCCTTTCACCACCCGGCCATCCGTCACATCCAAGCATGGAATGATGCGCGCGGAGAGCATGGATATTTCGATTCAACCCTCAACCCGGGCCAGATCGGGCTCAAATGCCACCGTCAATCGGTATTGTAGCCTCGGGCGCATGTTAAGGGGGTGGTCGCGGACAAGGGTCTGCAGGTAATGAATGTTCCCATACTGCGTGCGGTAGCCCAACTCGCTGGTCACTACTTCGGTTTCGGCCCACTGGGCGTGAAAATTATCTTTCAGGACGGTAAAGCGCAACCCTTCGGTTCCCAGGGTGAAAGTATTGCCCGCCCGGTGCAGGGAGTGGGGAGACCCGATCACCAACATGTAGCGCATTCGGTCCATGGTGACCGGATGTTTCACCATAAAAATAAAATCGCTGGTGATTTTTCCCTGAGTGAAGGTCCAACTGACCTTGCAGCTTCCCAGGCCGGGAACCAGCTTCTGCTCTTTATTGATCAGTTCCGGTTGTTCGTAGCGGAAGTAAATGGACTGGCGCAGGCCGAAGCCGTAAGTGCATCGCTTGCCATAGAAGGAGGGGATGATGGTGTGTTGGCCAAACTGGAGTTCCGGTATCATTACGGGCAGGTACCGGTTGATGGGCCAATCGAAGATCCCGGGACTATGGGGGAAGGCCAGGGAATCGGAGCTGTCTTCCTGATCGTTTTGGCAGAGAGGGATATTGAAATGGATTCCGCTCTTGGTATCCCGGTAGATAAAGAGGCCTTGTTCCTTGCGGGCGGTCTTGTCGAATATGACGAAGCGACTGGTTTGCTTGGACACGTATCCTTCACCGGGTTTGGTAGCTTCCAGGTTTCGGGCCAACCGGGCCCACTGACTGAGATAACGTACGCCGTCGAAATCGGCAATACGCGTGGTAAGATTGGCAGCGGCCTCGCGTTCGGAATCGCGGATAACCATGTTGCCCTTTTCCTGGTCCAGGTAGGTCAGGTAGAAGAAATAGAAGAGGCGCCTGAGCAAATCGAAATACTGGGCTTTTTTTTCCGGCGGTATCCAGTTGTCGCGAAAGGCCTGCAGGATGAGGCCGATGCAGTGCATTTGCCCGTATGCGCCGCCCCCGCGACCGAAGGACCATCCCAAACCGTCCTCACGAACCAGATCGGGCAATAGGCGCAGGTACTTTTCCGCAAAGGTCCGCAAACTGGGCAGTATGCGCTGGCGCAGTTGAATATTAGCGTGCAGTTGAAGCGCCTGCCTGATAAAAATCAAGCTGAGCACCCCATAAATATTGTATACGCCCTTCCCGTTCGGACTTTCGTCGTGGAAATTGCCCGAGCTGTTCTCCTTGATCCGCTTCAGGAACAGGTCGACCAATTTCCCGGTCTCATCTTTCCTGGACAGGCCCATGCTGTAACGGGCCACCGCTTTTGCCACATTGAAAGACTGCCAGTGGTTTTGGTAGTCCGACCGGGCCAGGAGCAACCCATCCAAGCGTTCGCGGGTTTCATCGACCAATCGTTCCCAGACCGGATTGCGGGCTTTGGCCGGACCAAAGGAAAGCAGGCCAAGAGCGGCGTAGGCTATCCCGTTTTCCGCCACTGGATTTGCGAACGTCTGAGCCGTTATGCAACGCGCGGCAAGATCGATCAGATCGAAACCGTCCAACTGGCTCTCGCCTGTGGCGCGGTAGAATTCTCCAATGGCCAGCACGGCGTGACCGGGCTCATCGATTCTACTCTTTTCCCCCGCGATCGGGACAATGGTTCCATCCTGGTTGATCGATGAGAGGTTGTGGCCTAATATGGAACGGGCCATTTCCGTGCATTGCTCAGCAAATTGTTGCATTCAGGAAATAATAACAGCCGATAATTGTAAACGTGATATGTGGAAAATATACCTCCCTTGGTGTCAACGACTTATTAGTGACAAAAAGGATTGATTAGTTGTGGTTTTGGAAAGACGTGTAATCATGGATTCGGCCGCTTCATCGACCTTGAGCGGGGCCAGGGCTCGCCGGAAAAAGTGAATGGTGTCTAGATGCTCCGGCGCTATGAGCAGTTCCTCTTTCCGGGTGCCGGAGGCGTTGACGTTCATAGCAGGCCACAACCGGAGGTCCGCCACCTTGCGGTCGAGAACCATTTCCATATTTCCGGTGCCCTTGAATTCCTGGAAAATCAGCTCATCCATGCGGCTGCCCGTTTCGATCAGGGCCGAAGCGATAATGGTCAAACTGCCCGATTCTTCGGTATTGCGCGCGCTGGAAAATAGCTGCCGCGGTTTTTCCAGGGC
>CBDCNU010000018.1:0-105715 GCA_965219475.1 Opitutales bacterium | reverse complement strand
CTGTTTTTCGCTCCGGCTTGGTAGAGAGGGTAAATTTCGTCGGCGCTTTTGGCTAGATAAGTGAACACCACCGAGTTGGCGTCGTAATCGGTTCCATCGAAACTGTAGGCGATTTTGTTGATGTAAAATTCACCTTCGCCGTTGGTCTCCGTGTAGGTGAAGGTCATCTTATTGCCCACGGAGTCCTCCACCTTGCTCAGCGCCCACACCACCACGTCGGTTCTGCCCTGGGCCTCGATGCGGGAATCGGCCGTGCCTCCGTAGGTCATGATCAGCCCGTCTTTGGTCCGGACTGTGAAACTCACCGGAAACTGGGTTCCCGTCCCCACCACGGTGGAACTCGCCTTGATGTAGGCGAATCGATCCTTTTCCATGCGATACTCGGAATTGACCGCTCCGTAAGCCCCGGAGGTCGTCAGCGCCAATCGTTGCCCGTCCAGGGCCAGCCGGTCATAGCCATCGAAGTCGACCGGATCGGTGTTGAACAGTTCGGCGTCGTGGATGTAGTCGCTGCCCGGGGATTCGAAAAAGTCGTTGGCGCCAACCCGGTAGATGGTGGATAAGCCGCCCAGAGTCCAGCCAATGCCCAGTATTCCGTTGGGGGTATGATGGTTGTAATCGAGGGACAGTTTGGGTTCCACCCCGCCGGTGCCCGGCACTACCTGCAAGGGGATGCTGTAGGAGGCGGCGCCCGAGGACTGGACGTTGGCGTTCCCCGGCAGGCTGCCCGGAACTTGAGCCGCCTTCACCACCGGCAGCAATGAGAAGTGACCGGCTACCCACCCGATCAGAAATATCGATCGAGCCAGGGTCATTCCGAAGGGGTTTCTGATTTGTCCTCTTCCTTTTTTCGCGCTTTCAGCTGTTCTTCCATCTTTTCAAAACGACTCTGAACCTCCCGCTTGACTTCTTCTTCGCTCTTTTTTTCCACATACTCGTTGGGTTTTTCTCCAGGCTCTACCTTTACCGGAGCAGAAGTCTCACGAGGCAGGAGGTTGGATAGGATGATAATAAGGTCAGTCTCGATTTCCTCGCCATCCAGCCAGACACGGGCGCTTTTTCCCTCGTAGTCTATCGATTTGAGGTGAAAATCAATTTTCCCGATTCCAAGGGTTCTGCTTTTTTCCAGGGAAATCTTGGGCCGAAGCCAATGGGAAAGAATTTCATTTCGCTGATCCCGCCTTTCGATCAACAGGTAATCGAAGTTTCCCCAACCGCCACCGTTATCCTGGGCCAACAGAAGGGAGAAAAAGCTAAGGGCAAAGACCATTAGTAAAGCAGTGAATATTCCTTTCATGGATTGCGTTCTCTAAAGTTGGTATTGATCGACCAGCAAGCGCCATTTGTTCAGGTGAACCAGTGGAACGAGCGAGTCCGATTGGCGCACGCTGATCCCCTGAATGATTTGCACCGCTTTTATGTCGATGGAACTGTCGGAAGGACCACCATCGGCGATGATGAGGAAATGGCGAATAACTGCGTCCCCCAGGGTGATGTCGGCGTTCCCGTTCCCCGAATAGGCATCGTCGATTAGTTCGAATACGACGTACTCCTGGTCCGCGGACGAAGCTGCGTTCAAGGCGGCCTGAATAGTCCCATAATTGCCCGAGGATCCAATGGTATAAGAGGCGGTAGGGGTGGAACTGCTATCGGTCGGGTCCGATTTGTAGAGATACTCGTAGATATTGGGATATCCATCCGAATCGGGGTCATTCAGAGAGTTATCGCGGCTTAGATTGAAAGCGTAGTGGGTTTCCCAGAAATCGGCCATGCCGTCGCCATCGTCGTCGGTCCAGGTATCGGGATCGTCCGCCACTGTGGGATCTAACATGAACAGGCGTTCCCATCCGTCTGAATAACCATCTCCGTCGGTATCCCACAAATTGGGATTGGTGCCAATAGTCCCCTCTTCCAGATCCGAGAGGCCGTCCATGTCCCTGTCAATAATGGCGTTGAAAAACCCGTTTCCGCTGGGAACAGCGCTGAATCCATCTCCCAAGACGATCCTTCCACCGGACCAGAAGATGGTTTGACCCCCATTTTCGATGGTGACAAGACCACTGGTGGCGATGTCGGATGCGTGCATTACGTCGTGAGTCTGGTTGTTGCCCACGGTGAGCGGGCCTTGCACCATGTGCGGTGAGGTGGTTCCGGCGCTTCCGGATCCGGTATAGGCCACAACCGTGAGGCTGGCCGATTCGGCGCTTTGGCTGTTTCCGGATGCATCGGTGACGGTGGCCTTGATCTTGTGGGCCCCGGTCTCATTCGGCTTCCACATGACCGCAGCCGTATCTTCCCCTCCGGTAACCGGCACGACGGAGCTGATGTCCACCCAGGTAGTCCCCGCGGAGGGGCCATCGTATTGGAATTGAACCCCCTCGAGGTCGCCGCTGGCGTCGGTTGCCCGAACCGAAAGGTAGTTGTATTCATTTTGATAAACCGTGTCCGAAAGCGATAAGCTGACCGTTACGGGCGGCGGAGGCGGTGGCGGAGGCCTTTCCACCACCGTGAAGCTGGCCGATGTACGGGAGCCGTCACTTGTGGTTGTGGAATCATCGGAGACGGTAACCTTGATTCTGTGGGTCCCAAGCAGGGTCGGCGTCCAGGTAGTTGAGGGCGTATCTGATGATCCTGAAACCGAGACAAAGCCGATGTTACTCCCTCCCGTCCACCCGGAGCCCGGAACCCACCATTGATATTGGAATTCCACTTCATCGAGGTCGCCGTCTGCGTCAGTTACCTCCGCCGAAACGGTTTGGCTTTCGTTATGATAGGCCGGGGAAGGAGGGGTTATACTGACAACTACGGGGGGGCGGAGTCTATTCACCACCGTGAAGCCGGACGATTCTTCGCTGTCGGTGTTGTTGGATTGATCCTTGACGGTAGCTTTTATTTTATAGGTCCCGGTAGAAGACGGGGTCCAGGACTTTGTGGCCGTAACTTCTACCCCGGGACCACCGGAAACCGACACGGCGGAACCGATGTTAACCGGAGTAGCCCAGGTCGTCCCATCGAAGTTCCTCTTGCTATAGGCAAATTGCACTTCCCTGAGGTTGCCGGAAGGATCTTTTACCCTGGCTGAAATGATTTTGGATTCACCATTGTAAACATTGGAAGGCGTTGGCACTCTGACAACTACGGGCTTTCCCGAAACCACCGTGAAGCTGTTCGTTTCATAGGAGGGGCTTTCGTTGTCGGATGTATCGGTGACGATAACTTTGATTTGGTGGGACCCGGTCTCCCCCGGAGGCACAGCAAATAACTTATCCGGATACCGAAGCGAAACTCGCTACCCTCTACTTCAAGGTGGCTCGTCCCCTGGTTGACGGAATGGCCGGCGCATCAAATCTGACCTGGGGCATGGTGGCGGATGAGAAGCGCGATCCGGAAACGGGTCTGCACGGTTATGGCAGTTACTCGGTGCTCGGGCGTATCGAGGCGGACGGCATCATCGATATCCGCGATGGCGCAAGTTATGTGGACCTGACGGATGAGGCTCTACAGACACAAACTTACTATGAGTTCTGGTTTATCGTCGATCACTTCAACAGTACTTTTTCCCAATACATCAAGGGCGGCGCCGATTTTGCCGAACAAACCTTGTTGCATGAGGACGCCGATTTCCGCAACCCTTCCTGGGATCCCCTTGAAACGATTTTGTTCATCTCCACTGCCGGCGGCATCAACGATGTTAAAGGGACGGACGAACTCTACATCGATGATATCCATATCGATATCGAGGGAAAAAATCTGGCTTCGCCCAACGCCGATGAAACGGGGGATGCATAAAAGGGACAGCGAGGGGTCCATGGGTCCTATTGCACCCACATCGTGGCCACGTCTTCGGGGGTGATAGTGGGGGGAACGTTACCGAAGCGCATTTTCACGTAATTGAGAACGGTGGAAAGGTCCTCGTCGGAAAGGTGGGAGAAGCCGGTCATGAGGTTCTGGTAGTAGCGGTCTTGCACCCATTCACTTCCCTCCAGGACCAATTTCAGAAGGTAGTCGTCGTCGTGGGAAAATTTTGCCAGAACGGTAGAATGAATCGCCGTCGGAAGGAAAAGAGTGAAGAGGTAAATTGGGAGCGATTTCAATGGCCTATACGGGGTGGATAGATGTAGAAAGGCCAGAAAATCATCTCCTTGGCAATGGGCCCGTTCATTGGGGCACAGTCACGGTTTCCAATTTTTTCACCCGCTCCAACAAGTCCCTGTTTTGATCCTGAAGATCTAACAGGTAGAGGGTCAGTTCCTCCAACTTCTGCAGAAGCCCGGCATTCATCTGACCTAAGGTTACACCGTTGGCAGCCACCTCTTTGGCAGAGGGGATTTCGGGCAAGTGGCCATTTTCTGCGATGAAGCCTGCCACCTCATCCAGTGTGCGGAGTTGGTAATCGTCTTCGAATACAAAGTCCGACCAACCGGTTTGCACGATCACTTCCTCTGCCCGAATGGTGCCCTTTACGTCCAGCTCGTTGCTCGGTGAGCTGGTTCCAATACCAACATTTCCGGAAGCGGGAAAGGTATTGGCGGCATTTGAAAATGCCCATCCGGTGATAAGCATTGAGAAAACTGACAGGAAGATTTTTTTATTCATAGGTATGTTGGATCAAGAGTGATTTGAGGTTTTAAATTCCGTTTGCTTTAATGACGAAGCAGCCCAGGTGTGCCCAAACCGGCATCGTGAACGACATGAACGCATCGTTTAGGCAAAAATTTTGGATGGATCGCGGCAGTCAAGCCGGAAAGCGGCCTGCTGAGAAGAAAAGCTTCGAAGAAAGGGTCTACGGAGGCGCAGAAACCGTAGGAGGTGTGGACGACAGGAAGTAATTTTGGCAACGTTGCGCTCGATGCCTTGATGCGGCTAAGCCCAAAGGCTGCGGCGTGACAACTCCGCTACAGGATCGTTAGATAAACCATTAACCGGCACAAAGGCACAAAGTGACCAAGCCCGCATACCGCAATGTGCGGGCTGGCCTGGGGAAGGGTTGCGGACCTGAGCCCCATTCTATTTCATCGTTGCAATTGGAAAAGGGGACCGGTGTATTCATCCGTTTTTCTGACCTATCGCGAATGAGAATTGTAGTCGCAGACAGAATTGCCGCCGGCGGGGTGGAGTATCTGCAGAGGCAGGATGATTTTGAGGTGGTGGAGGCCTATGGATCATCCCCGGAGGAGGTATTGCAACTGGCCCGGGACGCTTCTGCCTTCATCGTGCGCAGTGAGACCAGGATCACAGCCGAAGTGATCGAGGCCGCCCCCAAATTGAAAGTGGTGGGGCGGGCTGGGGTCGGTGTCGACAATATCGATTTGGAAGCCGCTTCGCAGAAGGGAGTGGTGGTCATGAATGCCCCCGGGGGCAACACCATTGCCACCTCGGAATTGACCTTTACCCATATCCTTTGCGGCGCTCGTCAGATAGCCCAGGCCAATGTTTCCATGAGGTCGGGAAGGTGGGACCGCAAGCTGTTCAGCGGGGTGGAAGTGTTTCACAAGACCCTGGGTATTTTGGGATTGGGACGAATCGGCAGCGAGGTTGCTTCCCGTGCCCTGGCCTTTGGCATGCGCATCCTGGCCCATGATCCTTACCTGGCCCCGGCCCGGGCCGAGGAGATGGGGGTGGAACTGAGGGATCTGGATACGGTTTTTTCCGAAGCTGATTTTATAACGGTGCACATGCCTTTGACCGAAGGCACCCGCAACCTGATCGACAAGGATGCCTTCGCCAGGATGAGGGATGGGGTGCGCATTTTCAACTGTGCCCGGGGTGGAATTATCAACCAGAAGGATCTGGTGGAAGCGATCCAGTCGGGAAAGGTGGCTTATGCCGGACTGGATGTCTACGAGGAGGAGCCTCTTCCCGGAAACAGTGAGTTGCGCGGGATACCTCATTTGGTGTTGACCCCCCACCTGGGAGCTTCGACACGGGAAGCTCAGGAGAGTGTGGGCCTCGAAATCGCCCATAGTCTGACTGAGGCTTTAAGGGGTGGAATCATACACAATGCCCTCAATATGCCCTCGGTGGACCGCAAATCCCTGCAGGCTCTCGGACCCTATTTTCGGCTGGGAGAAAACCTGGGCAATTTCCTGCAGCAGATTGCTCCCGACCAGGTAAAAAAGCTGCGCATTACCTACTATGGCAAAATTGTGGATTTGGATGCCAATCCGTTGACCCGCAACATTTTGAAGGGTTACTTGAAAAACATCAGCGGAGATACTGTAAATTCTGTAAATGCTCCGATCCTTTTGCAACAACTCGGCGTGGAAAACGAAGTGGTCAAATCCAACGAAGCCCGCGACTACCATGAACTGATTCTGCTGGAGGCAGAGACCGGGGATGGAGGACGATACTCTGTGGAAGGCACCGTGATCGGCAAAGCCGGACTGCCCCGTATCGTGAACATCAACGGCCGCGAGGTGGAAGCTCCGCCTGAGGGAATCATGATTGTGGTGGAGAACCACGACGTTCCCGGTATTGTCGGTACTATCGGAACCATCCTGGGCCGGGACGGGGTCAATATAGCAGCCATGTCCCTGAGCAGGAATCGCCTCGGCGGCCTGGCCCTGAACGTGGTCAACTTGGACAGTCGTCCCAGCGATAAGGCTTTTCAGAGCATCATTTCGAGCGACTCGATCGAGTCCGCCTTGGTGGTGGCTTTGTAAACGATGGAATCAAAACAGATGGTTATCGAGCAATGAATCTCTTTTGGCAGATAGTATTGTTTTGCGGCGCGGGATACTTGTTGGGGTCCCTTTCCTTTGCCACTATTATCGCTCGAAGGCATGGGGTCGATATCTTCAGGGAAGGGAGCCGAAATCCGGGCGCGACCAACGTAAAGCGGGTTCTGGGAAAGGCGGCCGGAAATACGGTTTTCATATTGGATTTTCTCAAGGGCTCCGCCGCCGTGTTGATTCCCCTGCTTCTGGCTTCCCTCGAATATCGGGAGATGCTGGCCATCCTGGCGCTATTGGCGGCCATTATGGGACACAGTTTTTCCGTTTTTCTGCGATTTCGGGGAGGTAAGGGAGTTGCCGTTACCATGGGTGGACTGATGGTGCTTTCCCCAGTGGTGGTATTAATTGGGATTGTAGTGTGGTTGGTCACATTTTTTTCGCTTCGTTATGTTTCCCTTGCCTCCATCCTGTTTGGCCTCAGCCTACCCATTTCCAGTTATTTCCTGGTGGAATCGCATTGGGTAACTGGATTTTGCCTACTGATAGCGGCCTTGATCATCGTGCGTCACAAATCGAATATCGTCCGGCTGAAAAAAGGAAAGGAAAACCGTTTTTTCAAAGACGGACGTCCTCCGAGGTAAACATGGAAAATCGCCCTGTAGTGAATTTGGGGATACTCGGTTTGGGTGTCGTTGGGCAGGGGGTGCTCAAACATTTGAACCGAAACCGGAAGGTTTTGGAAAGGCGGCTGGGGGTCCGGCTCAAGGTTAACCGAATTGCTGTGCGCGATAGCCGTATTAAAAGAGAAGTGCGGGTAAACCGGGGCTTGCTTACGGAGAACCCCTGGGAGGTGGTCAACGATCCCCAAGTGCAAATCGTATGCGAGCTGATCGGGGGAACGGATTTGGCCCGGGAACTGACCATTCAGGCTCTGGGCAACGGAAAGATGGTGGTAACGGCCAACAAAGCGCTGCTTTGTGAGTATGGTAATGACATTCTCGACGCCGCTCGCAGGAGCGAGGGGCATATTTTTTTCGAGGCCAGCGTGGCCGGGGGGATTCCCATTATCAAATCTATCCGGGAGGGGTTGGTGGCCAACCGGTTCCCCACCATTCACGGAATATTGAATGGCACCTGCAATTACATCCTCACCCGTATGCAGAATGAGGGAAAACGGTTTGAGACAGTTCTGGCCGAGGCCAAGGAACTCGGTTTTGCCGAAGCGGATGAAAGCCTGGATGTGGACGGAATCGACGCCGCACACAAAGCGGGAATACTCACTTTTCTGGCCCATGGGAAATGGATACCCATGCAGGAAATGTTAATCGACGGTATCCGCGAAGTTACCGCGAATGACATGCGTGTCGCCGACACCATGGGTTATCGGATCAAGCATCTGGCCTCGGTGGTGAGCGATTTTGAGCGGAATTCGGTGTTTGTGGGTGTTTATCCGGCCCTGGTGCCGAAGGAGCATATACTGGCCCGCGTCGACGGGGTTTACAATGCGGTGTGTGTCAGCGGGGACGTAGTGGGAACAACGTTGCTGATTGGACGGGGCGCCGGTCAGGATGCCACCGCCAGCGCCGTCATTGGGGATATTGCCGACGCCGTATTTTCCCTGCGAGGGGCGGAAATGCACCATTTGCCCGATGACAAAAATGACCCCCTGCTCCCGGGACTTCCCCGTCTGGCCGTGGCCAAACGGGAGGAAGTCAAATCGGCCTTCTATCTTCGGATGACGGTTCGGGATGAACCCGGTGTGCTGGCCGCCATTACTTCTCTGATGGCGCAGGAAAACATCAGTATCGCCCGAGTCGTTCAACAACTCGAGGAGGATAGGGGGGGACGCCCCTCCCAAACCGCCTCTGCCGTCATCACCCTGACGACGCATCGTTGTTCGGAGTCTTCCCTTTCCAAGGCCAAACGGGCCCTGTCCGGTCTTGAGATTGTCCTGAGCAAACCCTTTGTTCTCAGGATAGCATCCTTTCCCAACTGATGGCATGGAGCGCATCGTACAGAAATACGGGGGGACCTCGGTCGGCACGGTAGAGAGGATCCGCAAGGTGGCCCAACGGATAAAGTCCACCTACGAAGAGGGCAACGAGGTCGTCGTAGTGGTATCGGCTCGTTCGGGTGTCACCAATGATCTGATTGCCAGGGCCAAGAGTCTGAATCCCGAACCGGTCGAGCGGGAGATGGACATGTTGCTGGCCGTGGGTGAACAGGAAACCATCGCTTTGATGGCCATGGCCCTCCATGCCCTGGGGGTTCCGGCCGAATCCAGGACCGGAGCCCAGGCAGGAGTCATCACCGACCGGGCTCACACCAAGGCTCGAATCAAGCGGATCGAAGGCGGGGATATTCCCCAATTGCTGGAAAGGGGTAAAGTGGTGATCGTGGCCGGATTTCAGGGGGTAAATCCGGATGGGCAAATTTCTACTCTGGGCCGCGGCGGATCGGACTTGAGCGCGGTGGCGCTGGCGGCCAGCCTTAAAGCCGATCGCTGTCAGATCTTTACCGATGTGGAAGGCGTTTTTACGGCGGATCCGCGCGTTGTGGTCGACGCCGCCAAGTTGGAAGAGATCAGTTACGATGAAATGCTCGAATTGGCCAGCATGGGCAGCAAGGTGATGCAGGCTCGAGCGGTGGAATTTGCCAAGAAATTTGAGGTCATGTTCGAAGTTCGATCCAGTTTTAACCAGAAACCCGGGACGATTGTGAAAGAAGAAGTTGCTTCCATGGAAGATGTGTTGGTGCGCGGAGTGGCGCTCGACAAGAGTCAAACCCTGATGGTGGTCAGTGATTTGCCCGATGAACCGGGGACGGCTGCCACGCTTTTTTCGGCCCTGGCCGAGGCCAATATACTGGTCGATATGATCGTGCAGAATATAGGACGGGAGGGAAAAGCCAATATGACCTTCACCATTCCCAAGGATGACACCCGCAAAGCGGAGGGTGTGGTGAACCGCGTTTTTCGGGACATCGGGGGTCGCCTGACCCGTTCCACCGACATCGCCAAACTGTCCGTCGTCGGCATCGGCATGCGAAGCCATTCCGGCGTGGCCGCCACCCTTTTCACAACCCTGGCCGCTGCCGGTGTCAATATTCAGTTGGTCAGCACCTCCGAGATAAAGATCTCGGTGGCGATCGATTTGGATAAGGCAGATCTTTCCGCCCAGGTGGCCCATAAGGCCTTTGGCCTGGAAACCCTTGGCCCATGAAATATATCAGCACCCGGGGACAAACGGACCCGGTCTCCTTTAGCGAGGCGGTAGCTATAGGACTGGCCCCTGACGGGGGCCTCTACCTTCCGGAGGCGTTGCCCGATTTGGGAGAGGAAATGAAGGGGTGGGAGGGTTTGACCTACGAGGAAACCTGCCTGTCCTTCCTCAAGCATTTTGCCACTGATGTGGATTGCGGGGCGCTGGCCGAATTGGTCGATGAATCCTATCGGGGATTCGCAGTTGAGGATCGCGCCCCGGTCAGGCAATTGGACGAAAATTTGTGGGTTCTGGAATTGTTCCACGGCCCGACCCTGGCCTTCAAGGATTTCGCATTGCAGTTACTGGGAAATCTCTACGCTCACCAGATTCAGAGGACCGGTCGACCCTTGAATGTCCTGGTGGCGACCTCGGGCGATACGGGAGCTGCCGCTATCCAAGGATTGCTGGGAAAGGAAGGAGTGAAGATCTTCATCCTCTACCCCAATGGGAAGATTGCTCCCCTGCAGGAGCGGCAGATGACTTGCACCGGCGCGGACAATGTTTTCCCACTGGCTATTGAGGGGAATTTTGACGACGCCCAGCTCGCCTTGAAGGAAACTTTGAGCGATCAGGATTTCAAACGCGAAGTCAATTTGTCGGCGGTGAATTCAATCAACCTGGCCCGCCTCCTGGCACAATGCGTTTATTACATTTTCAGCTACTGGCAACTGCCCGAGGGGGTGAGAGACCTCGCTCAATTTGTAGTGCCAACCGGGAACTTCGGCAACGTGCTTTCCGGTTGGATGGCACAAAAGGCGGGGCTTCCCGTAAAATCATTTCGGGTGGCGACCAACCGGAACGATATTTTGCACCGTTTGTTTTCCACCGGCGCCTACCGAGCCCACCAGGTAAAAGCCAGCTTGGCCCCTTCCATGGACATCCAGGTGGCCTCCAATTTCGAACGATTTCTCTTCTATTTCCTCGGTGGCAACGGAGATGAGGTCCGGTCCGTCATGTCCTCCATCCGGAAGTCGGGAGTCTACTTTTTCGAGGGTTTCGACACCGATACCCTCAGCTCCAGCAGAACCGACGACCATGAAATTAGAAAAATAATTTGCGCGGTCTTCGAAAGGTATGGTTACGTGATCGATCCACACACCGCATGCGGCTTCACTCAGATGGACGACGATAATCCTCAACTGATTCTCTCGACCGCGCATCCGGCAAAATTTCCAGACACCCTCACCCAATGTACAGGCAGTGAGCCCATTCATCCTTCATTGGAACGCTTGAAGTCAAAACCCGAAACCAAATACGAGGTTCCGGTCCAAGCCGACGCCATCAAAACTTTTATCCGAGAGCACGTTTAACCCCAATGAAACAGGAGAATCCCATTTTGATATACGATACCACCCTGAGGGACGGTACTCAAGGTGAGGGGATATCGTTTTCCGCCACCGACAAGATCCTCATAACTCAGAAGCTGGATAATTTTCAAATCGATTATATCGAGGGTGGATGGCCCGGTTCCAACCCCCGGGATATGGCTTTCTTTGAGGAGGTTAAATCTCTTTCCTTGAATCACGCCAAGGTGGCCGCCTTCGGATCAACCCGGCGGGCCAACCTCAAGGTGGAGGACGACCCGCAAATCAAGCTCTTGCTGGAGGCCCGGACGGATGTGGTAACGATTTTCGGCAAAACCTGGACCCTGCACGTGACGGAGGTTTTGCGGACCACTTGCGCAGAGAACCTGGCCATGATCGAGGATTCGGTCCGATACCTGAAAGAGTCCTGCCAGGAGGTCATTTACGATGCCGAGCATTTTTACGATGGGTACCTGGAAGATGAGAAATATGCCATGGAGACTCTGGCTGCCGCGATCGATGGTGGAGCTGATTTTGTCGTATTGTGCGATACCAATGGAGGTAAACTCGTCTCCGAAGTCCAAATGATCACCCGGTCAGTCGTCGAAAAATTCCCCGGCGTTCCCATCGGGGTGCACTGTCACAACGACGCCGGGGTGGGCGTTGCCGTAAGTCTTGCCGGGGTTGGAGTGGGCGCCACCATGGTTCAAGGCACGATGAACGGATATGGAGAGAGGAACGGAAACGCCAACCTCACCACCATCATACCGAACCTGGTTCTGAAAATGGGCCGCCACCTCCATTGTCGACGAAACCTGGCCGGGCTCAGGGAATTGTCACTCTATATCGACGACCTGGCCAACGTGCGCTCCGACATCCGGGCGCCCTTTATCGGCGCATCCTCCTTTGCCCACAAAGGGGGCGTACACGCCAACGCGGCCCTGAAGGTGGCCCGGAGCTACGAACACATCCGGCCGGAACTGGTTGGCAACCGGCAGAGGATTTTGATCTCCGATATGTCGGGGCGAAGCAGCCTCATGATGAAGGCCAAGGAAATGGGCATGGAGGTCGACAATAAATCCCCGGAAATCATAACCTTTCTGGACAAGTTGAAACGCTTGGAACACAGCGGGTACCAATATGAAGCCGCTGATGCCTCTTTCGAACTGCTCCTCTCAAAATTTTTAAAACACCACTTGCCCTTTTTCAATCTGCACGGCTACCGCGTGATCGAAGGCAAGCCCGAGGCAAACGCCGATCTGGAGGCGGAGGCCACTGTGAAAATAGAAGTTGCCGGCAATCTGCACCACTGCGTGGCCGAGTCCACCGGTCCGGTGAGCGCGCTTTACAAGGCCATCTGTTCCGGTTTGAAGAACGATTATCCCACCTTGGAGCAGGTGGAACTGCGGGATTTCAAAGTCCGCATTCTCCAATCCGAAAAAGGGGTGGATGCCATGACCCGGGTTTTTATCGAATCCACCGACGGGGAGAGCATCTGGGGGACGGTGGGGGCCAGCGACAATATAATTGCGGCCAGTCTGGAAGCCCTCTTGGATTCCCTGGAATATAAATTATTGAAAGACGAACGTGGAAAGGAGGCAAAACAACGGAAAGATTCTTGAAATCAGTGGCGAGGTCGGGGCCAATCCAACAGGTTCATGCCCGGAAATTGCCCTCTACCTGCTAAAATTCGGGAATTCTCCCCTTCAAATAGGAATTTACTTCTCCTTTAATGAGTCCTACATTTGTTTCCGGATCCTCAAAAAGGAATTGAATATCTTGAATTCAAGTGGTTTACAGCATGCCCTTTCCCCAAATTAATTTCATCATGAAACGCCTTAATCCCGCCCTTATCGCCACTACTTTTTTTTGGATTGGGTCTTTGACCAATCAGGTAGATGGAATTGAAGCCACCACAAACCCCGTAGGTGTCATCCGGATTTCTGCCCCGGGCAACTCGGATACCCTCGTTTCCCTTCCCTTGATTCACCCCGCCGTCTTCAATGGGGTAGTTGGGTCCTACAGTGGCAGCGAGGTGACCGTTTCCGGTTCACCCGGATG
Organism: Opitutales bacterium; assembly: GCA_965219475.1. Taxonomy (GTDB): domain Bacteria; phylum Verrucomicrobiota; class Verrucomicrobiia; order Opitutales; family UBA2995; genus JAABVD01. The sequence continues at coordinate 92,413 of CBDCNU010000018.1, read as the reverse complement.
GACGGAAGACGCCTGGGCTGGTGATCATTATGCCTTTGGACGTTCCGGATCGCGGGAGGGACATTACGCGACCATTCTCGGCAATACGGCCGATACCCTGACCCTCGACATCGAGGCGGAAACGTTGGCGCAAATTGCAGAAGGAGACAGGTTGTCCATTCATCCTTACTGGACCCTGGGAACGCTTTTCCCGGGTGGGGAAGGGGTGAATGCCGCCACCTCACACGTCATGCGCGATACGGAGATCCTGTTTCAGGATCCAAATGCTATCGGCATCAACCAAGCCGCTGACACCATTTATTATTACCTTGACGGAGAGTGGAAGATGGTAGGCGGAGAGCTTAATGGGGACTACCGGGATACCATCATTGTACCCGATGGATTTTTCATTGTTCGGCACAACACCGGCACTGCCACCACCATTACCTTTACCGGGGAAGTCATCATGGGTAAAATCGCCCTGCCCCTTCTTTATCAGGATATCTCCGATCAGGATAACATCATTGGGTTGCAGCGGCCCATCGAAATGACGCTGGACGAGTCGGGCCTGGGACCCAACCTCGGGTCCGGGGGCGCCTTGTACGTTTGGGACCAAACGGTGTCGCAGATGAACCGTATGATCGCCAATGCGGACAAGTACACTTATGATGGAACAGTTTGGCGCAAAAATGACGGTACCGACGACGTGGGGTCCGAGCAGGTCTTTTTGCCGGGGATTGGATTTGTCATACGCCAAGCCATGGCCGCCGATGTGAACGAGCGTATCTGGATAAACGAACCCAATTACGGAAATTAATGGTCTAACCCACCTCGTGCCAACTCATCAATAAACCCGCCCGTCCCCAATCTGTATGATCTACAATTTATGGAGAATTTCCTTCGGGAAAATCGGTTTTTATTCCTTCCTAGGGGTCTGCTTCTTTTCAGCCCAAATCCATGCCTCGGTCAGCTTCACAATTTCGGCTGAAAGATTGCAGGATCCCAGCGGGATCGACATGGCCGAATCGGGAGTCCTCGTCTTGGTCGCGGATACCGGTGGAGATGGCTTCCAGGGGGCCAGCCCCACCGCCATCGTCACCGCGGACGATTATCTGGTAGGGATGTGGGACATTGCCACCGGCGGCGGCAACACCCCCGGCGCCTTTCAGGGAACCACCGGAGCGGTATCTTTTTCCGGCGATTGGGGCGAGGGAGATCCTTTGGCCATTTATTGGTTTCCCACTCTCAGCCTGCCCAGTGAAGCGCCGGGTGAGGCCGTTCCCTATGGTATGTATGCCAATGGAACCCTGGATGACACCGACCCGTGGTCGACTCCGGCGGACGGAACCTCGGGACACAGGCTCATCTTTCTGACCACCGATGCGGATAATCTCCTTGCTGGAGGGGGGGCCTCCGATAGTGCGGACGGTCTGGCCTCGAATGTGACCTCCGGCACGGCTCCCGCAGACCCATCCGGTCTCGCGGCACAAGCCTTCCCTGGAATGATAATGCTTACCTGGACGGATGCATCGGATGATGAAACCGGTTTTCGTATCGAGCGTTCCGTGGAGGGAAGCGACATCTGGGAACTGGTTGGTACGGTTGGGGCCGGGGTTGCCATGTTTGAAGACACCACCGTGGCCAGCGACACGAATTACCTCTACCGCGTCAGGGCGGTGCGTGACGCTTCCTGGTCCGGAGCCTCCGCTTCTGTCCAAGTTGCAACTGAGCCTGCCTCGGGCAACATCGTCAATATCTCGACCCGTGCAGTGGTGGGAACGGTCGATGAGGTAATGATTGGCGGTTTTATTATCAGGGATGGTCCCAAGAGAGTGCTGGTCCAGGCGCAAGGTCCGGAACTGGCAAATGCTGGCATTGCCAATGCGCTGGCCGATCCGGTGCTCACCGTAACTACCCCTGATGGCACGGTATTAATGGAAAACGACAACTGGGAGGACAGCCAGGGACAAGAGGTAACCGACGCATGGGGAGGTAATCCACCCCTGATGGCTGGCAGCGCGAGTCCGGCCGCCATTCTCACTCTCGATCCCGGTAGTTATACCGCAAAGGTTGAAGGAAAGGATGGAACCACCGGGGTTGCGCTTGTCGAGGTGTATGACATCGATTCTGCAGAGGCCGCTGGCGACATCGTCAATATCTCGACCCGCGCAGTGGTGGGAACGGGCGATGAAGTCATGATTGGCGGTTTTATTATCAGGGATGGCCCCAAGATGGTACTGGTCCAAGCGCAAGGTCCGGAATTGGCAAATGCTGGCATTGCCAATGCGCTAGCCGATCCGGTGCTTACCGTAACTACCCCTGATGGCACGGTATTAATGGAAAACGACAACTGGGAGGACAGCCAGGGACAAGAGGTAACCGACGCATGGGGAGGCAATCCACCCCTGACGGCCGGCAGCGCGAGTCCGGCCGCCATTCTCACTCTCGATCCCGGTAGTTATACCGCAAAGGTTGAAGGAAAGGATGGAACTACCGGAGTTGCGCTTGTCGAGGTGTATGACATCGACTAAACCCCTCGGTCCCTCACCCATAAAGCGGTAACTGGTACCGATTGCTCCTTTAATTTCTGGGGTAGGTGGTATTTCTGTCCATCGACTCCAGACCGCATATCCTCTCTCCGGGATACCCATTATACTGCCGTCTGATTTTTCGGTTACCCGGGCCTGACCCCATCTGCTCCGGCGGCTTTTTTCGGGCCGAAAACTGCTGTTGGAATCCAGGCAAATAGGTGATAATACCTTGCCCGGAAAATTAATCCAATGAAGTTGAACAGGTATCCTGCGTTTCAGTGTATTCCAATAATATTTTGCCTTGCCCTGGGCGCCCTCCATGGACTGGCCAAGCCAAATGTTATTATAATCCTTATCGATGATCAGGGATATTACGACTTGGGTTGTTATGGAGCTTCCGAGGTCAAGACTCCCCACATCGATCGAATGGCGGTGGAAGGAATCCGGTTTACCGATTATTATGCTGCCGCCCCCATTTGCAGCCCTTCGCGGGCAGGATTGTTGACCGGGTGCTATCCCCGGAGAGTGGGAAACCATATCTGGGTTCATCGGGCCGATTCAAATTCCGGTATTCATCCCGATGAACTCACCCTGGCCGAACTTTTCAAGGACAATGGATACGCCACCGCCTGTATCGGAAAGTGGCACCTCGGGTTTCGCGAACCTTTCCTGCCGCGAAGTCAGGGCTTTGACTACTACTTCGGCCTTCACCATAATCTGGATCCCGTAGAGGTGGTCTATTTCCAGGATGAGGGCGGGGTCCCCTTGCACAGAAACGAAACCATAGTAAAGCGTCCGGCCGAACCGGACGAACTGACCCAACTCTATACCGATGAGGCTATTCGTTTCATCAAAGATAACAGGGACCGCCCCTTTTTTCTCTACCTCCCGCATACCATGTTACATAATCCGATCGGGGTGAGTGAGCGCTTTAAAGGCTCTTCCCAATGGGGAGATTACGGCGATGCCATTCACGAACTGGACCACAACGTTGGGCGCATTTTCCAAAGTTTGGAAACTTTGAATCTGGAGGAAAGGACTCTCGTTTTGTATGCCTCAGATAACGGCAGGGGAGCGGGACGCAATTCCGCGCAACTGATTCGGGGAAACAAGCTTTCCACTTACGAGGGGGGTATCCGAGTCCCGGCGATTGTCTGGGGCAAAGGGCTGGGAATTCCCGGAAATCGTATCTCCGGCCAAGTTGTCCACGCCATGGATTGGTACCCGACCCTGGCTACTTTTGCCGGAATTGAAGTGCCGGATGGGAGGGTGCTCGATGGCCGGGACATAGCGCCCCTTCTCAGAGGCGAAACGACCGCGGTTCCCGATGCCGATGCAAAATTGTCTCTTAACGCCTCCATCCCCCTGCGCCGTCCTTGGAATCCTCCGAGGGAATGGTCGGGGATGATCAGCAGAGATGAATATCTGGACGCCTTCTTCTATCACGGCAGTCATGGAGCGCTGGCCGCCGTCCGGTGGGGCAAATGGAAACTCAGGCTGAATCCCGGACTTGAGCTTTTCGATCTCGAATCGGACCCCGGTGAGAGGTCCCCGATTCGCAATTCCGCCGTTTCCCGAAAACTCCGCGGCATGACCATACTTTTCCAGGAAGAAATGCGGCGCGACGCCCGGCCCGCAGGGGATTCCTAGCTGAAGGGGTTCGTAGTTTTTTGTCCAATCCCACCCAGTGTGCGCTACGCGACGCTGGGCTCCGGAGTTTAACGCCGTTGGCGTAAAAGCCTGACCCTTTTCTTGCAGAAGGCATCACTTTTCCACGGCATGACCCCGGTTGGCGCCATGCCTTATGCCCTCAATAACCCCGCTTAACTAAGTGCCATTGATAGCGCCGGCCAAGCCGGTGAGAAGTAGAGAATGAAAGAGTCTTACAGTGAAGAAATAGTCAATCACACTGACCCCGAGTCATGTGAGTGTGCTCGTGAGGGCACATTTGAAGCGTTGACAGGGGAACCCACAGGCCGGGCTATAGAGCCGCGAAATCAAGTTATCCTTCAGGGGGCCGACCTTCTAATGGTAAAGGGAAGGCAACACCGTGCACGCCGCCAAGACGAGATGTGCACGGCTCCTGCGCGGTCGAAGAACCAAGGCATGTGGCGACACTTCTCACGCGGAAGCCGGGAGATCTCAGGATCGGCCCTCCGGAATGGTGTCCGGCGGGTCCGCGCATTGAATCCCAAGGGAATAAGGATGCGATGAACGATCCTGAGAAGTCGGACAACTCCATAGTATCGAAGAAACCGGCGAACAAAGTGGGGCGTAAGAGCTCGACGGCGGAGTTGGTGGAGAAAAGGGGGTTGGCCAAAGGCAATCCGAGCCAGCAAACCAGTCACCGGACCCTGAGCCGGAAAAGGCTGCAAAGTGCGTTGGAACGGATACGTCAAACGGTAAGGATGCCAAAACTGCGTGTCATACACCCCTATCCTGAATATCGTTTGAACGTTACGACCTGAGGCAGGAGCCTTGTGCGGTAGTCCCGCCCGCAGGGATCTGTGCGGGGGCCGCCGGGTAACCGGCGGTTCTACCGCGACCACCACTGACCCCCTTTTACCTTTCCGGGAGCGTCCTGTGGGCGATCTGGTCCAGAATGAGGTCCCGGAATCCGGCTACAGGGTAGGCGCCTTCCTGGCTTTTTGCCACGCGGGAACGAATGGTCACAGTTCCTTTTTCCACTTCCATTTTTCCGATGACAGCGGCAAATGGCACCTTGTCCAATTCCGACCGGCGAATTTTTGCGCCCAATTTTTCCGATGCGGCGTCCACCGTTACCCGAATCCTTGACGCTTTCAGCTCGGCTTCCACTGTTTTGGTGTAGGGGAGCACGGCATCGTTGATGGGCAGGAGCCGGACCTGTTCGGGTGCGAGCCAAGTGGGGAAGTTCCCCCCGAAGTGTTCGATAAGCACGCCGCAAAACCGTTCCATTGATCCAAAGGGGGCACGGTGCACCATGACCGGACGGTGCGGCCGGTTGTCCGAGCCGATATAACGGAGGTCGAACCGTTCCGGCAGGTTGTAATCTACCTGCACAGTTCCGAGTTGCCACTCCCGGCCGATGACGTCCTTGACCACGAAATCGATCTTGGGTCCGTAAAATGCGGCCTCGCCGGGTTCTCGGGAAAAGGGAACGCCCATATTTGAGGCCACCTCGAGAATGGCCTCTTCGGCCCTGTCCCAGTTTTCGGGGGATCCCACGTACTTGGAGGATTCATGGTCCCGCAGGCTGACGCGCACCCGGTAATCCTCCATTCCCAGAACCTTGAAAACGGTTTTTACGATGTCCAGGCAGCCCTGGATCTCTCCCGGTAATTGTTCATCGCTGCAAAAAATATGGGCATCATCCTGGGTAAATCCTCGCACCCGGGTCATGCCGCTCAACTCCCCGGATTGTTCCCAGCGGTAAACCGTTCCAAATTCGGCCAGGCGCACCGGAAGATCGCGATAGGAGTGGTGTTGCGAAGCAAAAATCTTGATGTGCATGGGGCAATTCATGGGTTTCAGCAGATAGCCCTCGATTTGCCCCTCCTCCAGCAAGTTGCTCAATTCGGCACAGGTTTTGGCCTCGTCCGCCATCCCGGCCAGCGACTGCCGGGAGATGACCGGCGGGTATTGAGAAGCTTGATAGTAGGGAAAGTGGCCCGATTTCCTAAAGAGATCCAATTTGCCGATATGGGGGGTAAAGACCTGATCATACCCTTGTTTGCGCAGTTCCTCCGCTATGAAGGTTTGCAGTTCTTGGCGGATGATTGAGCCCTTGGGCGTCCAAAGCACAAGACCTTGCCCCACCGTTTCGTCGATGCGGAAAAGCTGCATGTCTCTTCCAATTTTGCGGTGATCGCGTTTGCGAGCTTCTTCCAATTGGTCGAGGTATTGTTGCAACTTCTCCTTGCTCGGGAAGGCGGTTCCATAAATGCGCTGGAGTTGCTTGTTTTTTTCATCTCCCCGGTGGTAGGCGCCAGCCACATTGAGCAGCTTGAAGGCTTTGATCTTCTTGGTATACCTTACGTGGGTACCGGCACAGAGGTCGACAAACTCCCCATTGCGGTAGAAACTGATGGCCTCGCCTTCGGGAATATCGTCCAGACGGCCTAGTTTATACGTTTCCTGCCCCATTTTCTTTATCAACTCGACCGCTTCTTCCCGGGAAGTTTCCAACCGCTCGAATCGCTGATTTTCCTTGATCACCTTTTTCATCTCCGCCTCGATGGCCCCGAGATCGTCTGCCGTAAACGTGTGGTCGAGGTCGAAGTCGTAATAAAATCCCGTCTCGGTGGGCGGTCCGATATCCAACTTTGCTTCCGGAAATAAACGGAGCACTGCGGTAGCCAGGACGTGGGCAGAGGAATGCCTGATTTCTTCCAGGGGTGACATTTCTTTCATCGATGGGTTGGGGTCAGGTTGAATGGGGAATGAGATCGTAGCCGTCCTTGCGGTCCCTGACCTGCCATCCGCCGGCGAGGAGCCGTTTACGCAAAAAATCCGCTTTGGCCCAGTCTTTATCCTGTTTGGCCTGCCAGCGTTCTCGGGCCAGGCTTTGCAACTCTTCCGGAACTATCGCGGGCGTTTCCCCGCCTGTTTGATACAGCTCAATGCCTAAGGCGTACAAAATTCCAGCCAGAGCCTTGAGGTCATTTCCAGGGGCTACCGCCCTCGGGTTCGCTTTGGTCAGCCGTGCCAATCCCGTGAAGATACCGCCCATGGCCCGGGATACATTGAGGTCGTTGGCCAAGCCTCGCCAGGCCTCCTCGAAGAGACCCCACTCGGTGGGAAAGGGGGGAGCGGCCAGAGCTTTGAAATCCTCCTTCGACATTCCGCTGCCATCCAGGTGCGCCTCGATGGCTTTCTCCAACCGCTTCAATGCGCTCCGACTCGAATGCAACGAGGCCAGGGTAAAATTCAACGGTTGGCGGTAATGTCCGGAAATCAGAGCGTAACGCACTTCCATGGGGGAATATCCTTTCTCTGTCAAATCGGCCAGAGTGTAGAGATTGCCCAGGCTTTTGCTCATTTTTTGGCCTTCCACCTGCAAGTGAGCGTTGTGAAACCAGTGCCGGGCAAACCGTTTCCCCGTGGCTCCCTCGCACTGGGCGATCTCGTTTTCATGATGGGGAAAGCACAGATCGATTCCCCCCGCGTGGAGGTCAATGCCGTCTCCCAGGTAGTGTCGGCTCATGGCCGAGCATTCCAGATGCCAACCCGGCCGGCCCTGCCCCCAGGGGCTGTCCCAGAAATTGTCCCCATCCTCGGGCTTTCTCGATTTCCACAGGGCAAAATCCGATATCGATTCGCGGTCGTATTCGTCCGCCTCGTTGCGCCGGCCCGCGCTGGTCGTCTCCTGGGTGGAGATTTCCCTTTCCCGCAAGCGGGACAGTTTGCCATATTCCGGATAGGCGGAAACCTTGAAATAGACCGATCCATCCCCCGCCACGTAAGCCAGGTCATTTTCAATCAGTTGGCCGGCCAGTCCGATTTGCTGGTCGATATGGTCGGTCGCGCGGGGTTCTCGATGAGGCGCAAGCATGTTGAGCGCTTCCGCATCCCGGTGGAATTGCTCGATCCATTGTCGGGTAAAGGCCCGTAAATTTTTTCCCTCCGATCGCGAACCCCGTATGGTTTTATCGTCCACGTCGGTCAGATTGCGAACGTGCATGGGTTTGAGGCCGACTATCTCCAGGGTGCGTCGCAGCACATCCTGCACCAGAAAGGCTCTGAAATTGCCGATATGGGCCGGCCCATGAGCCGTGGGACCGCAGCAATAAAACCGAAAATGTTCACCGTCCTCCGCCCACAGGGGTTGAACGGTGCGGGTCATGGTGTCGTAAAGCTTCAGTTCTAAGGCCATTCCCTTGCCCGGCAAATTCGATTGCGGAATTGCAAAAAGGGAGCACTATCAGGATTTGCCTAATGCGAATCAATCCCTTTGTTTCAGGCCTTCCATGAACCCCCATTTCGAACTTCACCTCCCGAGACGTCCACGTCGATTGCGGAGATCTACGGCCATTCGAAATTTGGTCGAGGAAACGACCCTTACCGTGAACGACCTGGTTGCTCCTCTCTTTATAAAGGACGGTTCCGGTCCTTCTGAACCCATAGCTTCGATGCCGGACCAGTTCCGGCTCAACATGGACGACCTGCTCCGCGAGTGTGAAGCCCTGCTCGCCCTGGGGGTGGAGGCCGTGGGCCTGTTTCCGCAGGTCGACCCCGGCCTGAAAAATTCCAAGGCGACCGAAGCAATGAATGAGGATAACCTCGTTTTGCGGTCGGTGAGGCTGGTTAAGGAAACGTTTCCCGACCTGGTGGTCATCACCGATGTGGCTCTCGACCCCTACACCGACCACGGTCACGACGGGGTCTTGGATGAATCGGGTAGGGAGGTATTAAATGACCCCACCGTCGGCATCCTTTGCCAGATGGCCCGGCAGCAGGCTGAAGCCGGGGTCGATTTCGTGGCTCCTTCCGATATGATGGACGGACGGATCGGCGCTATACGCGATGCTTTGGATGACGCCGGTTATACCCATACCTCGATCCTCGCTTATTCGGCAAAATTTGCCTCCGCTTATTACGGTCCTTTTCGAGAGGCCATCGGCAGCGCTCAAGCCGCCGGAACCCACCTCCTCGATAAGAGGACCTACCAACTGAATCCGGCCAACCGCAGGGAAGCTTCCCTGGAGAACCAACTGGATGCGGCCGAAGGGGCCGATATCCTCATGGTAAAACCAGCAGGACCCTATTTGGATATCATACGCGATTTGAGGAATAATACCGAGCTTCCCATTGCAGCCTACCAGGTGTCTGGTGAATACGCCCAAATTCAGGCTGCGGCCAAGCTTTCCTGGCTCGACCTGGAGAAATGCCGGGACGAATCGCTTCTCTGCATCAAAAGAGCCGGCGCCGACATCATCCTGACCTATTTCGCCAAAGCCTTCGCGGCCAGCTTATAACCGGATGGGGTCCTACCCCCTCCTACAGTTTCATAATATGTTATCATATCCATGCGGATGATTGTTTAAGATTCCTGAGTAGTTACAGCAATTTAACTATCGTTTGAGAAGGCGGGGAGCATATGCATGATAAGGGATAATGGAAACCAGGTCGAAGGGTCTATGGTCGATTCACGCCGCCGTGCTGCTGTTTGGCGTGGCCGGTTTATTCGGTAAAACCCTCGCCCTCTCTCCCCATGTCATCGTTTGGGGCAGAACCCTTTTTGCCAGCTTCTTTCTATGCTTGCTATTACCGGTCCTGAAAATCGGGTTCGGCATCAAACGGCGGGCCGACCTGTTGGGATTCATTTTCATGGGAGCTGTTCTGGCCCTGCATTGGGTGACTTTCTTTCACGCCATCCAAATCTCCACCGTGGCCATCGGACTGCTCACCTTCGCCACGTTTCCCATTTTCGTCACCTTCCTGGAACCCTTGTTCTTTGACGAGCGGATCCGCTTATTCGACCTGTTCATATCAGTAATCGTCTTGCTCGGTTTGGCCCTGGTCCTGCCTGAATTCGACCTTTCCAATCGCTTTACTCTCGGGGCCTTGTGGGGGACCTTTTCGGGATTCACCTTTGCCCTTTTGTCGGTCCTGAACCGGGTATTCGTGGCCAACTACCCGGCCTTGAAACTAACCTTCTACCAAAATGCCGTGGCTTGCCTGCTTCTTTTTCCCATAGTGAGCGGTTCGCTAGGGACGTTGTCTACCGGGGACTTCGGTCAACTCGCTTTATTGGGTGTGGTCTTCACCGCCTTGGCTCATTCCCTCTTCATTCGGGGCATGCGCACGGTTAAAGCGCAATTGGCCGGCATCATCAGCAGTTTGGAACCCGTTTACGGCATATTACTGGCCCTCGCTTTGCTCGGGGAAGTTCCCTCTTTACGCGAGATCCTGGGCGGAGGGGTGATCCTGGCCGCCATCATATCGGCCACCTGGTTCAGATCATGAAGGGGTCAATCGCGAATGGCGCCTAGTTAAGCGGCTATAGAGGAATATAGTATGGACGCCCGTCGGGGTCAAGACGCGGAAAAGTGATGCCTTCTACAAGAAATGGGTCCTGTAAGGCATCACTTTTCCACGTCTTGACCCCTTCCTTTTCAGATCATGACCTCGATGAGGTAGGGGCCCGGTTCTTCAATTCCCCGGCGAAAGGCGTCGATGAATGCTTCTACCGTGGCGACGCGCCTGGCCGGAACGCCCATCCCTTCGGACAGGGCAACCCAATCTAAATCCGGGTCATCCAAGCGCATCATGGCGGAGGACTTTGGTCCGGCTTCCTTTCCGCAGAGGTTTTTCATTTCGGCCTGCAATATCCGGTAAGTCCGATTGGCGAAAATGACCGTGAGGACGTTTAAGGACTCCCGAGCCTGGGTCCACAAGGATTGTAAGGTGTACATACCCGATCCATCCCCTTCCATGACAATTACCTGGCGATCCGGATGGCCGATAGCTGCGCCGGTCCCCACAGGCAGGCCCTGTCCAATGGACCCTCCGGTGACGTGCAGCCAGTCGTGGGGAGGAGCCGTCTGGGTGAGGGGACCGGCCATTCGGCCCGCCGTGATGGCCTCGTCGCTGATAATCGCATTCTCGGGCATTAATGCCGCCACGGTTGTCCAAATCGTTTCAGGGGACAGGTCCCCTCTTGGCAGGGGTGGACGCTGCAAAGGCGCCAGATCGGGGGAGACGTTGGATGCTCCCAATGCTTCGGCCAAGCCTTCGAGGGCGGCGGGAATATCTTCGTCTACGTCGACCAGAAGATGGATTTGGGCATCGGGAGGAGCCAGCAGGCTTGGTTTATTCGGGTAAGCAAAGAAGCCAACCGGTTCCTTGGCTCCGACCAGAACCAGATGCCGGGTTCCCTGTAAAATCCGGATCGACTGATCTACCGCATAATTCAGCCTTTCAAATACCGGCCTGCCGGCGCCTCGCGAAATCCGTGAGCCATACCAGTTTCCGATGAGGCGGGCGCCGCTGCTCTTGGCAATGCGACCGGCCATTCCACTCAGTCTTTCATCGCGCATTACCGGATCCCCCATGAGAAGGACGGTATTTTCCCGCCGCCGGAGCAGTTGGGCCACCTCGGCGATTCGTTCCGGAGGTGCGGGGGAGGGTTTGGGGGGTGATGGCGTACTCACGGGACCTCCGGCCGGATCCCAGTTGGCGTCGGACGGAAGGATGAGCGTGGCAATTTGCCCCGGCGGTGTTCTGGCGGCCACGATAGCTTCAGCCGCATCCGCCGCCGCGGTTCGAGCATTTTGGGTCGTTCGCACCCAATGGGAAACGGGCCGGGCCAAGCCTTCGATATCGGTAGAAAGCGGAGCGTCGTAGGCCAGGTGAGAGGTGGCGTGCTGGCCCACCAGGTTAACCATCGGCGTGTAGGCCTTCTTGGCGTTGTGAAGGTTGGCAATACCGTTTCCCAAACCCGGCCCCAAATGGAGAAGGGCGGTGGCCGGTTTTCCCGTTACCCGCGCGTAACCGTCGGCACATCCGGTTGCCACCCCTTCAAACAGGCACAGCACCGAATGCATTTCCTTCACCGAATCCAGGGCCGAGACAAAGTGAATCTCGCTTGTCCCGGGATTCATGAAGCAGGTGTCCACGCCGCCTCCGATCAAGGTTTTGATGATCGATTCAGCGCCATTCATAAATCAGAGATTTCTTCGAGGCAAAAAAATGGTCAAACACGAATAGCGCTTAGTTAAGCAAATTTACTATGAAATATCGAAACAAGGCCAAGGTATATTGGAAATGATTTGTGGAACCCCGTTGGGGTTCAATCATAGGGTCGATCGGTACCCCAGCGTGCGCTACGCGACGCTGGGCTCTGGAGTTTAACGCCGTTGGCGTAAAAGCGAGATGTTTGAATCGGATGATCGTGCAAATAGAAGGGCTCATTTACATCCTCCGTTCCGGAGAACTGCAAAGCAGTTCCACTCCAAAGCCCAGTGTCGCGTAGCGCACACTGGGTAGGAAAGGGTAACAATCAACGAACCCCAACGGGGTTCCACATCGAATCTAAAAAAATGCGTAGCGAGCGAAAGGAGATCGAGCGCTGGTGTGGAACGTCTATCCTACAGTTGCTTCGCGTTCGACCCTCTTTCAGACCAAACCCTTGCCCATTACGCTCTCGTATTCGGGGAAATAGCGGCCGATTACAGGTAAATCGAAAGAGGAAAGAATACTGGTGTTGGGTTCGCGTCGGAGGAGGAATTCAAATGACCGGAGGATCAAGGCCTCTTTAGTTCCACCAGCCGGACTCAGCCTTCCGAATTCGGAATCCGTCAAGGTGACCCGATGGGTGGTCGTAGTTCTGCTGTGCACGGTTACGGTGAAGGCATCTCCCGCCTCGGGTTCGATCTGTATTTTTGCCATAGCTCTCAGTTTGGAGATGCGCCCATTGGATTCAAGCCTTTGGCATGCCAGATAGTCGGACCCTTGAAACTTGACCGCGGATTACCAAAATAAACCACGGATTAAACCTCTTCTTCTCCTTCTTGTTCCTCGTCCCAGCGCATGGTTTCGTCCTCCGGAATGACTTCCTCGCCTTCGGTCGGATCGGGGATGTCCCGGGCGATTTCACCCTCATCCGAAGGTTCTCCCTCCTCCTCGGGGTCCTCCTCCCGGTCGTACCCGGCCGGAACGTACTCCAGAATGAAGGTGATTTCAGTGAAGTGGTGTAAACCTTTCCCTTCGTAATCGAGATTGATCATCTCGTCCCGCAATACCTCTTCCAAATCCGACCGGGTCAAGCTTCGTTCAAATTCGATGAGGTCGTTGAGTTGCTCTATGCGGAGCGTGGTGATGTGGTCGAGAAATTCCGCGTAAGGGCCGTTTTCCTCGTTTACTACGTCAGGAAGGACAAAAAGCGCGGTCTCGTTATCCAGGATCAAATCGGAGCTGCGGGTCATGCGGATGCGGTTTTCGCCCAGATTTTTTTCGATGCTGAACCCGATAAACGCTCTCTCCACCAACTCCGTATCCAGGCCGAATTTGCGTAGCGGATCCATGTGATCCATAATATAATTCAACTGCCTCGGATCGATTATTCCCAATCCGTCAAAATCCCAATGGATGGGGTCGCTCACTTCTTTGACCCACCAGTTGAAATCTTCCCCCGGCGAAGCAATCAACCATTCGAGTTCCGGATATCTGGAAGGCATAAGACTATTGGATGGATGGTATCGGAAGCCGGTCTCCCGGTGGTTAAAGGTTGTGGGTATCTCAACTACCTCTTTCAATTTGAGCCCTTCCCGGCAAAGACAAGATTTTTTTGCAATTTTCTTTCCCAGTTGGGAGAATTTTTCCATTAAGGAGGTTCCTTTTCCATGGGTAAGTTCTACGAATCTGTCCTCCGTCCCTATTTATTTCGCCAGGAGGCGGAAAAAGCTCACGAGAGCGCGGTCCACTATTTACAATTTCTGGGGCGGTTTCCCTTCCTCTGCCGCATGATGGAATGGCGCAATCTGAGGCCTCCCCGGAGCAAGCCCATCGTGCTGTTCGGGTTGCAATTTCCCAACCGTGTGGGCTTGGCCGCCGGGATGGATAAGAATGCCAAATTTTGGCCCGTGGCCGCCGCCTTGGGCTTTGGTCACGTCGAAATTGGAACCGTGACCTATCACCCTCAGCAAGGCAACCCTCGGCCCCGGCTCTTCCGTTATCCCGAACAGGAGGCCCTGATCAACCGCATGGGTTTCAACAACGATGGGGCCGCTTTCATTGAAAAACGGTTGGGAAAGCAGATTCGAAGAAACCTCAAGCGGATTCCCCTCGGAATCAACATTGGAAAATCGAGAATAGTCCGCCTAGAGCAGGCGGTGGAAGATTATCTGAAATCCTATCATCTATTGGCCGAACACGCCGATTTTTTTACCATTAACGTCAGTAGTCCCAACACCCCGCATTTGCGCAAGCTGCAGGGATCGGAATATTTGCCGGCCCTTTTGGAAAATCTGGCCACCGCCAATTTTGAGCGCGCCCGAAAACTGGGAACCAAGCCCATCCCAATGCTGGTGAAAATTTCCCCCGATCTGGCCTATCGGGAAATCGACTTCATTGTGGAAACGGTCCTGGACCTGAATTACGATGGGATCATTGCCACCAACACGGCAGTGAGTCGACCCGTTCAATTGAGAACCGGATCTGAGCCGGGAGGGTTGAGCGGAAGGCCGTTGCAAAAACGGTCCACCGATATCATTCGCTACATCAGCAAATCCACCCAGGGAAAGTTTCCCGTCATCGGAGTCGGTGGAATTATGGATTTCGCGTCCGCTGGGGAAAAAATCGATGCCGGCGCTTCCCTGATCCAGATTTATACCGGATGGATTTACCGCGGGCCGTTCTTTGCCAAGCAATTGGCCAGATCCTTGGCCCACGGTCACAAGAAGTGGATTTGATGCGGCCCCGGTTCCGGCCTTGTTTTAATTCCGAAATTTAAAATCGTGACACACAAAAAGAGATTCCAATAATCACCAGGAAATGAACACCATCACTTCAAACCTCAGCACATATGGATTATGAAAAAACTCAATATCGGTGTAATCGGTTACGGATTTATGGGTAGAACCCACTCCAACGCCTACCGCCAGGTTTCCAAGTTTTTTGAAACGGAATATGAACCCGTCCTCAAGGTGGCCTGTGCCAGGAACGAGGAACGTCTCAAATCGTTTGCCCGGAATTGGGGATATGAAAGCTATGAAACGGATTGGCGCAGACTCATCGAACGCGACGACGTGGACGCCATCGATATCGCCGCACCCAATAACCTGCATCGCGACATTGCCATTGCCGCGGCCGAGGCGGGCAAAATGGTGCTCTGTGAAAAACCCCTGGGTCGCAACCCGGAAGAGAGTCGGGAAATGGTGCAGGCGGTTGTAAAGGCCGGAGTTCCGAATCTGGTCTGGTTCAATTACCGCTTTGTCCCCGCAGTTGCCCTGGCCAAGAACATTGTCCAAAGTGGCAAATTGGGGCGAATCTTTCACTATCGCGCCAACTTCCTTCAGGATTGGACTATCGACGCCGGTCTTCCTCAAGGTGGCGAAGGATTGTGGAGATTGGATGTGAACGTAGCGGGAAGCGGGGTTACGGGCGATCTTCTGGCCCACTGTATCGATACGGCCATGTGGATCAACGGACCAATCGCATCGGTTACGGCCATGACTGAAACCTTCATCAAGGAGCGCATGCACCAGGATACTGGAAATGTGGAAAAAGTTGGAATCGATGATGCTTGTGCTTTTTTGGCCCGCTTCGCCAACGGTTCCCTGGCCGTCTTCGAGTCTACCCGCTACGCCCGCGGGCACAAGGCGCTCTACACCTTTGAAATCAACGGGGAAAATGCCTCCATCTCCTGGGATCTGCACGATCTGCATCGGTTGTCCTATTTTGATTATGCCGACGACAAAGCCGTGCGCGGATGGCGTAGCATCCATGTCTCCAACGCGGGTGGAGAGCACCCCTACATGGACAAATGGTGGGTCCCCGGTTTGAATATCGGATACGAACACAGTTTTACCCACGGCGCCTTTCATTTTCTCAAGAGCCTTGAAGGCGAAGAGGGAGAGCGAGCCTTTCCCATTTTTTCCGATGCCCTGCAAACGGACCAAGTTTGTGCCGCTGTCCTGGAGTCCGGCCGCAGCCGCAAATGGCAGGCGGTTTAACGGATCCGGCTTTCTTTCCCTGCCATGACGACTTCCCAAATCGCCCAAGACGCCCTCGCCCAAGGCCGGGGCATTCTTCGACTGGCTCCCAATTGGGTGCCCCGTTCCTTTTGTATTCCGGGAAGGCGGCTGAAACTCCATCCCGATGACTACTATGCCCTGGGGGGGGAGAGGGGTGGTATCGACGAGCGCTGGTTTTCCAGCGCCACCCCGGCCGACAACGGCCCCTTGACCGGAAAAAACGAAGGTTTGAGCATGGTCGTATTCCAAGACGGCTCCGCCTCCCGGCAAATCACCCTGCGCGATGCCATAGACGAACTCAAAGGAGAGATCATTGGTCATCGCCTTTGGGATGAGTATGGGAAATGGCCGGCTTACTCCAAATTTTTTGACAATAAGGGGCCCCTTCCTCACCACATCCATCAACCCGACGAATACGCCGCCAAGGTGGGCCAACTGGGCAAGCCGGAGGCCTATTACTTTCCGCCCCAGGTGAACAACTACGGGGCGGATTTCCCTTACACTTTTTTTGGTTGTGAACCGGGAACGACCAAAGACCAGATCCTCCAATGCCTGAAAAACTTTATCAAGGGTGACAACAAGATAACCAACTTCTCCAAAGCTTATCGGTTGGATCCGGGAACCGGGTGGGATGTACCGGCCGGTATCCTCCACGCCCCGGGGAGTTTGTGCACCTTTGAACCCCAAAGGGCGTCCGACGTCTTCGCCATGTATCAATCGGTGGTCAATCATCAGGTCGTTCCCGAGGAATTGCTGTGGAAGGACTGCCCGGAAGAAAAACGGGGAGATTACGAATACCTCATCGAAGTGTTGGATTGGGAAGCCAACGTCGATCCCAATTTTGTGGAAAACCATTTCATGGAACCCCTGTCGATTTTCTCCTCCGCCCAGGAGATCCAGGAAAACGGTTACGACGAAAAATGGATCGCCTACCGCAATACCGCCTACAGCGCCACGGAGCTTACCGTGCTTCCGGGCAGGACCGTAACCGTAAAAAATGCCGCATGTTACAGCCTGATCATGATGCAGGGACACGGCGCCATGGGGGCGTGGCCGATCGAAACACCCACCATGATTCGATTCGGACAATTGACCCACGATGAATACTTCGTAACCGAATCAACCGCTCGGGAAGGGGTAACCATTCACAACCCGTCCCGCACCGATCCCATCGTCATGCTCAAAACCTTCGGTCCGGAAAACCCGGATTGGGTCGCGGCTTTCGCCTGATCTCCAGACGGCAGATCCCCTTTCCCCCTGCCATTGGGTTAAATCTCGATTTTTCCGCTATAAACGACTGTGGCCGGACCGGTAAGGGTCACTCCTTCGATGGAGTCTCCTTCCACCTGAAAATCGACCGACATGGTAGCGCCTCCAGCCACCTCAAGGTGGACGGGTTTGGCCACGTTGTGAACGAGGTGGGCCACGATGGCCACTGCCGCCACACCGGTTCCACAGGCGAGGGTTTCGTCTTCCACCCCGCGTTCATAAGTGCGCACGATTACGCCGTTGCCGTTGACCCGGGCAAAGTTGACATTGGCTCCACGGGGAGAAAATGCTTGGTGGTAACGCAGTTCCGAACCTTCCACCACGATATCGACCTCCTCCAGGTTGGGGACAAACTTTATCACGTGCGGAACCCCGGTATTGGCGAAGTGCAGAAGGGCGGGGCCGGTGAGCAGGTCCAGGGTGAAATTCAGCCGCAAATCTGAAGCCGGGGTCATTTCCACGGTGTATTGCCCGCCCTTTGCCCTGGATACCAGGTCGCCCGCATCCGTGCGGAAGCTCAGGCCCCGAGGACTTCCCACCCGATGGGCCAGGGCAAATGCGGTAAAACAACGGGCCGCATTCCCGCACATATCGGCCCGGGAACCATCCGCGTTGAAATAAATCATTTGGGCGTCCACTTCCTCCGATGGGGCTTTTTCCAGAAGCACCAGGCCATCCGCCCCCACTCCAAACCGGCGATGACAAAGGTGGGCGATTTGTCCGGTGGTCAACCGAACTGACCCATCCAGATTTTCCACCATAACGAAGTCGTTTCCGGCTCCGTGCATCTTTGTGAAATTCAACCTCATTGGTCGCGCCATGAAAACGCCTTTTTCGGCTATTTCAAGGAGTTCTTTTTATTTCCCGCCCGCCCGGAGACGGCGGTTTATCCCAGGTGGGTCTATTCCGCTTGGATTTCTTCTGGGAAAACTCCCCTTCGGCGCATTTTTGGCTGGGCATGGAGGGGAAAGCCAAATACTCCATTATGATGACCACAGGCGCCGTTACAGTAACGCCTTTCAAACAGCAAAACCGTACCGTGATATGAGCAATACCTTCCCTAAACTTCACAATGCCACCTGGCCGGGTGTAGTCGGCAAAGGTTCCGAGGAAGAACCCTTCATAAGCCTGGATAAGATGATCGCGTATACTGCAAATGCGGAGGTGGATGGCCGAAAATTCGATGGGGTCGATTTGTTTATTTCCGAGCCGCACGTGTCGATCGACTCGACCGATGACGACCTGAAAACCCTGGCCGATCAATTGAACGGTTTCGACTTGGTAGCCGGTTCCATCGTGGCTCCGGTCTGGGATGTGACCGGAGGCGGTTCAGCCATGGGTAGCGGGGAGGATCGGAAAAAATTCCTCACCCAGGTGCGGAAGGCCTGTGCGATTGGCGCGAAGCTGCATGATTTGGGTGTGCGCCCCTATGGTATCGTTCGCATCGATTCGGCCAACGACGTGGAATCCTGGAGCAAGGACCCCGAGGGCAACACCGCCCTTATCGCCCGGACTTTCCGGGAAGCGGCCCACATCGCGGCCGACCACGGCGAACGGTTGGCCGCAGAAGGCGAAATTTGCTGGGGCGGAATGCACAGTTGGAAATGGATGCTGCGGACTTTCGAACTGGCCGACGCCGGGGATGCCCTCGGATTTCAGGCCGACCTCGCGCACTCCATGCTCTATCTCCTGGGCTACAACGCCGAGGAACACCGTATCGTTCCGGAGGACTTTTCCTGGGATGACGAGGAGGCTTTCGCAGCAGCCTATAAGGAAATGACCGATGCTCTGCGGCCCTTCACTATCGATTTTCACGTTGCCCAAAACGATGGCACCGTCCATGGCACGGGCTCACACGACAAGACGGGCAAACACTGTCTGGCGGACGATCCCAATGGAAAACTCGATATTACCTGGGCGGCCGGTTTCTGGCTCACCGATAATGGCCAACCCAGAAAGCATATTGAGCACATTTGCTGGGATGGTTGCATGTTCCCCAACGAAACCCTCTTCCAACCTGAAACCTGGAATACCATCCTGGCCGCCATGATCTCCGTCCAGAATGCCCACGGCTGGTCAAACTGACCCCGCCTACACCAAAGGCACAAAGGGGAAGAAACTCTCGCGAAGCACGCCAAGAACGCCAAGGTTTTTTTCTTTTTGACTAACCCCAGAGCACACAGAGGGAGAGAGAGACTTAGATGGTTAGATTTATTGAAAATCGAGGAGGCCCTCGCATGAGGATGGTCGATTTTTTCTGTGGCGCCGCGCTCACCTTCACCTTCTCGGCCTATGCGGTCGAATGGATTCCCAGGGAGGTGGCCCTGGTCCGCCATCATCGCGGCGATCGTCGACGGTGAATACTTACGATCTTGATCTTGATTGCGATCGTGATCGAAACAAAACATTCCCCATTCCTGAATCGCGCCTTTGGCGCTCTCCTTCCCCCTCTGTGTCCTCTGGGTTCTCTGTGGTGATTTAATTAAAAGACGGTACACTAGACCTCATTCGCTCGGTAGTGAGAAATGCGGGTTTTATAATCAGCGGTGGCGTTCCCAGAGGTTCTGAGCCTGCACGCTGCTGCGTATGCGCCAATTGAGAAGCGTATTGAGGAGTTCTGATTTCTTCTCCGCGTAATCGGGTTCGTCCCAAAGGTTATTGTATTCATCGGGGTCGTTTTTCAGGTCGAACAATTGACCATAGGTCGCGTCGACGAAATGGACCAGTTTCCACTCGTGGTTGCGGATCATGGTTTGGAAGAGGTTGCCGGTAAAAATTCCGTCCTGGGTCTGTTCGCAATAGACGTAGTCACGCTCCTGCCAGGCTTCCCCTTTGACCGCGGGCAACAGGCTTTTGGCTTCCATTGAAGAAGGCGGCTCTATTTCGGCCAAATCCAAAATCATGGGACCAAGGTCCATGAGCTGACAGAGCCCATCAACGCGTCGACCTTCTCCCGATAGGAATTTTCCGGCTTTTGAACCGGGCTTGGCCCATACGATGGTCGGCACACGGGTAATTTGATCATACATGGTCCATTTTTGACTGTGTCCATGATCGGTCAGGCAATCCCCGTGGTCGGATGTGAAAATCAGCACCGTGTTATCCAGGTAATCCTTTTCCTCCAGGGCTTCAATGATTTGGCCGACTTTTTCGTCAATCATGGTGACATTGGCGTGGTAATATGCCCGTTGCCGATGCCGTTGCTCACGGGTGGGATTCAGATCCCACTGAACGGAATCGTGATCGATCTCCACATTGTGGCGGCGCAATTCCTTGTAGGCCTCCGGCTGGTTTTCCAAATCCTCATTCCGCAAGGGCTGGATTTGCAGATCCTTTTTCAGGTAGGATTCGGCGTAGCGAGGGATGGGGTCATAGGGTGGATGGGGTCCCGGGAAGCCGATTTCAAGGAATAAAGGAGAGGATTTCGGCTTGCTCTTCAACCACCATATGGCCAGATCTCCGACAAAGAAATCGGAGTGACTGTCTTCCGGCAGATCCCATTCGAATGCTCCCAATCGTTTAGCGTAATCGGATCTTTTCCGGTAACTTTCCCTCTGTTGCTTGACCAATCCACGAAATCGCAAGGCCTTATCCCATTCATCGAAATAGTAGCGCTCTTCCAGGTAACGGTCCTTGTTTTCTACCACATAGCGTTCGTGAAACCCCATCGAGGTGTGGTAGGGGTAGGTGTGCATCTTTCCTATGTTGACGCACTTGTACCCGGCTTCCGCCAGGTTTTCCACCCAACTGTGGCGCCAGAGGTCGGCATTTTTTAAAACGCCATAAGTGTGAGGGTAGTAGCCGGTAAATAAACTGGCCCGCGATGGCGCGCAACTGGCTGCGGTGATGTGACAATTGGTAAAGGTGACCCCTTCCTCCACCAGCCGGTCCAGGTTGGGAGTTTCCATATAATCGTAACCCAGAGCGCGAATGGTATCCATACGCTGCTGGTCCGTAATGATAAAAACGATATTGGGCCGAGTATCCGTCTCGCCGGAAGATGGGGTGGAAGATGAATCAGTCACGGTTCAAAACAGTTGGGCATTCCAGTAAGGATGACCCCATTCGCCAAGGTTAAATTTTTTTGATTTCCCATCATTCCCCCCTTGAGGGGGCGTCGGCAAGACAAGGGCGTCAGCTTGCAGTCGCGCAGGTGGGGGTAGAAGGCCGGCACACAGATGCAAAGGCACAAAGGGAGAAGGGAATGGCCATGAATCACCGGCAACGATCCTCCGGAACTCAGTATCCAGCAACTTGAACCTCACATCCAGGAAACTTCTGCATTTTCTCAGGGCCCAACCAGCCCGGGCAGGAAGTGGGAAATAATGGGAAAGTAGGTGATCAATAACACTCCCACCAGCAGGACAAAGAACACCGGTAGGGAATATTTAACCACATCCAGTATGGGCTTGTTGAACCGGTAGGAGGAAATAAAGAGGTTGATCCCGACCGGTGGAGTGAGAAATCCGAGTTCCAGGTTGGCCAGGATGATGATCCCGAGGTGCATGGGATGAATATCGAAGGCCGTTCCCACCGGAAGCAACAAGGGTGTGATGACGATGATGGCGGCAAAAATATCCATCAGACACCCGACCACGATGAGAAACAGGTTGAGAGAGAGGAGAAAGAGGAATTTCGACTCAATACTTTCACTTAGCCAGATGGCCGTGTTGTCGGGAACGTGCTCGGTGATCAAATAGTTGGTAAATCCCATGGCCGTACCCAGGATGAGCAGGACGCCTCCCACCAGTAATCCGCACTCCGACAAGGACTTTCTCAGCGAAGTTTTGAACTTCAGCTCCCGATGCACAAACGCTTCGATGACAAAGGCGTAAAAAGCAGTTGCCGCGGCGGCGTTCACGGGGAGGGCAAATCCGCCAAAGATCAGCACGATAGGTATGATGGGCAAGACCAGTTCCCATTTGGCCTCCCAGGTGGCCCGCAGCGCTTCTCTCAGGCAAAAAGTCTCTCGCTGCCCCCCGGATTTACGCACCAGGTAGACCGCCCAGATGCAGGTGAGCACAAGCATGAGAAGGCCCGGAATTATTCCCCCGAGAAACATTTCGTTCATACCCACCCCGGACACGATCGAGTACACGATCAGGGGTAGACAGGGCGGAAAGAGAATACCCAGGGAACCGGCTCCCGTGAGCAAACCGATAGCCTCGTTCTCCCGGTAACGGCCCGCTATCAGCACCGGGAGCAATATTCCCCCCAGAGCGAGAATGGTCACCCCCGAACCCCCCGTGAAGGCGGTAAAAAACGCGCAGGCCAGGATGGCCACAATGCCTTCGCCGCCGCGGATTTGTTTGGCCCAGGCGTGGAAAAAATTAACTAGGCGCTGCGAGGCATCGCTGTAGGCCAGAAAAAATCCCGTCAAGGTAAACAGGGGCAAGGTGGCCAAGAGCGGATTGGTCACCTGGTCGTAATGATCGAGGGACACTGAGGCGACGGGATCTCCCTGCCCCCAGAAGAGCAATACGGCGCCGCCGCCTATGGCCACAAAGATGGGCGTGCCCAGGAGAGTGGCCAATCCCAGAACGGCCAGGTAGGGCCAAACGATTTTCGGCGCCTCGGCCGGTTGCTGCCAAACGATGACCATCATTGCCGCCAGCAAACCGGCCGTTAAGAATCCTTTCGGAAGGTCAGTCGCGTTTCGCAGAAACAACCGCAGGGCAATCCCGAAAAACCCGATAGGAAGAAAAGCCTGAAACCACCAGAACGGAATACCTATGGGCAATTTTTCACCAAATTCCCGCTCCGCCGCCACAAATTCGAGGGAGGCTATCCCCAGCCAAAAGGACAGGCCGATCCCGATAAATCCGGTAAATAATTTAATCCCACCGCGATATTTCTCCGGCAATAAATCCCGGATGCTGACGATGGCCAGGAGTTTTTCCTCGCGCGCGGCTATCAAACCTCCCGCCATCCCCAAAACCAGGGTGATGTGCCGAATCAGGTTTTCCGCCCCTGCTACACGGTATTTTCCCAGTACCCCCTGGACCACGGACAACTCCGATACCCCGATGAGCATCAGGGAAAATAAACAACAGTAGAGAAAGAAATTCTCCAACTGGTGAATCCATTTCAACCATCCATTTTCCCCGGAATGGAAAAATGAAATGACCCGTTTCATGAGAGGTTATCCCCGAACTGCCAGGCTATTGAGCAGAACCCTCTTCCCTGAATTCCCTCAGTTTCCGCATCACAAGATCGTAGACATCTTCCGGCACGATTTCCCCCCGAATATTCGATTGGTTGAGGTCCACTTCCTTCCTCCAGGAGGCCCGTTGCTCATCCGTCAAGGTGTTGATGACCAAGCCCTGTTTTTCCACCATGGCTTGAATGGACTCTTCGTCCTCTTTCCGGCTGGCTTGCCGGATCCTTTTCCCCATCTCCACCGAGGTCTGCTTCAAGTAGGCCTGAGTTTTCTGAGGCAACCGGTCCCAGGTCCTCTTCGTCACTACCATGGCGCCAACGACCGGCACCCACTTCATATCCAGCATGAAACCGGTCTCGGGGGCAAGTTGGGTGGCATTGGCTAAAAAGGGCGGAGCTGGAACCGCTTCTATCATGCCATTTTTCAGGGCCAGCAACATTTTACTGGGGTCCAAGGTGACTGGAGTATAGTAATTTTTGAGCAACTCAGTGGCCTTGGGCGTGCCCAGAGAAGCGCCTACCCGCATCGATTTCAGGTCCTCGATATGGGCAATCGGTTCTTTGGAGAAAAACCGGGCCCAACCGGCATCTCCCCAGAATAAAACGACGTAGCCTTTGCCCAGAAACAGGCTCTCCAGATTTTCCTTCAGGGCTACTCTGACGAAATCGACCTCTTCCCAGTTGCGAAACGCCATCGGCATCAATTGCAAGGCGGTAACGGACTCGTCGATCTGGGCCAAACCGATAGCGGAAAGCATGGCGCCTTGCAGTTGGTTGATGCGCATACGTTTGACGATGGCAACTTCTCCACCCTGGGTGCCGGCGTAGATATTCATGCGCACGGGTTCTTCCGGAGCTTTGGCCCATTGGGCGTTCAATTCCTCGAGGAAATTGTGAAAGGATGTTCCGCGTGGCGCTACCGTAGCCACCTTGATGGTGACGGCCTCCAAACAGGCAGATGCCAGGACCAATCCGGATAAAAGGATAAGGAGTTTACTACGGGTTGAATTTTTCATTTTTGCTAAGGGGATCGAGGGGCGGGAGAAAGTAATCATCCACGTGATCCAGAAGCCATTGGCCGTACTCCTGCATCAGAATATTGGATAGGGTAATTTCCGGTTTACCCTTGGGATCAATATCCAATGCTGTATTCAGCGCTTGAATAAACTCCTCTCTTCGTTCCGTCGGCACACAAACCGAGGTGGCGTAGGAAATGTAGGGTGCCGCATCAAACCCTCCCGATAGGGCCACGGCTTTCTTGAAGTGGTCATAAGCCCGATCCTCCGGGTTGCCCTCTTTGGCCAGCCGCACCATTTCGTAGCTGATCAGGAGACTGTGGATGGCGCCGTTTTCAAAATTTTCATCCAATTCGAGAACCCGATCCACCAACACGTCGATTTTGGGCAGATCGGCCAAGAGGAAGGCGTCCGTCTTGTCCACATTTACCGCGCTGGCCCAGGAAGCCGCAGTCCAGTAAAGCAATCCGACCCCTCCGATGTCCACCTGCCGTACGGCTGCCCGCGGGTCGGCCTTGAAGGATGGCCCAAATCCCGGAAACTTGGCCTCCAGGCCCCGCATCCCGTAGTCCCTGGCCCGAAGAAAAAGTTTTTTGCTCCGCAGTTCCAATTCGCGAGCCCGGTAATAGTCCACCGACCGCATTTTTACCGCCTCCAAATAAACGAAGGCATAGGCGTACTGGGTGAAGCCCTCCGAGGTAGCCAGCAACAGACCGATGTGTTCGGGCTGTTCCGCCAGGACGGACTCCATCAACTTGAGCCCGAAGGGCAGGGCGTCGGCCACCAATTCGGGATCCTCATCCGAGGTAAAGGTGGCGCCGGTTTCGGCCAGGATGTCGCCGACCTGGTTCATCGCCATTTCGCGCAGAGAACAACCACCGCAAAGGAAAAGCAGGCCCATCCCAATCATCCAGGGCCTCGGATCCCAACGGGACAGAAAGGTTGATTTTCGCATTATCCGGGGGGCTAGTCTCTGCTCAACCAGTTGTTCGATTCTGATTTGCATTCTCCTTCTTAGAAATAAGGAGACCACGAATTACACGGATTGACACGGATTATTTTCATTCCTGATTCCTATTTCCTTTTCCGTGGTTTTTCTTATAGCATCGTCTCCTTGCGGCTTATTTTTGATTCCTGTTCCGTCGAAGCCGGACCTGTCCTGCCGTAGCCCGTGGGCGAAGCAGGGTCGAGCGATCAAAGGAAGCGTTGTTGAATATTATTTCTAAATTTCTCCGCCACATCAAACTCCACTCGCCATCATGAAACATTTTATCTCGATACTGCTAACCCTATTCCTTGGCTCCGGGCTCCTCGCCCAGGATTCCACCAACTTTCCCACCCTGGGGAAAATTGTCAAATACCACGACGACCTGGATCATCTCCTGGACCCCGATACTCCCATACAGGTGATTACCTCGGGGTTTACCTGGTCGGAGGGACCGGCCTGGAACAAAGACGGGCAATTCCTGGCATTTTCGGAAATTCCCAGCAATACCGTTATGAAATGGGTTGAGGGAGAAGGGGTAAGCGCCTGGTTTTCCCCATCGGGTTACACCGGTATCACCGATTACGGCCGGGAACCGGGCAGCAACGGATTGATGTTCGATCCGGAAGGCCGTCTCATTTCATGTGAACACGGCGACCGGCGTCTATCTATCATGATCCATGACGGGGGCAAACGCACCCTGGTAGACAACTACCGGGGCAAGCGTTTCAACAGCCCCAATGACGTGACCCGAGCCTCCAACGGGAACCTGTATTTCACCGATCCTCCCTATGGATTGCCGGACAGGTTTACCGACCCACACCGGGAAATGGATTTCTGTGGCGTCTACTTGCTGCGCCCCTCGGGAGAGGTGGTGCTGCTCACCAAGGAAATCGAACGCCCCAACGGAATCGGACTTTCACCCGACGAAGAAACCCTCTATGTGGCCCAGTCACATCCCGATATCCCAACCTATACTTCTTTTCCCATCGAGTCCCGATGGAACCATCGGTGAGGGCCGGCTCTTCTACGACGCCTCCCCCCATCAGGGCCCCGAAGTAAAAGGCCTGCCCGATGGACTGGCCGTGGATGCCGAGGGTAACATTTGGGCCTCCGGGCCTGGTGGCATTCTCGTTTTCAATCCGGAGGCTACGCTGCTCGGCCACATTCTGACCGGTGAAGCCACCAGCAATTGCACCTTCGGCGGATCTGACGGATCCATGCTGTTTATCACTGCCGATACTTACGTCCTGCGGGTGCAAACCAAGGCCAAGGGCTTGGGATTTTAAAACCTTCTTCTCATGGACAAGATTAATGAAACTGAAGTGCCGGCCCAACACAGGCGATCTCCGAAGGGCTCATTTGAGATGATCCGCAAACACATTTCCATGGAAATGCGCGGTGATGAAAGCTATATCACTGGACCCTGGGAGGGCGGGCCGCCCTTTGATGTCGAACTGACCCGAATACCGCCTGGGAAAAAGAACTATCCTTACCATTCCCATGCCTGTCAGTGGGAATACTATATATTTCTTTCCGGATCGGGAAAATTCCGAGACGAAAAAGATGAATGGCATGCTATCAAGGCTGGGGATCATTTCCAGTTTGCTGCCGGTCAAGCCCACCAGATCCTGAACGACGGCGATACCGACCTGGTATTTTACGTAATTGCCGACAACACTCGGGTGGAAGTCGTCACCTACCCGGACACGGGAAAGACGCTCCTTTTGCCCAACCTGAAACTGGGTCATATGCAAGAGGCAGGTTACTACGACAACGAGGAATAGCGGTCGATCGCTTCAGGGGGTATCCAGAAGAATTTTCATTCCGGCATATAATTTTTGAAGTCGTCCAAGGGTTCCTGAAAGTCATCCGCAATGAATTGCACCAAGTCCTTTGCACTTCCAAAGCGCGGTTTTACCACTCCTTCTTCGGGAATCGGTTTCAGTTCGGCGATAGGCTTTCCTCTGCGAGTGATCTGTATGGTTTCACCCTGGACCACCCGATCAAGCAAAGCGGAAAATTTGTTTTTTGCCTCAAAAGTCCCCATTTTCATGAAAGTAAGCTAGATTGTCAAACCTTCCCGGATAAACCCATTCCAAGTGCGATAAATTTTTAGGCTATTGTGGTATCCTGTTAATTCGTTCCACAAACGGCTAAGTTTTTTCTGTAACAGCCGGATAGAAGGTTAACTCATTTAATTAAGGCCACACTTCAATGAACTGCAAAGCAGTTCCACTCCAAAGCCCAGTGTCGCACAGCGCACACTGGGTTGAAATGGGTAAAAAAATCGAACCCCAACGGGGTTCCACAATGAATCAATTCCAAGGCATTTCAGGTATTATTTGTGGAACCCCGTTGGGGTTCAATCATAGGGGCGATCGGCGACCCAGCGTGCGCTACGCGACGCTGGGCTCCGGAGTTTAACGCCGTTGGCGTAAATGCCAGATGTTGGAATCGATTGACCGGGCCAATAGGTGGGCGCATTTGCATCCCCATATTCGTGATCTTGATCTCTCTCCCATTCCTAATACCTAATTCGCGCCCTTGGGCGCTTCCCCCTCTGTGCCTTAGTACCATTCTCCCTGCCTTTCGATCAGGATCAGGATTTTAATGGCGGACAGCCTGCCTGTGCGTCACCGCACGCAGACAGGGAATGTCCGCCCTCCATTATTCTTCCCTCTTTGCGTTTCTTTACGCTCTCTGCGAGAGTCAAATCCTCCCTCCTCATCCCTAATTGGTGTGTACTTAGGGCAGGACATGGCGGCGATGTCACTCGGAATCCTCCCGCCCGGTTGTCCCATCCTTGTGCAGGTCCTCGTCCGGCTCAGTTCTAAATTGTTCTGCAAGCAGGTACCGGTACAGCTCGATGGTCAGCCCCTGTTCGCCTTCTTCCAGCCTGCGTCGGGTCCCGGGGGTGAGGAGCATGGCCCTGCATGATTCGTCCGCAACTACCGTCGTCTTCGTCTCAGCGGCCGGATTGGCCGGCCAGATCGCGTCGCCCGGGCTGCACTGGCGAAGTCGGCGGCCCTCGGAATCGTGGACGGAGGCCCGGCCCGATACCAGTAGCTGAAGGCCTTCGGGTGGAACTTCCGGTCCTGCCAGGACCTCCCCGGCCTCATAGCGCCGGGAGATCAACCACGGTCGAAGGGCTTCGACGAGATCCTCAAAGTGAACCTGCTGTTCCAGATAGCGCTCGAGGTCATCGACGGTGTGCTCCAGCAAGGAGTCGCGCCGTTGTTCCATCTTGCCCGCATCTTCCCTCCAACCCGCGATGATGAGTTCCTCGCAGCGCTCCAAGCCGAGATCGGCGTTCGGCTCCAGCGGCAAGTCCGCAAACACCGAAGGAGCGATGTTTCGCTCCAAACTGATTCGCAACTTCTCAGACAAACCGCTCAAGACCAGTTGCACCCCCGCCATTTGCGCTTTCTGCACAAACCTGGCCATTACGCTCACGGCTGAATAGTCGAAACCGGATACCTCGGTGAAGTCGATCATCAGACAAGAGGGACGGGAAGAGCCGTCCAGGGACTGCTTGAGACGGTCGGCCAGGACTCCGATGCTGCCGAAGAAGATATATCCCTGAAGCCGGTAGACGTGCACCCGGTCGCCCTCCGCCTGGAGGATGGAGCGAGTCTTGTTGCTCCGACGTTCGCGCGCGGTAAAGTGCGATGCAATCGGATTTACCCGGCTGAGACGCACCGCGAAGAAAACGAGGGTGGCCACCGCGCCGATTCCCACACCCTCGAGCAGACCAAAAAAGATTATGACGACAAAGATCAGCAATATGATGGCGTATTCCGACCCGGGCAGGCGACGCCGAGTTTTCACTAGCCCCTCATCCAACATTCCCAGACCGGCAAAGACCAGCATGCCACCGACAAACGCGGTCGGCACCCATTCCAGCATGCCGTCGCCGAACAACAGTGCGACCCCGATGACGCAGGCTGCGAACACTCCGGTCAGCCGGGTTGTAGCGCGGAAAAGCTTGCTTCGAAGCGATGCGGGAACGATGACGGTCGCCACTGTTCCGCCTCCCAAACCGGCCACCAGACTGGCCAGGCCGGTGGCCTGGAACTCGCGGTCCCAATCCAGATCCTCGTCCACCGCAACCTCCAACCCGGCGACATTCAGGATGACGCAGATGAGGGCGATCAGGGTCAACGTCAGCATGTTCGGTATCTGTCCGATGATGGCGGACCAATTCACATGGACGAGGTCGGCCGGGAACAATGCCGGCCAAAGACTTCCTTGTGTCGTCCTGGTAAGCAGCAACCCCGCCTCCCTGGCCGCGCTTCCGGAAATGTCGAGACCGGAAAGAGCAAAATGGTAGGCGCCGATGCCGAGCAAAACGCTGGCCGGCAGAATAAGGGGATTTCTCCAACGCTTCATGGCGAGGTACAATGTAATCCCGAAGGTGAGACCGGGGAACCATGTTCACAGTACGATCGGCTCCAACAGCACACCCATCCGCCCATCCAAATCCGCCCCCATGAGAGACATGGCTGCCAGGCAAACGGCCCCCCCGATTCCGGCAACGAATCCTCCTGCCACCGGAAAGGGGATGAAACGCAGCAGGTTGGCGAGCCGGAATCGGCCGACCAGGAGACAGCAAATCCCCGTGGCTACGGCGCTGATGATCAGCGCGCAGGCCGTGGTCGAGAAGAGTTGTGGGCCATCCCCCTGCATAGAGGCGGCAATGGTGGCCATCGCCAGCACGAGCACGGGAGACAGCCCCGCGATAGCGCCGCGGAACCCTCCCGCAAGCGCGATGAGCAAACAGGCGGCGAAGTTTCCGAACAGCACCAAGCCGATGCCCTGGGAGGAATACGGGGCCAGCGCTCCGGAGAATATGAAGGTCCCAAAGGCCACCTGAGCAACCAGCAAGGAGAGACCGGAGGTGATTCCCGCCGACAGCGCCGGAAGCGTCAACGAGGACGGAAACTCGGCACGAAGCCCGCTGCCAATATGCTTATGAGAGGATTTCACTCTGAGACGCTTTCATCCGTGCCCAGCCATGTAACCTGTCCTGCGCTGTGCCGTGCGGAGCCTTTAGGCGAAGCATGGTAGCCTCCTGGCGAAGCGGGATCCCTGGTTGGTTTCTCTTCTGGATCAGCTTTCGCCAAGCTGCCAAGGTCGCTGAGATCTGGGTCAATTGTTTAAGAAATTTTTGAATTGTTTCAATTGGCCAGTCTCGCCTTGATTCTCAACTCTTCCTGCCGGCGCCACATGTTTCTACTCAATTTCCCGGGCGAGGCGCTCCCATGGGCAGGCTTGGTCTCACTTTCCCTGAAAGCCGCTTGTCTTCGGATGGGTTCGGACGATGGTACCACTCGACCCCATGTGTTTCGATATGCTCTCGGAGCGCCTGGCTCTCAATTGAGTTGTGTAGAACGAGGTCAACCGACTGCGCTATGGGTAGTTGGTCAATGATGGCACTAAGACGTGCTTGGTCGGTCAGAGTGAGGTGGTCACCGAACAAGGCGATGTCCACATCGGACGACACGGTATTGGTGGCGGTTGCTCTGGACCCGAACAACACGGCCCGTTCCACGCGGCGGTTTGCCGTAATCGCTGCTACGATGGCGGCCCGATGCCTGTCTTTTAGTCCGTCCTTCACAGCCTTCGCTTATTATCCAGAGTCCGGTAGAGTCGTACCATTACTGGGTAGTAACGTTCCTTGATCAGGGTCTCCGCTTCCCGAGCCACGGCCCTCCAGTAGGTGTGACTCAGAAGGTTGCGCTTATCCAAGGCGTCGAGCAGCGTCTCACAGTCGTCCTCGTTGATGTAATCTACCTCGAAGCTCTTGCGGATCACAGCTCTCGGCACTTTCACGTTATACCCATCGTAGAAGAGGAGGTCCTTGAGAACTTTCCACGACAACTCGAAACAAAACTCGAACGTCTTGATCAGGCCGGCCCGTTCCAGGTCGTCGTATCGCCCGCGCTCACAGGCCTTGGTTAATTGTGCCAAAGCCGTCCCGAAGTTATCGAGCCGCTGCTGCCAACGCCGTTCGTCCGAATTGCTCACGGCCTTTTGTCTCCAAACATCAGTGCCTTCAGGTTCACCTCGATCTCGGCGCCCGTACAGAATCTTCTATCGCTGGACACGAATCTGTCTTTTTTTCCAATTTCAAATTCAACTTTCCTCATCCAGCCAAGTCACCCTTCCGGGGAGGGCGTCTATGGATTTGCCGTCGAGAGGGTGGTCCGCAACCCGCAATTGATAATTGCCGGGGGGTAGGGCGCAAAATGCGAAAAATCCTGAGCCATCGCTTATTACTCGGTAGGTGGTTCCCTTCAGGGCCACCGGAATACCGGCCTCCGGTTTTCCCGAGGAGTCCTTCAAATAACCTGCAATAAAGGATTGTCGGTCGCGCCAATCCGGCGGGGGAAGGGACGCCGGATTGGGGTAGATATCTTCCCCGAGCATGGTCCAGATAGGGGAGCGGTCAGCTAGAAGTTGGCCTGAGGATTCGGAGGCTTCCTGGGTAGGCCGGTCGTAACTGAAAAGGCATGTGTCCAAACCCCTCTCCACTGTTTCACGATATTGGACGAGCACGTCATCCCGGGAATTAAAGTAACCCCCGATGCCCACTATCAACCTGCCTCTCAGGCTTTTCTTCCTCAGCCCAAGAGTATAATCGGCCCAATTGCGAAAATCCAGGGCCTGGAGTTCAACCCATTCCCGCTTATAGTCCATGAGCAAGGCGGCATCGACCAAGCCCTTTTCCCACCAGCCTCTCCAATCCTGCAAGGCATCGGTAAAGGGACGAGATTCGGAAAAATCGATTATCGGCGCCGGGCCCCAACCAACCACGTTTACACTGAAGATGGCGCCGGGCCGATGCCTCCAAACCGAAATGGCACAACGCTTGACAAATTCGGTCACTCGGTTGCGGCGATAATCCTTCCAAACTTCATCGTCGGGAGCGGGAATATCGTCCCGGTTGGTACGCCGGAGAAACCGCTCTAAAGCCAACAGGTTATAACCGCGATCATTGCCAAAATACCGAATATAATCCAAGTTTATGCCGTCCACGTCGTAATTGATCAGGCACTCTTCGACAACGGCCAACAGGTGGTCCTGCACGGCGGGGAGCCCGGGGTCGAGTTCGAATTGGAGTTCACCGGCGCGGTTTCGGGTATACCAGTCGGGATGGGCCAACGCAATTGGTTTGGGGCTGGATTTCAGATAATCGTCCTGCGGGCCGATCCTGAAAACGTTGAACCAGGCGTGGACAGACAAGCGGGGTTTCCCTTCCGAAGTGTCCCGCGCTTCCTTCAACAGGGTGGCCAAAGGATCAAAGGAGGGCCGCCCGGCAATGGAGACGTGTCGCGGCGCCAGTCTGGAACGGAACATTGCAGCGCCTTCCCGATGCACTTGGGCTACGATGGTATTGAGATTGGCCCGACGGGCGGCGTCTACCAGTTGCCGGATTTCTTCCGGCGATCGTAGTCCCGGGCCCAGCAGGGAAGCCCAAACGGCGCGGAACTCCGGTTTCGCTTCCGCAGCCGGCTCAGGCTCCGGTTCAGGAGCAGGAGATTCGGGTTCAGGAGCAGGAGATTCGGGCTCAGCGACGGGAGCTTCGGGCTCAGGAGCGGGAGCTTCGGGCTCAGGAGCGGGAGCTTCCGGTTCGGGGGCGGGGGGAGCCTCTTTTTCCTTCACGGTGCAACCCCAGATGACAAAAAGGGTTAGACAACCGATGCCGATGGAACAGAGGGACCGGTAAATTCGTTTTCCGTTTATAGTATGCTTCACACCATTTTCCTGCAGGCGGCAGAGTGTCCTGTTAATTTATTCACGCAACAACGGGCATTTTCGAGGATTGAGTTGGCGTTTAGGGAAACTGGATTTAAGGAGGGGTCAACCCCGGATCACAGAGTCATGGGTTAAAAAAAACCCCACTCATCCATGTAACCTGTCTTGCCGCAGCCTTCTGGCGAAGCGGGACCCGTGGTTGGATAGCTCCTCTTGTCTAGGCAATTATATCATTGACCACATTGCCAAATACATCTGTCAGGCGGAAATCGCGGCCTTCGTGCCGGAAGGTCAGTCGTTCGTGATCCAAGCCGAGCAAATGCATAATAGTGGCGTGGAGGTCGTGCATGTGCACTCTGTTCTCCACAGCGTACTGACCGAATTCGTCGGTTTGTCCATAGATGAGCCCGGGTCTCACACCTCCACCTGCCAGCCAAACGGTAAAGCCGGTGGGGTTGTGATCGCGTCCCGTGCCGTTTTTCTGGGCATAGGGTGTGCGGCCGAATTCCCCGCCCCACCAGACCAGGGTATCTTCCAGTAGTCCGCGCTGCTTGAGATCGGTCAACAGTCCGGCGATGGGTTTATCCACAGCCAAGGCATGCTCCTTGTGCTTGGGCATGTCGTTGTGTTGGTCCCAGGCCGGGTTGTTGGAATTGTCGGAGTAGTTGACCTGGATGAAGCGCACGTCCGCCTCGGCCATGCGACGGGCCATGAGGCACTGTCGGCCGTAATTGTCGGTGGGCTCTTGGTCGATGCCGTACAGTTTTTTGGTCGCGGCCGATTCGTTCGAGATATCCATCACCTCGGGAGCGTTGGCCTGCATGCGCCAAGCCAGTTCGTATGAGTTGATGACCGCTTCCAGTTCGGTGTTGCCGGAAAGGCTTTGACACTGCTCGTGATTCATGGCCTGGAGCAGGTCGAACTGGCGTTTTTGCTGTTGGGGGGAAAGTCCCGTGTTGCGGAGGTTCTTGATTTCGATTTCGGAGGCTTTCATTCCACTGCGGCCGACAGGGGTGCCCTGGTAAGCGGCGGGCAGAAAGGCGTTGCCGTAGTTGCGAGGCCCGCCGTTGCCCATGGATGGACTCAGGCTGACAAATCCGGGCATATCCTGATTTTCCGTACCCAGGCCGTAGTTGACCCACGCGCCCATGGAGGGGCGGACGAGGTTGGTGGAGCCGGTGTGGAGAAAGAGGGTGGCAGGACCATGGGCGACCCCCTCCGTGGCCATGGAACGGATAATGCAATACTCGTCCGTATGCTTGGCCATATGGGGAAACAGTCCGGAAACCCAGGCGCCGTTTTCCCCCCGTTGTTTGAACTCCCAGAGGGGTTTCATCACCCGCTGGTTGGATCCCATGCCCGTTTTGGCCAAAATGCGTTGATCGGTAAAGTCCAGCATCTCCCCATTGCGTTTATAGAGCAGCGGCTTGTAGTCGTAACTGTCGACCTGGCTCACTCCACCGGCCATGAAGAGGAAAATGACCCGTTTGGCCCGGGGAACGATATGGGGAACTTGAAGAGAACGCTGGTTGGCAATGGAATTCCCCATGGCCTCTCGCGAGGCGATTCCCGCTGCCGCCATGTAGCCGAAGCCGCAGGCGATGTTGCGCAGGGCTTCCCGACGGGAAATGGAACATATGCCCAAGTCTTTCTTCACGTTTAGTTTAAATATCTGAATTCGATCGACCCGAAAAGCGATTGGAACAGCAAAGCCCATTCATCCACAGCATCGCCCAATTGTCCATCCTGAAAGAAACCGGTCACCAGCGAGCGCTCCTTTTCGGAGGGAAGCCGGCTCAATGTTCTGCGAAAAGCGGCGTCGATGCGCTTGTCCGGATGGTCCACTTCTTTCAGCAGCCGTCCCGCAGCGTGTTTCGATTGTTCGAGGACAAAGGGATTATTCAGCATGTATAGCGCCTGTAGCGCCACCGTGCTGACGTTGCGCTGGCCCATGGTGAAGTTGACGTTGCCGAAATCAAATACCTCGAAAAGCTCATGGCGTTTAACCCGGAACGCGGGCGTGTAAACGCTGCGCCGCTTGTCTTTGAAAACATAATTGTACTCGATCTGTTGCGCGCCGGTGCTTTTGGCGTTGATGGCGCCAGCCCCTTCGATGTTGGGGCCATAGAGCGTCAGGTCGAGTTCGCCGTTCACGGCGAGGATGGCGTCGCGTAGTTGTTCGGCATCCAGTCGGCGAAGGGGATAGCAGGTCAACAGCCTGTTATCCGGGTCCAATTTTTCCGCGTTTGGATCGACTTCGGAGGAAAGTTGCCAGGTACGGGAAAGCATTATTTCCTTCACCATGGCCTTGATGGACCAGTCGTGCTCCTGCAATCGAACGGCCAGGTAATCCAGCAACTCGGGATGCGAAGGCAGTTCGCCTGTGGTGCCCAGGTTGTCCACACTGCGCACGATCCCGGCGCCGAACAGCCAACTCCAAATGCGGTTGGCCATCACGCGGGCGGTCAATGGATTGTCCGAGCTGACCATCCACTCGGCCAATTGCCGGCGGCCGCTTTCATCTTCCGGTATGGTTGGAGTATCGCCCAAAGTGGCAATCCGGAGGAATCCCCTTGGAACGATTTCCCCTTTGCGGCTTTCCATTCCGCGAATGCGGACGGCGGAGTCGCTCGGTTCAGGGTCTTCCTTTACCGTCATGGCGAAGGGGCGGGAATCGAGTTTGGCGGTCAACGGTTTCAGCTCCTCCTCCATGCCCTTGATTTCCTTCTTCAGAGCCACGAGATAAGTCTCCCGTTCGGGGCTTGAAGCGGCATCCTCGTCCTCGACCAGCAGCCATTGCACCGCATCGGCAACTACGTGACCATCCGTATTCCTGGTGGAAATACGCACAAAATTTTCGCTTTTCCTTGCGAATTTGAACGTGCCCAGTGAGTGAAATCGTCCGTCGAGTGTCGGCGCTATTTTCTGGTTCACAAGAACCGAGGTTTCGCCATGGAGATGGCCGATGGTGACCGGTGTTTTGGTGGAACGGTTTTTGGCCTCGGCGTAGGCCAGGCGCACCTCGTAGCGACCACTTAAAGGAAGGGCAGTTTTGAACGTGAGCGTCTTTTCTCCCTTATACTCATTCCCATCGTGGTAATAACCGTCGTTCAGGTAGTTTTGCGAATACTGCGAAAACATCCATTGGCCCTTTGTCTCGGCCGCTCGTTCGTCTACGAGGATGCCGGGAAATTTCGAAATTGAGCTGGGTTTGCCCGGTTGGGGGGGGTTGCGGTCCTTTTGGGTAAGCAGACTCAGCTCGGCATTTTTTAGTTTTAATCGAGGTTTGAGCGCGGCTTCCATGGCCTCGACCTTGGCCATTTCCTCCGCCTCGGCCCCTTCGAGAGGCAAGGGAGTATCCACCCAGCGAGCCACGTTGGCGTTATAGCTGAACAGGGTGCGAGTGCTTTTGAAGATGCCCGCCATGCCATAGTAGTCGGTGGTGGGAACCGGGTCGAACTTGTGGTCGTGACACCGGGCGCAACCCAGCGTCATTCCTAGAAACGCTTTGCCCAGGGTGTCGATCTGCTCGTCGATTACGTCGTAGCGCAGGAGTTGCTTGTCCTGCAGTTCGTAGTTGGTGGGCCCGAGAGCCAGAAAGGCGGTGGCGGTCAATTGCCGGCCCCGTTGTGCCGGTGAATCGTAAGGAAGCAGATCCCCGGCCATTTGTTCGCGCACCATCTGATCGTAGGGCATGTCGGCGTTGAAGGCCTCGATTACATAGTCGCGGTAACGCCAGGCGTCCTTGAAAAGCAGGGTGCGTCCACCCCCGCTCGATTCGGCAAAACGGGCCACGTCCAACCAATGCCGGCCCCAGCGTTCCCCGTAGTGCGGAGAGTTCAGAAGCTCATCGACCAGGCGCTCAAAGGCGCCGGGGCTGGTGTCGCTCACGAAGGGGTCGATTTGTTCCGGGGTGGGGGGCAGGCCGATCAAGGCAAAATAGGCGCGTCGAACCAACCAGTTCTTGTTCGCATCGGCAACCGGGGTCAGTTCTTTTGCTTCCTGAGCGGCTCGGACGAATTGATCGATGGCTCCGTAGGCCCATTTGCCGTCCTTCACTTGGGGTGCCTCCGGTTTGATGATGGGCTGGAAGGACCAGAAGTCCTTGGCTCTTTCGTAGTTGGGAAGCGTTTCCCGATGGGTTGCTCCCGAACGTGGATCGGGTGCTCCCGTTTGGATCCAGTATTCCAAGTCGATGATCCGGTCCTCGGAAAGGCCGTGTTCGGGATGCCCTTGGAATGTGCCTTGAAATCGTAGAGCCCGGACCAGGGGACTGTCCTTGGCGTTGCCCGGGATGATGGCCGGACCCGCATCACCACCGGTCACCCAACCCGTTTTTGAATCCAAGCG
Source organism: Opitutales bacterium (assembly GCA_965219475.1). Taxonomy (GTDB): domain Bacteria; phylum Verrucomicrobiota; class Verrucomicrobiia; order Opitutales; family UBA2995; genus JAABVD01. The sequence goes on along the minus strand of CBDCNU010000018.1, from coordinate 54,687 downwards.
AAGGCCGCCATCCTGTTGGGCCGGACCATGGCAGGCCAGGCAATGGTCCATCAGGAGCGGACGGATCTTCTTTTCAAAATGTTCCAGTCCCTCCGAACCCGAAAGTAGCGGGCCGGTATTGACCAGCCCGGCCAAAGTGACCGAAAGGCAACCGAATAAATATTTCTTGGGCAGCGGGAACATGGCAAACCTCTTTCATACAAATCCGGCAAAAAGGGGTCAAACGCGAATGCCCCTCAAATCATGTCGTAGCCCCAGGGTTTGCGCATCTCGCGGGCCATGGCGGAGGCGGCTTGGGGATCGCCGATGATCTGTTCCCGATCGGGATCCCACTCGATCTTGCGTCCCAACCGCGCCGCGATCACTCCCAGATGGCACACTGTAACCGAGCGATGACCGATCTCGGTGTTGCAGATCGGTTCTTTCCTGGAGCGCACGCAGTCGATGAAATTCCCCATATGATCATTGCTGACATAGAGCCGTTCCGCGCTCGATGGCAGCGGGGTGGTGAGGATTTCGGGAATACTGGATTCGATATGACCGCGGGTCACCCAGATCCAACCGGATGAGCCTTGAAAACGAATGCCGTGTTTTTGGGCAAAGGGTTCCAGCACGCCCCCGTTCCAGGCGTTGGCGGTGGTGCTGCGACAACGGTGCACCAACCCGTTGGAATAACGGAATTCCAAAGCGTACTGGCTGGCGGCAGTGAAGCCGCCGGGGATCATGTCGATGAGGGTTTTTCCCTGGGCCGATACGGGTCCGCTGCGTTCGAACCCGGCGGCCCAAAGCGCAATATCGTTATGGTGCGCGCCCCAATCGGTAATTGTTCCGCCGGAGTATTCCCACCAATAGCGGAAGGTCCTATGAGCGCGTTCTGGCACATAATCCACGTAAGGGGTTTGTCCCTGCCACATGTCCCAATCCAATCCGACAGGAACCGGGGTTGACTGGAAGGGTCCCTTACGTTGGCCGCTCGGCAAATAGACATCGATTTCCTTGAGTTGGCCGATCCGTTTATTGAGCACCAGTTCACAGGCCAGGCGAAATCGCGGGTCGCTTCGTTGCTGGGTGCCGGTTTGCAGTATGCGTCCGGTCTCCCTTTCAGCGGCGACGAGACTTTTCCCTTCATCGATGCAGAGGGTGAGGGGCTTTTCGCAGTAGACGTCTTTTCCCGCCCGCATTGCGGCCAATGCAACGAGGGTATGCCAGTGATCGACCGTGCCGCAGATGACTACGTCGACCTCGTCCAGCTCCATGACCTTGCGAAAATCCTTGAAGGTCTTGGCCGCGGGCCAGAATTCTTTGGCCCTGGCCATCTGGGCCTCGTCCACGTCGCACACCGCCAGGACATCTCCGTATGGAGCGGCGCCGCGCGTCACACCGATACCGCGCCCGCCGCATCCCACCAGGGCGATTCCCAGGCGATCATTGGCCGACCTCGACGGGTTCAATTGTCCTTGAGCCCGGCATTCTTCGGCAAACCAGGTCGGCAGGGTGGAAGCAGCCGCTGAAATTCCAGCAGCCTTGAGGAAGTTTCTTCGAGAAGTGATATTCATGGCCTTGTTTCGAGGTGCGGTGATTGGTTATTTGCCATAAGGCTCCGCTTTGCAAGCTTGCAGAGGGGTTGAGGTCCAAAGATTGAGAGATTCTGAGATGCTGAGAGGAGAGAATGGCGCGCTGGGGCGCGCCAATTAAGAATTAGGAATTAGGAATTAGGAATTAGGAATGGAAGAGAGGGGAATTGGGAAAGATGGAGTGATGGAGAGAGGGGTAAAGGCACAGAGCTACAACTTACACGGTTTCTTCGATGAAATCTGAACTGCTGCCGGGTTCCTGGGGTGTGGCATAAGTACCACTTGAAACTTTGGCCGAATGGGAAAAGTAATCTCTCAAGTGTGGTATATGTTCAAGAAAGAGCGCCTCGTGACCCAGCGCAATGTGGTTGAATAGCACCAGATGCTGATGAATCTGTCCCATATCTCCGACATGCGGAACCACCGGTAATTCAAATTTCCGAGCCAGCAGGCTTACCGTAATGAATTCACTGATTCCCCCGACCCGGGTACAGTCTGCCTGGACATAACGCACCGCATTTGCCTGCATGAAATTTTTGAATAAAACCCGATTTGAAACGTGTTCTCCCAATGCGATATCGATGGGGGCAATCTCCTTTGCCAGGGTCTGGTGTGCCAGGACATCGTCGGGTTGAGTCGGTTCCTCGATCCAGAAAGGAGACATTCCGGAAAATGCTTTTGCCCTTTGAATCGCTTGCGGCAGGGACCAGCTCTGGTTGACGTCCAGCATGACCCGGGCATCGTTTCCGGCAGCTTCGCGGACCAGGTAAGCTCTTCGAATATCACGCTCGGTTTCAGGGGATCCAACTTTCAATTTCATGGCGTCGAATCCTGATTCGACTGCTTTCCTCACCTTGGCTTTGACCTGGTCGTCCGAATAGTTGAACCAGCCGATGGAGGTGTCGTAACCGGGATAACCCGCGTGGAGAATTCCGCTGCGCTTCGCTCGACTGGACTGATTATCGGATAAAATGCCAATCGCCTGTTCCCGGGTCAGTTCCTCTTCAAGGTAACTGAGATCCAGGGTATTGACCACTTCCTCGGGCGATAAATCGATTAACAGTTTCCACAGCGGAACCTCTCGCGCCTTTGCCCACAAGTCGTAACAAGCGTTGGTGATGCTGGCCAGAGCCAGGTGAATCATCCCCTTGTGCGGACCCAGCCAACGGTAACGGGGATGGTCGGCAAGATGCCTGAATACCTCCCCGAACTGCGACATGAGTTCTTCAATTTCGCGGCCTACCAGAGGGCTGGCCAAGCCTTCGATCAACGAGCAGATTTCCTCATTTCCGGCGCCTATGGTAAACACGATGCCGCTACCGCTGGTCGATTTCTCTGTGTGAATATGCGTAACCACATAGGAATAAACGGGATCCGTGTGGATTGCGTCTGTTCCGTCACCCTCCTTGAGGGGGAATTGCCTTACGGAGGTAGTGATTTCAGAGATGAAATTATGGGGCATGGTCAATCGCTGGCGGGCCCGTATCGGAATCGCTTATACAATGGAATTATCAGAAGCGCCATCGAGGTTATTACGAAGATCAGGGATACGGGTCTCCGGATCATCGGTAGAAAACTTCCGTCAGATGCCATCAACCCCATCTGCAGGTTTTCTTCGGCTACCGGAGCCAGGATGAATCCGATAATAAACGGAGCCAGGGGGATTTTCATTTTTTCAAATCCAAAGCCTATCAACCCGAACAGGATCATGGTCCACACGTCAAACATGCGGGTGGAAAGGGCAAAAGATCCGATAATGCAAAAGACGAGAATTACCGGCATTAACAGGTTTCGTGGCAGCAAGGCCAATCGGGCGATGTAGCGCGCAGCCAGCAACATGACTAGAAACATGAGAACATTGGAAACCAACATGGTCCCCATGATGGTGTAGACCATGTCCGGATTCTGCTCGAACAACAATGGACCGGGTTGTAGTCCGTGGATGAGCAATCCACCAAGCAGGATAGCATCGATGACACTTCCGGGAATACCCAGGGAGATAAGCGGGATCAATGCCCCGCCGATAGTGGCATTATTGGCCGATTCGGATGCCACTATGGCCACTTCCGATCCTTTTCCGAATTTCTTCTTCTCCTCGGAGTTGGCAAAAGACTTCGCCGCGCTGTATGCGGAAATGGATCCGATATTGGCGCCAATTCCAGGCAAAATCCCAACCCAGGTTCCAATGACGGATGAGCGCAGCAAATTCACAGCCTGGATGCCCCAGTCATGAAGGCTGAACAACATTTTCCGGGTTCGCTTAAGAGGGATAACGGTGATCTTCTTTTCAAGCTTGGTCAGATCGGATATTACTTGGCTAATGGCAAACATGCCGATGAGCACCGGTAGTAATTTCAAACCGGCGTTCAGTTCCTCGAATCCGAAGGTCATTCGCAGGTTGCCGGTGGCCTTGTCGATGCCCGGTAAGGAGGCGAGGACTCCGAGCGAGGCGGACAGAAATGCGCGGCTCATGGATTTGCCGCCGATCGAGGCTATGAGGACCAAGGCAAGCAGGACCAGAGAGAAGAAATCAAATGGGCCCAGCCGGGTAGAGTAGTGTGCTATGGGACCGGAAAGGGAAATAAGAAAAACCCAGGAAATGCATCCCCCGATGAAGGAGGCCGTTATTCCCAGTCCCAGCGCCCGATCCGGTCGGCCGCTTTTTGCCATTGGGTAACCATCCAGGGTGGTCATTATCGAAGCGGGCGTGCCCGGCATGCGCAAAAGAGTTGCCGAAATCAACCCCCCGCTGACCGCTCCCACATACATGCTGATGAGCAGGATGAATGCGTTGATGGGATCCATATTAAAGGTCAGGGGCAATGTCAGCGCTATGAGCATCGCTCCGGTCAGTCCGGGAATGGCGCCCATCGTAATGCCCAACACAGTGCCCAAAACGACCAGGAGGAGTCCTTGCAGGCTGAAGAGATAGGCGGATGCTGTTTGAATGGCCTCCATGGATCAGGGCAAATCGATAGAAAAAAGTTGGGTGAATATGAAATGCAGACCGAACGACATCAGAAGCGCTACTTCCAGAACAGAACGACATTTGTGGATTTTGAACCGCCTCAAGAAGAGTCCGACAATCAGCAGGTAGATAATGGTCGCCCAAACGAAGGAAAGCAGATTCAGTCCCATCAGCAACACATAGGCCACGGTCATTGCCATGGTTCCAGTGGCTAAATCGTGACGGAGGCCTGTTTCCTCGAATTTTTGCCTGACCGGCTTACGGTAGAATCCGTACTTCACCAGTAGCGCCGCGCCGAATACCAAAACGAAAAAGAGAGTCCACCATTCGAAGTCGGGCAACTCTACCGGGTAATCGGGTTTGATGAGACCATAGGCCTTCATACGGTCCCGGATGCGGTTTGCCAACTCCTCTCCGCGGATAATTCGGGGTTGAATCTGCAATTCCCGAGTCCGCTTTACCAGGAAGTCCGTTTGCATTACTTTTCCGAGTATCTCCGCAAAATAATTTACGATGGCTGTATCCGTTCCCTTTGGAAACCACCAGTAGTGGAGGTTTCCGCCGTAGACCGGAAAACCCAGTTCTTCGCCGGTTGGTATATCCGGTATGGCTTCAAGGCGCTCTTTGCCGAGGTAGGCGACCGCCTTCAATCCATGTTGCTCAAAACGCAAGTATTCTCCAACCGACAGAATAATGACATCCAAATGACCACCCATTACACCCGCCAAACGATGGGCTCCGCCTCCGGTTGCGACGAAACGGAAAGCGGCTCCGGGAACCGTCTTTTCGAGCATAATCGCGGCAAAATGAGCCGGTGTGTTCAGATTTGCGCCAAATATTATGCTTCCAGGTCGCTCCTTGGCCGCTTGCATGAGTTCTCCCAGCGATTGGTAGGAGGAGTCTTCCGACACCAGGACGACAATTCCGTACTCACCGGTAGCTGCAACCGGTTCAAAGTCATTTGGGCCATTGGGAGACTGTCCCGTTGACTTCGCCACCATCAGGGCTTCATGCAAACAGAGAATGGTGTAGCCGTCGGCTCGCGCATTTTTGACAAAACCACTGCCGATGGAAGTTCCTCCTCCGGGTTTGTTGACTACCACCAAGGGCTGAGGCATCAGCTTGTTGTCGTTTATCGCCTTTTGCACAATCCTGACGAAAGTATCAGACCCTCCCCCCGGTTGAAAGGGAACCACGACCCTTATGGGCTTTCGGGGGTATTCATTTCCCAGATACGAACCTGCTTTGAAATACTGATAGGCCGAGAGAACGATCAGGATCCAGATTACAGCATTTCTTACCACTGGAAAAAACCCAGGTCTCCATAGCCTAGCCCGCATTTCGCACAAATTTATATAGGATGGTGATTGAGAGAACTGTAGAAGGGGGTTTATCCCCCGATCTTCCAAATGACCCCACCGCAATCGGGGGATAAACCCCCTCCTACAGTTTCGTAATATGTTATCATTTCCATGCGGATGATAGTTTAAGATGCCTGAGTAGTTACCACCCGAAAAAAACCAGGTTCTATTTATTTAACCGAATTTCCTATAGTCTCACCGGGCCGGTCACTTCCCACTGAAAGCCCCGGGTTGTCGTCTTCAATACGCCGCCAACGCCGCCATAGTAAAGTGTCGGAGGATCCGTCTTGGGATCGAATACCAAGGTCCAGGCATGATTAGACCAGCGAAGACCGGCCGAGGTGAACGTATCTGCTTTGTCCAGGCTTACGAATACGCCGGCTTTAGTTCCCACATATACATGGGAAGGGTTGGCTGGGTCGATAGCCATGGATTCAATAAATTCAGTGAGAGGATGAGCGCCCTTTACCCAGGTTTTACCTGCGTCCTCACTCCGGAAAACACCCCGTGGCTGAGTGCCCGCGTAAATGATATTCGGATTGGTCGGGTCCAAAGCCAGGATCCGTACATCCACATCGTAAAGACCTTGGGGATCGGCAGACCAGGTTTCGGCCCCATCGGTGGTCTTGTATACCCCGTGCCAGGTGCCGGCATACAGAGTGTCCGGATTCAGGGAGTCAATGACCAGGCTGCGAACCACTTTGTCGATAAGACCGTGGTTCATTTCCTTCCAGGACTCGCCGCCATTTACGGTTTTAAAAACTCCCGTGCCTTCAGTTCCCGCATACACGACCTGGTCGTTGTCCGGGTGAATGACCATGGTCCGGATGCGCAGATCGGTAATGCCATTATTCACTGCTTCCCAGTCAAGCGCCGCATCTTCGGATTTGAATACGCCCACCTCGTAGGTTCCGGCGTAGAGCAAGTCGGGGTTTGAATTACTGATGACAATCGCTCTCGGTGAATAGGAATCCAGTCCGTAAGTGGGCCAGTTGTCCTTTCCGCCTTTCATCGTTTTACAAAGTCCCTTGGCGGCTCCGGCATAAATTATATCCGGATTGGTCGGGTGAAGAGCGATAACCTGGGTTTCACCATGACCAGGGGAGCCCATTTGCGGCCAGGCGAGGTGGCAAAATGAGGTCGAAAGAAGTAAAACTGTTAGTTTCTTAAACAAGACTATCGATTCCAAGGGAAGGTGTAACTCGCCTTATTGCCATAACGGTCCAGGTGGAGTTTGAAGGTTGAACCTGAACCGGGCGCCAGATCGACCATGAAGGCCAGGGCATCGATGGTTACCCGGTTCTGCGACGTTACCTGATCCGGCGCCGAATCGATGGTGAATCTGTCGTTGTGAAGATCGCCCAATGATTCGAATTCGACAGCCTCGATCTGATGTTCTCCATAGGTTCCTCCCTGGATAACCAGTCGTCGTGATTCCAATTGATTCAGGTTTACAATCTCGATCTGCACCCAATCCCGTTCAATGCGCGTAACCAAAGCGGCTACGTCAGGAGCAAGGCCCGGTCGTTTACTATTCCCGTCGAAGTACCGAACCTGTGCATGCAGCATCTCCCCACGTTTGTGAATAGGCATGGCCCCAAGGGTCAGCCGAACGAGGTTGTCCATGCGAACAGGATCGGAGATGATCCACTTGTTATCGACCCAGGTTTCCGGATCCCCGTGTTCGTTGCGGATGTAGTCAAGCTTTCTGGCTACGAATTCAATATCGGCACGGAATGCCTGAAGAGGAAATTCAGGGTTTCGACCTCTTACGAAATAGGCCCAGGCAAGGTCGGGATCCCTTATGGCGGAGGATTCCGCCAATTGGGCTTCTGCCAGGCGTTCGATGTGTTTCCAGTCTTCTTCGTTGTGGTAGAGGTACCATAAATTGACATGAGGGTATGCAATTTCCGGAACGAAATAATACCAGCCCCGGTGATCGTGGCGGACAGGCACGAGATGCCGGCCATTTTGGACCCGGCCCTGATTTCTCATGACGGTCATCTGGCTTCGGGGCAACTCCGCATAGCGTAGATCGCCGGTCATGAGGGTTGCTACCTTGGCCGCAGTGAGCTCCGCATAAACTATATCGTTTCCTCCCCGCGGCCAGACCCATCCGTAATAACCGCCCCACCAGTTGCCGGTGTATTCCCCGATCTTACCTGAGAGGCCGACGTTATCGGGTGTGATGCCGTTGTTGCGGCGGGTCAGCTCCTCCCAGGATCCGATGTAATCCTTAACCCATTGCACGTATTTGTCATCATCTGTGTATAACCAGGCGTTGGCGATGAGCGCTGTAGCGGTCAGGTTGATGGGCACATCCCCCTTGGCCATGCGGTCGCTCATTCCCTTCACCAGCTTGGCGAATTGGTCGTTGTCCGGGTGGTCGTTTATCCAGGCAGTGGTCGCCTCGACTCCGGGTATGTCCAAAAAGGGCAGGGGGTAATATACGAGATTGGCGTTGGTCGGAATCCAGTCCCGTTTGGTCCATTCCATTTTGGGACCGCGGCTGCCGTTCATGACCGCGCGAATGAGTTTCAACTCCGGGTCCCAATTGGGCGCTTCCGGATCTTCCCCGATATACATGGCGGCAAAACGGATTGAGCGATCGCGAAATTTTTCATCGTTCGGTTCGACCATGCCCATCGGGTAAAGGGTAATGTAGCCTTCCCCGTGGTGCATCCAGTCCCAGTTGGAATCAAACTCCCGGTAGATCTGACCGTAGCGGGTGAATTGTCGAGTAATACCATCCCAGACCCGGCGATTCAGTTTATCGAGTTCGTCCGAGCCTCCTATGGCGGTATGGACGGAAAATCCCCGGAAGGCCTCATAGGCATCGTCCGAGGAATTCATCCCTCCCTCATAGCGTTCTTTCCATTCGAGGGTGTCGTCTGGCAATACGTAGGTGTTGTAGAACTCAACCCCTGCCTGATTGATGGTTTCGATAAGGTGGCGCTCGGCCAGCGCCCAGGCCGGAGGTTGCCGCAAGGAGTCGCAGGTGACGACTTTCAGGCCCAGTTCACTCTTCTGGCCCTCGTCAGGGCCGTTACCATGGACGACAACCGCTGCCACGAATGTGACGGCGGTGAAGCGCCCAAGGGAAATTATCTGCCTGACTTTCAATAGGCTAGAAATTAAATGAATTCGACAAATAGATGGTTCGAGGATTGGGAATGCGAATAACGGCTACCTGACCATCGGGATTGGTTTTGACCGGAATGTTTCCGCTTTCACCTACCAGGTTTCGGACATTCAGCCGACCTTGCCAAATGATTTTCCCCTGCCATATGGGTCTGGAGTAAGTAATCCAAGCGTCTCCGCTGAACAGTCCATCATCAAAAAATGGCCTGTTTACATCAGGAATAACTCCAATTTGCGGATCAACGATCTGAAAGTAACCGGTTGCGGCTTCATCTTCCCAACGAAGAGCTGCTCCAACTCCAAAGCCATCGAGAGCGCCTTCCTGAAACTCGTAGGTAGTAGCTCCAGTGAACCGCCACTCTCTTTGTTCATTCGAAACCGTACCATCCAGAGCTTGGGCCGCTACGATAGGAAGCGGTAGCAGTCCCAAGCCTTCGCTGTGGAATTCTTCATCTGCTTGGAAAGTCGGATCATCCTGGAGCTCATCCAATCGAGCGGCTCTGGTTGCTGCAACAAAGTCGTTGATTATTTTGCCCATCAACGGAGCGGTGTTGGAAAACGAAGTTTCCTGTTGGCTGAGATTTGCCAATATCCGCCAGGATGATGTTGGATTGGCCACAAATTCCAGTTCGAATCCTTCGGCGAGCTGACTGCGGGTAGCTTGAAGGTTTTGAATGGAGTCAATCTGATAATCATCCCAGACGCCATCTCCAGTTATATCTACACGCATTGGATTAACCACGTCCAAAAGCGCTGATGGAATCGCGTTAAGCATTGCAGTGTAATAGTCCTCATAGGACTGAATCGGGTGGGTGGCCCCTCCATTGTTTGGAATAAGGTCCAATTGGTCTTGAATCGGTATTTCCGACAATTCCGCATCCCGGTGTCTATTTATCCGTCCAAACGCATAATTGGCCAGGTTGGTACCGACTCCGGCATTGATGTTTCCCAGTTCCGTTTCGTACCAATTGAATTTAAGGGAATACTTGTTATCATCCGTGGAAATCGTGAATCCGTATTCTTCGGTTGAACCAGAAGGCTGGCCAATCGGAGCTCCTAAGGCGTTGCTTCTCAAACCAATCGGATTAAAATTCTCGGCCGATGCCCAATGTACCTGCACACTGAAAGGGAAGTTTCCAAGAAAGTTTTCGGGGACGCGCCCTACAACACTCCAGGATTGGGTTGTTCCCTTTTCTTCATAAGTTGGAGTGGAAGATAGCTTGGTGAAAGCAGGATTGTACACCCTATCTGGAAAGAACTGTGGCTCACTTGTTTCCGATGCTGCGTTTCTGGCGAAGTTTGAAGTGTCATCTTCCCGACGACCATAAAGGGCTACAATATGGTCATCCAAAAAGTAGCTTTGCCAAGTAAAAGCTTGGGCTTCGATGTTAGTTTGGCTAATGCCTCCAGCAGTCTGAACGCTTCTAACGAACACATTGTTGACGTGAACCGCGCGATCGCCGGCTACTCCATCGTTAAGACTCCCTGCAGGAGTGGTATCGACCCAGGAGAAAGTGAAACTATCGCCATCTTTTGGGCGAATGAAATCAAGGGGGTGAAGTCGCACCTCGTCCAGGGAGTTGACGCCTAGCAAGCTGTCACTCGTGTAAACGAGTGTCCTCAATGTCCTGAAATTCCCATGTTCCACCCTCGCTCGGAGATACCACCCTGGCAGGGGCATTGACTCCGGTATACTGCGAATTGCTTGCCGGCCAAGGCTCGAACCAGTTGTCGTAGGCAACCGTAACCGGGATTATTTCCACCGGAGAACCATCCTGTGTTCCGTCCTCAAAATTTGCTCGCAAGGTGGTTCTACTGCCATTCCCTTCGAAAAGCACCGCATTGAGAGCCGCATAAAAACGTGATTGGTCCTGGAAAGCCGGCTCTTGCTTGTAGTTCGCACTTTCTTCCAGAATGGCCATTCTCAGGGAAAGCCGATCTTTAATGAGCGCTTTGTTATAATCGAACGTAGTACGCCAACTGCCATAGTTATCAAGGCGAACACCGAGTTCGCCGAAATTGGCATTTTGAACGGCTTGCTTGGTCCCGTTGTTGATAACCCCACCCGGACTCCCAATTCCGAAAAGAACCGAATTGGGTCCACGGCTTACGGTGACCCGCTCAGTATTAAAGCTGTCAAAGGGGATATCCGTTAGAAAATATCCACGGGTCAAGTCCGCTTGCAGCAATCCTCTGACTCTCTGATTATTCTGAGGATTGGTTCTCGCAGCGACTTGATGGTAGCGTCCGAATCCCACGTCCGTCGCCCCGGAGAAATTTCCCTGAATGCCACCCACTTCGACGTTGGAAACATAGGATAGCAAAGTTTGGGCATCCGTCGCGGCCACGTCCTCCATGAATTCCTCGGTCACCACGGAAATGGAGGTCCCCAGGTCTTTCAAATCGGTTTTTATCCTCGTGCCGGCCAGGGTACTGGTAGCTGCGTATCCGACCACATCGGATTCATCTACCGTAAACAGGCTGAGTTCATATATCTCATCATCCTCTGAACCGTCCTGAGCCTGCAAAACGGAGGCTGAGATCAAGGAGAAGATAGCGAGAACTGAGATTAGAGATGGGATGAATTTAGGGCGAATCTGGTTCGTAATCGGGAGAGTTTATTGATTTCGGTTCAGTTGTGAAGCGTTCCATGTTTGGGACTAATTTTGGCCAAATCAAGTCTGTTCCCCCTTTTTTGCCCCACCCATAAATCGGTTCCTGCGACGCCAGTCGGGGTCATCCCGAAAAAGGCTGGAAGAATAACGGAGGGGGGACATTCCTGTCCCCCATTACCCTATATGCCAGGCACGCAGACAGACACGGATGGCCCCGAAGGGTTTAATGTAGGAGTAGCTCTTATCAAGTTGATAGTATAAATTCTGGATCATTATCGATTCTGTGCATCAAGGTGATGAGTTTGTGCATGACCGCGACGACAGCAACTCTGTCCTCTTTGCCCCTTTTTTTCCAATCCGAGGTAAAACTCTCTGATGGTGGGATTGAAGCGGATGGCGGACTTTGCGGCCATGTGAAGCGGTCTTCTGATTTCTTTCCTTCCGCCCGCAGTCTTGGCCTTGCCAGTGTAAGTGCCGCTGATCTGGGTATAGGGTGCCACACCGGCCAACGAAGAGGCTCTTTTTGCAGTGATCGAATCGAGTTCGGGCATGAAGGCCAGAACGGTATAGGCGGTTACCGGACCGATGCCTTTGGGTGCCATGAGTTTCTGATAGCGTTCATAGAGTTGCTCATCGGTTTGGAGATGCGCTTCGATGTGTTGTTCGATTCTGCATTCTCTTTTCTCAAGGATGGCGATCATGCTGAGGATATCTTTGCGCGAAAATCCTTCAGCGTGTTCCAGTCGTGTTTTCTCCTGCTTGATCATATCCGATATCTGGCGGCGGCGTGAGACCAATTGCCGCAACACTTCAACACTACGGGCCGGGGGTTGCCATAAGGCAGGGTTCTTTTCTCGGCCGAATCGCGTTAGCATCTCCGCATCAATGGGATCGGTCTTGCAGCGCAGACCTTCTGACTGGGCAAAGCGACGCGCTCTCAGTGCATCCACTCTGGCCACCGCAATGTTTTTTTTGTAGAGGCTTCGCAGCAGCAACCGCTCGTAGCCTCCAGTCGATTCGACTATCACCATCACCTTGCCGCAGTGTTTTTTAATCCAGGTGATGAAGGAGTCCACTCCTTCAGGGGTATTTTCCCATGACTGGGTCATGGAACTGTCCTCCAGGTTACTATCGAAGGTTGCTTTGGCGCAATCTACGCCGAGATATTTGACTTTATCTTTCATTTGGATCATGACTTTCTCTTGCTTGTTAATACGAGCTCGAGGCTCTTGTAGCTCATCGAGATAAGCCAGGATGGCATGGAAGGTCCTTACTCCTAACTCGGGTTCAAGACCCTGCGGCTTACGGGCTCTTCCACGCCTTTCCATCGTAACTCTGCAGAGCACGATGGAAACCTGGCCCTCGTAGTTCAACTCAAGGGCAGTCGTAATACGAGGACTACTTGCCGCCCATGCTGCGACGCCTCTTAAATGAGTTCTCGCATGGGCTACCTCTTCCATGAATACCACGTTAGACATACAAGCGGCTTTACGCCGCGATCCTCTTCACGCCACGAAAGGGTGAGAATAATTTGGGGAGGACTCTCGCAAAGAGCGCGAAGCAACGCAAAGTGGGGGAGAAGGGATCAAGCTGTAGGAGCGGCTTTACGCCGCGATTGCTTCAAGGCTGTTTCGGGGGATGGCTGTAGGAGAGGCTTTACGCCGGGATTGCTCGAAATGAAGTTTCAATTCCCGGATTCTGGGATAGGCTCTAACTAAGCGCCATCCAGGTTTGACCCCTTCTTGCAGCCCATTTGTCCGAATCCGTGAAATCGGTGGTTGCAAAAATAAGATTGTATCTTTACAGATGATTTGACACAAGCTATAAGAAAAAATCGTGCAAAGGGAGAATGGACAACACTCGTTGACACACATGTGCCTATGGAAAATCCACATCAGTTGCGCTTTTTGGTGAGAGAATGATTCGCAGGGTTACATTTCTGAGTTTTTTCCTGATATTTTCCGTATCGGGATGGGGAGAGGAACGCTCCGAGGGGTTGCCCGATAGTGTTAGTTATTACGAGCACGTTCGCCCGATTTTCCAGGCCAAATGCCACGGCTGCCATCAGCCGGCCAAAACCAAGGGCGACTACATACTGACCGACGTGGCCCGGATGATTGCCGGTGGGGAAGGGGGGGAACCCGTGGTTGTCGCCCATAAGCCGGAAGATAGTTTCCTCATCAATCTGGTCACATTGCAGGAGGGAGACGACCGTCCGGAGATGCCGGAAAAGGACGAGCCCCTCACCCCCTATGAACTCGCCCTGGTCACCAAGTGGATTGAGCAGGGAGCCCGGGATGATACTCCGGAGAACGCTCGGCAACGTTTTGACGCGGACCATCCGCCCCAGTACGCGGTAGCCCCGGTATTGACCTCGCTGGACTACTCCCCCGACGGCGAGTTGATCGCGGTGGCGGGATTTCACGAAGTTCTTCTCCATAAAGCGGACGGCTCCGGATTGGTCGCGCGTTTGATCGGGCTTTCCGAGCGCATCGAAACGGCCCGTTTTTCCCCCGATGGCAAACTCTTGGCCGTTGCCGGGGGCCTGCCCGGGCGCATGGGGGAAATCCAGATCTGGGATGTGGAAAAGCGTTCCTTGACGCTCTCCAAACCGGTGGGGTACGACACGGCCTACGGGGCCAGTTGGTCCCCGGATGGGAAGTACGTGGCTTACGGATTGCCGGATCAAACTTTGCGGGCCATCGAGGTTTCGAGCGGGGACGAAGTATTCTTCATGGGCAGTCACACCGACTGGGTCCTCGACACGGCTTGGTCGGTCCACGGAGATCATCTGGTATCGGTGGGTCGCGACATGTCGGCCAAGCTGACGGAGGTGGAGACGGAACGGTTTATAGACAACATCACCTCCATTACTCCGGGTGCGCTCAAGGGCGGGATCAATGCGATCGACCGCCATCCCCATCAGGACCACGTGTTGATGGGGGGTTCCGACGGCGTGCCCCAGGTTTACCGCATGCACCGCGAGACGGAACGAAAGATCGGCGACAACGCCAATCTGATACGGAAGTATCCCCCCATGAAAGGACGCATCTGGAGTGTGGCCTTTGCTCCGGATGGAAAGACCTTTGCCGCGGTATCCAGTCTGAATGGAAAGGGTCAGGTCAACCTCTATGCTTCGGATTACGATGCCACAATCACACCCGAATTGAAGAAGCTTTTTGAAACGGCGCGGACGAATCCGGACGGCAGCAAGAACATCGAGCCCGAGATCGAGGCTTTCCATACCCGGGGAGCCAAATTGCTGCATTCAACGGATGTGGACTCCCCGGTCTTTTCCGCGGGCTTTGCTCCGGATGGAAAATCCTACGTCGCCGGGACCTCGGATGGGCGTATTTTGATTATCGATGCGGCCAGCGGAAAACTGCGCAAGACCTTTATCCCGGTGGAGGTGACCGATTCCGACTTGCTGGCCAAGGCCGAACCCAAGCGCCCCGAAAATCCGGTCAGTATGAAGAAGGGCAAGGCGCAGGTTATCGAGGAGCGACCGGAGGAGATCGAGCGGTTGGCCCGTCTCTCCATTTCACCTTCGACCATCTCCCTGAAGGGTCCCAATGCCTACAACCAGCTTCTGGTAACCGGGACACTGGAATCGGGTGAGGTGGTGGACCTTACCCGCTTGGTGCGATGGGAGATCACCCGCCCCATAGCCGAAGTGGAGGAACGCGGCATTATTCGCCCTCTCTACGCAGGGAGGACCGCCGTAACGGCTCATTTTTTAGGGATGCGGGACACCGCCAGCGTAGAGGTCAAGGATTTGAAGGATGGCTACGACCCGGACTTCGTGGTGGATGTAAATCCCATATTATCCCGGTTGGGCTGCAATGCGGGCACCTGTCATGGCTCCCAGGAAGGAAAAAATGGATTTAAACTCAGCCCTGCGCGGGTATGACGCCTTCAACGACGTGCGCGCATTCAGTGACGACCATGCGGCTCGCCGGGTCAACTTCGCTTCTCCGGACGATTCGCTCATGCTCCTCAAATCTACGGCGGCGGTTCCCCACGAGGGTGGAATGGTGACCGACATCGGGTCGGATTATTACGAGACCATTCGACAGTGGATTGCCCATGGCGCCGCCATGAAGGAGGGTTCCGAAAAGGTGAGCCGCATCGAGCTGGAGCCGCAAAACCCGGTGATAGAGAACATCGGCGCCAACCGGCAGATGCGGGTCATTGCCCATTACCCGGATGGCACTCAGCGCGACGTAAACCCGCGAGGCCATCATCGAAAGCGGCAATACGGAAGTGGCCCTCAATGACGACTTTGGACTCATCACCACCATTCGGCGGGGCGAAGCGCCCATTCTGGCCCGTTACGAAGGCGCCTACGCGGCAACCACCCTCACCGTGATGGGGGACCGCACCGGGTTCACCTGGAAGAAACCCGAAACCTGGAACCGGATTGACGAGTTGGTCGCGGCAAAGTGGATGCGAATGAAGATTCTGCCCTCCGGACTCACCCGGGACGAAGAGTTCATTCGTCGGATTTACTTGGACTTGACCGGTCTTCCACCGAAAGTTGAAACCCTGATCTCCTTCCTGGAGGATGATCGCCCGACCCGCCGGAAGCGGGCTGACATGATCGACCATCTCATCGGTTCCCCAGAATTTGTCGATCATTGGGCCAATAAATGGGCCGACATGTTGCAGGTAAATTCGAAGTTCCTCGGCAAGGAGGGGTCCGAATTGTTCCGGGATTGGATCCGCCGACAGCTCGAGGAAAATGTGCCCTACGACGAGTTCGTTCACTCCATTCTCACGGCTGAGGGTTCCAACAAGAAGAATCCACCCGCATCCTACTTCAAGATCCTGCGAACGCCGGAAGAGCTGATGGAGAATACCACCCACCTCTTCCTGGCTACGCGTTTCAACTGCAATAAGTGCCACGACCCACCCCTTCGAAAGGTGGAACGTGGATAACTACTACCAAATGGCGGCTTTTTTCTCCCAGGTCGATTTGAAGCGCGACAAGGACCATGCACCCAAGGCGACCATCGGCGGGACGGCGGTAGAGAATGCCAAGCCGCTCTACGAAATCGTTTGGGATACGAACGAGGGCGAGGTGACAAACATCCTGACGGGGGATGTGGCCCGGCCCGCTTTTCCTTATCCGGCCACAGCGAAGGGGTTCGCTTCCGGAGAAGATGCGGCTAAAGCGCCCTCCGAGCCGACTCGCCGGGATAGATTGGCTGCTTGGATAACGGCGGAGGACAACCAGTACTTCGCCAAAAGCTATGCCAACCGCATTTGGGGTTACCTGACGGGAACAGGAATCATTGAACCGATTGACGATATACGCGCCGGAAATCCGCCCACCAATCCCGAATTGCTCGATTACCTGACCGAATTCTTCATCGATTCGGGCTTCGATGTGCGGGGGCTGATGCGCGAAATCTGCAATTCCCGCACTTACCAGTTGTCCATCGGCACCCATCCCTTCAACGAGGACGACGCCATCAATTACTCGCACGCAAAGCCCGCCGTCTTCCGGCCGAGGTTTTGTTTGACTCCGTCTACGCCGTAACCGGCGCCAAGCCCCATTTCCCCGGGGCCAAGCCGGGCATGCGAGCGGCTCAACTGGCCGATGCTCAGGTGGATACCAAGGGCGGGTTCCTGGCCAACCTGGGACGTCCGCCCCGTGAATCGGCTTGTGAATGCGACCGGCAAAACGATGTGCAACTCGGCGCGGTCATGTCGTTATTGAGTGGAGCTTCCGTTGCCGATGCGGTGGGGGATCCGGACAACGGCATTGCCGAACTCGTTACGCGGGAATCCGACGATCGGTCCATGATCGAAAAACTGTACCTGCGGGTGCTCAATCGTTTCCAACGCAGGAAGAGGTCGACATGGTCAAGGACAACTGGTCGCTCATCGAGCGGGATCACGAAAACCTGATTGCCCGGTTGGCCGAAATGGAGAGCGACTGGGTATGGCGAAAGGCCGAACTGGAAACGGAGCGATTCCGGGCCATCAGTCGGGCCAAAGCGAATATCAAGGCCTATACGCCCGCCTACAAAGCCAAGAAAGAGGCTGCTGAGAAGGAGCGAAAGGAACGCATTGCCGCTACCAAAAAAGCGTTGTGGGAATTTGAATGGGATGAATTGCCCGCCTTGCAGGAGGAGGGAATACAGGCCATAACCCTCGATCGCTTCTGGACCCTTTGGAGCCCCCAATACCCCGAAGAAGCCGAGGGGCAAGGCAACTTGAACCTTACCGTCAAAGATGATGCCTCTCTCCTGGCCTCGGGTGAGCCCGGAAACTCGGTAGTCTATACAATGACCTTTCCGGTGGATGCGGAGACTATCAGCGGATTCATGCTGGAAGTCTTGACGGACGATTCGCTGGCCAGTTTCGGCCGGGATTCCACGAAACGGGTAACTTTGTCGTGTCGGAGGTCGAGGTCAGTTATTCCACTTCCGCCGAGGCCGATCCGGAAGATCGGATCGAAGTCCCTTTGTCCGAGGCGGCGGCGGATTACACGGAAGACGGTTTCAGCGTGGAAAAGATCATCACGGCAATAGTGCACGCAACGACAAGGCGTGGGCCGTGGGCGGACAGGAGAGACGCCCCCACTGGGCGCGCGTCAAACTGGAAAAGCCCCTCCGGTTTGATGAAAAAGGCGGCTATGTCCGTATCTCGGTCGATTGCAGGTACTCCAACGGTGATTTCCCGTTGGGCAAGTTTCGCATTTATTTCACCGAGGCGGAGGACCCGCTCAATCTCGGCTTGCCCGAATCCATCGCCGCCATTCTGAGTAAGGCACCTTCACTGCGTGAGCCGGAGGAGAACGCCTCCCTTTACACTTGGTTCAAGCACCAACATCCGGAGTATCTTTCCAAGCGGTACGATTGGGTCAAAGCCAAGCGGCCCCTTCCCAAGGACGAAAAAATGGAAAAACTCGAATCGGCATTGGCTAAGGCGGAGCGTCCCGTCCGGAAGATCCTGCCCTGGTTCAGTTGCGGAGCGATGTGCAATACTCCACCGAACAAGCTGCCAACCGCCGGCTCACCGCGGCGCAGGACCTCGCCTGGGCCTTGATCAACAACTCTGCATTTCTCTTTAATTATTAGAAGCTGAAAGGACACACCCATGTTCAGATTACCAGGACCCAAAGGTAAAGACCTCTGCGATTCTCACCTCAACTGCAGCCGCCGCGATTTTCTCCGTGTGGGGGGCGCCGGTATGCTGGGAATGACCCTCAACTCGATTCTGCGGGCCCAGACGGCCTCCGCCAGCAGTGGATTTGCCGGCGGCCCCGGTTGGGGCAAGGCGAAATCGGTTATCATGGTCTACCTGCAGGGTGGGCCCAGTCATTTGGATCTGTGGGATCCGAAGGAACCCAATTCCGTTCCGGACAACGTTCGCTCCTCCTTCAAGACCATCCCCACCAGGATTCCCCGGCGCACATTTCACCGATATCCTTCCCAACCTGGCCAAGGTGAACGACAAATTTACCATGATCCGGTCCATGAGTTACACCCCCAATGGGCTCTTCAACCACACGGCCGCGATCTATCAGATCATGACCGGTTATACCACCGACAAGGTCAGTCCTTCCGGTCAGCTCGAACCCCCCAAATTCCAAAGACTTTCCCAATTTCGGATCCAACATCGTCCGGTTCAAGCCGACGGACGAACCGATGCTGCCCTTCGTCATGCTCCCTCGGCCCCTCCAGGAATCGCAGGTCGTCAATAAGGGCGGGACGGCCGGTTTTCTGGGCAAGGCTTTCGATCCCTACTACCTGTTTCCCGAAGGGGACGACATGGACATGACGAAAATGGACAAAATCAAGGTGGACGATCTTCAATTGCGCCCGGAAGTCTTTTCGGTCCGTCTGCGTCGCCGGGCCAGCTTGCGGGATGCCATAAACGCCCAGATGCCCTTGATCGATAAAGCGGTGGAAGAATACAACATCGACGAATTTTATTCCCAGGCCTTGAACCTCCTGGTGAGTGGACGGGCTCGGGAGGCTTTCAACATCGGGTCCGAAAGCGAAAAGGTGCGGGATCTTTACGGCCGCAACACCTTTGGTCAAAGCTGCCTGTTGGCCCGCCGTCTGGTCGAAGCCGGCACCCGGGTGGTCGAGGTGATCTGGCCCAAGGTGGCCAATTCGAATAACCACAGTTGGGATCACCACGTGGGTTTGAGCCGGCGCATGAAAGATCAATCGGGTCCCATGCTCGACCGGGGCCTGAGCGCGCTTTTCCAGGATCTCGATCAGCGGGGTCTGCTCGATGAAACGTTGGTAGTCGCCATCGGCGAATTTGGCCGCAGTCCGGAAAAGGGTATATCCACCTCCGGTAATACGAACAGCGCCGACGGTCGCGATCACTGGCCCTACTGCTACACCAGCGTCATCGGTGGAGCGGGAATCAAGCGGGGCTACATCCATGGAAAATCGGATAAAACGGGATCGGCCCCGGTGGAGGATCCGGTGCACCCCACCGAGGTTTTGGCCACGGTTTACCATTCCATGGGAATCGATCCGACCACCCTGGTCTACAACCACCTCAACCAACCGCGCGAACTGGTCAAAGCGGAGCGAGTGGACCAGTTGTTTGCCTAGACGGGAGGAGGGAAATTGACTCTCGCAAAGAGCGCAGAGCAACGCAAAGAGAGGGAGAAATAGGGTCCACGAAGGACACGAAGTGAGAATAACGGAGGGCGGACATTCCTGTCCGCCATTTTACCTCGATCTTGGTCGAAGAATCAGGAATTGGGAGGGATTAACCACAAAAGGCTCAAAAGGATAGGGGAGAAGCGCCCAAGGGCGCTAATTAGGAATTGAGGAGAGGAGGAGAGATCGAGATTCAAGGCCAGAAGGCTACGGCAGGACAGGTTACACAGATGGAAATGTAGGAGCGGCTTTATGCCGCGATCCAATTCACGCCACGAATGGGTGCGAAGAAAGGGAAAGGGAATAAGTTGACTCTCGCAAAGAGCGCAGAGCAACGCAAAGATATGCATGCAGCCTCCAGCCGCAACATTCGCAGGCTTGGAGGAGGGCTTTCTCAAACTGTACTCCAGTTTGCGCCAGGGGAAACAAGTTCTTGCGGCTGCTACCGCGGGACAGGATAGGGTAGATCGCTCCGGGATACTGAATGCGCGGTTTCCTGACCATGGTCACAAACCACGGAACCCTTGAAACTCAGTTAATACCAAACATCAAGGGCCGACCCTTTTGCCCTTACCCCACTTCCCCTCATGGGATTGTCCGAATCGTATGAGGGTGATGCTAAATCGAGCAAAATGTTAATGTTTTGCCTTCGATCCCTTTTGGGCCTTTCTGATGTCCTTTAATTCAGCCCAGGTAACTACTCAGGTACTTTAAACAGTCGTCCGCATGGAAGTTTTTTTGATAACCTGTAACGAAACTGTAGGAGGGGGTTTATCCCCCGATTGCGGTGAGGCTATTCCATGGGATCGCGGCGTAAAGCCGCTCCTACAGCCAACATCCCAAATCGATCGGTCCCTTCCTCCACACTTGATCCTGATCCTGATCTTGATCTCTCTCCCTCATTCCTCATTCCTAATTCTTCTCCCCCCTCCTACAGTTCTCTCAATCCCATGAAAATTTTCTCGTTTCTTCTTATTAATCCTTCAACCTTGAGGCACCCATTTCCAATCCTCCTCCCCCCTTCCCTGTCACGCCGTAGACCTTCGGCGGAGGCGGATGTACCCTCTGAGATTAATCCTTCCTAATTCATACTTTCCGACGATCCAGGCTATGTAGACCTGAGTAGTTACCAGCCCAAGACAGGGGCAAAACGGCCGAAAGCAACCGGTTGGGACAAAAATTGTTTGAGGACTATTTCTCTTATTCTTTTTCTGAGCTTTTCAATGTTAAAAACGCTGGTTTAGTAAAGTTACGGTCACTCCTCAAAACAATGGCTTACCTCCAAGCGGATAGGAAAAAAACTCCGGAATCCAATGTAGGGGAAGGGTTATCGGTAAATTTCCTGGTCCATGGGTTGTTGAATGGACGATTTCGAATGCCCATTTTCGACCGGATGAGCATGCTTCACATCTCTGATGACTTTCGTCTGATCGGGTGTTATCGAAGGTCGTCATCAGACAGTCTAACCGCATTTCTGAAGCTGAGACGAGATAGACTCAAATTTAGGCAATATGCGTCAACTTCGGAGAAAAAGTTACGCGAAAATCTCACCAATTATATTAATAGCGTTGGCATTCACGACATTGAGATTACCGATCACGGAAAGGTCGAAATCCCAAAAACCGTATTCTTGCCCTCAGCTACTGAGTCGGAGGAAATACTTCATGCGGTGATAAATTCACCCACCCCGGAATGGTTCTTGAACGATTCGGTTTGGCGTCAGTGGCTCTTGCGGCTAAAGGAACGGAACCTTACTGGGGAACGTCTCTACAACCTCTGTCAAGAGATAGGGGTAAAGTGGCCGGAAGCAACCCCTTGGAACAAAAAAACGATTGAGGACTTTTGCTCCTATTCGTTTTCGGAGCTGTTCAATACCAAGTATTTCAGGAAAGTGAAGTTGCGGTCGCTCATCAAAGCAATCGCTTACCTCCAGACGGATTGGAAACTCCCTATTCGCGAGAAGACTCCGGAGCAGAAATTGGATTGGTTAAGAAACAGAATCCTTCTAAACGAAGGTGAAACAGAAATTTATCGGCGTAGGTCCCGAGGAGAAAATTTGGAAGACATAGGTCGCCTCATGCATGTCTCCAAGGAATATGTTCGCCAAATTCAAAACCGTGTTTTCTATAAATTCCGCACTCCTCTCGGCCTGGAAATATGTTCTGAATACTTGGATTACCGGCAAAACGACATTTGGAACACAGTATCAAAAGGGAAGCGATTCCTTTCACAGAAGGGTAACCTTACCGCCGACGCAGTCGAATTGAGAGAAAAGGACCGATTTGCCTTGTTTGTCGCCGTAGGTAACCAGGTCAAGGGCGAAAAGTTCAGTAACATTATCGCTGAATTCTTAAATCAAAGATACAAACAAGCTTTCAATCATTGGTTCGAATCTCCCCATGAAGCGATGGATGTCGAGGCCTCTGTAAGTGTGGTTCTATCAAAATTGAAACAGTTGGATTCCCCAATTTCAATCGACGCTCTGACCAGTGATCTTCCAAACATTGACCCGGATCTGGTAATGCTGGCTGTCCAGTCCTCCAAATCCGTGAAGTCCTATAAGGGATTCGTAGTTTATGGCCTTATGACTCCCACTGTCAGGAGAACCATTGACGCCCTTATCCCTGAATGATTTCCCATCACTCCCTCCCTTGAGGCGCCGTTGGCGCCAATTAGGAATGAGGAATTGGGAGAGAGAAAGGAACAGAGGAACAGAGGCACAAAGGCACAAAGGCACAAAGTGGGAAACGGAGGGCGGACATTCCTGTCCGCCATTTAATCCTCCCTGTTCTTGATCGTGATCGAAAAATCAACGACTTAGTGAAGGAATGGAACATGGGTCCCGCTTCGCCAGAAGGTTACGGCAGGACAGGTTACCCAGATGAACCCTTTCCACCACGCCCCCAAAATGATTTCCCATCACTCCCTCCCTTGAGGGGGAGTCGGCAAGACAAGGGCGTCAGCCCGCCGTCGCGCCGGTGGGGGGAGAAGGCTGGAAGAATAACGGAGGGCGGACATTCCCTGTCTGCGTGCGGTGACGCACAGGCAGGCTGTCCGCCATTTTACCTCGATCTTGGTCCCCGAATCAGAAATTGGGAGGGATTAACCACAAAAAGCCCAAACGGCGCAAAGGTGGAGAAGAATTCGGGAAGGACTCTCGCAAAGAGCTTAGAGCAACGCAAAGAAATGCATGCAGCCTCCAACCACAACATTCGCAGGCTTGGAGGAGGGCTTTCTCAAACTGTACTCCAGTTTGCGCCACAGGGAACAAGTCCTTGCGGCTGCTACCGCGGGACAGGATAGGGTAGATCGCGCTCCGCGATTCTGAATGCGCAGTTTCCTGGCCATTGTCACAATCCATGGAACCCTTGAAACTCAGTTAATACCTAACATCAAGGGCCGACCTTTTTGCCCTTACAATGCCGTGATGCTGAAAAAATTTAGTCAATCGATTAAGCAATTTGAGTTAATCGTTTAACTATAGAATTTTTGGAAATTTTAATTCAAAACTACGTATTAACGTTGACCGATAGAATGGATTAGTTTCGAAAAGATTTGGAGACAGATACTCTCTAATTCAATCTTGATTTAAGTGGGGGGAATATAATTCCAACCCCTGTATCAAATGCATTCCTCTAATTCATCCCCGTCTTGGGACCGCCTGCTGCATATCCTCAATGCGTTGAATGCCCAACGGAATGTGACTTCGGTCGTTCTGGCAGAAGAGATGGGAGTTTCTGAAAGGACGGTGAAGCGCTACATCTCCTATATGCGAAATGACCTTGGTGTTGAAATCATTTGGGAGCCGACCTCTCGATCCTATTATTGTCCTCGAATCCCTGAATACCTGCCCTTGCTTCGCATAAGTGGAGAAGAAGCGTTTGCCCTTACCCTGGCGAATAGGACATTTGCAGCCTGGCAGGGATCGGCTCTCGGAAAAATTTTGAACTCTGCTCTGGCTAAAGTAGGTCAGGTGGCAGGCGGAGCCGTCTCCGTACCCGTTTCGGAGATACAACCTTTATTAAGCGCTCCTCAAATTGGGGGAGAATATGATAGAGAACATGCTTGGTTCGGCAGCTTGCTGGAAGCCGTTCGACGAAAAAGAGTGCTTAAGATTCGTTATAAGAAACCAACCTCCAATCGTGCTGAAAATCGGACTGTTTGGCCATTGCACCTCGCGTTCATGGATCATCAGTGGGTTCTTGTTTTCTGGGACCCCAATAAAGAGGAACCACGGAAATTTTTGCTGAACCGGATGGAGGCCGTGGAAAAAACCCACCACAGCTTCCATGCCCCTTTGGGTTTTGATTTACACGGCTACCTCAAGAACAGTTTTGGCCGGTTCACAGGTGACGATGTAATCGAGGTGAAAATCCATTTCGATAAAGTTGTAGCTCCCTTTATTCGCGAACGTTTATACCACTCGAGTCAGCAAATTGAGGAGTTACCTGATGGTGAAATCCACGCTCTCTTTAAAGTAAATCATCTCATGGACATTCAACGATGGGTCCACTCTTGGGGCAGTCATGCAGAGGTATTGAAACCTGAAAAACTTCGAGCCCAAATTGCCAAGGAAATCAAAGTTCTCACCAAAAAATATGAGCAAACTCGTCCTCAGGGACAGGTTTTGTCACCCCAAATGTGGTAGAATTATCTCATCAACCGCCAATATGGACAATCAAAAGCGACACTGAACATGGGGAGGTTCGACCACTATTTTTCGACGGCCAAGGGATTCGACCCCTACGATTACCAGAAACGTCTGGCCTGCGGGGAATGCGGGAAGCGTAGGCAAGATGAGTGGCTGCGGGACAGCCGTGCATGCGAATCCATGCTTATCGACATCCCTACCGGAATGGGGAAAACCGCCGCCGCCGTGCTGGCATGGCTCTGGAACCGGGTGTCCAAACAGCGAGACGACTGGCCGCGTCGCCTCGTCTACTGCCTGCCCATGCGCACGCTGGTCGAGCAGACGTCCTGGAATATTAAACAATGGCTGGAGAATCTCAACCTCAAGAGCAAGGTTAATGTTCACATTTTAATGGGGGGCGTAGACGATGGTGAGTGGGATATCTATCCTGAGCGCAATGCCATACTCGTAGGCACTCAAGACATGCTCCTTTCCCGTGCTCTCAATCGCGGCTACGGGATGAGCCGATACCGCTGGCCGATGCACTTTGGACTGTTGAACAACGACTGTCTGTGGGTCATGGACGAGGTGCAGTTGATGGGGCCGGGATTAGGTTCGGCCTGCCAACTTGAAGCGTTTAGGACATCTAACAGATCTCCACACAATGGCTTTGGTTCCACTCCCGAAAGTCGCTCGGCAACTTGGTATATGTCGGCAACCACCAACTCGGACCATCTCCGGACTCGTGAATGGCGCTCAGTTCCACGGCCTAAGAATTTTTTCTTTGGGCTGACTGACGTGGAAAAATCTCTTTCCGAAGGTCCAATTCACGACCGCAGGTCTGGTGTCAAAAGGTTGGAACTGCGCCGCGATCTTGATTTTTGCGACAAAGAGAGGGGACTAGACAAGGTAATCCCCGATATTTTGAAACGACATGAGGAAATGGTGAATGAACTGGAACAGTCGCCACCAGAACCAAAATTACCTCGCCGCACGATCATTATTTGCAACACCGTAGATCGGGCCATTAGAGTCCATGCCGAGCTAGGAAGGCAGAAGCCGGATAATTGCGATCTAATTCTGCTCCATTCCCGATTTCGTCCGCCCGAACGGCAAACTCACTTTGAGCGTCTCGACAAGCTGGATTGGTCCAGATTTCCCCACGGACAAATCGTTGTAGCGACCCAGGTCATCGAAGCAGGCGTCGATTTTTCTAGTGCTGCGCTCTGGTCTGAGGTAGCTCCGCTTGCCTCTCTTGCTCAGCGTTTGGGCCGACTGAATCGAGCGGGTGAATTCAAAAAATCAACATGGACGCCTCTGGCGGTTATAGTCGGTGTCGGAGTGCAGTCTGAGATTGGTCCCGAGAACACGCAAGCTAAGGAGAAACGGGAGAAGGAGAACACCAGACGGTGTCTTCCCTACGACCTCGCTTCGTGCGAGACCACATGGGATTCCCTAAAAAAGCTGAAAGGGAACGCTTCCCCAGTCACTCTTGATCGGATTAAAAGCGACATCGCGGAATCCATACCACGCTGTGCGTATTCGCTTCAGCGTCACGAATTGCTCGATTTCTTTGACACCGACGCGAATCTATCGCTCGGTTTCACCGATGTTTCCCCGTTCGTTCGCGGTCTAGATCAGGATACGGACATCCACGTGTTGTGGCGAGAAGATTGGCCCGAACACCCCGGCAAGCCAGAATTCTTTCCCGACTACCAACGAGATGAACTCTGCTCCGTCCCCATCGGCAAAGCCAAAGAAGCGAGACAACAAATTTTAAACCAAGGCTGGCTGTGGCGCGGAAAGGAGAGCGGATGGATCAGCATCCGTGAATCCGGTTTGGCTCCAGGCATGATCATACTTCTGCCGGTATCGGCAGGCGGTTATGATAACGATACCGGATGGACAGGCAAGCCGAAGAACAAAGAACACGGTTCTTACTACGAGGAAAGCGAATCCCCTCCTGACGAAGACTTGCTTTCCTGCCTTTCACACGGATGGCGAAGCATAGCGGATCATACATCCGAAGTTGGCGAAGAGATGGATTCCTTGCAGAAGGAACTTCCCAATCACATTGAAGAGGCCACAAAGGCGTTCACCGACGCCGTGTTGTGGCATGACGTCGGAAAATCTCATCCCAAGTGGCAGGAAGCCGTTGTTGACGCCCTTAATAAGGCAAGTATTGACTACAAGTCGAAACCTCAACCTTTTGCCAAGTTTTCGTTGTCTGCCAGCCCTAAACTGCGAAATGGAGATGGGTCGTCGCTTCGCTTTTCCAGCAAAGAACTCAAACTTGAAATCAAGAAACTGCGGGGATTGTTCAAACCGAGACTGACTCATGAAGTTCCCTCCGCCCTTGCCTTTCGCCAGAGCGAACAGAAACGTCATGGCGCGTATCGCCCTATCGCCAGCTTGCTAGCCGAATACCTCATCATGAGTCACCATGGGCGGGTGAGGAAGGTGCTGCGGGACGAGATTCCCCGTTTTCCAAAGGACGCAAAAGACGAAAATACTGTTCGTGGAGTAGCTGACGGAGACAAACTTCCAGCGGTCGCCATCAATGGCCGAAAAATCGAGGGCGTGTCCATTTCCACCGACTGTCGCCGCATGGGACGAGACCGTAACGGTCACGAAAGTTATACTCGCAACGTCCTCCGTCTGCTCGACATTTACGGACCATTTCGCTTGGCCTTCTTCGAGGTGCTTTTCCGCACCGCCGATGCCCGCGCCTCGAAAAAAGCCGGCCAAAAACAAAACAATTGACCATCATGGAACCGCTCTACCTTTATGGCTGCCGCCACGACATCCTTGGGCACTATTTGAAAGGAATTGGGCTATTGCGGACACTTTCTCAATGTGCGGATGAAAACCGTCGTGACCCCAAAGCCGAAGGCTGGTGGGATATGGAGCGCGGCTGCTTTTGTCTCTGTTCAGAGAAGTATTCGACCGAGAAGAAACTAACGGAGTTTTTCGCTAAACATTACCAGCCAACACCGTTTTTCTCGCCTTGGAATCGTGGCGGCGGGTTGGAGGAAAAGAAGGAAGTCGTCTTCTCCATCGATCAAAGTTCGTGGAGGGAATTTTGGACGAAAAATCGTGATAAAATTGTTCGGCTAACCTTGAATCAAAGGGATCGGAAAAAGGCCGAGGCATGTTCTGAATTGTATGATAAACCAATTAGATTCATGCTATCTGGCGAGGCGACTGATCTAGTTGAGCATTCAGACATAACAATCGAGAAAAGTCAGTCAAAACACAAAAGACCAAAGCCAATCGTCCAATTCTCTTGGTCCGATGTGGCAAAAGGGAGATTCTTCAATGCGCTGGAAACGGAACGAGAAAACCTTGAAATGCTGATCAGGTTCACCGTACCGGTTAAAAGGAAATTTGTGAAAGGAAAGACCAAGTATTGTCTTAATGTTCAAGACGAAAAGGCGTTCGAGTCGCTTTCCAACCTGCCCGGAGTCAAAAAGGAAATTAGGATCAAAGAGTCAGGCAAGAAAGCCGTTATAGCGAACCTGGAAAAGAATCCGAAAAACCCACATGAACTGATAGAGGCGCTCGAAACTGGACGTTCTTTCTTCCCCCGCTTGCAGGATTTCAAGAAAAAAGGAGCGAATGTTCGGACTCTGCTGGAAGAATTTCGGGAATCAATGCCGTCGTTAGTAGTGGAAGGAATGGATTCGGTTTTCACGACTCGTGTTGCAGATAGAACACACAACAATCCCCTTTTTCTGAATCGCGGTAACGCGGGGAATGCTGAGATTTTTTTAACCTTTTGGGACTATTTCCTGAAGACAAAAAACCGTATCGCTGAAATGGTTGAGCACGCCCTGATCGGAGACGTATCCGCCCATGTGCCTCCAAAGGATGGCAAAGGCATGCCATTCTTCCCTGATGCTATCAAGACATACAACATAGGGTTGGGATGGGTAACGGAGAAATACCCTTTCAACGGACTGGACTACATTCTTGCGGTTGAAGGAGCATTCGCGATGAGAGGTTCAGTCGCTCGCACGTTGGCAGCGAATTCCAAACGATTCGCGGCGTTCCCATTTGTTTTCGATTCTTGCGAAGACATGGTGGATGACGCAAACGAGGTGAAGGGCACGGCCAACGCATTGTGGTTTCCACTTTGGAACAGACCCGCAACGTTCGTGGAACTCTCCAGCTTCATCAGTGATGCCCAAACGCGGTTGCCAGGGAAAGAAGCGCGTTTCAACGGAGAGTTCGTGCGTGCGCTCAACGCGCAAGGTGTAGACGCTGGTTTCGTTGGATGGCAGGAGTTCCGATTTAAAATGAAAGCCAGTCGAGTTCCATGGATCACGACGGGGCGCTATGTCAAAGCGGCATTCCGGACCGATGCAACTAGTCTGAATCGAGCACTTTATCCGTTGGACGAGAGTCGTTTTCTCGATCAATTCGAAATTTCATGGAAAGGAAAAAAAGCTTCCTCGCGTAGCCCTCACAAGTGCCGTAGGAATATCAATGAGGCAATGGAAACTGCGGCACATGAGCCGACCGCCCCTCACTGTCTCAACCTGCTTGTCACTATTTTTCGTGCATGCCGACAGATTGCCGTTTCCAAGTCTTTCCGCGAAGACCTTTCGAATAAGAGAGGGATTTTCTTCCGGCCGTTGCCAGCGGAGGATTGGCATGAGTTGTTCGGCGATTTCGATGTGCCAGAGTTTCGCATAGCCAGAGCCTTAGCTTCAATATCGGGACTGCAAAAACAACGGGATGGCACATATTCCAAGACACTCCCCATGCTCGGTTCGATCCTGCCTCTAAAGCTCGGAGCAAGGGGTTGGAAATTGCCCAATAAAGAGGATCGTTCCAATCAAGCCGTCTGGTCCGGCTCCAATCTCTGTCACGACCTCGCGGCTGTTCTTGCTCGTCGCTACATGGATTCCCTTGGCGACGATCGTCCGGCGCTTCTCTCGAAGTATGGAGCGCCTCTCGACGATGTGTTGACCTTTCTGCGTGGTGAGCTAGACGATCAACTGATCGCCCAATGGACGGAGTCTCTAAGCTTGATTGGTTGGCAATTCTCCGTCCAAGAAGAACCCATGCGAGAAGAGGAGGAGGAATTGCCGGCAATTCCTCCCGAGTACGCGGCCTTGCGCACGCTCGTCGAACTGGAGTGCGAATTGCAGAAGGAGGAGGAAATAAAAAAACGCCGAAGCCAGAAACCCATTTCATTGCTTTGCACGCGCTCGCCCTCCGCGCTTCCTCTCGCCGTAAGCGAAGCTCTTCGCTGGATTGCCATTTGGGGCGTTCCTAACCCGTATCGTGGAAAATCCGCACCAGAGAAGAATCATCTCGCCGGTCGTGACATCATCCACCTGGAAACCGCCAGCCTTTCTTTCTCCACGAATGCGGCCCGACTTGCTGCTGCAGTGTGCATTCCCCTGCATTGGCGTGACCGCTACAAGCTCTTCAAAGCTGTTTCGATTCCCCAAACCGACTGAATTTCAGCAAGTAATGTCCAACTAACCTAAAAAGGAGACTCACCCTTATGGAGACCATAGATAATCAACCCGTCACTGAATCGCTTCTCAAAATTGGTGGCCTAGCCATCCCGTACGACTGCCGCCGAATCTTCATCACCGCCGAACTAGAGCCTTCCAATGGCGATCCTCGAATTCAACCAACGGGTTTTCCGGATGTCGGGCCAGTGCTTTATCCCGATCCTGCGGAAAAGAACGGTTTGATCTGCCTCATCGAATCGGAGGCTTCAATGGCAAACCGTTTGGAGGAAGTGTGCTTTTCAAATAAACATGAAGGGACTTTGAAAGAATCGTTTGCAGGCCTTCCGTATCTGAGAGCGGAGGACCAAAAAGGAACGCTCAAGACAACCTCTACAATGGATGGTCACCGTTTTGCATCCGACTTTCTGGCCAAGGGTAAAGCGGAACAATTCGGTAAAAAACAAAACGGTAAAAAACAAGAATTCAAAACGCTTGCCGAGTATATTAAGGAAAAGCTCGGCATGGACCCAAGCGGTAAAACCATGCCGATTGCTAACGTTCCGAACGTGTTTCCTCTTGTGTTAGAACTTGACACGATGTCCCTTGTTCACGGATTCCAGGTTTCCAATAAGCAGATCTCGTTTGTCGGCCTTCGGCTGCCTCGGGTTCTTACCGCGTCAATAATCGGGTTTGGGTGCGAACGTATCAGCGTTCCTGGTATCAAGTTCAACGTGGGACAAGTTGAGAGTGAATCGGGGCAAGCCATATTCCAAAAGCCTCGAATAACGGCCAAGAAGATCGAGGCACGGTTTTCGATTGATGTCGGCCTATTGTCCTCTTTGCGGCTCGTTCAGCCACCTATTGACAACCAACAAGCCGACCCGGAAGAAAAACAAAAACACGCCACTCGGTTAGAACTTTTATTGGCCACTTCTTTATGGAAGGTTGCGGCTTTCCTTAATCTCCTCTCTATCGAATTGAGTCTGCGGACGGAATGCAAGGTTCGCATAAAATCAGGCACAAAGCTGAAGGTTAAATTAGAGGGCGACTCGAAGTCATACGAGCAGGATTTTCCATATAACTCGATAGCGAAGGAAGATTTGAGAGACCGCATCATAGCTGCGAAAATTCCCAACGACAGATCGCCTTTGATTTTGAAAGCTGATTAGGCCACCATTTCATGCTCACCATCAAGCTAACATTTCCTTGGGGGCGTTACTATGCGCATCCGTGGGGGATTAATCCCGGAAGGTTGCGCGAGGCTGAATGGCCTCCAAGTCCGTGGAGATTGCTTCGCGCTTTCACTTCGGCGTGGTTTAGAGTGAATCCCGGCCAGAGACCGAACGACGAATGCAAGAAACTGATTGAATCGCTCGCGAGAGATTGTCCTATAATCGGTGTCGGCAAAGTGAGTTTTGGCCAAACCGTCCATTGGCAGCCAAACTTTGGTGCTACGAAGAAGAACCAGAGACGCGATGCTTCATACAAAAAAACTCGCCATGAAAATCATTTCGTCGCTGTCCACGGCCCCGTTCTGTTTCATTGGCCAGAGTTGGAGTTGTCGAAAGTCCAGCTTGGTTTGCTCTCCACGCTTCTCAAAGAGATTACCTATTTTGGCCGGGCCGAATCACTCTGCCATGCCGTTGTCGATGAGTGCGGGGCGGAAGGTTCGGATAATATCGGTTGGTGTCGTCCACATCTTGCCAAAAATGGGAATGCACAGGCTCGTATAATTTCCCCCACCTATCGAGACGTGTTCTGTCCCCATCCCGGTGACTTTAGATTTACCGACCTCTGGACACTTAGGGCTGAAATCCCACCAAACCCGTCCAACGCGCCTCCCCATCTCGTGGATCGACTTCTTTCTCAAGACATGCGGACTGACGGCGCCATTTGGGTCTCCTATCGAATGCCCGTCGGATGGCCGGAAAAGTGGGTGGCCAGAACACCGCGAACGGCCCGACGAGCCGCGACCAAGGCACTTTCGGATGGCCCGAAGGCAGCCCATTACCTCTGTTTTTCGCTTCAATGCCGAGTGCCCCTCCTCCCGAAATTCATCGTTCCGCTTGCCGAACAGTTTCGTAAAGCAGCCAGTTTTTCCCTGCGTAAGGTGTATGGCAAAGCCGCGTCAAGTTTCGCAATTTTCGGTCATGCCGACGACCGACCAGAGAATTTGGAAGGAGAACACCAGCACGCATTCTATCTTCCAATGGGACCCGCAGAAGAGAACGAAGAAATCCTGAGCGACCTTCATGTCTGGTGTCCGGTCGGCTTCACTCAAGCAGAAATCGAAATCTTTCTACGCATCCAGCGGTTGAATTGGGGAAGCGGCAAATACCCTGTCCGACCGGTTCTCACGACCATTTCCCAAGACCCGCCGACCAACGCACCATTCGCCACGGGAATTACGGCATCCCGACTTTGGCGGAGCGTTAGTCCATTCGTGCCTCCAAGGCATTTTTATCGTGGAAGGGGCAGCCGAATGAAACTCAGGCCCAAGGATACTCCCGAACTCCAACTTATCAAATGCCTCAAGGCCACGGGAATCACGACTCTGGGAGAGATTCGGCGTATATCTCCACCAGGACCAAATTCGGTAGATCGTCAGGCAAGATGGGAGATCGTCCGAGTGCCCGCGTGTGGAGGGTCAGAGGGCAAAGAAGGCATAAGAATTCCGGTGCATTGCAATGACAAAAACATCGGCACCAGCCGGAAAGAACGACGTGTCGGTTTCTTCTTTGAAATTCAGTTCGATCAACCCGTAGTGTTGCCGATGCCTTCCCTTGGTCATTCCTCACACTTTGGCCTCGGTTTATTTTTCCCACATGACGGATAAGTCTATGGGGTCAGCCCTAGTTTTTAAGTATATTTTAATGCTTACTGAAAGATGAGCGGCGGTTTTTTCTACAGATGAAGAAAGGAAGCGATCATGACTGAGTTGGACGATGCTCCGGCGCGGAAGCGCCTGCTGCTCACCGTGCTCGGTACGAATCCCAAACCGGCGTGCTACACCTTGAAAGGCCGACAGGCCAAGGCCCAACTCGCTCCGATTGCCCTGCTCGGCTTGTTGCCAAAAGGAGCGCGCCCCGTCCGCGTCCTGGCACTGTGTACGCCAGAGGCAAAGCAGGATAGTTGGCCGCTGCTTGAACAAGCTCTCAGGGACGAGTATCGGGTAGAGTCCGTAGATGTCTCCGGCGGCGACACCCAGGAGGACGTCAATGCATTTTTGGCCAGTGTCACCGGGGCAATTCCGGAGAAGGCCGAACTCACTGTGGACGTCACCCACGGCTTTCGGCATTTCTCGTTTCTAACCTACATTGCCGTTCTTTATCTGGCCGCGTTGCGCGGTGTCCGGGTGTGTGGCGCTTACTACGGGTTGCTGAATCGGGATGCGCCGAGTCCATTTCTCGATCTGCGTCCACTACTGGAATTACCACGCTGGATACACGCGCTCGAAGTGCTGCGCGATACAGGCAGCGCGTTGCCGATGGCGGAATTGCTCAGAGATGGTTCACATAACCCGAAGGCGAACCAAATCGCTGATGACCTTTCGGGTTTTTCGGAGGCGTATCTATCCGGCCTACCGTTGGAACTTGGTTTGCAATCTCAGAAAATGCAACGGCATTACAAACCACTGGGACGGTTGCTCAGAGACGAGCAGGGTCTGCCCCTGGCAAACGAGTTGCGTAAGCAGCTTGTCAATATTATCAATGCTTTCTCTCTGGAAAAGACGGTTTTCGGTCAGGGACAGAAAGGGAAGATTGTTCTATCCGAGGGCGAGCTGGGGCGCCAGGCACGTATCATAGATGATCTTTTGCGTCATGGGCACACTGCTACCGGGATCGGTCTGATGAACGAGTGGACGGTCTCATGGATCGTCCACCGCCAACGACCTCGAACCCACTGGCTTGACTACCATCAGACGCGGAAGCGCGCGACCAGATTACTCGGAGCGATAAAGGCTGTCTCCCAGGATGCCGAACTCTGCAACGTACTGACCGAAGAACAGCGCGCACTCGGCGGGTTTTGGGAGACACTCTCGGAGTTGCGAAACGGATACAATCACCACGGGATGCGGCGACAGGATCTGATCAATGACAGTAAAAGCCAGATCGAGAACGTTCTCGAGTATTGGAAATCCACGCTCAGATCGCTGCCCGACATTCCTCTCTCGCTGGGCGGTTCGCCTGGAGGCCGCGTCCTGGTCAGTCCCATCGGCCTGCAGCCCGGAGTGCTGTTCAGCGCCATACACGCCTGTAAAGCCAATGGTGGCGGCGAGCCGGATTTCGTCCTGGCCATTTGCTCTATTGAGACTCGGGACAGAATCGAAGAAGCAATTGAACACGCTGAATACTCCAGGCCGGTCGAACACCTTTTGCTCAAAGACGCCTTCGGCGGCGCGGATGAGATCAAGCAGATGGCGAAGGACTCGCGCCGCCGTTTTATTGGCGCAACCGAAGTGCTGGTGAACGTCACTGGCGGCACCACCCTCATGGGGCTCGCCGCCGAAGAGTTGGCCGCGGCGGCCCGCTCGCTCGCTTGCCCCGTCCGCCGGTTCGGGTTGATCGACCGCCGGCCACCAAGAAAGCAAGAGAATGACCCATACCAGGCGGGCGAGCCGTTCTGGCTCGATCTCAAGGATTAACGAGGACGATGGCGAAGCTGACAGAAATTGAAGCAACCTACCGGGTGGTGACGCCGCTGTTCTGTGCTGGGGCTGATCAACGGCGAGCTGAGATTCGCCTGCCCAGTTTCAAGGGCGTACTACGCTTCTGGTGGCGGGCGTTGGCGTGGTCGCGATTGCACGGCGATCTCAAAAAAATCCAGCATGAGGAAGATAAGCTCTTTGGAAGTGCAGGTCCGAAGGGCGGTCAGTCCCGCTTGATTATTTTACCTTTCCAAGGCAATGCCAGGAATTCTGGCATTGGCCATAATTTGAGCCTGGACCAAGGTGCTCGGTATTTGGCCTACGGCCTTCTTGAGACACAAATGGACAAGAGGCGGGCGTACCTCGACGGGGGATTCAACTTCACGGCTCAAATGAGAGTGCGTGACTGCGATGCTCAGACTATGGATTTGCAGGATGCGTTGATTGCCTTGGGACTCTTCGGAGGCATGGGTGCCAGAAGCCGCAGGGGATTTGGTTCGTTATCTCTCAAATCCATCCATGTGAGGAATGAACTGCAGCGCCAGGAACCACAGTCCATGGATGACTTGGCCCGACAGGTTGAGAATTTGTGTAGCCGTTACAGCCGAACAGGAGTGCCCCTATATACAGCACTATCCGGGGACGCTCGCTACCTGCTTCTATCGAGCAATGACAGAGGTCCTCTAAAGCTACTCGACAGGATTGGGCAGGAACTTAAGGACGCCGTCCGAATCGTGCCACGCGCCAAGCGTATTGCATTCGGTCTCCCGCGCAGGCCACTTAACGACCGTCGCGCCAGCCCGCTGTTTATCCACATCCACGAATGCGGCGGTAAACCCGTCGCTGTGTTGTCGTTCCTGCCGGCGCGTTTCCTGCCTCAAGGAAAGTCGGGCATTTCAGTCAGGGGAAACCGGGTTTCTCAATTGCCCGAAGAGCAACTTTACAAGCCAATTGGCGAATTCCTGGACCGGTTGGGCTCTCACGGGGGACAACTCAGCGTCTCGGAGGTCCGACCATGAACAAGCGCGTGGACATCTCCATCGGTCCGGTGCAGGGGTTCGTAGAGCAGTCGCGCCGTACCCGCGATCTGTGGGGCAGTTCGTATCTGCTTGCGTTCCTGACCGCGCACGCGATGCGCGGTGCGCAGGAGGCGGGCGCCGAGATCGTCCAGCCGTTCGTCGAGAAAGATTCGCTCTACCTGTGGGTCAGCGGACGGGGAAAGGGCGACCCGCCGCGTATCGGAACGATTCCCAACCACTTCGTAGTCAAGACCGACGGCGATCCGGGAGCGGTTGCCGACGCCGCTCGCAAGCGCTTCGATGGCGCATGGAAACAGGTATGCGACGCCGTATGGGAGTTTCACGTAGCAAGCTCGGTCTCCCACGGCGACGGGACACGGGCCATCTGGGATCGGCAGGTGTCGTGTTTCTGGGACTTCTCTTGGATTGCCGGAAACAAAGACGACCACGGCTTGCTTGCGCGGCTCAAACACTGGCGCAGCCACTGGCCCCCCAACGAGCCCGGCGACAAGTGCACCGTGATGCACGACCTCCAAGAGCTTTCTGGATACGTGCGCGCCAATGACAGGAGGAAGCAGGATGACTTCTGGAACCGGGTGCGCAAAGGCATGGGCGACCTCGACCTCCAGGACAACGAGCGGTTGTGCGCGGTCGCGCTGGTGAAGCGGCTGTTTCCAAGAGTTGCGGATAAGGCGTTGGGCTGGGATGTGGGCTCCACTCACTGGCCTTCGACTGTGTACGTCGCCGCCGTGCCTTGGATGCGTCGGGTGGTGAAGACGGTCCCTGGCGAGGCGAGCAGTTACGCAGAGAGAGTCAGTCGCGCCGCGAAGGATGTCTTTCCAGTGCAGCATCCGCCGTTCAAGGGCCTGAAAACGACCTCGGCGGGAAATTTCCCGAAGCTCGAGGCCAACTACCTTCACAGGGAATTCGTGCTTGATAAAAGGCTTTGTCCGCTGAAAGACGGAGAGAACGAAAGCACACGGCGCAAGCTGGACAAGATGCTGAAGGCCATCTACGACTCCAAGGACGAACTTGGCAGGCCGCTGGGGCCACCGTCGAAGTTTTACGCGCTGCTGCTCGCGGACGGAGATCGGCTCGGCAAGATGGTGATCGACGCTGGCGGCCATGTCGTGAGTCAGGCCCTATCGTGGTTCACGGACGAGATCCCCCGGATAGTCGAAAGGCACAGTGGTGTGACGATCTACGCCGGAGGGGACGATGTGCTGGCGATGGTGCCGGTAGATGATGCGCTGGCCTGCGTTGATGAACTCGCCACGGCCTACCCCAACTCGTTCGACCCTGCCGAGAGAGAGCATCAGCCGACACTATCAGCCGCAGTGGTATTCGCGCCCGTCAGGCTGCAGCTCAGGTACGTTTTGCGCGAGGCGCACCGACTGCTCGACGATGTGGCGAAGGACGGCAACGGGCGCAACTCGCTGGTGGCGGCGGTTCTCAAGCCGGGTGGGATGAACTGCCAGTGGGTGACGACATGGGAACGGGGTAATGCCCGCGCTGTGGATCAGATCAAACGGCTGAAGTATGGCTTGGCGCGGAGTAATTCAGGGGAACGCCTCTCATCCTCGCTGCTATATCGCGTCCGCGATACGCTGTCGATGCTGTGCGACTGGGACCGCTGGAAGCCGGGTGCATGGGGAGTAACGCAAAATGAGGGCGATCTGTTCCCGTTCCTGCGAGCTGAGATCCATCGCAGCCTGGATGCCCAGAACGGCGCGGACTCGGGGCGGTCTGCGGACGAGCTGACCAAGCATGTCTGCGACCTGCTGAATCAGTCTCGCAATCCAGGGACCGACAATACGGATAACGGGCAGCAGTCCTCTAAGGTTGGTGTAGACGCGTTGCTGCTAGCGCGATTCCTGGCGAATCCAGACCAGGAGGACGTACGATGACAGGAGTCCAGCTCATTCCGGTCGATACGTGGTTCTTTCGTGGTAGCGTGCCGTTCACCAGCGACAGCGCGCCGCAGGAGAACGTTGAAAGCTTGTTTCCACCACATCCTCCGACAGTAGTAGGAGCCATTCGGGCAGCCTTGGCGCTCCGGAAGGGCTGGAGCGGCCGCGGTCGCTGGCCGAGAGAAATCTGCGATGTCCTTGGCGACGGTTACGACGATCTGGGAATGCTCTCCCTGGACGGCCCGTTTCTCCTTCGGGACGGACAGCCGTTGTTCCCGGCCCCTCGCCATCTGTTGGGTTCGAGTGACGGCGCTCACTGGCATCCTAAGGTCCTCTTGAAGCCGGGATATCGGGTCATTTGTGATCTAGGTGATGTCCGCCTACCCCAAACCCAAGGCAACCAAGCCATCGACGAGGGACTCAGACTCAAGACAGGCAATCGCCACTGGCTCACCTTGGACGGTATGAACGCGGTGCTTCGCGGTTGGTTACCCCATAGCGGGGATGTGGTCCCCAGCGAGTGCCTGTGGTCGGATGAAATGCGGGTCGGTCTGGAGCGCGACAACAACAGCCGCACAGCCAAAGAAGGCATGCTTTACAGCACCCGGCATGTCCGCCTGAGGCGTGGCATCACCCTTGGTGTACGGATCGTTGGTTTGCCCCAGGATTGGAAGCTGCCCTTCGACCAACTGTTATCGCTGGGCGGGGAGAATCGGCTTGCCGAGTGTCGGCAATGGAAATCGGATTTGGCCATTGAGACGCATTTATCCCAAATTAAAGAAACCGGTAAGGTGGCGGTTATCGCGCTTTCGCCCATCAATCTAGAACAGGACATCTGTCTTGGCCGCAAGCCGCTGAATGCCCTCGGCAACGCCCGCGTCGTTTCCGCATGCCTGGACCGGCCCCAGCGGATTGGTGGCTGGGACTCTCTCAAGCGCAGGTCGCTTCCGCTTCGGTCCGTGCTGCCGCCGGGTAGCGTGCTGTTTTGCAAAATACCTGACCCGGAACACTTTGAAGATGCCATTACCGCAGGTGATGGTTTGACACACGTGGGATCGCGGCAACGATGGGGCTTTGGACTTGTGGCCATCGGTTCATGGCCTACTAAACAAATCAAGAGTTCATCATGAAGACGGCAATGCTCGGGCTCCTCGCTGAAACTTCGGTCCACCCTGGCGCCGGGCGCAGTATGGGAGTCGTGGACCTTCCGGTGGCCCGCGAGGCTGCCACGGACTATCCGGTGCTCGTTGGATCGAGTCTGAAGGGCGCGCTACGGGACAAGGCAGAAACAACCAAGGCGGACACTGACCAGCGCTTCGGAAAGCCGGACAAAGCAGGCGATTTGCTGGTCTCCGATGGGCGGCTGTTACTCCTTCCGGTACGGAGCCTGACGGCCTCGTTCCGCTGGGCGACCTGCCCGCACCTCATCGAACGGTACCGCCGCGATCTTGCCCGGGCTGGATTGGATCCTCGACCGGAGGTTCCTGACACGGGGTGTGGTTCTGTGCTTGCCGCTGGCAAGGACAGCAGTCTGTTCCTCGAGGAGAGGCAATTCACAATCGGCAACAAGCCGGAAGCCGAGTTGGTGAGCGCCATCGCGCCATTGATATTGCACGAAGAGACACGATGCCGTCTGAGTTCCCAAATCGTTATCCTGCATGACGACGACTTCGCTTGGTTCGTTCGTTATGGCCTCTCCATCCAGGCGCGTAACGCCTTGAAGGATAGAACCAAGCAGAGCCAACATCTGTGGTACGAAGAAACACTGCCTCCAGATACGGTCATGTACGCTCTCGTCATGGGCCGCCACGGCGAGGCAATCGAAGCGCTGAATACGTTCTTTCCGAAAAATGATCCTTATCTACAGGTCGGCGGCAATGAAACGGTGGGCCAAGGTTGGTTCGCCGTGACCGTGCGTCGAGCCGATGACGGAGGTGCAAGTGAAGACCATTGAGCAGCAACGCGCGGCTGACGCCCTGGCGCGCGTTACCGGGCTGAGCAACCGTCCCGACGAATTCAGGAAGCGGTACCGCGCCTACGTGGACCGCCTGGGACCGACCATCGTCATGAACGGCTTGGGGCAGGCGCTTGCCACCGAATGTGCAGCCGCCGGCTCGAAGCCCAAAAATGATCGAGAGAAGGCGCATTGCGAGACCTATCAGAGCCTGCAACTCTGGCTATGCCGACAGGACGGCGGAGTGTACCCGGATGATAAAAATCTCTTGCAGGCTATAATGGAAAACGACGAGGCGCAGTACCTGCGCGCCCAGGTCGAGGCTCTTGCGTGGTTGGAGTGGCACAAGAAGTTTTGTCGGGCTTCGTTTCCAAAGGGCGAGGGAGACGGCGAGTGAAACGCCCGCTCTACAAGGGCACCATCCAACAACCTGCAAAGCGGAATGCTGACGGACACGCTGGCTTGTGGTTCGACAAGTTCTGTAATCAGTGGCGTGTCGTCAGGGAATCTTGGAAAATGTCGGGCGAGCAGAAGCTCAAGTGGATCAAGCCGGTCGCTGACCTCCCAGTAGGAACACAAGTGCAGATAGATGAGTGTGCGCAACGGCTGAAACGGTTGATTCGAGTGCGCGGAGGCCGCTGGGGGGTATTCACCACTGAATCCCGCTTCGTGACGGGGTTGGGGCGCAGCCATCCCGTCGAAAACGGCTTCGCTTGGCATCCAACCTTGGGGACGCCCTACCTTCCGGGCAGCTCGGTCAAAGGGCTTGTGCGAGCCTGGACGAAGCTGGACGCCGATTCAGCGCCGACCAGCGGGCGCCTGCTCGGAGACCGGGATTCGGCGGGAAGCATCAGTTTCTTGGATGCGATTCCGATCGCGCCTGTGCTGCTCGAAGCCGACATCATGACTCCGCATTATGCGGGCTGGACCGAGAGCGACCCACCGGGCGACTGGCGCTCTCCTACGCCAATCCCTTTCCTTACCACAGCAGTCGGAATGCAGTTCCTGTTCGGAGTCTTTCCTTGTGCTACTGTTACTCAGGACGACCTGAGCGCCGTCATGTCCTGGCTGCGCTCGGCTCTCGAGTGGGCCGGAGCCGGCGCTAAAACAGCGGTCGGCTATGGGCGATTCAAGCAGGATAAAGTCGAGACGGAAAAGCTGGGCAATCGGGTGCGCGAACAAGAGAAACAAATGCGCGCCGAGCAGAAAAAACAAGAACGGTTTGCCAAGTTATCACCGATCGAACGCAAAA
The DNA here is from genome assembly GCA_965219475.1 of Opitutales bacterium. Lineage (GTDB taxonomy): Bacteria > Verrucomicrobiota > Verrucomicrobiia > Opitutales > UBA2995 > JAABVD01. The sequence goes on along the minus strand of CBDCNU010000018.1, from coordinate 13,508 downwards.
TCGAGGAAGTCCTCGAACGCCGACAGAACATGCCGGAACATACTGCAATTCTAAAGGAACTTAAAAACAACCGTTGGGAAGGAAATGACAAAGTAGAAGCTGCAAGATGGGTAAGGGATAAAATGAAAGAGAACAAGAAATGGAAGAAAATCAGTGCGGCGAAAAGACCAGAGAGGGACAAAGACCACCAAAATACTCTCCTCGTCAAGAGTTGGCTCGAAGGCGAATGAACCAAGCGAGTCCGAGCCAGTCCATTGAGCCGCGACGCTTGCTCAGCAAGAGCGCCCGTGAATCCCTTGCCGCACATGGCATCCACCCGGTTCAAGCCGCCTCCTGGTTGGCTGTTCCCATGATCTGGCGCAAGGAAACCGACCGATGAGCCTACGCGGAATGATCGCTACTGTTGGAGGATCACCTGAACCGGTACGTATGGCTTTGGAAGCACGGCCCGGTTACGTATTATTTGTCGTCTCCAGCGGTTCAAAGCCCGAGGTGAAAAGCAAGATTCTGCCGGGGTTGGATTATGTTCCTCAATACGGGTATTCGGAGGTCTCGGATCACCAGGATATCGGGATCTGCTATCAGAGGATTCGGTCCGATATAGAGAGGTGGCTCGTTGAGCGCGAGTTGAAACCCGAGGAGGTCTATGTGGACATTACTGGCGGCACGAAGGCCATGTCGGCCGCACTCATGCTGGCCGCTGTTGAGCATTTCAAGAATTTTACTTATGTAGGAGGCTCCAGCCGCGACTCCGGCAATCTCGGCACGGTTATCACCGGGTCTGAGTGCATCGTCCAATGCCAGAACCCCTGGAATACATACGCTGTGCGCGACCTCGAACGGGCAAACGGGTTGTTGGAGGGTTTTTACGCTGATTCCGCCGCCGCGATTCTTGAGCATGCCGCAGGAAAATGTGACGAGTCGCAACGAGCGCGGCTGGAGGCGTTCGCGGGGCTCGCCAGGGCTTTCGGAATGGCCGACCGGTTTGAATATAAGGCGTACGGAGAGTTGAGGAAATGTTGTGAGAGACTGAAACTCTTTGACTATGCACTCAGCAAAAAGCTGGCATCTCTGTACGAGCATTGGGGAACAGTTTGGGATCAGGTGAAGCAAAAAGATCGGACTGCAGGGCGAGCAACACTACTTGAGCTTCTTGCCAATGCCGAGCGCCGCGCAAAACAATCGCGTTATGACGACGCCGTCGGCAGGCTTTACAGGGCCATCGAACTGCGGGGTCAACAACTGGTAAGGAAGGCGTTCGGCGCTGAACTGGGCAAGGTCCCGATAAAGAGTTTTCCAGTTGCTAGTCGTGAAGATGTTATCAAGAAGCTTGGCCAACCGGGTGGTGGCCCTTACAAGCTTGGTGTCCGGAAGCTATTTCAGGTTTTGGCGTTCAGCGAAGATAGATCACTTAGCGAACAAGCTCAAATTTACGATTGCCTTGAAAATCATTTACAGAAACGGAACAACTCACTGCTGGCTCACGGCTCGCAGCCCGTCGAGAAAGAGTCGTTCGAGTCGTTTTGGGTATCAACCCTCTCGGCTTTCGATATTTGCGACTCGGCTATTCCACGTTGGCCCAAATTGGAACTGAAGCTGCCTTTGTCCGGATAGGAAACGATTAATCAAAAAAAACCCTGTCCAATCCTGGGGACAAATCAATCGGTTAGGTGATAGTCCCAGTAAACCAGAGGTTTTTCTCATGCGCAACACCTTCATGGTTTCTTACGACTTATCCGACTCGAATCGCTTGAGGAAGGTCTTCAAGACCATGAAAGCATGGTGGCGACCTCTGGCCTCGGGGCAGCTCAGACAGAACTTGTCAAGGATTACGTTGCGAATAGAATCCTGAGAAAATAACCCCTCCCATGCCCCGACGCAGACTACCCATTGGAATTCAGACCTTTCGCGAGGTCCGCGAGGAGGATTGCTACTACGTCGACAAGACCGCCTACATCCGGCGGCTGCTCAAGGAGGGCAAACACTACTTCCTGTCGCGCCCTCGGCGCTTCGGCAAAAGCCTGTTCCTCGACACTTGCAGGGAGCTGTTCGAGGGCAACGAACCGCTGTTTGAAGGGCTGGACATCCACGATCACTGGGACTGGTCGGTTCGCTATCCCGTCTTGCCCTTGAGTTTCGGCAAAGGCAACTTCAAGACGCCAGGGTACGTGGAAACGAACCTCATGGCCCAATTGGACGCTGTGGAACGCCGGACCGGCGTGTCGTCGGACTACGCCACGGGACCCGAACGGTTAGCTCACCAACTGGAGGAGTTGCATGACCGCTACGGTCAGCCGGTCGCGGTGCTGGTTGATGAGTACGACAAGCCTATTCTGGACGCTTTAGAGGAACCGGAAATCGCCCGCGCCAACCGCGATTATCTGCGCGGCCTCTACGCAACGATCAAGGACAGCGACGCGCACATTCGGTTCAGTTTCCTTACCGGCGTCAGCAAGTTCTCCAAGGTCAGCCTGTTCTCCGGCCTCAATAACCTGATCGACATCACGTTGGACCCGCGCTACTCGGCCATCTGCGGTTATACCGAGGCAGACCTGGATACCGTGTTCGTACCGGAACTCCTGGGCCTCGACCGGGACGAGATCGGCGCCTGGTACAACGGCTACAACTGGCGCGGCGAGGAGAAGATCTACAACCCCTTCGATGTGCTGCTGCTGTTCCGTAACCGCGAGTTCGGCCCCTACTGGTTCGAGACCGGCACACCGACGTTTCTGGTTGAAACGCTGTTTAAGCGCCGTATCAGTTCGTTGTCCCTGGAAAACATGGTGGGCACCGACGATCTGCTGTCGACCTTCGATGTCGACGACATGCCGACGGAGGCGCTGTTGTTCCAGACTGGGTACCTTACCATTCACCGTGCCGAGCCACGCGGTGGCGAAATGTTCTACCGATTGGGCTACCCGAACCGGGAGGTGCGGCAGAGCTTGAATCGGAGCTTGCTGAACCACATGACGGGAGATGCCTCGCGCCGGACGGTGCACAGCGCCCAGCTTTACGACCTGCTGCTCGCCAATGACTTCGCAGGGCTCAAGACATTATTCCACGCCTTCTTCGCCGGTATTCCTTACGAGTGGTACACCAACAATGATATAGCCAACTACGAGGGTTACTATGCCAGCGTATTCTATTCTTATTTTGCGGGGCTGGGGCTGGACATCGCGGTGGAGGACAGCGGTAGCCACGGGCGCCTCGACATGGCGGTCCGGTTCAACGACAATGTCTATCTCTTCGAGTTCAAGGTGGTCGAGACGGCGCCGGAAGGCGCGGCAATGGCACAATTGAAACTGAAGCGCTACGCCGACAAATACCGCGGCCTTGGCCAGCCGATTTACCTGGTCGCCGTCGAGTTCAGCAAGGACGCCCGCAACCTGACTGCCTTTGAGGTCGAGAGGGCTTGAACACCGAAATCTCATGCGCAACACCTACATAGTTTCTTACGACATCTCCGATCCGAAGCGTTTGCGCAAGGTCTTCAAGACCATGAAAGCATGGGGAGACCACTTGCAACTTTCTGTATTCGAATGCCAGCTCAGGAAAGTCGATTTCGTCAGCCTTCGCTCCGAACTGAGCGATATTATTCATCACGACGAGGACCAAGTCCTGTTTGTCGATCTCGGTCCATCCGAGGGTCGAGGCGAACGCGTCATCAGCGCCTTGGGCAAGCCCTACGTCCACGTCGACGCCCCGTTGATCGTCGCATAACCCATTCGTAGACATGAGCATACAACCTTCCATCGAGCATCCTCCTTCCGAGCGGGCGACTCCTCCAAAGTCGCTACCCGACTATCTTCCTGCGCGCATGATTAATGAATACGTCTACTGCCCGCGCCTGTTTTATTACGAACAAGTGGAAGGCGTTTTCGTTCACAACGAGTATACCGCCGAGGGAAAAGCCCAACACAAGCGCGTAGACAAGGGAGGCAAATCAGCGCCCAAACCGGATGAGGAAACCGAAAGGCCGACCGTCGTGCGTTCCATCACGCTGTCATCGGAAGAACACCGCGTTATCGCCAAGCTCGACCTGACCGAGTTTGCCGATGGCTGCGTCACGCCGGTCGACTATAAGCGTGGACGTCCGATGAGACAGGATGACGGCTTACAGGCTTGGCCCAGCGATCGCGTCCAGCTTGCCGTCCAGGCGCTTGTCCTCCGAGAAAACGGCTACCGCTGCGCAGAAGGCGTGGTATTCTATCAGAAAACCCGGCAGAGGGTGAGGATTCCCTTCGACGATAAGACCATGGAGGAAGCGGAAGAGGCCATCAAGGCAGCATGGGAGACGGCCGCTTCTCCCGAGATACCACCGCCTCTGATAGATTCTCCGAAGTGTCCCGGCTGTTCTCTGGTGGGCATTTGCATGCCGGATGAGACTTGGCGTTTGCAATCGCTCCTGGAGACCGAGGCAACCGTGCAACTCGATCTGTTTAAGCCTAAACCAGACACCTCAAAGGAATCGCCCAAGAAAGAGCCGAGACTCCTCGTCGCGCCCCGCACTGATCTCCGTCCACTCTATTTGAATACACAAGGCCTGCGGGTGGGCAAGAAAGGTGGAGTGCTTCAATGCAAAGAGGGCAAAAAAGTCATCCAAGAGGCTCGTATCAATGAGATCTGTCAGGTCAATTTGATGGGAGGCATTCAGATCAGCACCCAGACCGTTCAGGCATTGTGCCGGGCAGAGAAACCCATCTGTTATTTCTCCATGGGAGGTTGGTTCTACGGGGTCACAACCGGGCTCAATACCAAGAACGTCTTTTTGAGAAAATCGCAATTCCGCCTATCGGAGGAACCATGGTACTGTCTGCGCCTGGCCAGGAAACTCGTAGCGGGCAAAATCCGCAACCAGCGAACCATGCTGCGACGCAATCACATTGAACCCCCTGCGCGCGAATTGCAGGCCTTGACCCACCTGGTGCGCCATTCGGAATCAGCCGAATCACTCGACGAACTTCTGGGTTTCGAGGGCTGGGCCGCCCGAATCTATTTCGGACTGTTTTCCGGTATGTTGAAACGCGACGACCATCGAGACACGGAATCCAACTTTACCTTCGATTTTCAAGCCCGCAACCGCAGGCCGCCGCGCGATCCCGTAAATGCTCTCCTATCGCTCGGTTACAGCCTTCTGGCTAAAGATCTGACCGTCGCTTGTTACGCCGTGGGGTTCGATCCGATGATTGGATTCTATCATCAACCCCGTCACGGCAGGCCCGCCTTGGCCCTTGACCTCATGGAGCCGCTAAGACCCCTGATCGCCGACTCGGCCGTGCTCAGCACCATCAATACGAGAATGGTATCCGAGCGCGATTTCATCACTGCAGGCCGAGCGGTTAGCCTGACCGTCCCCGGCCGAAAAAGCTTCTTTCGGGCCTATGAGGCGCGGATGAATACCCTGGTAACTCACCCGCTTTTCAACTATCGAGTCAGTTATAGACGGCTACTTGAGATCCAGGCGCGACTCCTGGCGAAAACTCTTGAGGGCGAACTGAGTGAATATTCCGTATTTGTAACGCGATGAGCATTGCGAGCGGCGAGACGATGCGAAAAACCCCATGGACGCTCGCGCCCCGGAAGTTCTTTATTGCCAATAAGATCGACTATTAATTGTGTTGAAAGCGATGGAAACTCTCCCGCCAAATGCGCCACCGCTCGCATCGACCCTGTTTGTTCCTTGACAGTCAAGCAGTTATGATCAGTGCTATCTCCGCCCTTCGCGAAGGGCGGCCTCATTGAAGCCTTAAATCCGCCGGTAATCCCGGCTCTATACGAAAATCTCCGCCCTTCGCGAAGGGCGGCCTCATTGAAGCCCGAAGCCGTGGGATTGATCGATTTCACGGGGAATCTATCTCCGCCCTTCGCGAAGGGCGGCCTCATTGAAGCGACGATGTCAATGCGCCTCGACACAAGCGACAGGCTCATCTCCGCCCTTCGCGAAGGGCGGCCTCATTGAAGCTGGAAAAGCAGACTAAAACTAGCGATCTGGACCTCGCATCTCCGCCCTTCGCGAAGGGCGGCCTCATTGAAGCGACATTTGATTCGCTCGCGTGCGAAGAAAATATTACATCTCCGCCCTTCGCGAAGGGCGGCCTCATTGAAGCCTCTTGCCGGACCACCGGCAGGTCCGCATACGCCACATCTCCGCCCTTCGCGAAGGGCGGCCTCATTGAAGCCATTTGAAACGGAAAGTCCATGTATGGCAAAAAGTAGATCTCCGCCCTTCGCGAAGGGCGGCCTCATTGAAGCTTGTGATAACCTGGTTTGGCAGCGCGTTGATATTGGTATCTCCGCCCTTCGCGAAGGGCGGCCTCATTGAAGCCCAGGGTGTCACTAATGGTACCGACCTCTTTTACTGATCTCCGCCCTTCGCGAAGGGCGGCCTCATTGAAGCTAGGCTAGGACCGGGTCGGCCGGGCCTAAGAGGGTTATCTCCGCCCTTCGCGAAGGGCGGCCTCATTGAAGCGATGGATGTCTCACGCAGGCCTTGGGCCATGCTTGGATCTCCGCCCTTCGCGAAGGGCGGCCTCATTGAAGCCGTCCTATACTGGCTGGTGGCGCCGGACGTGGTCATATCTCCGCCCTTCGCGAAGGGCGGCCTCATTGAAGCCCATAAGTGAAAAAGTGTAGTGTATCCAGTGCCCAGATCTCCGCCCTTCGCGAAGGGCGGCCTCATTGAAGCGAAAAATCTCCCGCTTGAACTTGCGCGAAAACGTGCATCTCCGCCCTTCGCGAAGGGCGGCCTCATTGAAGCCGGGCGGAATGTGAGGTGATAAACCCCCCTCCGCTTATCTCCGCCCTTCGCGAAGGGCGGCCTCATTGAAGCCGCTAATTCCAGGTAGTGATAGGTTTTTAATAATCTCATCTCCGCCCTTCGCGAAGGGCGGCCTCATTGAAGCTTCTCGGGATATTACTTGGCCCGATCGGATGGATAAATCTCCGCCCTTCGCGAAGGGCGGCCTCATTGAAGCAATATCGTCGGTGGCGATAGTCGTTTCCGCATCGCATCATCTCCGCCCTTCGCGAAGGGCGGCCTCATTGAAGCCGTATATTTCATCATTTGCCGTAAAAAGTGGGGGCCTGATCTCCGCCCTTCGCGAAGGGCGGCCTCATTGAAGCCTTCTTGGTCGGGGTGGATGCGGTCAAGGGAACGGGCATCTCCGCCCTTCGCGAAGGGCGGCCTCATTGAAGCAGCTATACTTCTATACGTAAAATTGATGCAATGTTACATCTCCGCCCTTCGCGAAGGGCGGCCTCATTGAAGCGGAGGTCGAGACGTGCATACGGGCGGCGAACACGAGATCTCCGCCCTTCGCGAAGGGCGGCCTCATTGAAGCCCGTCCCTCCCCTTTGTTCTTTTCTTGGGCCGTTTACATCTCCGCCCTTCGCGAAGGGCGGCCTCATTGAAGCCTTCCGCATTACTACCTTGTGGTTTTAAAGTTATTATCTCCGCCCTTCGCGAAGGGCGGCCTCATTGAAGCGGGCTTCTTCGATCTTCTGAATCGCGCCGTCGATATCATCTCCGCCCTTCGCGAAGGGCGGCCTCATTGAAGCCTTGCGAAAGCTGAAACAGGACCAATTGCTGGACGAGACTATGGTCCTGATGACCTCCAATCTCGGTAACGCATCCGCGCACTCCAACGACAACTTGCCCGTCCTCTTTGCCGGGGGCGGCTTCCGGCACGGGCAGCACCTCGCCTTCAGCCAAGCGAACAACTATCCCCTGCCCAACCTTTACCTGAGTGCCCTACGCCGGTTGGGATTGGACATCGACCGTTTCTCCACTACCTCCAGCACCATGACCGGCCTGGAAGTTGGCGCGTGAATTAAACATGTTTTATATATAGATTATCGCAAAGCTCTGGGAGGGATTTTAACTGTTCATCAATACAACTCTATCTGCCCGAATCAACTAGGGCCACTGGAATTTCATATCAACATTCTATTCCCCATGAATCGTCGCCGCTTCTTCAAACTAGCTCTCGCTCTCCCCGTCGGCGCCTGGTAGGCCCACTATGCATCCCTCGCCGCCGCCGAGCGCAAGCAAGTCAAAATCACCGACATCCGCGCCATGAACCTCGGCATTCGCGGAACCAGCCTCCTCAAGATCCTCACCGACTCAGGCCTGGAAGGCTACGGTGAAGCCTCCGCATCGGGTCCCATGCTCCGAGCCCGCATCGAGTTCGACACCCCGACAGCCATCGCCATCGCCAAACGCATCGATCCACTCGAGCCGCCCATTCTTCGAAGACCCCCTCGGAGTCACCTACAACGAATCCTGGCTGGCCCTCAAGCGCGTCTGCCGCACGCCTCTGCTGGTCGGCGAAAAGCTCAAGCTAGTCGCCGGCTTCAAACCCTTCCTCGAAACGCAAACCGCCGACATTCTCCATCCTGACCTCGTCTACGCCGGCGGCCTCACCGGCTGCAAACGCATCGCCAATTTTGCCGCGAACTATACAACCTGAAGGACGACATCGGTGAGTCACAAAACATGGCCGCGAAACAGCCCGAAGTACTCACCCGACTAAGAACAAAAATGGAAGATTGGTTGAATGACGTGAATGCCTTCATTCCCACACACAAGGAGCAATGAAGCGTATCCAGCGAGGCACTACCGATTTTAGATTACATGCATCTGCTTCTACGTATCCATCATCCTTTATCAATGATCTTTCATCAGATTCGACATATTCATTTCATTGCAATGGTCTGGGGTGTTTGATAAGATCGAGCCACCAAACAGACAATTATTATCTGACTTTTACCCCTTTATCGAATTAGGAAATTCCCCAACCTTCAACAGGCCCCTAAACTAAGAGTGCGATAGATTCCGGACACTACCTCCTTATACGCTATAGACTATTCCTCTCCGGACCGAAAACCACCAACCACATCACTCATGAAACACATTACCCGACGTTCATTTTTGACTACAGCAGCAGCTAGTGGAAGCGCTGCATTCCTCGGTACCAGCTGTGCAATCGAGGACAAAGCTGCCTCATCCAAAGGTTTGGGAAAAAGGAACCATCCACTCGAAGGAATTGAACGAGAAAACATTAAAATTACCGATGTCAGGGTTACTCCAATTTCCTATGAAGACCCTAAGGGAAATCTATGGCGCAGTGGAAACTATATTGTCTGGAAAACTGACGGTTGCCTCACAGAAGTGTTCACCGACCAGGGAATTGTAGGTATTGGCGAGGGAACTCCGTATGCCAGACCCGACAGAATATAAAAAGTACACAGATGAGTTCATCACACCCACACTTATTGGTAAAAATCCCTTTGATACTGAGCTCCTGACGTGTGGAGATGCAGATCGTTGGAACGGTAGAGCCCCCTGGGCCGGTGTCGATTGTGCCTTATGGGATATTATCGGCAAGCCTAAGAATATGCCGGTGTATAAGCTGCTTGCTACTGATAATGAGCCGGATCCTCATATATTGCTTTATGCAAGTGGAGGTGATTATCATGAATGGCACAATAACGGCGAAGAGGGGCTCATCGAGGAAGCACTCGGTTATAAAGAGCAGGGTTATATCGGCATGAAATTCCGAACCGGGACGAACTGGGAATACGGTAAAATGACGTTAAAAAAATACATTCCAATCTTGCAAAGACTACGTGAAGCAGTCGAACCCGATTTCAGACTGATGCATGAAACAATGAATGCAACCGGAGTGACAATGGAAGAGATTATCAATGTATTTTGTCCGGCCATTGACGAGTTGGATTTTTACTGGTTTGAACGTTTTGGCGATATTGAAAGTAACATAAAAGTTAATGAAGCGCTTTCGAAAGTCATGGTTTCAAGCGGTGAAATTTTTAAAACAAGATTTGAAGCAAAGCAATGGATCGACTGGAATGCCATAGATATCATTCAGAGTGATTGCAATGTCACCGGCATTACTGAAAACTGGTATATTTCCCGTATCGCGCACCTCAACGGGATGCTCCATTGTCCTCACAACTGGCACGGCGGACTGACAACTATGGCGAATGCACACTTTACCGCCGGAATTCCTAATCGTCATATGCTTGAACTAAACATGACCTATAATCCACTCTTAGAGGGTGTATTCAAGGAACCATATGTTGTAGAAAATGGTTACATGGATCTGCCAGATAAACCGGGATTCGGAGTGGAAGTAATCGATGATATAGAAAAGAAATTCCCATGGGTTCCGGGCTCCTATTCCAAACCAAATCCTCTATTCCCGCAGAGATAATCCGATCTCAAACAAATCGATGTGCGCGGGATGACCATCGACGAAGCCTTTTTCCCTTACTAATATCATAAACTCATACTGAGATTCGAAAGACCGGAAAGTCTTCCAATCCTGAATCGTATCATGCAAACAACCCCTATCCGTCTACTCATCGCACTTCTGGCGTTTTGCGTCAGCACGTCGTATTCCCTGGCTCAACTCAGCGGTTTCTCCAAAGAAGACCTAATCAAATACACGGCAGCATCTCCCTGGGAGCGCTTCGAAGATGGCCGCCCTAATGTACCAGACAAGTACGTGGAGGCTCTAAAAAATTCCTCATCAGAAATGCTTTGGGGGCCCCTGCGGCGAGCGGGGTATGAACACCAGTGGGTAGATGGCTGGAAACTGCTTCAGCCGGAAAAGAAACTGGTCGGTCGGGTATTCACGGCACAATTTATGCCCGTACGCCCAGACGTAAATGACATCATCGAAGCCGATGCCAATCCGGGAGAAGGGAAACCTGTCCCTGCGAACCAGCGAGTACTCAATTTGCTGCAACCCGGGGATGTTCTGGTGGTCGACCTGTTCGAAAAAATTGAAAACGGAACCATGGTCGGCGACAATCTGGCCGCTGCCGTATACGCAGCTACCGGCAATGGTTTTGTGATCAATGGGGCCATTCGAGACCTCGATGGAATCATCCCTCAAGGGATGCCCGGTTACGTTCGCGGTTTTCACGTCAGTGCGCTCAGGGATGTCATGCTTACCGGCATCAATGTACCCATCCAAATCGGTCAAACGACGGTGATGCCGGGTGACATCGTTGTGGGCGACCGGGAAGGACTCACCTTTGTTCCTGCATCCATTATCGCCGAGGTAGCGCGCAGATCCAAAATCACAGAACTGCACGATGTCTGGACAAAAGCCAAGTTTGCCACCGGGAAGTATAAATCCAGCGAACTTTATCCACGCCCACGCGATCCCAAGTTGATCAAAGAATACGAGGACTGGCGGGATGCCGAACTGAAGAAGCTGGGCCTGGAACCTCCGTCCGAAGACGAGGAGTAAGCGGAAATGTCTAATCGGTTAAGAATCCTAGGCCACATTGTCGCAGGTTGTTGGTGCGGATGTATTCCGGAAGCAACCGATCCACTAGGGCGTACGCTCATTTCGCACGAAATTTCATTCACGGACTTAGATATCAAAACAGATGGAAATAACTCCCACCACTGAGGCTTCGCCTCCAAATGGCGAATTCCTATCAGTAAACAAGTTTGCCACCGAGGCCTGGAAATCTTAACTTAAGTTTCTTGGATTCAACTAACAACCCATAATAAAATATGAGCATTCCCTCTACCCCAGGAAAAAGTCGTCGTAAATTCCTCAAAGCCGCCGGTCTCGGTGGATTGAGCCTAGCCGGCATGACCGCCGCACCGATCGAGGATCAGATCGCTTACGCAACCCAGCATGTGAACCGAAATTCAGCGCCCTCCAAGCTGAAGATCACGGATATGCGCATTGCCGAGATCTCCGGCGTGGTATTCCGTACCCCGATTGTGCGGATCTACACCAACCAGGGCATTATAGGCCACGGCGACGTTCGCGATGGTGCGGCCAAGGAATACGCACTGTTTCTCAAGAGCCGCCTGCTTGGGGAAAATCCCTGCAACGTGGAGAGACTGTTCAAGAAGATCAGCCAGTTCGGTCACCATGCCCGCCAGGGTGGCGGGGTATCCGGGGTGGAAATGGCTTTGTGGGATATTGTGGGCAAGGCTTATGGCGTACCCGTTTATCAATTACTAGGAGGGAAATACCGGGACAAGGTGCGTCTTTACTGCGACACCTCCGTCTCCTCCGATCCACATGAATATGCCGAGCGCATGCAGAAACGCATCGATATGGGCTACACGGCCCTGAAGATGGATATCGGAATCGGATTGATAAAAGATATACCCGGAGCACTCATCAATTCTCCCTACGGCGACGATACTCCCTGGGAGAGCGAATACCGCAGCTACCGTTTGACGAAACACCCATTCACTCGGACCCAGATCACCGACAAGGGTATCGACAAACTCATGGAGTTTCTCGACATAATGCGTTCCAAGATCGGTTATGAGATTCCCATGGGTACGGACCACTGGGGACACTTTGGGCTCAACGAGTCCATCAAAATCGCCAAGGCCACCGAGCCCTATACCCTGGCCTACCTGGAGGACCTAATTCCCTGGAAGGAAACCAAGCAATGGCGGGAAATCACCGCGTCCACCACCACCCCTACTCAGACCGGTGAAGATATTTACATGCTGGAGAACGGCTTCAAGGAGCTGATTGACAACCATGCGGTGGACATCGTGCATCCGGATCCGAACACTGCAGGAGGAATCCTCGAAACCAAGAAAATCGGAGACTATGCTTCCGCGCACGGCATTGGCTTTATGCACCACCACGCAGCAGGTCCCGTTTCCTTCCTGGGTTGCGTGCACAGTGCCGCGGCCACCGAGAACTTCATGTGGTTGGAACACCATGCAGTGGACAAGGAAAAGTGGGAAGACCTGGTGACTGGAATAGAAAAACCAATCGTGCAGGACGGTTATGTCAATGTGCCGGAAACGCCGGGTCTGGGTGTGGAACTCAACGAGGAAGTGGTCAAGGAATTCCTCGTTGAAGGCGAGAAGCTCTTTGCGCCGACCCCTGAGTGGAACGAAATACGTTCCTGGGATCGTTTGTGGAGCTGAGGTTTCACAGAGTCCAATTTAAAATCCAATCCTTTCTTCCTGGATTGGCGCTGCTCGTCTGTTTAACGAATCTGCATGGTCAGCCTGACGGCAAAGCCTTTATGCCCAGCACTGCGCCACCGCACGCAGACAGGGAATGTCCCCCTCCGTTATTCTTCCAGCCTTTCTTCTCCCTCTTTGCGTTGCTCTGCGCTGTTTGCGAGAGTCAAATTTGCTTTCGATCAAGGTCACGATCACGATTGAGGGCCATCCGTGCCAATCCGTGAAATCCGTGGTTAATCCCCTTCTCACCCTTTGTGCCTTCCTTGTCACGCCGTAGCCCGCCACGCGGCGAAGGCGGATGTGCCTTTCCCTAGTCTTTGCGTTGCTTTGTGCGCTTTGCGAGAGTCAATTTCTCTCCCCTATCTTTTTGAGCCTTTTGCGCTTTTTGTGGTTAATCCCTCCCAATTCAAATTCTTCTCCCTTTTTGAGGTAAAATGGCGGACAGGAATGCCCCCGCTCCTGTAAGTATGCAGACCGGGCGGAAGCGGCGGAAAAAGGCGCGGGGCTAAAGCGTCGC